>LJCW01000374.1 GCA_001298555.1 Actinobacteria bacterium OV450
AGGGCCACGTGGTCGGCGTAGTCGCTGCCGTTGTAGTTGTAGACGACGGCGTCACCGACGTGCGGCGTGCTGGAGATCGTCCCGTACTTCTTGCCGTAGTCCCTCAAGCCGGCGGCCCGGACGCCCCGGCGTCGGCACGACCCCGGTCATGCCCGGCTACGACGACGGCGGACCCAGCACCGAGGCGTTCCCCGCGTACGGCGGCCCCGCGGGCCCCGGCTCCGGAGCGCCGGCGGGCCCCACCGGCGGCCCCGCGCTCGGCAGCGTCCCCGTGGGCGCCGAGTCGCCCCGCTGGCCCGGGCCCGAGCTGGACGACCCGTTCCCGGCTCCCGCGCCGGGCCCGGTCCCCACGCCGGTCCCCGCCCCGGCACCGGCCGCCCCCGCGCGCCCGAAGCCGGCCTCCGCGGCGCAGCCCAAGAGCAAGAAGGGCCGCTCCAAGCTGGTCCTCCTCGGCAGCGGCCTGTTCGCCCTGTTCGGCGTGGCCTACGGCGCCGGGCTGCTCCTCAACCACTCCGACGTCCCCAAGGGCACCACCGTCCTCGGCGTCGACATCAGCGGCAGCCGCGACGACGCCGTCGGCAAGCTCCAGGCGGCGTTCGGCAACCGGGCCGCGTCCCCGCTCACGCTCACCGTCGGCGGCAAGCAGGTCGAGCTCAAGCCCGAGAAGGCCGGTCTGAGCCTGGACGCCCAGACCACCGTCCGCAACGCGGCGGGCAGCGACTACAACCCCGTCACGGTCATCGGCTCGCTGCTCGGCAACCAGCGCGTGGCCGACCCCGTCCTGCCCGTCGACGACGAGAAGCTCCAGGTCGCGCTCCAGGAGCTGGCCGGAACCGCCGGGACCGTCACCGAGGGCACCATCACCTTCGACACCGGCAAGGCCGTCGCCGTCCCCGGCAAGGCCGGCACCACCCTGGACCCGGGCGCCTCCGCGGACCTGGTCACCAAGGCCTTCCGCGAGATGGTCGCCACCGGCAAGGCCGCCCCGGTCGAACTCCCCGTCACCACCAAGAACCCCGTCGTGGACCAGGCCGAACTCAACCGGGCCATGAAGGAGTTCGCCGAGCCCGCGATGTCGGGCAACGCCACCGTCAAGGCGGGCGGCAAGTCCCTCGCCTTCGGCGCCAAGTCCCTCCCCAAGATCCTCAGCATGCAGCTGGTGGACGGGCACCTGACGGAGAAGTACGACCTGGAAGCGCTCAAGGCCACGTACGGGAACGCCTTCGACGGCGTCCTGATCATGCGCGGAACCGGCGAGAAGACCGCCGTCACCCCGCAGGACGTCGTCGGCGCCCTCCGCAAGGCCCTGCGCGGCAAGACCCCGGCCGACCGGACCGTCACCATCGACACCAACGCGGGCTAGCAGCCGGCGGCCCGAGCCCCCGTCCGATCCCGGGCGGGGGCTCCGGCGTGCCCGCGGCCGGGCCCGGCCGCGGGACAGTCATGCCGGGCACATGACATCTGTCATCCACCAGTCACGACGGCAGACACTGCCGCCGGCACCTCCGTCCGGGGGAGTCTTCGGGCATGACGACGACCTCGGCGCACACCACCGCCGTGCAGGACACCGGACCCGGTGCCGGCCCCGTGGTGGCCTTCCAGAACGTGACCAAGAGCTACGGTGCGGTGCGCGCCGTCGACGGCCTCTCCCTCGAACTCCACCCCGGCGAGACCGTCGCCCTGCTCGGACCCAACGGTGCCGGCAAGTCCTCCACCCTCGACCTGCTGCTGGGCCTGCGCCCCGCCGACTCCGGCAGCGTCCGGCTCTTCGGCACCACCCCGCGCGAGGCCATCGCGGCCGGCCGGGTCGGCGCCATGCTCCAGAGCGGCGGCCTGATGGAGGACGTCACCGTACGGGAGGTCGTCGCCCTCGGCTGCGCCCTGCACCCGCGCCGCTACCCGGTCGACGAGGTGCTCGGCCGCGCCGGGATCAGCGAGATCGCCGACCGCATGGTCAACAAGCTCTCCGGGGGCCAGGAGCAGCGCGTCCGCTTCGCCCTCGCCACCGCCGGCCGCAACGACCTGATCGTCCTCGACGAGCCGACGACCGGCATGGACGTCACCGCCCGCCAGGCCTTCTGGGCCACGATGCGGGAGCAGGCCGCCCAGGGCCGCACGGTGCTGTTCGCCACCCACTACCTGGAGGAGGCCGACGCGATCGCCGACCGCGTCCTCGTCCTCAACAAGGGACGCCTCCTCGCCGACGGCAGCGCCGCCGAGATCAAGGCCAAGGCCGGCGCCCGCCGGATCGCCTTCGACCTCGCCCCGGACGCCCCGGCCGCCGAGGCGGAGCTGCGCGCCCTGCCGCACCTGACGGCCTACGAGCGCCACGGCGACACCGTCAGGCTGCAGTCGCGCGACGCCGACGCCACCGTCCACGCCGTGTACGCGCTGGGGCTCTACCCCCGGAACCTGGAAGTCGCCGGACTGGGCCTGGAACAGGCCTTCATCGCCCTCACCGAGGCCGAGGAGGCCCACTCGTGAACCAGCTCGTCAAGCTTGAGATCAGCCGCGCCCTGCGCAACAAGAAGTACCTGTTCTTCACCGTCCTCTACCCGGCCGCGCTGTTCCTGATGCTCGGCGGCACCCTGGACGGCACCACGAAGGTCATGGGCACCGAACTGACCATGCCCGCCTTCTACATGGTCTCCATGGCCTCGTTCGGCGCGCTGACCGCCGTCCTGATGGGCAACAGCGAGCGCATCGCCAAGGAGCGCGAGAAGGGCTGGGTCCGCCAGCTGCGGCTGACCGCCCTGCCGGGCCGCGGCTACGTCCTGGGCAAGACCGCCAGCGCCGGCGTGCTGTCGCTGCCCGCCATCGTCGTCGTGTTCGCCGTCGCCGCGGGCGTCAAGGGCGTGCGGTTCGAGGTCTGGCAGTGGCTGGCCCTGACCGTGGCCATCTGGGCGGGCAGCCTGGTCTTCGCCGCCCTCGGCGTGGCGATCGGATACCTGGCGAGCGGGGACACCGTCCGCCCGATCACGATGCTGTTCTACTTCGGCCTGTCGATCCTCGGCGGCCTGTGGATGCCGACCGCCAACTTCCCGCACTGGCTGCAGGACATCAGCGAGTGGCTGCCGACCCGGGCGTACACGGGCCTGGGCCAGGCCATCGAGCTGGGAGGCGCACCGCACCTGCGGGACGTGGCGATCCTGGCCGTGTACTTCGTACTGTTCACCGGTGCCGCCGCCTGGCTGTACCGCAAGGACTCGCTGAAGGCATGACGGGTGTGACGAGCATGACGGGTACGACGGGTACGACGGGTGGCGCCGGGCCGACGACCGGGAGCGGCACGTCGGTGATCAAGGGCGGGCCCATGATCGGGCTCCGCCCCGAGAACCGCCGGCAGAAGGTCGTGAAGTCGCTGTGGATCGGCCTCTGGCTGTTCTACCTCAGCGCCCCCGTCACCGACCTGGTCAGCGGCGGCCACAGTCTCGGGGCCCGGCTGCTCGGCGTCCTGGGCCTCGTGACCTTCGTCGCCTGGTACCTGGTCCTGGTCTTCCGCACCGCCCGCCAGGACCACGTGCGGCGCGTACTGCTCTCGGTGGCGGTGCTCTCCGCGCAGGCCACGGTCCTGTCGCTGTGCCTGGGCCGCGAGTGGCTCGTCCTGTTCGTGTACGTGTCCATCTCCTCCGGAGCCGCGCTGCCGGCGGAGATCTCCCGCTTCACGGTGCCCGGTGCCACCGCCCTGCTCGCGGTCACGGCGCTCGCGGTGCCGGGCGGCGACGAGTACCTCGCCGGACTGGTGATCCCGGCCCTGATGGGCGGGTTCGCGATGGTCGGCATCCGCGCCATGATCCGGACGACGGTGGAACTGCGCGAGGCGCGCGCCACGGTGGCACAGCTCGCCGCCAACGAGGAACGCCTGCGGATGGCCCGCGACCTGCACGACCTCCTCGGGCACTCGCTGTCCCTGATCACGCTCAAGAGCGAGCTGGCCGGGCGGATGCTGCCCGGCAGCCCCGAGCAGGCCGCCCAGCAGGTCGCCGACATCGAACAGGTCAGCCGGCAGGCACTGGTCGACGTGCGGGAGGCCGTGAGCGGCTACCGGCGGCCGACCCTGCCCGGCGAACTGGCGGGCGCCCGGACCGCGCTGACCGCTGCGGGCGTACGCGCCGACCTGCCGGCGGAGCCGGTGGAGGCCCTCCCCGAGGAGGTGGAGTCGGCCCTGGCCTGGTCGCTGCGGGAAGGGGTGACGAACGTGGTCCGGCACAGCGGGGCGCAGCGGTGCACCGTCCGGCTGGAGACGCTCCAGACCCTGGCGGGACGGGTCGTGGAACTGTCGGTGTCCGACGACGGCGGAGGCGGACCCGCGGTGGCCGGCAACGGCCTGACGGGGCTCACGGAACGCCTGGAGGCGGTGGGCGGGACGCTGTCGGCCGGATCCAACGGAAAGAAGGGCTTCCGCATGCTGGCCCGCGTCCCCCTAGGATCGGGATCATGAGCGCACTTCCCATCCGGATCCTCCTGGCGGAGGACCAGTCCATGGTCCGCGAAGCCCTCGCGGCCCTTCTGGGACTGGAGCCGGACATCGAGGTGCTGGCCCAGGTCGCCCGCGGTGACGAGGTGCTGGCGGCCGCGCGGGCGCACGACGTGAACGTCGCGCTGCTCGACATCGAGATGCCGGGCATGACGGGCATCGAGGCGGCGGCCGCCCTGCGGGACGCGCTCCCGGACCTGAAGATCGTCGTCCTGACGACCTTCGGCCGTCCCGGCTACCTGCGCGGCGCGATGGAGGCGGGGGCCTCGGCGTTCCTGGTCAAGGACGCCCCGGCGGCGCAGCTGGCGGAGGCGGTGCGCAAGGTCCTGACGGGGGAGCGCGTCATCGACCCCACGCTGGCGGCGGCGGCCCTGGCGGAGGGCGCGAACCCGCTGACCGACCGGGAACGGGAGGTCCTGCGGGCGGCCGAGGACGGTGCGACGAACGCCGAACTGGCGGCCCTCCTCCACCTGTCCCAGGGCACCGTCCGCAACTACCTCTCGACGGCGATCCAGAAACTGGCCTCCCGGAACCGGGCCGAGGCCATCCGCGTGGCCCGCGAAAAGGGCTGGCTCTGACCCACTCCTGCCCGCCGCTCCGGGCGGGCAGGGGGGCGGCCGGGCGGGGTCAGTTCAGGAGGGCCCGGGCCGCCGTGGCCTCGCTGCGGGCCCGCGCCGCCGCCCCCGGGTCGATCGCGTCGACGACCACCGCGTACGACTCCAGCTCCGTCGCCCCGGACACGAACTCCCCCCGCTCGACCAGGAGCTTCGCCCGCTCGTACCGCAGCGACGCCGGATGCGAGGGCAACAGCAGCGACAGGTCCAGCGCCCACAGCGCCACCCCCGACTGCTCGGGACGGGCCGAGGCCCACGCCCGGATGTTGTTCAGGATCCGCAGCACGATGTCCCGCGTCCGTGCGGGCGTACGCGGCCCGGCGGCCAATTCCGCCGGCCCCGCGCCCAGCGAGGCGCCCCCGGCGAACGGGTCCACCACCAGGCCTTCCTCCGGCTCGCCGAAGCCCACCACGAAGTGCCCCGGCAGCCCCAGCCCGTACACCGGCGCGCCCGCACGCCGCGCCACCTCCAGCCACACGACGGACAGGAGGATCGGCAGGCCCCGGCGGCGCCGCAGCACCTCGTGCAGCAGCGATGACGACAGCCGGTCGTAGTCGGCAGGGGTGCCGTGGAAGCCCATCCGGCCGCCCAGCAGCTCCGTCACCGCCGAGGCCCACGCCTTGGCGCTGCGCAGTCCGTACGGCAGCATCCCGGCCAGCCGGTCCAGTTCGATCTGCGCCCAGTCCATGGCCCGTTCGTCCAGTTCCGGGTCCGCCTCCGCGGCGAGCAGCAGGCACAGCAGCGCCAGGTCCGGCCGCTCCGAGCGGGCTTCCTCCGCGAACCGCTCGCGGGACTCCGCGCTCATCGCCCCGCCTCCGCGGTCCGCGCCGCCCCGGAGCGGAAGTGGTGGTACGCGTGGTGCGTCGCGAAGCCCAGACCGTCGTACAGGGCGAGCGCCCCCGCGTTGTCCGCCTCCACCTGGAGCCAGGCCGCCGACGCACCCTCCTCCAGCGCCCGCCGGGCCAGTACGGCCATCACCGCCGTGCCCAGGCCCGCGCGCCGCTGTGCCGGGTCGACCTCGACCGCGGCGAAGCCGGCCCAGCGACCGTCCACGACCAGCCGCCCGATCGCCCGTCCGGGCAGCGTCGCGAACCACACCGACGGCCCCGCCACCAGCACCCGCCGGGCCACCTCCGAGTCCTTGACCCGCCCGTACATCCCGAGCCACTCCTCGTCCGGGGCGCGGGTCAGCCGCACCTCGGAGGCGCTCGCCGGGGTGTCCACGTCCGCGATCGGCGCCAGCGCCGCGATCCGGACCTGCGCCGACACCTCGTTCACCCAGCCCCGGCGCTCCAGCTCGGCGCCCAGCAGCTCCTGGGTGCCGGCCGCCCCCGTCGCCGTCTGCACATACGCCGGAAGCTCACGTTCCGCGTACCAGGAGGTCACCCGGGCGAGTGCATCGTCCAGCGGGACCCCCGGGTCACCGAGCGGCAGCACGGAGTTGGCCCGCCGGGTGAAGCCGGCGGCGGCCCGCAGCGTCCACCCGCCCAGCGGCTCGCTCTCCAGCGGCTGCCAGGCCCGCGCCCCGATCCGCGCCAGCTCCTCGAAAGAGGCCGCGGGACCCCTCCGCCGGGCCGGAGCCGGGGGCACGACCTTGCCCGCCACCAGCGCCGATTCCGCGATGTGGACGGACTCACCGCTCTTTCGTGTGATCGTCAGCACACCTTGGTCCCAGGATGTGAGAACCCCTACCGTGTCAGTGAACGACGGCGCTTCGTCCGCCGCGCTCTCCACCCGTCGTACAGAGACTCGTTTACCCACGTCAGCCGGGGTGATACGGATCTCCAGCAGCCCGCCGGCAGTGATTTCCACAGCTCTGTCCGCCCCTCCTGTTCGGATCGTGCCCGGGAACGGAGATACTAGGCGTGGGCATCGACGACGCCGCGCTCCCGCGCGATATGGAAAGCCCTACCGAGGAGGAACGAGAGCGTGACCTACGTCATCGCGGAGCCTTGTGTCGACGTCAAGGACAAGGCATGCATCGAAGAGTGCCCCGTCGACTGCATCTACGAGGGCCAGCGGTCCTTGTACATCCACCCGGACGAGTGCGTCGACTGTGGTGCGTGTGAGCCGGTCTGCCCGGTCGAGGCCATCTTCTACGAGGACGACACCCCGGAGGAGTGGAAGGACTACTACAAGGCGAACGTCGAGTTCTTCGACGAGCTCGGTTCGCCCGGTGGCGCCTCCAAGCTGGGCCTGATCGAGCGCGACCACCCCTTCATCGCCGCGCTGCCGCCCATGGGCGAAGGCCACTGACGGCCACCGCCCCCACGGCGGAACGCGTGCCCCGGTCCCGTACGGCCCCCGTGCCGCGCGGGACCGAGGCATTTCCCGGCACGTCCACCCGGTGCGCCCACCGGGACATCCAGTACGTCCAGCACCAGTAGAGAGCAGAGACCACCGTGGCCGCAGTATCCGCACGTCTTCCCGCCTTCCCCTGGGACAAGCTGGAGCCGTACAAGAAGACGGCGGCGGCCCACCCGGACGGCATCGTCGACCTGTCCGTCGGCACGCCCGTGGACCCGGTCCCGCAGCTGATCCAGGATGCCCTCGTCGCGGCCGCCGACTCCCCGGGCTACCCCACGGTGTGGGGCACCGCCGCCCTGCGCGACGCGATCACCGGCTGGCTGAAGGGCCGCCTCGGCGCGAGCGCCGCCGGACACCGCAACGTCCTGCCGGTCGTCGGCTCCAAGGAGCTGGTGGCCTGGCTGCCGACCCAGCTGGGCCTGGGCGCCGGGGACAAGGTCGCCTACCCCCGTCTCGCCTACCCCACGTACGAGGTCGGCGCGCGGCTGTGCGGCGCCGAGGCCGTCGTCTACGACGACCCGACCGAGCTCGACCCGGCCGGCGTCAAGCTGCTGTGGCTCAACTCCCCGTCCAACCCGACCGGGAAGGTCATCCCGAAGGAGGACCTGGTCCGGATCGTGGCCTGGGCGCGCGAGCACGGCATCCTGCTCTTCAGCGACGAGTGCTACCTGGAGCTGGGCTGGGAGGCCGAGCCCGTCTCCGTCCTGCACGACGACGTCTGCGGCGGCTCGTACGAGGGCGTCGTCGCCGTCCACTCCCTCTCCAAGCGCTCGAACCTGGCCGGCTACCGGGCGGCGTTCATCGCCGGTGACGCCGAGGTGCTCGGCGAGCTGCTGGAGATCCGCAAGCACGGCGGCATGATGACCCCGGCCCCCGTGCAGGCGGCCACGGTCGCCGCGCTCGGCGACGACGCGCACGTCGCGGAGCAGCGCGGGCGCTACGCCGCACGGCGCGAGGCCCTGCGCTCCGCCCTGGAGGCGCACGGTTTCCGGGTCGAGCACAGCGAGGCCAGCCTGTACCTGTGGGTGACCCGGGACGAGCCCTGCTGGGACACGGTCGCCCACCTCGCCGAGCTGGGCGTCCTGGTCGCGCCGGGCGACTTCTACGGCGAGGCGGGCGCGCGCTTCGTCCGCGTCGCGTTCACGGCGACGGACGAGCGCGTCGACGCGGCGGTCAAGCGCCTCGCCTGATCCGGTACCGGTCCGTACGCACGCACCCCGTACGAGGCCGCCGGGCAGCCCGTACGCAGTCCGAGGGGCCGGGAGTTCGCGCTCCCGGCCCCTCGGCATTCTGCTCGGCGCTCTGCCCGAGGCGGGTCAGCCGCCCAGGGGGAGGCCGCCCAGCGGCAGCGCCTGGGTGGGGACCGAGCCGGCCAGCTCGCCGGTCGGCAGCCCGCTCGTCGGCAGGCCCTTGGCCGCCGGGAGTCCGCCGAGCAGCGCGCCCGCGGTGTCGGTGACCTGGGCGGGGGCGCCGGGTACGGCCTTGGCGGCGGTGTCCGTGGCGGTGCCCGTCGCGGTGGTGGCGGCGGCTTCGCCGGTGCCGACCACGTCGCCCGCGGTGCCGGCGGCGTCCGGGCTGGTGAGCGCGCCCAGCTGCGGCACGGACTCCAGGCCCGCGGCGCTGGCCGCGCCGGCCGCACCGACCACGGGAGCTGCCCCGGCTGCGAGCAGCAGCGCGGTACGGGCGATCCGGCGGGTCAGGGGGAGGGACATGATGCTCCTAAGCGGTAGCGGCTGAGTACACCGTGTACAACCGCTCAGGGGGCGGGTGGAGTTGCGGAGGCACCGGGTAAAGGATCAGTAACGCATCGTTTAATCGGCTTCCGCGACAAGCCCATGAATGCGCGCCGACCAGGGGTTCCGTCCCTCCGGAGGCGGATCGGGACGCCCACCGGGTCACGCCCGCACGGGGGACGCCTCGTACGGGCGACCGGTCGCGCGGACCGGTTCAGCGCGCGACGAAGATCCGCACCTCGTCCTGCTTCGCCTCATAGGGATCCGCGGGGGCGGACTTCCCGCCGGCGGCGCCCGCCGGCTGCCACTTGCCCTTGGCCTGGCCGGCTATCCAGCCCGCCCGGTCGTACGACACCCGCGCGATGCCCATTCCGTGCGCGTTGGCCACCGCCCAGCCCGCCATCGCCTTGCTGCCGCGCGCCGCGGACGCGCCGCCGTCCCGCTTCTCCACGAAGGTCACCTCGGCCTCCTTCACCGCCCGGCCCGCCTCCGCCGTCCGGTTCGGGCCCGCCGGCGCGGAGTGCGTCTTGTCCTTCGCGAAGATCCGGGTGAGCTCCGTGCGCACCTTCTCCGGGTCGCCCGGCGCCGTCGGAGCGGGCCCGCCGCACATCAGCTCGCCGTCACCGGCGAAGGCGGCCGTCAGGACGGTCGCGTCCGGCTCGTGCTTCGCGTACGCCTGGGGGAAACCGCTCAGCTGCACCTGCTGCGCCGCCTCCGTGAGCGGGAGCCGCGAGTACCCCTTGATCGCCGCGAGCCGGTCGTAGAAGATCCCGGCCGAGTACACGGGGTCCATGATCTGCTGCGGAGTGCCCCAGCCCTGCGAGGGCCGCTGCTGGAACAGGCCCAGCGAATCCCGGTCGCCGTGGTCGAGGTTGCGCAGCATCGACTCCTGCATCGCGGTCGCCAGCGCGATGGTCACGGCCCGGTCCGGCAGGCCCTTGGCCACGCCGACCGCCGCTATCGTCGCCGCGTTGGCCGCCTGCTCGGGGGTCATGTCGACGGCCTGCTCGCCCGTCCGCAGGCTGGCCGTGCAGTGCGGAGCACCGCCGCTGCCGTTCGTCGAGTCGTACTGCACGGCGCCGTAGCCGATCAGCGCGAGCAGAACGAACGCACCGGCGACCTTGAGCAGCGGTCGGCGGCGGCGAGGGCGGAGGTGATCGCTCTGGGACACGCCGCCCACCGTACTTGAGCCACGCGACGCGTCCACCGGCCGGACGTGGGAGGTTCGTCGCAGCCCGGGGCGTTAGGGTCAGAGCCATGTCCGAATCCGAGCTGGACCTCACCCTGGACGCCGCCGAGCTGACCGCCCGGCTCGTCGACATCCCGTCCGTGAGCGGCGACGAAAAGGTCCTCGCCGACCTGGTGGAGCAGGCGCTGCGCGCCCTCCCGCACCTCACGGTCGACCGGTACGGCAACAACGTCGTGGCCCGCACGCACCTCGGCAGGCCCGAGCGCGTCGTGCTCGCCGGCCACCTGGACACGGTGCCGATCGCCGACAACGTGCCGTCCCGCCTCGACGAGAACGACGTCCTGTGGGGCTGCGGAACGACCGACATGAAGTCCGGCGTCGCCGTGCAGCTGCGCATCGCCGCGACCGTACCCGAGCCCAACCGCGACCTCACCTTCGTCTTCTACGACCAGGAGGAGGTCGCCGCCGACCTCAACGGCCTGGGCAAGGTCGCCGAAGCCCACCCCGACTGGCTGACCGGCGACTTCGCGGTCCTGCTGGAACCGTCGAACGCCGAGGTCGAGGGCGGCTGCCAGGGCACCCTGCGCGTCCTGCTCCGCACCTGCGGCGAGCGCGCCCACTCCGCGCGCAGCTGGATGGGGTCCAACGCCATCCACGCGGCGGCCCCGATTCTCGCCAAACTCGCGGCGTACGAACCCCGCAAGCCCGTCATCGACGGCCTGGAGTACCACGAGGGCCTGAACGCCGTCCGCATCGAGGGCGGTGTCGCCAACAACGTCATCCCCGACGCCTGCACCGTGACGGTCAACTTCCGCTTCGCCCCGGACCGCAGCATGGACGACGCGATCGCCCACGTCCGTGAGGTCTTCGCGGACTGCGGCGTGGACGAGTTCGTGATCGACGACTTCTCCGGCGGCGCCCTCCCCGGCCTCTCCCACCCGGCCGCGGCCGCGTTCATGGAGGCGGTCGGCGGCCGCGCGATGCCGAAGTTCGGCTGGACGGACGTCTCCCGCTTCAGCGCCCTCGGCGTCCCGGCGGTGAACTACGGCCCGGGCGACGCCCTGCTGGCCCACAAGGTCGACGAGCGCGTCGAAACCAAGGCGATCCTCCACTGCGAAGAACGACTCCGCGCCTGGCTGACCTCCTGAATTCCGCTTCCCGTCACCTTTGTGCGCCTACCCTGATCCAACGATCAGCAGGAGGGAGCACATCATGGGCAACCCCGAAGGCAACGCTCGTCGTCGGCCCGAGGAGCAGCAGCTCGGGCCGGTGCTGCGCAGGCGGGGCCAGGTGCAGGCGGGCAGTACGACGGACCAGCGGCTGCTGGATTCGGCCGGGCCTTCCGAGTGGGTGCACACCGATCCCTGGCGGGTCCTGCGCATCCAGTCGGAGTTCATCGAGGGCTTCGGCACGCTGGCGGAGCTGCCGCCGGCGATCAGCGTGTTCGGCTCGGCGCGTACGCCCGCCGGGTCGCCGGAGTACGAGGCCGGCGTGCGGATCGGCGGCGCGCTCGTCGAGGCGGGCTTCGCGGTCATCACGGGCGGCGGCCCGGGAGCGATGGAGGCGGCCAACAAGGGCGCCCGGGAGGCCAACGGCATCTCCGTGGGCCTGGGCATCGAGCTGCCGTTCGAGCAGGGGCTCAACCAGCACGTGGACCTCGGGCTGAACTTCCGGTACTTCTTCGTCCGCAAGACGATGTTCGTCAAGTACAGCCAGGGCTTCGTGGTCCTGCCGGGCGGACTCGGCACGCTGGACGAGCTGTTCGAGGCGCTGACCCTGGTCCAGACCCAGAAGATCACCCGGTTCCCGATCGTGCTCTTCGGGTCGGAGTACTGGTCCGGGCTCGTCGACTGGCTGAAGAACACGGTGATCGCGCAGGGCAAGGCCTCGGAGCGCGACCTCTACCTGTTCCACGTCACGGACGACGTGGACGAGGCGATCGCGCTGGTGACCAAGGAGGTCGGCAAGTAGCCGGCCCGCACCCCGGGAGCCCCCGGCGGCCCACCGCCGGGGGCACCGCTCACGCCAGGCCGCGCCGGGTCGCCGCCGGGGGGCGGTGGCCCTGGATGGAGCGGACCATGTCCAGCACCTGCCTGGTCTCGGCGACCTCGTGGACGCGGTAGACCTGGGCGCCCAGCCATGCCGAGACCGCCGTCGTGGCCAGCGTGCCCAACAGGCGTTCCTTGACCGGCTTGTCGAGGGTCTCCCCCACGAAGTCCTTGTTGGACAGCGAGACCAGCACGGGCCAGCCCGTGTCCGTCATCTCGCCCAGCCGGCGGGTGGCCTCCAGCGAATGGCGGGTGTTCTTCCCGAAGTCGTGGCCCGGGTCGATCATGATCGCGTCCCGGCGGACGCCCAGCGCGGCCGCGCGTTCGGCCAGCCCCACCGTGACCCGCAGGATGTCCGCCATCACGTCGTCGTACGTGGTCCGGTGCGGCCGGGTGCGCGGTTCGACCCCGCCCGCATGCGTGCAGACCAGGCCCGCGCCGTGGCGCGCCGCGACCTCTGCGAGCTTCGGGTCCACACCGCCCCAGGCGTCGTTCAGCAGATCGGCCCCGGCTTCGCAGACCGCCTCGCCGACCTCGTGCCGCCAGGTGTCGACGCTGATCACCACGTCCGGGTGGCGGCGCCGCACCTCGGCCACGAAGCCGACCGTGCGCCGGGCCTCCTCGGCCGCGTCCACGTGCTCGCCCGGACCCGCCTTGACCCCGCCGATGTCGATGATCGCGGCGCCCTCCGCGACCGCCTGCTCGACCCGGTCCAGCGCGGGCTCGTCGCGGAACGTCGCTCCCTGGTCGTAGAAGGAGTCCGGCGTCCGGTTCACGATGGCCATGATCACCGGCTCGTGGGTGTCGAACTCGCGCCTGCCCAGTCGCAGCATCCCGTTCTTTCCTCCTCCGGCGGCCCTCGCGCCTCGCTGCGACCTTAACCTGGTGGCCGGTGGCCCGATGTCTCTCAGGGAGTTGCTCGTGTTCTGGTTCTTGCTGATCGCGCTGGTCGTGGTCGTCGCGGCGGTCACCCTGGCCGTGGTGGGCGGCGGTTCCGAGGCGGTGCTGCCGGAGGCGGAGCCGGACCGGGTGGCCGACGCGCTGCCGGAGAGCCGCCCGGTCGTACGGGCCGACATCGACGCGCTGCGGCTGCCGGTCGCCCCGCGCGGCTACCGCATGGCCGAGGTGGACGACGTACTGGAGCGGCTCGCGGCGGAGCTCACCGAGCGCGACGCACGGATCGCGGAGCTCACGGCCGCGGCCGCGCACACCCGCGCGCAGGCGACCGGCGCGACGGTCGACCTGCACAAGGGCGAGGAGCGGCAGTGACGGCGATCGCCGGCCCGGACGGGGGCCTGCGCTGCCCCTGGGCGCTGGCCACCGAGGACTACATCACGTACCACGACACGGAGTGGGGCCGCGCCGTGCACGGGGACGACGCCCTGTACGAGCGGCTGTGCCTGGAGGCCTTCCAGTCGGGGCTGTCCTGGCTGACGATCCTGCGGCGCCGGGAGGGGTTCCGTACCGCCTTCTCGAACTTCGTGATCGCCGAGGTCGCCGCGTTCGGACCGGCCGACGCGCAGCGGCTGCTCGCCGACGAGGGGATCATCCGCAACCGGGCCAAGATCGAGGCCACCCTCGCCAACGCGAAGGTCCTCGCGGAGTGGGAACCGGGCGAACTGGACGAGCTGATCTGGTCGCACGCCCCGGAGCCGGGCCGGCCGGCCCCCGCGACGATCTCCGAGGTCCCGGCGGTGACGCCCGAGTCCACGGCCCTGTCCAAGGCCCTGAAGAAGGCCGGGATCCGCTTCGTCGGCCCCACCACCGCCTACGCGCTGATGCAGGCCTGCGGGCTGGTCAACGACCACCTGGCCCCCTGCGTCGCCCGTACCCCCGCCTGAGCGGCGGGGGTACGGCGGGCGGGCCCGACAGGGCCTAGCGGCCCAGGTACTTCGGCGGCTGCTTGGCGAGGAAGGCCTCGACGGCGATCGCGTGGTCCGCGGAGGCGCCGGCGCGGGCCTGCAGGGTGTCCTCGTGGGCCAGGGCCTCCGTCAGCGAGTGGGACGCCCCGTAGGCCAGGGACTCCTTCAGCGCCGCGTAGGCCACCGTCGGGCCGGCCGCCAGGGCGCGGGCGACGGCCTCGGCCTCCGCGTGCAGGGATTCGGAGGGGACCAGGCGGTTCACGATGCCGAGCTCATACGCCTCCTGCGCCTTCACCGAGCGGGGGAAGAGCAGCAGGTCGGAGGCGCGCGACGCGCCGATCAGGCGGGGCAGGGTCCAGGAGACGCCCGAGTCCGCGGTGAGGGCCACCCCCGCGAAGGAGGTGTTGAAGGACGCCGTGTCGGCGACCACCCGGAAGTCCGCCGCCAGTGCGAAGCCGAAGCCCGCTCCGGCCGCGACGCCGTTGACGCCCGCCACCACCGGCTTGGGCATCTCGGTCAGGGCGCGCACGATCGGGTTGTAGTGGTCCGCGACCGTGGTCATCGTCAGCGAGGACCCGTTCTCACGGTCCGCCGCCAGGTTCCCGATGTGCTCCTTGAGGTCCTGGCCGACGCAGAACGCCCGGTTCCCGGCCGCGGTCAGCAGCACCGCCCGGACGGCCGGATCCGCGGCCGCCGACTGGACCGCGTCGCGCAGCGCGACCTTGGCCTCGGTGTTCATCGCGTTCATGGCGTCGGGCCGGTTGATCGTGATCGTGGCCAGTCCGTCGGTCACTTCGTAGAGCACGCTGTCGGCCATGGCAGGGGTCCCCCTTCGTCGCGGGCTTGGCTACCGGCCGGTACCGGCTGGTGCAAGGGCCAGCATGGCGGACCGGACCGTCCGCAGGCATGTGATGTGCGTCAAAGAAAGCGGAGGGCGGACGCCGGGTGCGGCGGCGCAGTATCGCAGGCACGTCCCCGAAATGAGTGGTTTTGGCCGAGCGCGTTGCGCAAGCGTTCCCTGCCGATGTTGGTCATCGGGTCCTGACATGCGGGATAATGGCCAGGAAGCAATGTGTTCGATGCCGGGTTCCAGGCGCCTGAATGGGGCCGTCGGCTGACGATGAGCTGGTTTCAGGAAGGGGAACGAGCATGGCGGCCATGAAGCCGCGGACGGGCGACGGCCCGCTCGAGGTCACCAAGGAGGGGCGGGGCATCGTCATGCGCGTACCGCTCGAGGGCGGCGGTCGGCTCGTCGTCGAGCTGACTCCGGACGAGGCGGACGCCCTGGGTGACGCCCTGAAGAAGGTCGTCGGCTAACCAGTCGGCAGCACCCCGCACCATCTGCATTCTCTGCATTCTCTGCATTCTCTGCGCTGCCCCGTCCGTTCCCTGCGGCCGGGGCGGTGTTGTTTTCCGGGCCCGGCCGGCGACCAGCCCGGACGGGCGGCGCAACCGGAACCGCAACCGTCAGCGCCGGACCGCGCACAGCAGGCCGTCGCCGACCGGCAGCAGGGCCGCCTCGAGCGCCGGGCTCTCGCGGACGCTGCGCAGCAGCTCCCGCACGCGCAGGACCTCCGTCTGCTGCGCCCCCGAATCGACGGTCCGGCCGTCCGAGAAGACGCCTTCGAAGCACACCAGCCCGCCGGGCCGCAGCAGGCGCAACGATTCGGCGAGGTAGTCGAGGGATTCGGTCGGGTCGCCGTCGCAGAACACGAGGTCGTATCCGCCGTCGGCGAGCCGGGGGAGTACGTCGAGTGCCCGGCCGGGGATGAACCGGGCGCGGTTGCCCGCGAAGCCGGCGGCGCGGAAGGCCTGGCGGGCGAAGGCCTGCCGGTCGGCCTCGGGGTCCACGGTGGTCAGCACCCCGTCGGGGCGCATGCCGTGGAGGAGGTGGATGCCGGAGACGCCGGTGCCGGTGCCGATCTCGGCGACCGCCTTGGCGTCCGCGGTGGCGGCGAGCAGGCGCAGCGCGGCGCCGGTGCCCGGGGAGACGGAGCGCAGGCCCGCTTCCCTGGCCCGGTCGCGGGCCCACCGCAGAGCGTCGTCCTCGGCGACAAACGCGTCGGCGAACGCCCAGCTCGTCTGCCGGTTGCCGGTAATGACCCTCTCCTGTCCCCATAGTTGGCGCAACGGTGACTGTATCCGCTGACGTCGGGAACCCGCAGATGGGACCGCACGTTGAAGAAAACGGCGGCGGAAAGACCCAGCGAGGCAAAAGGGGCGTAAGGGCGGGGCGCAGCCGGGATAGATGGGGACGGCACCGGGCAGATCGACGGCCCGGCGAGCCACAGGCACGTGCAAAGTTACTGCAAAAACGCTTATCCGGAGCTGACGGGAGGGGTGGCTATGGTAGGGACTCCACTGGACACCACCAGAGCCGATAGGGGAGGTGCGGCTGCGCCTGTGGATCGTGGAGGCGTATTCAGACGCCTCTTCTGGTCGGCGGGTGAGCCGAAATCCGTGACCAACATTGCTGACCGCTTCCACACCGCTGCCACCGCGACCTTTGCCGACGATGCGGGCACCCAGGCGTGGACCCCTCCTTCATGGGAGGAGATCGTCAGCACGCACAGTGCGCGGGTCTACCGCCTCGCCTATCGTCTGACGGGCAACCAGCACGACGCCGAGGACCTCACGCAGGAGGTCTTCGTCCGCGTCTTCCGCTCGCTCTCCACCTACACCCCGGGCACGTTCGAGGGCTGGCTGCACCGGATCACCACGAACCTGTTCCTCGACATGGTCCGCCGCAAGCAGCGGATCCGCTTCGACGCGCTCGGCGACGACGCCGCGGAGCGGCTGCCGAGCCGTGAGCCGTCCCCGCAGCAGGTCCTCCACGACACCCACTTCGACGCGGACGTCCAGCAGGCGCTGGACACCCTCGCCCCCGAGTTCCGTGCGGCCGTGGTGCTGTGCGACATCGAGGGCCTGTCGTACGAGGAGATCGCCGCGACGCTGGGCGTGAAGCTCGGCACCGTGCGCAGCCGTATCCACCGAGGCCGTTCGCACCTGCGCAAGGCGCTCAAGCACCGGTCCCCCGAAGCCCGTGCGGAGCAGCGGGCGCTGGCGGGAGCGGCGGTGGGGGCGCCGGGCGCCGGGGGAGAGGGCGGAGCCGAGTGAGCGGAGTCAGTCCCTCTCCTGCCGAACAGCACCTGGGCGACCGGCTCGCCGCCCTGGTCGACGGGGAACTGAACCACGACGCACGCGAGCGGGTCCTGGCGCACCTGGCCACCTGTGCCAAGTGCAAGGCCGAGGCCGATGCACAGCGCCGCGTGAAGAGCCTGTTCGTCGAGAGCGCGCCGCCGCCGTTGTCGGCCGGGCTGCTGGCCCGGTTGCAGGGGCTGCCGGGCGACGGTCCCGACGGGTCGCCGCGTCCGCCGGCTCCGCCGGGGGCGGAGCTCTTCGGGTACGTGGCTCCGACCACCCCACCGCAGCAGGGCTTCCGCATACACGAGGTGGGGCGGCCGCGCCGGCGCTTCGCGTTCGTGGCGGCCGGAGCGGTGTCGCTGGCCGCGATCGCGCTGGGCGGCTCGCTGCCGGTCGACAACCTCGACCCGACCGTGCGTGGTGAGGCCCCGGCGTCCCGGCCCGGCCCGGCGGTGTCCGTGGCCGACGCGGTGGTCCGTGACCGGGCGCCCGGTCCCGGGTTCGTCGCCGGCCCGCGTCCCACGGGACCCCTGCCGCCGCCCTCCCCGTCGCTCACCCCGTCGCCCCGGCCGGTCTCGCTGACCCGCTGACGCGGACCCGGGCCCGGGCGGTCCGGGCCCCGGGGGACCTGGTTGAATCTGCGGCAGATGCGCCGCCCGGCGGTGTCACAGGTACCTCGGGGGAGCGCCCATGGCCGACCAGCAGCAGCCCGCCACGACCGGCCCGTCCCCCCCCCCCCCGCCGGCCCGGCCGACCCCGACACCCGAGCCCGCCCCGCGGTCGCCCGAGCCCGCCTCGTCGCCCGAGCCCGGCCCGGTGCCCGAGCCCGGCCCGCGGTCGCCCGGGCCGGCTCCCGCCCCGGTGGCCGAGCCCGTCCCGCGGTCGCCCGCGCCCGCCTCCGCGCCCGCGCCCGCCCCACTGTCGCCCGAGCCGGCTCGCGCCCCGGCGTCCGAGCCCGCCTCGGCGCCCGAGGCTGCGCCGCGGTCGCCCGGGCCGGCTGCCGCCCTGGCGCCCGACGGCGTCCCGTCGGCGGGGGGCGCGGCTGGACAGGCGGCCGATGCCGCCCCGCATGCACCAGATTCGACTCCGGGCCCTGCGGCCGGTCCCGGATCGGAGACCCCCGGTGCGGTTTCCCAGCCGGCGCCCGAGCCCGCGTCGCCGTCGGCTGAGCCCGCGCCGCCGTCGCCCGAGTCCGAGTCCGAGTCCGGGTCCGCGGTGAGTGGGGTGCGGTACGACCCCTGGGGGGAGCAGCCGCTGCAGGTCGCCGACCAGGGGAAGGCGCCGGGCGGCGCAGCGGTCCGGCTGCGCCATGCCGTCGCGCTCGGCCTCGGCATCGCCCTGCTCGCCGGCGGCGTCGGCGGCTGGCTCGGCGTCCTCGCCGAACGGCAGAGCAGCACCCGCCTCGAACTGCCCCAGGCAGCCGTGGAGAGCAAGGGCCGCGCCCCCGACAGCGTGGCCGGGATCGCCGCCGCCGCGCTGCCCGGCGTCGTCACCCTCCATGTCCGCGGCAGCAGCGGCAGCGGCACCGGTACCGGGTTCGTCCTCGACCCGCAGGGCCACATCCTCACCAACAACCACGTCGTGTCCGACGCCCAGGACATAACGGTCACCTTCAGCACGGGCGAGAGCGTCTCCGCCGAGCTGGTCGGCCGGGACGGCGGCTACGACCTGGCCGTGGTCAAGGTCGAGGGCGTACGGGGCCTCAAGCCGCTCTCCCTCGGGAACTCCGAGAACGTGAAGGTCGGCGACCCGGTCGTGGCCATCGGCGCGCCGTTCGACCTCTCCAACACCGTCACCGCCGGCATCATCAGCGCCACCGGACGGCCCATCACCGCCGGCGGCGACAAGGGCGACGGCAGCGACATCAGCTACGTCGACGCCCTCCAGACCGACGCCCCCATCAACCCCGGCAACTCCGGTGGCCCGCTCCTCGACGCCAAGGCCCGAGTGATCGGCATCAACAGCGCCATCCGGGGAGCCGACGCGGGCGGTGACGGCGACGAGCGCACGAAGCAGAGCGGCAGCATCGGGCTCGGCTTCGCCATCCCGGTCAACCAGGGCAAGCGCGTCGCCGAGGAGCTGATCCGCACCGGCCACGCCACCCACCCCGTCATCGGCGTCACCCTCGACATGGAGTACACGGGCGACGGCGCCCGCGTGGCCGCCAAGGGGGAGGGCGGCAAGCCCGCCGTCACCCCCGGTGGCCCCGGCGCCCGGGCCGGGATCCAGGGCGGCGACGTGATCACCAAGGTGGACGGCGTCCGCGTGCACGGGGGCGACGAGCTCGTCATCAAGATCCGGTCCCACCGCCCGGGCGACCCGCTCACCCTGACCGTGCTCCGCGACGGCCGCGAACGCACCCTGGAGCTCGTCCTCGGTTCGGCGAACGGATCATGACCATCCGGAGAATCCGCGGCTGGTGCGGCACCGATGTATGGGCCCGCCGACAACGCCGGGTACCGTGTGTCGTGGCCCGAAACGGAGAGAGCCGAGGAGCGGCAACGTGTTCAACGACATAGGCGCACTCGAACTCGTCACGATCGTGGTGCTCGCCATCCTCATCTTCGGTCCGGACAAGCTCCCCAAGGTGATCCAGGACGTCAGCGGCTTCATCCGTAAGATCCGGGCGTTCTCCGACAGTGCGAAGCAGGACATCCGCTCCGAACTCGGACCCGAGTTCAAGGACTTCGAGTTCGAGGACCTGAACCCGAAGACGTTCCTGCGCAAGCAGCTCGCCGAGAACGAGGACCTCCGGGAGATCCGCAGCACGTTCGACCTCCGCAAGGAGCTGAACGACGTCACCGACGCCGTGAACAGCCGGGAGACGGCCTCCGCCCCGGCCTCCGCCGGCGCCTCCGCCGCCCTCGCCGCCACCGGCCCGGACCTGCTGAAGAAGCCCGCCGCCCCGGCCGCCGACCAGCGCACTCCGTACGACGCCGACGCCACCTGAGTTCGAGCCTTCCGGGCGATTCGGGGTCCGGTGGCTATCCTCCATGAGTCCGGACCCAGGACGCCCCAGGGTGGGGGTCCCCCCGACACGATGTGGGGGAGGGCCGTTCCGGACCCACGGAACGAGAGGCTCAGATGGAGACGACGAGCAGTAGCCGGGTAGGGGTGCAGCCCGCCGAGGCACCCGCTCCCGCCGCACCGGCGGAGGCCGCCGCCGCGACCCCGCAGCCGGCCCCCGCACAGCCGCAGGACGCCGCCGCACCCGTCCCGGCGGCCCGCCGGACGGCCGACGGGTACCTGCGGGCCGACTTCCCCTGGTACGGGCTGGACGGGGCCTTCACCGGCCCCCGCTGGCTCATGCAGGTGGGCACCGGAGCCGACGGCACCGTCGAGCACGGCTCCACCGGCCACGGGGACGAGCCGTCCGCGCGCGGAGAGCTCGCCACCGGGGAGAAGGAGCGCTTCGCGGTGGTCGTCACCGTCGCGAGCAACCCGCTGCGCCGCAGCAGCGACGGCACCGGCGTCCTGGAGGCCACCTCGGTCTCCTCGGCGGCCTGGCTGGCCGGCTCGGGGCTGCTGGCGTACAGCTGGCCCGGCCAGATGGACCACACCCTGCGCGACGACTGGCTCGACCAGCAGACCGAGGCCGCGTGGGAGCTCGCCGACGACCTCGACGGCGAGGACTGGTCGACGCTCTCGCTCCCGGTCGACGGGGAGCCGACGCCGTTCCACTACCGAGAGTCCGAGTTCGGCTGGGTGCTCGCCGGGTCCACGCGGGGCGGCGTCCACGTCGGGGCGTACGGGCGCGGCATGAGCGCGTACGGGCTCGGCTTCTCGGTGATCACGGACCTCGCGGCCTACGAGTAGGCCCCGGCCCCGGTACCGATACGTGAAAGGGCACCGCCGGACGGCGGTGCCCTTCGCGCTGCGCGGCCCGCGGGGCCCCGTGCGGGCCGCCCGTGCCGGAAGCGTCAGAACTTGTTGCGCGGGGTGATGCCCAGGGACATGCCGGCCAGGCCGCGGGCGCGGCCGCCCAGCTTGCCGGCGATGGAGCGCAGCGCCGCGCCGGCCGGGGAGTCCGGGTCGGACAGGACGACGGGCTTGCCCTCGTCGCCGCCCTCGCGCAGCCGTACGTCGATCGGGATGGAGCCCAGCACCGGGACGGTCGCGCCGACCGTCTTGGTGAGGCCGTCGGCGACCTTCTGGCCACCGCCCGAGCCGAACACGTCGACCATCTCGTCGCAGTGCGGGCAGGGCAGCCCGGACATGTTCTCGACCACGCCGACGAGCTTCTGGTGCGTCTGCACGGCGATCGAGCCGGCGCGCTCCGCGACCTCGGCCGCGGCCTGCTGCGGGGTGGTCACGACGAGGATCTCCGCGTTCGGCACCAGCTGGGCGACGGAGATCGCGATGTCGCCGGTGCCCGGCGGCAGGTCGAGCAGCAGGACGTCCAGGTCGCCCCAGAACACGTCGGCGAGGAACTGCTGGAGGGCCCGGTGGAGCATCGGACCGCGCCACACCACGGGCGCGTTGCCTGGGGTGAACATGCCGATGGAGATGACCTTCACGCCGTTGGCCGACGGCGGCATGATCATGTTCTCGACCTGGGTCGGGCGGCCGTCCACGCCCAGCATGCGCGGCACGCTGTGGCCGTAGATGTCCGCGTCGACGACGCCGACCTTCAGGCCGTCCGCGGCCATCGCCGCCGCCAGGTTCACGGTCACCGACGACTTGCCGACACCGCCCTTGCCGGACGCGACCGCGTACACGCGGGTCAGCGAGCCCGGCTTGGCGAACGGGACCTCGCGCTCGGCGGTGCCGCCGCGCAGCGTGGCCGCCAGTTCCTTGCGCTGCTCGTCGCTCATCACGTCCAGCGTGACCGCGACCGAGGTGACGCCGGCGACGCGCTCGACGGCCTCGGTGACGTTCTTGGTGATCGTCTCGCGCATGGGGCAGCCCGACACCGTGAGGTAGACCGTGACGGCCACCTCGCCGCCGTCGCCGATCTCCACCGATTTGACCATGCCGAGCTCGGTGATCGGCCGGTGGATCTCGGGGTCGTTCACCGTCGCCAGCGCGTCGAGGATCGCATCCTGCTCGGGCACGGCGGCGGAGCTTGTGTCGGTAGCCATGCCCCGATGGTACGGCTCGGTAGCCTGCCTCAGGAAAGGCCGCTAGCGGTCGCCTTCGTCACTCTCCGCCGGGAATAGACGGCGCTCGTCCATCTCCTTGATCAGGTCCTGGAACTCCGACCTGATCCAGTCGCGGGTCGCCACCTCGCCCAGGCCCATCCGCAGGGCCGCGATCTCCCGGGTCAGGTACTCGGTGTCCGCGATGGACCGCTCGTTCTGCTTGCGGTCCTGCTCCAGGTTGACCCGGTCGCGGTCGTCCTGCCGGTTCTGCGCGAGCAGGATCAGCGGAGCCGCGTACGAGGCCTGCAGCGACAGCATCAGCGTCAGGAAGATGAACGGGTACTTGTCGAACCGCAGGTGGTCCGGCGCGAAGACGTTCCACAGCACCCACACGATGATGACCAGCGTCATGTAGACGATGAACCGGCCCGTGCCGAGGAACCGCGCCACCCGCTCCGACAGCCGCCCGAACGCCTCCGGGTCGTACTCGGGCAGCAGCGAGCGCCGCGGCGCCCGCGGCTGGTCGAGGCGGACCCGCGAACGCGTCAGCGCACTCGACCCCGTCGACTGCCCGGCCTTGGTCCGCTCGGCGCGCTCCGCGGCCCGCTCCGCGCGCTCGGCCCGGTCGTTGGCCTCGGCGAGCCCGTGCTCGCGCGAGTGCAGCCGCGCCTGCTCGCGCCGCTCCCGGGACTGTTCCCGGCGCCACTCGCGGGCACGCTCGCGCGCCCCGTCGCGGTCGCGGTCCCCGCGCCCCCGCTCAGCGGCCATGCACGGCCTCCTCGGAATGGAAGTCCGTCTCCCGCCAGTCGTCCGGCAGCAGGTGGTCCAGTACGTCGTCCACGGTCACCGCGCCCAGCAGCGAACCGCTCTCGTCGACCACCGGCACCGCGACCATGTTGTAGGCGGCCAGGTAGCTCGTGACCACCGGCAGCGAGGCGTCCGGACGCAGCGGCGGCAGGCCCGTGTCCACGATCGAGCTCACCAGCGTGAACGGCGGGTCCCGCAGCAGCCGCTGGAAGTGCACGGTTCCCAGGTACTTGCCCGTCGGCGTCTCGTCCGGCGGCCGGCACACGTACACCTGCGCGGCCAGCGCCGGCGACAGGTCCGCCTGCCGGACGCGCGCCAGCGCGTCGGCGACCGTCGCGTCCGGGCGCAGCACGATCGGCTCGGTGGTCATCAGACCGCCCGCGGTGTTCTCCTCGTACGACAGCAGGCGGCGCACGTCGGCCGCGTCGTCCGGCTGCATCAGCGTCAGCAGCCGCTCCTTGTCGTCCTCCGGCAGTTCCGAAAGCAGGTCGGCCGCGTCGTCCGGGTCCATCGCCTCCAGGACGTCGGCGGCACGCTCCTCCTTCAGCTTGCCGAGGATCTCCACCTGCTCGTCCTCGGGCAGCTCCTCCATGACGTCAGCGAGCCGGTCGTCGTCGAGGGCGTTGGCCACCTCGGCGCGCCTCTTCGGCGTCAGGTGGTGCAGGACGTTCGCCACGTCGGCCGGGCGCATCTGCTCGAAGGTGGCCACCAGGTTCTCGGCGCCCTGCCCGTGCTCCTCCAGCGAGAACCCGGTCACCGCCGACCACTCGACGGTCAGGGTCTCGCCGCGCCGGCGCAGCGCGCCGCCCTTGCCCTTGCGTACGAAGATCTTGTCGATCTCCCAGTCGCGGCGGGCCGGCAGCTGCTGGATGGCCACGTCCAGGACGGTGACCTCCTCGCCACCCGCGACGAGGTGCACCCGCCGGTCCAGCAGTTCGCCCAGGACCAGCCGCTCGGTGGGCCGCTGCTCGAAGCGCCGCATGTTGACGACGCCGGTGGTGATGACCTGTCCGGACTCCACGCCCGTCACCCGCGTCATCGGGAGGAAGATCCGGCGCCGGCTGACCACCTCGACCACCAGGCCCAGCAGCCGCGGCGGACGGCCGCCGACGCGCAGCATCGCGACGAGGTCGCGGACCCGGCCGACCTGGTCGCCGGCGGGGTCGAAGACGGGTACACCCGACAGATGCGAGACGAAGATCCGCGGGGCGCCACCAGCCATGCGAGCGCCTCCTAGAGCGTCGATCCAGTCCTGCCGCCCCTCAGGCTAGCCCGTGCCGCCGGAGAGCGTCCTGGTGGGGCGGTCCGCCCGTGAGCCGGGCGGCCGCGGCCGCCCGGAGGGCCGACCACCCGCCCGGCACCGGAACTACGGGCGGGTACGCTGCCTGCTGCTCGAAGACGCACGACGAGAGGCACCCGCCCGTGACCGCCCACCTCCCCGCCGCTCGGCTGCGCCGGGCGGCCCTCGCCGGTGTCCTCTTCGCTGGCCTGGCCGTCACCGGCACGGGCTGCGGGGCGGACCCGGACGAGGGCACCAACGGCGTCGGCAAGCTCTCCGCCGACCAGATCGACGGCAAGGCGAAGGCCGCGGCCGCCGGCGCCGCCTCGGTGCACCTGTCCGGCACGCTCGTCAGCGGCGGCAAGTCGTTCGCCATCGACATGCGGCTGGGCAAGGACGGCGGCTCCGGCGAGGTGAAGCTGCAGGAGGACACCTTCCAGGTGCTGCGGGTGGGCGAGCAGCTCTACCTCAAGGCGAGCGCCGCCTTCTGGGGGAAGTCCGACTCGGCCGGCAAGCTCGGCGACAAGTACGTGAAGGTGCCCGACAGCGATCCCACGTACAAGCAGTTCCGCGGGTTCACCGACATGCACGTGCTGCTCGACGGGCTGCTCGCGCTCGACGGGAAGCTCGCCAAGGGCGACCACACCAAGGTCGGACCCACCCGCGCGGTCCTGCTCACGGCGGACAAGGGCAAGGGCGGCAAGCTGTCGGTGTCCCTGGAGGGGACCCCGTACCCGCTGCGCCTGGAGCGGGCCGGCGGGGCGGGCCGGGTCGACCTCCGGGAGTGGGGCAAGACCTTCCCGCTGGAGGCGCCCGCACAGGACCAGACCGTCGACTACGGGTCGCAGATGCCGACGACCAAGGACCAGAGCGCCGGGTCCGGCCCGGTCCCGAGCCCGGGCAAAAGCTCCGGCCAGGGCTCGAACCCTACGAAGTAGGGGTCCGGCCGGCCGCCTTCTTCCGCCGGAACAGCAGCTTCGGAAGGCCGGCCGGCACGGGCCTGCGGGTGACCGCCGGCGATCCCAGCGGGGCCGCGGCCAGCGATCCGCCGGGCAGGTCCGTGCTCGCCGTCACCGGTTCCAGCCGCAGCAGCCGGCACTCGCGCGCCCACCGCTCGGTCATCTCCTCCGAGTCGGGCGCGTTCAGGCGCTTGCCCTTCAGCTCGGCGACCGCGGCCTGCCACTGCTCGCCACGGGGTTCGAGCTCCCGCACGGTCGCGGTCCAGGCGACCAGCCGGCCGCCCTTGTCCTTGCTGCGCACGGTCACCTCGGCGGCTCCGCCGTCCGCGAGCCCCGGGAACGGCTGTTCCCCGGGCCCGTCGCCCAGCACGTGGGCCGCGCCGTCCACCCAGGCGTGCCACAGGGCCCGGTCGGCCCCGGAGCCGCGGACCCAGATCAGGCCGGACTTCTTGGTGGCCTCCTCGACGAGGGCCAGGTCGAGCGTGCTGAGAGTCATGCGCAACAGAGTAGGGGGTGCCCGCCGGGGATCACGGGACAGCCCTCAGAGCCAGCCGTGGCGGCGCAGGGCGCGGTGGATGGTGAAGCAGGACGCGGCGATCGCGGCCATCACCACCGGGTAGCCGTAGCGCCAGTGGAGCTCCGGCATGTGCTCGAAGTTCATCCCGTAGACCCCGCAGATCATCGTCGGGACGGCGATGATCGCGGCCCAGGAGGTGATCTTGCGCATGTCCTCGTTCTGGGCGACCGTCGCCTGCGCGAGGTTGGCCTGGAGGATCGAGTTCAGCAGCTCGTCGAAGCCGATGACCTGCTCGTGCACCCGCGCCAGGTGGTCGGCGACGTCGCGGAAGTACTTCTGGATGTCCGGGTCCACCAGCCGCATCGGGCGCTCGCTCAGCAGCTCCATCGGCCGCAGCAGCGGGGAGACGGCCCGCTTGAACTCCAGCACCTCGCGCTTGAGCTGGTAGATGCGGCCCGCGTCGCCGCCGCGCGCGCCGCCCTTGGCGGGCGCCGCGAAGACCGCGCTCTCCACCTCGTCGATGTCGTCCTGGACGGCCGCCGCGACCGCGATGTACCCGTCGACGACGTGGTCGGCGATCGAGTGCAGGACGGCGGAGGGTCCCTTGGCGAGCAGCTCGGGATCGTCCTGGAGGCGGTGGCGCAGGGACCGCAGCGAGCCCTGGCCGCCGTGCCGGACCGTGATGACGAAGTCCGGGCCGGTGAAGCACATGACCTCGCCGGTCTCCACCACCTCGCTGGTCGCCGTCAGTTCGGCGTGCTCCACGTAGTGGATCGTCTTGAAGACGGTGAACAGCGTGTCGTCGTAGCGCTCCAGCTTCGGCCGCTGATGCGCGTGCACCGCGTCCTCCACGGCGAGCGGGTGCAGGCCGAACGTGGCGGCGATCCCCGCGAACTCGGCCTCCGTCGGCTCGTGCAGCCCGATCCAGGCGAACCCGCCGTCCTCCCGGACCCGGGCCATGGCCTCACGCGGCGTCAGGCAGGCCGAACCCAGGGCGCGTCGGCCGTCGCGGTACACGGCGCAGTCGACGACCGCGCTGCTCGCGGACGGGTCGCGGGTGGTGTCGTAGCCCGGCAGGACGGGGATGGACCTGCGCAGGGCCGGACGTACGGCGGCACGCAGGTAGGGCAGCATCGACATGGCAGGCTCCTTCGCACGCACGGCTGCGGACCGTACGGGTGGGAGGTCCCTTCCGGATGGCACGGCCGCGGCAGGCGGGCAGGCCCGGGCGGACGGAAGGAACAGGACGGGAGGACAAAGTTCTGCCGTCGCTCTTCGACTGATCAGATGATCAAACGGGCGGGAACGCGCCCGTACAGGGAGTGGAAGAGCGGTTGGTACTGCACGATCGACTTCGATCCATTGCAGCCCCACCTCCTCCGGCCGGTCCTCCGTGGAGGACGTCCTGTCGCCGGATGCCGCGAAACGCCCCCAGCCACCGCTGGGAGGTGCCCCCATGCAGGGTGTGGCCCCGACCAGCGGTCAACATTATCAGCCGACGGATGGTCAAGACCCGCCCTTTACCCGCCTCATACGAGTTCTATGCTCGCTTCATGGCAGAAATTCTGGCTCTTGTCGAAGCCCGGCTGCGCAGCGCGCTCGGCGAACCCGACGCCCGCGCCGCCGTCACCTTCCTCGGCACCGACCGCATCGAGGTGCTCCGTTTCGCCGAGGGCGACCTCGTGCGGTACGCGACCCTCGGCATGTCCGCGCACCCGATGTCCGATCCGACCGTCGTGGTCGCCGACCCGCTGCGCGGCCCGCGCGCCGAGCTCGTGCTGACCGTACGGGCGGGCCTGGCGCCCACCGACAAGCTGCTGCGGCCGCTCGCCGTGCTCGGCGCCTCGCCCCAGGTCGAGGGGCTGGTGGTGTCCCCCGGCGCCTCGCTCGACGTGGGCGGGCCGCTGTGGGACGGGGCGCCCTTCACCTCGGTGCTCGTCGGCGAGCCGGGCGGACTGGTGGAGGACCTCGAACTCGACGCGCCGATGGACCCGGTGCACTTCCTCCCGCTCCTGCCGATGACGGCGAACGAGGCCGCCTGGAAGCGGGTGCACGGCGCGGCGGCGCTCCAGGAACGCTGGCTGTCGCACGGCACGGATCTGCGGGACCCCCTCCGTACCGCCGTGGCGCTGGACTGACACATCCGGACGGGTGATCGTGTCTTGACGGGGCGCCGGGCGGGGAGGAGCGTGGCTTCTTATGAGGGGCGAACCAAGTTGCCCGAAGTGCGGTGGCCGGGTCAGGGCGCCCGGGCTCTTCTCCGACTCGTGGCAGTGCGCACTGCACGGCACGGTCCACCCCCTGCAACCCGTCATCCCGCCCAGCGTCGAGGGCCTGGGCGTGGTGGTGAACCGGGCGAAGGTGCCGGTGTGGATGCCGTGGCCGCTGCCGGTGGGGTGGCTGTTCACCGGAGTGGCGGCAGCCGGTGACGACCACAGCGGGGGCCGGGCGACGGCGGTGGCCTGCTCGGGCCCCGGACCGCTCGGCGGCATCGGCGAGCTGCTGCTGGTCGCGGAGGAGTTGGGCGTCGGCCTCGGCGCCCGGTACGCCGGGATCGACGGCCCCGACCCCGGTACGTACATCGACGTCTCCTCCCCGCCGCACGCCAAAGTCGTCGCGGCGGGCCGCCCGACACCGCTGTGGCACGTGAAGGGCGCCCCCGACGACCGGGCCGTGTTCGCCGGCGAGGCGCGCGGGCTGTGGCTGTGGGCCGTCGTCTGGCCGGAGCAGTCGGGCCTGCTGATGTACGACGAACTGGTGCTGACGGACCTGCGGGACGCGGGATCCGAGGTCGAACTCCTCCCGTGCGGCGCCCTGAGCCCCCGCGTCCTCGGTCCGTAGGCTCTGCTCACGGGGGTGGGGCCGCGGGCGGCGTGACGCCCGCACGGCGGGCGGGCGGTATCCTGGGGTGTCCCCCCGTACCCGCGAGACCCCTGGAGAACCGGCCGTGCGCATCGACCTGCACGCCCACTCCACGGCCTCCGACGGGACCGACACCCCCGCCGAACTGGTCCGCAATGCGGCCGCCGCCGGGCTGGACGTGGTCGCGCTGACCGATCACGACACCGTCGGGGGATACGCCGAAGCCCTCGCCGCACTGCCGCAGGGGCTCACCCTCGTCACCGGCATGGAGCTGTCCTGCCGGCTCGACGGCATCGGGATGCACCTGCTCGCGTACCTCTTCGACCCCGAGGAGCCGGAGCTCGCGCGCGAGCGGGAACTCGTCCGCGACGACCGCACCCCGCGCGCCCACGCCATGATCGGCAAGCTCCGGGAACTCGGCGTCGACGTCACCTGGGAGCAGGTGGCCCGGATCGCCGGCGAAGGCTCCGTCGGGCGCCCGCACATCGCCACCGCGCTCGTCGAGCTGGGCGTCGTCCCCACCGTGTCCGACGCGTTCACCCCGGACTGGCTCGCCGACGGCGGCCGCGCGTACGCCGAGAAGCACGAGCTCGACCCCTTCGACGCCATCCGCCTGGTCAAGGCGGCCGGCGGGGTCACCGTCTTCGCCCACCCCGCCGCCGTCAAGCGCGGCCGCTGCGTCCCCGAGTCCGCGATAGCCGAGCTCGCGTCCGCAGGCCTGGACGGGATCGAGGTGGACCACATGGACCACGACGGTGACACGCGCGGTCGGCTGCGCGCCCTGGCCGGCGAGCTCGGCCTCCTCACGACGGGGTCCAGCGACTACCACGGCAGCCGCAAGACCTGTCGCCTCGGCGAGTACACGACGGACCCCGAGATCTACGGCGAGATCACGCGCCGCGCGACGGGGGCCTTCCCCGTGCCGGGCGCCGGCGGAGCGACCGGCGCGTAAGCGCGCCCGCCCGCCCCCTCTTCCTCCTTCGAAACACCCCTCTCTCCTGCAAGGCATCACTGTGTTCGACTTCGCCGTCTTCGGATCCCTATTTCTCACGCTTTTTGTGATTATGGACCCCCCGGGGATCACGCCGATCTTCCTCGCCCTGACCTCCGGCCGCCCCGCCAAGGTGCAGCGCCGCATGGCCTGGCAGGCCGTCTGCGTGGCCTTCGGCGTCATCGCCGTCTTCGGTATCTGCGGCCAGCAGATCCTGGACTACCTGCACGTCTCCGTCCCCGCGCTGATGATCGCGGGCGGTCTGCTGCTCCTGCTCATCGCGCTCGACCTGCTCACCGGCAAGACCGACGAGCCCAAGCAGACCAAGGACGTGAACGTCGCCCTCGTGCCGCTGGGCATGCCGCTGCTGGCGGGCCCCGGTGCGATCGTGTCCGTCATCCTCGCCGTGCAGAAGGCGGACGGGGTCGGCGCACAGTTCTCGGTCTGGTCCGCGATCATCGCCATGCACGTCGTGCTGTGGATCACCATGCGCTACTCGCTGGTGATCATCCGGGTCATCAAGGACGGCGGCGTCGTCCTCGTGACGCGCCTCGCCGGCATGATGCTCTCCGCGATCGCCGTCCAGCAGATCATCAACGGCGTGCTCCAGGTGGTGCACGGCGCCTGACCGGCGCGCGCCTGCCGGGAGCCCCTGCGGCTCCGCGTGCACGCGAAAGCCCCCGCACCGGACCGGTGCGGGGGCTTTCGCGTGTGTATTCGTGCGGAGCGTCAGGAGGACGCACTCTCGGCCGGTCGGATCAGAATGCGCTGGCCCACGGCGGCCGCCTGCTGCACGATCCGGTTGACGGAGGCCGCGTCCACGACGGTGCTGTCCACGGCGTTTCCGTCGACATCGTCCAGGCGCAGAATCTCGAAGCGCATGGGGCTTCTCCCTTCGTCAGTGTTCTCCTTGCACTGTTCCCAACGAAGTGTAAGAGGCAAACATTCCCTACGCTAAGGAAATTTTTTGACTAGCTAACTAACCCTGGGGGCGGCCGTCCCAGAACGCGGCCAGCGCACCCGCCGTGACCTGCGGGTCCTCCGCATTGGGGGAGTGCTCGGTGCCCGCCACCACCACCCGTTCCGCACCCAGCCGATGTGTCATGTCGTCCATCAGCGGGACCGGCCACGCGTAGTCGACCTCGCCCGACAGCACCAGCTTCGGCAGGTCCACACCGCTCAGCGCCTCCACCCGGTCCGGCTCGGAGACCAGGATCCGGCCCGTGGCGATCAGCTGCTCGGGCACCGTCGCCATCCACCGCCCGCGCAGGAACTCCGTGAGTTCCGGGGATTCGGGGACCGCGTCCTCCGGGTCGAAGGACCGCATCGCCGTCCACACCCCCGCCATGTCCTCCCGCATCGCCTCCAACGCGGCGACCAGCAGCTTCGTACGCTCCTGCTGGTCCTCGGCGATCGCGGCGGGCCCGCTGCTCATCAGCGTGAGGGAGGCGAAGGGCGCCGCGTCGCGCAGTACGGCGGCCCGGGCGATCAGCCCGCCCAGCGAGTGCCCGACCAGGTGGACCGGCCCCCCGTCCAGCGCGGCGGCCTGGGCGTGGACGTCCAGCGCCAGCTCCTGGAGCGCGTACGCCGACTCCTCGCGCGGACCGGGGCTCTCGTGCTGGCCGCGCCCGTCGACCGCGACCACCCGGTACCCGGCGTCGGACAGCGGCTCCAGGAGCCCGATGAAGTCCTCCTTGCTGCCCGTGAAACCGGGGACCAGCAGGGCGGTCCCGCGGACCGGCTCGCCGGCCTCGTGCACGGCGAAATCACCGCGGGCGGTGGACAGGAGGTGTGCGCGGGCACCGGACGGCAGCGTGAGGCGGGGCGGCTTGCTCATGGCCAGAGGTTACCGGCCTGTAGGGGCGTGTCCAGCCCGGGTACGCCGGTGGCCCCGGCCCCCTCGGAAGGGGACCGGGGCCACCGGACGGCGGGACGCGGATCAGGCCTCGGGGGTCTCCGCGACGGCCTTGCGGGTCCGGGTGCGCTTCGGCTTGGCCGGAGCCTCCTCGGCGACCGGAGCGGCCGGAGCCTCGACGACCGCGGCAGCGGCCTTGCGGGTCCGGGTGCGCTTTGGCTTCGCCGGAGCCTCCTCGGCCACGGCGACGGCCTCGGCGACCGGAGCGGCCTCCACGGCCTTGCGGGTCCGGGCGGGGGCGCGGCGGGCCTTGACCGGCTCCACCGGCGGGGCCACCTGGAAGTCCGGCTCCGGGGCCGCGTCGACGACCTTGCGGGTCCGGGGCCGGCGGGCCTTGACCGGGGCCTCCGCGACGGGGGACTCGGCGATCGGCGTCACCTGGGCGAGGACGGGCTTCTGGGTCGGGACCCGGCGGGCCCGCACCGGCTCGGCCTTGACCGGCTCGGCCACCGCGGGCTCGGCCACGGCGGGCTCGGCCACGACCGGGGCCTCGGCGACCTTGCGGGTCCGGGTCCGGCGGGCCTTGACCGGAGCCTCGGCAGCCGGAGCCTCGGCGACCGGTGCGACCTCGACGGCCGGGACCACGACCTCGGCGACCGCGACCGGAGCCTCGGCGAGCGGGGCCACGGCGGCCGCGGCGGCCGCCGTCGTCACGGAACGGGTCCGACGGCGGCGCGGCTTGCGCGGCTCGTCGGCGGCCGGGGCCTCGGGGGCCTGCGCCACCTCGGTCACCGGCGTCACGGCGGCCTCACCGGCATCGACCTCGGCACCGCCGCGCGTACGGCGGCGCTGGCGCGGGGTGCGCGTCCGGGCGGGACGCTCCTCGGCCGGGGCGGCGGCGACCGGGCCACGGCCGCCACGGCCACCGCGGCCGCCGGTCTCGCCCAGGTCCTCCAGCTCCTCGGCCTTCAGGCCGGCCCGCACGCGCTCGGCGCGCGGCAGGATGCCCTTGGTGCCGGCCGGGATGTTCAGCTCCTCGAACAGGTGAGGCGACGTGGAGTACGTCTCGACCGGGTCGTGGAAGTCCAGCTCCAGCGCCTTGTTGATCAGCTGCCAGCGCGGGATGTCGTCCCAGTCGACCAGGGTGACGGCCGTGCCCTTGTTGCCCGCGCGGCCGGTGCGGCCCACGCGGTGCAGGAAGGTCTTCTCGTCCTCCGGCGTCTGGTAGTTGATGACGTGGGTGACGCCCTCGACGTCGATGCCGCGCGCGGCGACGTCCGTGCACACCAGCACGTCGACCTTGCCGTTGCGGAACGCGCGCAGCGCCTGCTCGCGCGCACCCTGCCCCAGGTCGCCGTGGACGGCGCCGGACGCGAAGCCGCGCTTCTCCAGCTGCTCGGCGATGTCGGCCGCCGTGCGCTTGGTACGGCAGAAGATCATGGCCAGCCCGCGGCCGTCGGCCTGCAGGATGCGGGAGACGAGCTCCGGCTTGTCCATGTTGTGCGCACGGAAGACGTGCTGCTTGATGTTGGCGACGGTCACGCCCTCGCCCTCGGGCGAGGTGGCGCGGATGTGCGTCGGCTGCGTCATGTACCGGCGGGCCAGGCCGATGACCGCACCCGGCATGGTCGCCGAGAACAGCATCGTCTGACGCTTGGCCGGCAGATAGTTGATGATCTTCTCGACGTCGGGCAGGAAGCCCAGGTCGAGCATCTCGTCGGCCTCGTCCAGGACGAGCGCCTTGACGTGCGACAGGTCGAGCTTGCGCTGGCCGGCCAGGTCGAGCAGGCGGCCCGGGGTGCCGACGATCACGTCGACGCCCTTCTTGAGCGCCTCGACCTGGGGCTCGTACGCGCGGCCGCCGTATATGGCGAGGACGCGGACGTTGCGGACCTTGCCCGCGGTCAGCAGGTCGTTGGTGACCTGGGTGCACAGCTCGCGCGTCGGGACGACGACGAGGGCCTGCGGGGAGTCGGTGAGCTGCGCGGGCGTGGCCCGGCCGGCCTCGACGTCCGCAGGGACGACGACCCGCTCCAGCAGCGGAAGGCCGAAACCGAGCGTCTTGCCGGTTCCGGTCTTCGCCTGGCCGATGACGTCCGTGCCGGAAAGGGCGACGGGGAGGGTCATCTCCTGGATCGGGAAGGGGGACACAATGCCGACGGCCTCAAGGGCTTCGGCCGTCTCGGGAAAGATCCCGAGGTCTCGGAACGTAGTCAGGGTGCTGCCTCTTCTGTGAGACGCGGCGCGAGGCGGCGAGGAGGGTCGTACCGTGCCTGGCTTGCAGTACTGCGCCCTCCCACGTTCGGGAGAGCAATACGAAGCTGCGCGGGACCACTGGCCTTCGCTCAAGCGCTCGTGCCGCTGAGGGGGCCCCTCGTGGAGAAGCGGTACGCATGGACGTACGCATCACGCCGAGGGCGGTCGGGTGGAGCCGATCGGGCCACCGACCGGGCATCCTCATTCGGATGGCCCGCCGAGTATCCGGCAGGCGCATTACCACTGTACCCCGGAATCGCGCAGGTGTGTCGGGTGAATTCACCTGGTAGTCGTGTTTAGGCGGACTGTCAGCGACCCGATGCGGTGCCTTGAGCGGCCTTCCGGCGGGCTATTGTGCGGAGCATGTCGACCGTTGAAAACGCATCGCCCTCCGACGACGGCGCCGCCGCCGAAGCGACCGGGATCGCCGCCCAGGACTGGGCGGCCGCCTCCGCCTCGCCGCAGTACCGCGCCGCCGTCGTGGACCTGCTGGGCGCACTCGCGTACGGAGAGCTCGCGGCCTTCGAGCGCCTCGCGGAGGACGCGAAGCTCGCGCCCACCCTCGCCGACAAGGCCGAGCTCGCGAAGATGGCCTCCGCGGAGTTCCACCACTTCGAGCGGCTGCGCGACCGGCTGGCGGCCATCGACGCCGAGCCCACCGCCGCCATGGAACCCTTCGCCAAGGGCGTGGACGACTTCCACCGCCAGACCGCCCCGTCGGACTGGCTGGAGGGCTTGGTCAAGGCCTACGTCGGCGATTCGATCGCCAGCGACTTCTACCGTGAGGTCGCCACCCACCTGGACAGCGACACCCGCGCGCTCGTCGTGAGCGTGCTGGACGACACCGGCCACGGCGGCTTCGCCGTCGAGAAGGTGCGCGCCGCCATCGAGGCCGACCCCCGCTGCGGCGGCCGGCTCGCGCTGTGGGCCCGCCGCCTGATGGGCGAGGCGCTCTCGCAGGCGCAGCGCGTGGTCGCCGAGCGCGACGCGCTCTCCACCATGCTGGTCGGCGGCGTGGACGGGATGGCGGCCGGCTTCGACCTGGCTGCCGTCGGCGAGATGTTCACCCGGATCACCAAGGCGCACACCAAGCGGATGGCCGCACTGGGCCTCGCCGCCTGAGTTCCACCTGCCGCTCTTCACCCGCTCGTACGCCGGCCCCGGCGCGGAATCCCGCGCCGGGGCCGGCGTACGTGGTCAGTCGGGGGAGTCGCCGGAACCCGAGGAACCCCCGGGATCCTGTGGACCCGGGGATCCGGAGGGCCGGTCAGCCCTGCGACGGGAGTGAAAACGGAGTCCTGCGGGGGGAGCGCCGGGGCCCCGAGGCGGGGCGCAGCAGCAGCGACAGCACCACCGCGGACACCAGGACCGAGCCGATCAGCGTCGCCGGCAGCGTGTTGTGCCCCGGGCCGAGCGCGAACTGCGTCAGGTACGCCCCGAACAGCGCTCCCAGCACCCCGCTGACGAGCACCACTCTCGGAGACGGCAGCCGCCGGGCCAGCACTCGCACGGCCACTCCGGCAAGGGCGAGGCCCAGGAGGGCGGAGCCGAGCACTTCCATCAGCAGCATGGGGGCCTCCCGCAGGTCAGGGGCAAACCGGTTCACAGCGGTCCTACCCGAAGCGGAAGAAAGGGAAACGGCCCGGTGGGGGCAACCACCGGGCCGTTCCATCCAGTTCCCGTACGCCGGTCCCGCTGCGCTCCGGCTGCGTCAGAGCGCGCCGAAACCGACCTTGCGCACGCTCGGCTCGCCCAGGTCGACGTACGACAGGCGGTCGGCCGGCACTAGGACCTTGCGGCCCTTGTTGTCGGTGAGGCTCAGCAGCGGCTCCGAACCGGTCAGCGCGGCGGTGACGATGCGCTCCAGTTCCTCGGCGCTCAAGTCGCTCTCCAGCACGATCTCCCGGGGTGCGTGCTGCACGCCGATCTTGACCTCCACGGCTTTGTCCCTCCGATGGTCGGTTGTGCGCGATCAGCCGCGCCGTACCCGGACCACATTAGCCCGGAGAGGGGACGCGGATGCGGCGCTCCGGACACGCTCGCAGCGAACAGCGGCCGGTCAGGCACCGCCGGGCCCGTCCGGCCCGCCCGCGGTCAGGCCTGGGCCGCCTGGCCGCCCTCCGTGCCGTGCAGCGGGAAACCGGCGATGCCGCGCCAGGCCAGCGAGGTCAGCAGACCCACCGCGGTGTCGCGGGCGACGGGGCTCTCGCTGGAGAGCCAGTACCGGGCCACGACCTGCGAGACCCCGCCCAGACCCACGGCGAGCAGCATCGACTCGTCCTTGGACAGGCCGGTGTCCTCGGCGATGACGTCGGAGATGGCCTCGGCGCACTGGAGCGAGACCCGGTCCACGCGCTCGCGCACCGCGGGCTCGTTGGTCAGGTCGGACTCGAAGACCAGCCGGAAGGCGCCGCCCTCGTCCTCCACGTACGCGAAGTAGGCGTCCATGGTCGCGGCCACGCGCAGCTTGTTGTCCGTCGTCGACGCGAGGGCCGTGCGCACGGCGAGGAGCAGGGCCTCGCAGTGCTGGTCCAGCAGCGCCAGGTAGAGGTCGAGCTTGCCCGGGAAGTGCTGGTACAGCACGGGCTTGCTGACGCCGGCGCGCTCGGCGATGTCGTCCATCGCCGCCGCGTGGTACCCCTGCGCGACGAACACCTCCTGGGCTGCACCCAGGAGCTGGTTGCGTCGGGCTCGGCGCGGCAGTCGCGTGCCCCGGGGACGCGCTGCCTCCGTCTGCTCGATGGCTGTCACGCCGCCTCCCACTTTCTCTAAGAACACAGTGCGCTCTGCGCCGCGCCCGCCATCGTACTTTTCGGTAACCGAATCTGGAGGGTCGAAGCCGAGTTTTCTCGCTGTACGGACCGCCCGGAGGCGCTGGTCAGCGGTGCTCGACAGGCGTACCGGGCAGTAGCCGGAGCTGGGGCGATGTCTCCCGGACCGCAAGGCCGGGGGAGTCAGCGGTAGTCGTCCTCGTCCAGGGGCACCACCCGCGCCTGCTCGACGGCGTCGCCGTCCGCGGCCTCGTCGCGGTCCACCCCGGTGACCCGGTCGTCGTCCTCGTCGGGCTGCAACTCGGCCAGCTGTTCCGCCGCATCGGCCTCGGGCGCCTCGGCGTCGAGGGCCTCCCGGATGCGCTCCTGGAAAGTGTCCGGCTCTGCGGGGTCGACGGTCATGTGGCTCCCCTTCTTCCCTCTCCCCTCGCGGGTGTGCCTCACCTACGAGCCTAGGAGGATCGCGGATACCCCGCTATGCGGATCCCCATGCATCTGTGATGCCGAACACAAGAGTCCGGACGTGATCGTCTCGTAACATTGGCCGCATGTCTTCGACCGAGCTGCCGGGTGTGCGATCCGCATCCGAGGCGTCATCCCAGGTGGGAGCCGTCCACGTCGCCGAGGGGGAGCAACTGCGCACGGTGGTGCTGCCCGGACTGGAGCTCGCCGTCCGGTCCCGGCCCCCGGCGCGTACGGATCTGCCCCCCGCGCTGTTCGTCCACGGACTCGGCGGTTCGTCGGCGAACTGGTCGGACCTCATGGTGCAGCTGGAGGACACCGTCGACGGCGAGGCCGTCGACCTGCCCGGCTTCGGATGGTCCCCGCCGCCCGCCGACCGGGACTACTCGGTCACGGCACTGGCCCGCGCGGTCATCCGGCACCTCGACGCAGCCGGCCGCGGTCCCGTGCACCTCTTCGGGAACTCCCTTGGCGGCGCCGTCTCCACCCGCGTCGCGGCCGTCCGCCCCGACCTGGTGCGCACGCTCACCTTGGTCTCGCCCGCACTGCCCGAGCTGCGCGTGCAGAAGTCGGCCGTCCCGACCGCCCTGCTCGCCGTACCCGGGATGGCCGCCCTGTTCCTGCGGCTGACCCGCGGGCTGACCGCCGAGGCGCGCACCCGCGGGGTGACGCAGCTCTGTTACGGGGACCCCTCCCGGGTGACACCGGAGGGCTTCGCGCACGCCGTCGCCGAGATGGAACGGCGGATGGCCCTGCCGTACTTCTGGGAGGCGATGACCCGCTCCTCGCGCGGCATCGTCGACGCGTACACCCTCGGCGGGCAACACGGGCTGTGGCGCCAGGCGCAGCGGGTCCTCGCCCCGACGCTGCTCGTCTACGGTGGCCGGGACCAGCTGGTCTCGTACCGTATGGCGCGCAAGGCGGCGGCGGCCTTCCGGGGTTCGCGGCTGCTGACCCTGCCCGAGGCCGGGCACGTGGCGATGATGGAGTACCCCGAGGTCGTGGCCGACGCCTTCCGTGACCTCCTGCACGACACCGCCCGGGACACCCCGGACGCCCGGGACATCCGGGATTCCGAAGACGACGGCAGAGGCTGAGGACCGTGGGACGACATAGTCGCAAGGGGCCCGCTCCGGCCCCCGCCCCTGTCAGCCCGGCGCCGGCGGCGGAGCCCGCAGCGCCGTTCCCGTACGAGGGGCGCCTTCCGTACGCGGAACACCTCCCGTACGAGGAGCCCCGGCCGTACGAGGAGCCCCGGCCGTACGAGCAGCGGTCTGCGTACGAGGAGGGGGCCCCCCGCCCGGGGCAGCCCCCGCACCAGGAGCACCGCCCGTACGACGGGCACCGCGCGTACGGGCAGGAACAGCCGCGCGGCGGCCACCCCGAGCAGCGCGAGCCCGGCGGCGCCTGGGGCGAGGGGCCCGGCACGGTCTACGGGGACTGGCGCGGCGTCCCGCGGGCGCGCCCTCCGTACAGGGCGTCGGCCGCCGCCGTCCTGGACACCGACACCCCCGCCTTCGGCACCCCCGCGGTCGGCTTCCCGCAGGTGACCATCCCGCAGCCCGCCGCCGATCCCCTCACCTCCACCGGGTCGCACCGCCGGGTCCCCGGGCCGCGTACGCCGATGGCCGCGCCCGCCGAGCCCGCGGCTCCCGCCGCACCCGTCGAGCCCGCTCCCGTCGAGCCCGCGGCGCCCGCCGAGGAGCAGCCCGTCCCCGGGCGCGGGCGCAAGGTCCGTACGTACACGGTGGTGGCCGCCGCGGCCGTCACCGCGCTCGCCGTCGTCGTCGCCGTACAGCTGGTCCCCGACGGCGAGAGCGGCTCCTCGCCCACCGCGCGCGCCGCCGGCGACACCGGCAAGCGCGCCCAGCCCGGCACGTCCGCGGCCTCCCGCTCCGACGGCCGGGCGACCCCCGCCGCACCCGCCGGACCCGCGGCGGAGCTGTCGTACGAGCAGAAGATGGCCCAGCAGTTCCCCATCGACGAGAAGCTGAAGGGGCCCGGGACCTTCGACACCGTCCCCGGGGTGGCGCCGGCGCCCGGCAAGGGCAAGAAGATCCGCTACCGGGTCGACGTCGAGCAGGGGCTGAACCTGGACGCGCAGCTGTTCGCCGAGGCCGTCCACCGCACCCTCAACGACGACCGCAGCTGGGGCCACGGCGGGACGAAGACCTTCGAACGGGTTCCGGGCGGCGAGGCCGACTTCGTGATCACGCTGGCCAGCCCCGGCACCACCGGCGTGTGGTGCGCCAAGTCCGGTCTGGACACGACCGTCGACAACGTCAGCTGCGATTCCGCCTCCACCGAGCGGGTCATGATCAACGCGTACCGGTGGGCGCAGGGATCGACGACGTACGGGGCGGACCAGATGTTTGCGTACCGGCAGATGCTCATCAACCACGAGGTCGGCCACCGGCTCGGGCACGGGCACGTGAACTGCCAGACCCCGGGCGCGCTCGCGCCGATCATGCAGCAGCAGACGAAGTCCCTCGACATCGGCGGAATCCAGTGCAAAGCCAACCCCTGGGTATTCCCCGGGAGTTGACGGAGGGAGGTGGTGGACGGCGGCATCTCGCGTTGACAACCCGTCCGGTGACCGGTCATTGTTCTCCGCATGTCGCACCACCACACCATCGCTGCGAGCGCCGCCATCGAGCTGGCGCTGCTCGGTGTGACCGCGCACAGCGTGGCCGACATCCTCTGTCGCTGACGCCCACCCGATCGCGCGCGACTTCCTTCACTCCTTTCCTCCGCCGCGCCCGGGTGCACCCATGCCCGCAGGCGCGGCTTTCTCCTTCCACCGGCATGCAGCCGGTTCCCGACTGCTGACCGCTGCCCCTCGCGTGGCCTTTTCCCGTCGTTCGGTGCAAACAGCCGAAACTTCACGCCGAGAGGTCCCTTTTCCCATGCTCCGTCAGTCCCAGATATCGCGCCGCGTGGCCGCGGCCGCCGTCAGCATCGTCCTGGCCGGGGGCGCCGCGGCGTGCGGGCCCAAGGACGCGGCGGACCAGGCCGGCGGCCGGCCCGGCGCCACCGGCGGCGCGCCGCAGCAGGGCGGCACCCTGACCGTCCTCAACTCCGAGCCGCAGAACGACTTCGACCCGGCCCGCCTCTACACCTCCGGCGGCGGCAACGTCCCCTCGCTGGTCTTCCGCACCCTCACCACCCGCAACCGCGAGAACGGCGCCGCCGGCACCAAGGTCGTGCCCGACCTGGCCACCGACACCGGAAAGCCCAACGCCGACGCCACCGAGTGGACGTACACCCTCAAGGACGGGCTGACGTACGAGGACGGCAGCCCGATCACCACCGCCGACATCAAGTACGGCATCGAGCGGTCGTTCGCCGCCGAGCTGTCCGGCGGAGCCCCGTACCTGCGCGACTGGCTCATCGGCGGGGAGAACTACGAGGGCCCGTACAAGGACGGCGGAAAGGGCCTCGACTCCATCGTCGTGCCCGACGCGAAGACGATCACCTTCAAGCTGCGCAAGCCGGAGGGCGAGTTCCCCTTCCTCGCCACCCAGACGCAGTTCGCACCCGTCCCCAAGGCCAAGGACACCGGCGTCAAGTACGAGGAGCACCCCGTCTCCTCGGGCCCGTACAAGGTCGTCAAGAACGAGAACGACGGCGAGCACCTCACCCTCGAACGCAACGAGCACTGGGACCCGAAGACCGACGAGGAGCGCAAGGCCTACCCGGACAAGATCGACGTCCGCTCCGGCCTCGACGCCGCCGTCATCAACCAGCGCCTGACCACCAGCTCCGGCCCCGACGCCGCCGCCATCACCACCGACACCAACCTCGGTCCGGCCGAGCTCGCGCAGATCGGCGACAACAGGGAGCTCGCGGCACGGGTCGGCACCGGGCACTTCGGCTACACCAACTACCTCGCCTTCAACCCGAAGGTGGCCCCCTTCGACAACCCGAAGGTGCGCCAGGCCATCTCTTACGCGATCAACCGCACCAGCGTGGTCAACGCGGCCGGCGGCTCCGCCCTCGCCGAGCCCGCCACCACCTTCCTGCCCGAGCAGAAGGCCTTCGGCTTCACCGCCTACGACCACTTCCCCGCGGGCAAGGCGGGTGACCCGGCCAAGGCCAGGGAACTGCTGAAGGAAGCCGGCTTCCCGGACGGGCTGAGCATCACCCTGACCCACTCCACCGCGCAGAACCGGCAGACCAGCCCCGAGGTCGCGACCGCCGTCCAGCAGGCGCTCGCCGCCGCCGGCATCACCGTCAAGCTGGAGGGCCTGGAGAACAACGCGTTCAACGAGAAGCGCTGGGACGCCAAGAACACGCCCGGGTTCTTCCTCTCCCGCTGGGGCGCCGACTGGCCCTCCGGCGGCCCCTTCCTCGCCCCCATCTTCGACGGCCGCCAGATCGTCACCAACGGCACCAACTACAACCACGCCCAGCTGAACGACCCGGCCGTCAACGCGGAGATCGACGAGATCGCCAAGCTGACCGACCTCACCGAGGCCGGCAAGCGCTGGGGCGCGCTCGACAAGAAGATCGGCGAGCAGGCCCTCGACGTGCCGCTCTTCCACCCCGTCTACAAGCGGCTGGTCGGCAAGGACGTCAAGAACGTCGTGATCAGCGACTGGACCGGCGTCCTCGACATCTCGCAGGTCTCCGTCAAGTGAGCGCATTCGTGGACCGGCCGGCGCCGGCGGGGCCGACGGCGCCCGCGCCCGCGGCCGCAACCGGGG
>LJCW01000375.1 GCA_001298555.1 Actinobacteria bacterium OV450
CGGAAAGGGAAGTCGGTTGTCGCAGAAACGCAGGAAATTCACTCCCGAGTATCGGGAAGAGGCCGTGAAGATGGTGATCGAGACGTCCCGTCCGGTCGCCCAGGTCGCCCGGGAACTCGGCCTTGTTGAAGGCACGCTCGGGAATTGGGTCAATGCCTACCGCCGTGAGCACGCCGGAGAGGAGCCGCCCCTCACGGTGGATGAACGGGCACGGCTCCGCGAGCAGGAGCGTGAACTGAGGGAACTGCGACAGAAGGTCGCCTTCCTGGAAAAAGTCGCGGCGTACTTTGCCAAGGATCCTCGGTGAGCGACAGGTTCGAGTTCATCGATGCAGAGTGCGCGACATCCGCCACGAACACCGAAGCGATACCATCCGTTGCGAAGATGTGTGACTGGCTGGAAGTGTCCCGCTCCGGGTTCTATGAATGGCGGAGCCGGCCGCTTTCGGCGACCGCCCGGCGACGGGAGGACCTGAAATTGCTGATCACCAAGTCCTTCGAGGAGTCTGACGGTACCTACGGCTACCGGCGCGTCCACGCCGACCTCACTGCCTGGGGTGTGGCCTGCGGGCCCGAACTCGTGCGTGACCTCATGCGGGAGCTGGACCTGCAGGCGTGCCAGCCGCGGCCGTGGCGCCACAGTCTCACCGAGAACGACGGCCGGGCCGGCCCGATCCCCGACCTCGTGAACCGCGACTTCACCGCCGACGCGCCGGGGAAGAAAATGGTCGGTGACATCACTTACATTCCGACCTGGGAGGGCTGGTTATTCCTAGCCACCGTCATCGACTGCCACACCAAGGCCGTGACAGGCTGGGCGATGGACGACAACTACAAGACCCCGCTCATCGAGGCCGCCATCGAGATGACGGCACGCAATCACCCGCTCTCCGAGGACGCCATATTCCACTCGGACCGCGGCAGTAATTACACTTCGGAACAGTTCGCCCGCACACTCGACAGGCTCGGCATCAAGCAGTCTGTCGGGCGGACCGGAATCTGTTACGACAATGCCATGGCGGAATCGTTCTTCGCGACTTTGAAAAATGAACGGGTCCACCGGACCGTCTATCCCACCCGTGAACACGCCTACCGCGACATCGCCCGCTACATAGAGGTCCGCTATAATACGAAACGCCGCCACTCAGGACTCGGGTATCGGACCCCACGAGAGGTCCACGACGAGTACCTGAATCAGCAGCTCGCCGCATAAATTAGCCAATAGGCGACTGTCCGGAAAAGACGGGGCCCCTCAACCAGCTGGCCCGAGACATCCTCCACTGGAACCGGCCCGACTCGCGCACCCGCGTGCGCCGCCGCTGGGGCCTGGACTACTACGCCTGGACGCAGAAGGCGGCAGCAGACCCGCCCCGCCCCTGACCGACATCACATGCGCAACGCCCGGCGCACATGGATCTGCTGTGCGCCCCGGGCTGCACAGCCCTGCCGCACACTTTCCGCCCTCAGAGCAAGGAGCCATCCCGTGAACCAGCGTCTCTACATCGATGTGCACGTCGTCCAAACCGTTCCGCCCGCCAACCTCAACCGCGACGACCAGGGCAACCCGAAGGAAGCCGTCTACGGAGGGGTCCGTCGCTCCCGCGTCTCCTCGCAGGCATGGAAGCGGGCATCGCGCCAGCACTTCGACGCCCAGGCCCCCGAGCCCGAGCGCGCCACCCGCACCAAGCGCATCACAGGCGAACTCGCCACCCGCATCAAGGCCAACGCAAGCGGAGTGGACGAGGACGGCGCCCGCCGGATCGCCGCTGCTCTGCTGGCCCAGCTCGGCCTCAGCCAGGGCAAGAAGGCCGGAGACACCGCCTACCTCCTCTTCTACGGCAACGCCCAGCTCGACGAGGTCGCCGCCCTGGTCAACGCACACGCCGCTGACCTGGCTGCCCTGGACGACAAGGCCTTGGCCGAAGCCGTCAAGGAGCTGCCCGTCGCAGACGCGTTCACCACCGGACACCCCATGGGCGTCGCGCTGTTCGGCCGGATGGTCGCCGACATCCCCAAACTCAACGTCGACGCCGCCGTCCAGGTCGCCCACGCCCTGTCCACCCACGAGACACAGCTCGAATTCGACTACTTCACCGCCGTCGACGACCAGAACGAAAAAGACGAAACCGGTGCCGGAATGATCGGCACCATCGGCTTCAACTCCGCCACCCTCTACCGCTACGCCACCGTCGGCTTCGCCCAGCTCACCGACAACCTCGGCGGCGACACCGAAGCAGCCCTCGACGCGCTCGACCACTTCGTCGACAGCTTCTCCCTGTCCGCCCCCACCGGCTACCAGAACTCCTTCGCCCACCGGACCCGGCCCAGCCTCGTGGCCGTCGTCGTACGCACCGACCAGCCCGTCAACCTCGTCTCCGCCTTCGAGGAACCCGTCGCGGCAGAAGCCGGCATCCAGGCCGCCTCCGCGCGCCGCCTGGCCGAAGAACACATCACCGCCACCCAGGTATGGGGAGACACCCCCCTCTACAACGCCGCCAGCCACACCTTCACCGCCGGCGAACCCCGCACCAAGGACACCGCCGAAACCCTCATCCAGGCCTTCGGCACCCCCCTCACGTTCGCCGAGCTGCGCACCACCCTGCGCGCCCGCATCACCACCGCCCTCGGAGCCCAGGCGTGAGCAACTCCGACCCCAGCGGCATCCTCCTCATCCGTCTCGCCGGCCCCCTGCAGTCGTGGGGGGACCGCAGCACCTTCAACCGCCGAGAAACACGACCCGAACCCACCAAATCCGGCATCGTCGGTCTCCTCGCGGCCGCCGCCGGCCGCCCACGCCACGCGCCTCTGGACGACCTGGCAGGCCTCTGCCTGGGCATCCGCATCGACCAGCCCGGAAGCATCCTTCGCGACTACCACACCGTCAGCGACTACCGCGGCCGGCCACTGCTGTCCGCCGCCGTCACCGCCAAAGGCCGGCAAAAACCCACCTCACCTGCCAAACACACCCACATCACTCAGCGCTTCTACCTTCAGGACGCCGTCTTCCTCGCCGCAGTCCAAGGCCCCCAAGGCCTCATCGACACCCTTGAGCACGCCATAACCCACCCCGCCTTCCCCCTCGCCCTGGGCCGCCGCTCCTGCGCCCCCGCACAACCCCTGTCCCTGGGACAGCGCACCGGCCCCCTCGAAGACGCCCTGCGCGCAGAGCCCTGGCAGGCCGCCCCCGCCGTACGCAAGCGGTGGGGTCGCCAGAACGGCGACGCAGCCCACATCGACCTGCCCGCCACCCTCGACGACCCGGCAGGAGACGAATTCCGCGACGACGTCCCCCTCTCCTTCGCCCCCCACGCCCGGACCTTCACCACCCGCCGCATCCGCCACACCTACCTCCAAGCACCCACCGGCCTCACACCCGACCCCGCACGCCCCCGAAACACCGGCGGCCACGACCCCTTCGCCCTCCTGGGCTGGTGACCCGACATGCCCTTCCTCTCCCGCATCCGCATCAACCCCCTGCGCGCCGAAAGCCGCAAACTCCTCGCCAGCCCCCGCGCCATGCACGCCGCCGTCCAAGGCGGCCTCCCCGGCCTGCCCGAACAAGCACGCACCCTGTGGCGCCTCGACCCCGACAACCCCCACCGCCCCCACCTGTTCGTCCTCACCACCGACAAACCGGACTGGACCCACCTCGTCGAACAAGCAGGATGGCCCGGCGCCGACGGCGAGCACTACGCCATACGCGACTACACCCCACTCCTCCAACAGCTCGCCCCCGGCCGCACCTTCGCCTTCCGCCTCACCGCCAACCCCGTCCAGAACACCACCAACCCTGACAAACCCACCGCCCGTCAGCAGACACGCATCGACGCCGGCGGCCGACGGCGCGGCTTCCGCCTGGGCCACCGCACCGCCGCCGCCCAGCTCGACTGGTTCCTCACCCGCACCGCACGCTGGGGATTCGACGTCCCCACCGCCCCCCCCCCGACGACACCCGCACCGCCGACAACGAGCCCCCACGCGACATCCGCATCACCACCCGCCAACGCCGCTCCTTCGGCAAAGGACCAACCACCACGAAGGAAGCGCAGGTCATCATGAACTCCGTGACCTTCGAAGGCCGCCTGCGCATCACCGACCCCGGCCTGCTCACCGAACACCTCCTGGCTGGCATCGGCCCCTCCAAGGCTTACGGATGCGGACTCCTCACCCTTGCCCCGCTGCCCGAAAGGCCATGACCACCCGTGCCCGACATCTGGTGGAAGGCCGACCCCCAGGACCTGCACCGCCTCGTCGACCGCGTCTCCAGCGTCTACGTGGAGCGCAGCCACCTGGACCGCGACGAAAACGCCATCGTCGTCATCAACAAACGCCAAACGGTCCGCGTCCCGGCAGCCATGGTCGCCGTCATGCTCCTCGGCCCCGGCACACGCGTCACCCACGCAGCCATCCGCCTGCTCGCCGACTCCGGCACCACCGTGTGCTGGGTCGGCGAGCAAGGCGTCCGCATGTACGCCGCCGGCCTCGGCCCCAGCCGCGGCGCCGGCCTCCTGCACCGCCAGGCCTGGCTCGTCACCCGCCCCAAGGAACGCCTCGCCGTCGCCCGCACCATGTACGGCATGCGCTTCCCCGGCGAGGACGTCTCCGCCCTCACCATGCAACAACTCCGCGGCCGCGAAGGCACCCGCATCCGCAAGTACTACCGCGCCCAAGCCGGCCCGCACCGGCGTCACCTGGAACGGCCGCCTCTACAAAGCCGGCGACGCCTTCGCCGCCGGCGACGACCTCAACCGCCTCCTATCGGCGGCCAACGCCGCCCTCTACGGCGTCTGCCACGCAGTCATCATCGGACTCGGCGCCAGCCCAGGACTCGGCTTCGTCCACACCGGCAAAGCCACCTCCTTCGTCCTGGACGTCGCTGACCTCTACAAAGCCGAATACACCATTCCGCTCGCCTTCGACCTCGCCGCCCAAGGCCTCACAGAAGAGCGCGACGCCCGACTTGGCCTACGCGACCTCATCGCCCGCGACAAGCTCCTCGGCCGCATCGTCACCGACGTAAAGAACCTCCTCACCCCCGAAGGAGCAGAGTTCGAGGACTTCGAAGCAAACCTCTTGTGGGACGAACACGTCGGTGCCGTCCCCGGGGGCACCAACTACGCCAGTCACGCAGACCTCTCAGCACACGGAATGACCGACAACCACATCGCCGTCATCGGTCCTGAGATCAACGAGGCCGAGCCGACATCATGACCGTCATCATCCTCATCGCGGCTCCAGAAGGCCTCCGCGGACACCTCACACGCTGGATGGTCGAGGCAAGCGCCGGCGTATTCATTGGCAACCCCAGCCGCCGCATCCGCGACCGCCTCTGGGAACTCTTGTCCACCAGAATCGGCGACGGACAAGCCATCCTCATCGAACCTGCAGCGAACGAACAAGGCTGGGCCGTTCGTACCGCAGGCCGCGACCGGTGGCAGCCCGTCGACTTCGACGGCCTGATCCTCTCCGCCCGCCCCCAAAAGCAACCAAATGATAACAACCACCCGATCCGATAAAGCCCCAGCTCAGGAAGTGTCGCCCCCGCGCCCGCGGGGATCGTCCGCAGTACACCTCCGCCGCGGGAGCGACGACGGGGTCGCCCCCGCGCCCGCGGGGGTCGTCCTCGGCCGGTCCTGCTGTGGTGGCCACGCCCGCGTCGCCTCCGCGCCCGCTAGTCCGTGTACCAGTAGCGTGTTCGGGGTTGCGGCGGTCATGATTGTTGTTGGGCGTTGGCCGCAAGTTCGGGGTGCTCCCATATGAGTTGTTCGCGTAGTCGGCGGACTTCTTCGTCTTCGGCGGCGGCGTATTGTTCGGCGACGGTCTGGTCCTGTGCTGAGCGGGACCGTTCGGTGTGCTCGGCATGGACTTCGTTGAGCATGCGTTCCCACCGGATTGCCTGGCGTAGCCGTTCGGCTTCCTGCGCTGCCTCCCCCTCGGCGACGAGTCCTGCGGTTGCGCGCTGGATCTCGGTCCGTTCTGCTCGGTTCCGGCAGTGCTGACATTGCCCGTCGTGGGGTCGTGGTCCTTTGCCGGCCGCCGAGCAGTCTTTGCCCTCGCATTCCCACCACTGGGGTCGTGGGTGTTTGTGCCGCAGTGTGGGCATCGGGTGCTGGCGGCGGTCCGCTCGGCGTTGTGCGCACTTGGGGCATGCATCGTCGAGGTGGAGGGTGGTGCCGTCTTCGCACATCGGGTCGGGGCAGTCGGTGGACGGGCGTACCAGCCCTACCGCGACGCCGACGGGGGAGGAGAGTTCTCCTTCGGCCAGGGCGCGGGCGTAGCCGTGCGTCCACCAGCGGCGTTGGATCCGCTCACGTAGCTGCTGGGGAGTCCGTCCTGCGTCCAGGGCGTCCAGGATCGCCTCACGCAGCACAGCCGGGCGGTGAAGCGGTAGCAGAGCTGCCAGCTCGCCCGGCCATCCCGCCTCAACGGCTGTGACCGCGACCTTCTGGCCCGGCGGCAGTTGCAGCGTGGTCGCCTTCCGCGGTCTGGCTGGCGGGATGTGCGCTTCAGCGCCCCGGGAGGCGGCGCGGTCGCCCGCCCTACGCGGCCTACTACCTGTAGTGGCCCTGCGGGCGTCATCGGCGCTACGCGCCGCAGGCGCTGTCGGGGTTTCTTGAGGGGGGAGGGTTATAGGGGAGGGTTGGGGGACTGCCAGTCCCCCCTGCCGGGATTGACAGTCCCCCCTTCCCCGGGACTCAAAGTCCCCCCTCCCGCCGGATTCGAGAGGTTTTGTGGGAGGGGACTGACAGTCCCCTCCCATCTGGCGCGGCCTTCCCTTGTCGCTGCGCTCCGTCCGCGGCGGGGCGGGTGGCAGTGCGGGGCGGGTGTGCTGGGTGAGCGGGGGCAGGCCGCGGTGCGCCCGGTCTTCGTTGACGCGTGTCAGTCTTTCGGGGCCGTACCAGGTGGCCGGGATTTGCAGGTCGTAGACCTTGGGGCGGGCGTGTGCGGGGATGTACCGGGCGGCTTCCTGGTCTCCCAGCGTGATCACACGCCGCTCGGCGAGGGATGCCAGACGCCGCTGTACCGTTTTGACGTCGCAGAGCGCGATTCGCGCCAGCGTCCGCCTGGATGGGAAGGCATTGGTGCCATCCGCATCGGCCTTCTCTGCCAGGCCGGCCAGCAGCATCCGGTCCGTCGTACTGTTCACGGGGCTGTCGTGTAAAGCCCACAGGATTGGCTCAAGCGCCACCGTGCACCACCACATCCAGGGCGAACCCGTTGACGCCGCGTAAGGGGGCGTGTGGCGCCCTCAAGACGGTTCCGCATGAGCTCATCGCTCAGCCCACCTCTCCTCAGTTCCCTCAACTAGGTGCTTCTCCCGCGCAGGCAGTCCAGGCCTGCACGAGGACCTGCAACCCCGCCACCTGCGGCGCGGCTCGCTCGCTACAGTGGAACGGTCACGCCCTATCCAACGGCGCCGATGCAACCGGCGTGATCACCGATACGCCCCGTGGCGCATCACAACGGGGCAACGACGCAGCCGGGCAGTCACCGATAAGGTCCGCGACCCGCCACGAAACCCCGCCAACCAGCGGCAACTCCCCGTAATGCGACTCCAGACGGCCGGCAGCGCCGTATCGGGGTTGGGGCTTGCAGAGCGAGGCCGCTGCAGCTGCGCACCACCGCCCGATGCGCAAGAGCGGTGGCCGCTCCTCGTTGCCGAGCTCAGCGGCCGCGTCCCTTCGGCGCGGGCCGTGCCGTCGTCATCGTCTCGCGTGCGGGTTGAAGATCCGGCCCAGCCGCGGTCATGGCTTCGAACACGCCGACGACCTTGGCCGGCTCGTTGTGTCCCGCTGCGGCAGCCACTTCGGCCGGCTGGCGGATGGAGGCCACTTGCCACCGGGGTACGGATGCACGACTGCGCGCGAGAGGCCCCGCTTTGCAGGGTTCCAGCGCCCGGTTTCCGTGGAAAACGCTCTGGAGTCCGAATCTGGCCCAACTGTCAGCCGTGCATGAGACGGTGATCGTGATCAGTGCAAGCCCGAGGAGCTATTGGCCCGGTTCCCCGGATGCCGGTCGGCTGTGACCGATGCGGGTGCCGTGACCGGTCACCGTGGCGCATCCCACGCCTTCTTTGAACCCTTCTCGGCCAGAGGCGACGGTCATGCGCCCGCCGTGCAGGCCCCGGTGTCCGGTCAGGTACCGGTGGCGCCATTGGCGTCGGCCGGTGACCGGCTGCCGGCCGCACGACGTGAGCAGATGTCCCCCGACGTGCTGACCGATCCGGTTCCGGCACCTGCTGGGGAGACCGAGCGCTGGGAGGCGACGGTCACCGACACCGGTGCGGCCGCTGCCCGGCTGCCGGAGCAGCAGACCGAGGAGCCTGTCCTGGATCCGGTCCAGCAGCAGATCCTCACCGTCGCCGCTTGGCTCACCGAGGCCGAAGAGACCGGCGTAAAACTCTCCGGAGCAGAAGTGGCCCGCCGCCTGGGGGTATCCCCTAAGACAGGTCAGCGCCGCGTGATCGACGCTGGCAAGCACCTCACCGAGCAGCGTCGCCAGCAGGGGCGAGCTCACCTCCGCTCGGTCTGAAACTGACCGCCCCCGCGTGACCGGTGGCTGGTGACCGGTGACCGACGCCTGACCGGTGACCGACGACTGGTGAGCTCGTGACGTGTCCGGTGACCGGTCATGGCCTGACCGTGGTGACGGCGTGACCGGTGACTGATTCGGTGACCAATCCGGTGACTGAATCGGTGGGTGACCGACTATTGCCTCACCGATGCGAGGTCACCAGCACGTCGAGTCTGGAGCCCCATTCGAAGCGAGCGGCCCGCGGCGAGGCCCGGCACGTGATCGTGCTCGGCTGTCTCCGTCGTGACCGATCCAACAGCCCGTACCTCCCTTGACCTGTGGTTTGACCGATGACCGATGGTCAGGGTGACCGGTGACCGATCCGACCTCCATCAGTCGTCGGTCATGACCGATCTTCAAAGTCACCAGCCCCTCACACCCCTGCGTGCCCGGTGACCGGCAGCGTGCTCACCGGTCGACGGAAGCGAGGCGCGGCTGTGCCAGGGCGGTGAGTTATCTGCGGGGCTTCGTTACTCCCCGTTCGTCGGTCAATGCTTTCCGATACCATCATCGAGACCGGCACCGAGTCCTACCGACTCGCCCAGACCAGGGCAAAGCAGCAGCGCAGCTAGGAAATCGCATGGAGATCGACGACGTCCCTGGCAGGCTGGGGGCATGGTGTCTCCCGGTGATCAAGAACTGAGCACGGCCCTTCGGGATGCCGATTCCCCGGACTGGTCCGTTCGCGCAGCAGTCGGTCGGCGGCTTGCAGCCTCGGACAAGCTCGACGAAGTGGCGGACGTCCTCCACCGTCTCCTCTTGGACCTCCGAGACTCCGGGGTCACTAAGGAGACGGCAGAGGCACTGCTTGCACGCAGGGACAGAGCTGGCCTTCGCTGCGTGCTGCTGGCCAGCAGCCAGGCTGTCGAATTCTGGACCAGAGATCAGCTTGGGGCTGCTCTGGACTGCAACCCTGAGTGGATGACGACCGATGGCGCGGACCGGCTGATCGAGCAACTGCACGAGCTCGCCGCCGATGACGATGACGGGGTCCGCGACGAGGCCCAAGGCATCCTCTCGAGTCTGCGGCCGCGCGAGGAATGGGCACGAGACTCGGACGTCGGCCCGCTCTGACCCGACACGACAGCACAGCCCGGTTCTCATGGGCCGGACCCATCGCTGACGGGGCCAGTCCGAACCGGAAGCCGGGGCCAGGTCAAGCCGGAAGCCGCACCGAGAGAACCGCGGCATGGAGCCAGTTCAGGCCGGAAAAGTGGGGCCAGATCAAACCGTCAACGCCAGAGGAGGGTGACGTGGGTACGGTCTTACGGATCGATGTGGATGGCGCGGTCGTTGTGCTGACCTGGCCGGGTGATGCGGGTCGGTGGCAGGTGGTGCGTACTGCTGTGGGCGGTCCGGCGGATGCGGCGGTCTACCACCGAAGGACGCAGTTCCATGTGCATGGGAACGGGCAGTCTGAGCGGCTGGCGATGAATCTGTCGGCGTGGGTGTTGGCGTCCGTGTGGCGGGGGATGGAGATTCCTTACGGCTTCTACGGGCCGGTGGTCGTCACGGGGCCGCAGCTGGATGCCTTGGACGAAGCGATGGCTGAGGAAGTACGGGCGGTTTGTGAGGCGGTGGCGGAGGTGCGGGAGGAGTGGGTGAGGCGGCAGCCGGCTGGTGAGTGGCAGGCTCGTGCCGAACTTCTCGCCGCGGCCCGTCAACGGGTAGCGGCACTCGCCTGAACGCTGGACCGCCAGCCTGCTCTGAACGGGTGTGGGGCCCCTGCAACTGCAGGGGCCCACAACCATCTATGCCGTGCTGGGTATCAGGTTGCCGTGGTCCCGACCGTCGTGGGGGAGGGTCGGCCGGACAGGACGAGGTCGATCGTGTCCTCGGTGAGGCTGTCGAGGGTGATGTCGTAGGTGCGGGCCATCTGCTGCACTCGGGCGACCGTTCTGCGGATGGATGCCTGGTTGTCCGCGGCCCATTCGATGTGGAGGAGGTCCCGGTAGAGGACTTCCGAGGTCTCTTCGACGTCGAGGCCTTGCTGGACGGTGCGGCGGGCGGCGTCGAGGTCGGGGGCGGTCCCGTCGGTGTGCCAGCGGGCGAGAGTATGGGCGGTGTCGGTGATCCTCGACAGCATGTCCTGGATGGCGGGGTCGGCCCAGGGCAGGGTCCTGCCGTCGAACGGCTTGCCCCGTACCAGCCCCATCGCCGTTTCCAGATCTGCGATGCCGCCCTCGGGCCCGGTGGCCAGCCCGCGCGAGGCCAGCTGCTGGAAGCGGTCCCAGTCGGAGGTGACGGCGGGGTGGAAGGCGTAGCCGCTGCCGCTCTTGGGCCGTGGCAGCAGCGGGTATCCGTCGGCGGTCAGGCCGATTTGGTTGCGGAGCTCGGACAGGCGTGAGTGCAGGGTGCGGGTGGACCACGGGTTGACGGGGTCCATGGCCTGGCACAGGTACTCGGCGCTACGCCCCGGGCGCAGGTGGATCAAAGCGGCGATGGCGTTGGTGCGGGGGCTGTGGGCGGATCCGAGGCCGCCGGTGATGCGTAAGGGGCCCAGCATCTCGATACAGACCGTGTCCTCGTCGCCTTGTTCGCCTTCGGTCCGGCCTGCGGGGATGAGTTCGGGGGGCTGGCCCGGGCGGGCGGGATCGTCGCGAGTGCCGGGAGTGCCGGTGGCGGGCTGGCCCTTGGCCTCGGGGGCCTCGGTGGTGTCCGCGGCTTCGGTCTCGGTAGCTGCGGGGGTGCTTGGGGCGGTGGCCGCGAGGAGGGCAGGGAACGGGTTGCCCGGGTCGTGCGCGCCTTCGCTGGTCACCCGCACGGTCAAAGGCGCCCCGGTCGCGGCCGGCTGGTCGTGGTTCTCCGCGAATTCCCACGCTCCGGTCGCGGGTTCGGGTTCCTGCACGGACACCTGCAGGGCGTGTACGTACTGCCGGTACTGCTCATCGGTGACCCGCTGCAAAGTCACCGCCTCGTCCAGCAGCTCCAGGCGGGTGTCCTGGTCGCGGCGGGTGTCGAGGATTTCGGCGTGGGGGAAGACGCGACGAGTGGCGTCGGTAGCGGGCAGGACGACGGCAGTGCGCAGGCTGCGGGCAGCGGCAAGGGCATCGGCGAGCTGGGTGACGTGCTCCTCGTCGCTGTCGCCGGCGGCGATGAGCAGCCAGGGCAGGACCTGCTGGCCGCTTTGGTGGGCTTCGAGGAGGAGTTCGCCGAGGTCGGCGGCGACGGCGGGCAGGTGGGGCATGGTGCGGATCCTGCCCTGGGGCAGGAGTCCGGCCAGGCGGGATCCGAGTCCGGTGGTGAGGATTTCGCTGTAGTCGGTCCAGGCGCAGGTGCCGAGCTCGAGGGCGAGGGCGCGGGCGACTTCGAGGACCTCGTCGGCTTCGCCGTCCAGGAGCAGCACTTTGCAGGTCATGAGGTCGGCCAGGAGCAGGCCGGTCTGGGTGGCGCCGAGGGTGACCAGTCCCGGGTACGGGGCCTGGATGTCCTGGACCTGGTCGGCGGGCAGCAGCACCGCCTGGCCGTCCAGTGTCCAGGCTCGAGGAGTGCCGCCGGCGGTGAAGGGTGCGACAGGCTCGGCAGGTTCGTCGAGCAGCAGGGTGATGCCGTCGGCATCGAGGTGGGCGCCGCGCAGGGTGGGCAGGGCGTGTTCTGTTGCGGTGGCGTGGTGGGCGAGGGTGCGCAGGACACGGTCGAGGAATTCGATTCCGACCGGCTCCGATGTTGCGCCGAGGATCTGTTCGAGAGTGCTGGGGTCGGTGTCCTGGGCGATGGTCTGTCCGGCGCGCCGCTGGCGCTGCTGCACGATCCGCCGTACGCCGAGAGCGCCGACCAGGGAAGCGGCCAGCAGGGTGCCGATCCCTGCGACCAACGCCCAGTTGATGTTCGTGGGGATCTCGGTGCTCGGGGTGGCGGTTTCGCTGACGGACGGGGTGGCCGGTGCAGGGGTCTGCTGCGGGGTCGCGACCCTGGAATGCGTAGTTGACGGTGTGGGCGCCGGTGCGGGCGAGGTCGTTGCCGGTGCCGGGGCGCCCGGTGACGTGGGGGCTGCTGTCGGTGGCGCAGCGGGCGCCGGAGCGGGATCCGGGAGCTGGGGCGGAGGGGGCGTGGCGGTTGAGGCGGGTCGGGGGAGAGAGAGCTGCTGGCCGGGGTGGATCAGGTCGGGGTCGGTGAAGACGCTGCCGTCGGGCAGCACCTGGCCTTTGTTCAGGTCGAAGATCTCCTGGTATCGGTCGGCGTTGCCCAGGATGGTCGCGGCGATGGCGGACAGGCTGTCGCCCTTCCGGACGCTGTACGTCGCAGGCGCTTCCCCGGTTGGCTGCGGGTTTTCTCCACCGGTCGCGGCCGGGCGGGCGTCGGCCGGAAGTTGCAGGGTCCATCCGGGCTGGATGGGCTGGTCAGCGTGGAAGACGGTGCCGTCCGTCATGGGGTGGCCTTCATTGAGGGTGGCGATGTCGCCCCATCGCTCGCCGTCGCCGAGGCGTTCGGCTGCAATCGACCACAGGCTCTCAGCGGGCCGTGCGTCGCGGACGGTGTGGGTGACGGCCGTGCCGGCGGTCGGTGCTGAGGCTTCCACGCGTGACGTGCTGCTTTGTCCTCCAGGGAAGGCTGCGGCGCTCGCGCTGACGGTCGGGGTACCGGTGGGGGCTGCGGTGGCGGGGGCGGCGAGGGCGGTGCCGGCTGGCAGGGCGAGCAGGACGGCGGCGACGAGTGCGGCGGCGGCCCGCTGGCCGAGCAGGCCGCGGATCTGGGGTGCGGTGCGGCCGCGGAGCTGGGCGGGGATTTCCAGCAGGACGGCGAGGGTGAAGCACGCCCATCCGGCCCATCCGGCGCAGGCCAGGAGCAGGAGGAAGACCTGTCCGGAGTCCTCGGTGGACAGCAGGCTGGTGAGGGCGGCGAGCCCGGGCGGCCCGACGAGGGCGGTGGCCCACCACAGCAGGGCGGGCAGTCCGGCCAGCAGAGCGGCCAGCACGGTCAGGGAGAGCAGACCGCGCAGGAGCGCGGCCGCGGTTTGAGCGCCGCCGTGCCGCCGCGGCGGCGTGGGGACGGGGGTGGGCTTCGGCATGGCCGGTCCTTCTCGCGTTCAGCGGTGGGCTATTGCGGCTGGGTGGTGCCGTAGAGCAGGCGGGCAGAGCCGTGCCCGGTGACGTCCATCGATCCGATACCGGCGATGGCCAGGAACTTGGTCGGGTAGGTGTCGTGGACGGTGACGGTCAGGCGAGTGCCGTCAGCGGAGAGGGCGGCGCTGCCCTGGGTGCTGGCGCGGGCGAGGTAGGCCTGCGCGGCCGCCTGGGCGGCTGCGGGATCGGCACGGACCGCCGTCCCGGTGACGGCGGCCGCGGGGTCGATGGCCTGCCCGGCTGCCCGGGCCGCCTCCATGGCCACGGCGTCGGCGCGCTTGGTGGCGCGTAGTTTGCCGCTACCGTCGATGGCCAGCCCGATGATCGCCAACAGGGCCACGGTGACGATCGCCGTGTACACGGCGATCCCGCCCCGGTCTTTCTGCAGGCGGCCGGACCACCAGGTACGCACGTCGCGCATGCTCAGCCCTCCCGGGAGCGGTAGGCGTCCACGACGGACGTGAAGCGGCTGGTCATCGTCTTGGATCCCGGAGCGCCGGGCAGCAGCAGATCGCTCATGGTGACGGTGCAGGAGATGGTCACCGTCACCGTGCCAACCTGCCCGACTGGCACGGCGAGCCCGGAGGCGTCGACGCTGGTGCTGGTGGAGGCGCAGTGGATGCCCTGATCGTCCAGCGAGCGGGCGGCCGCTGCAGCCGCTTCGGCTTGCGCGCTGGTGTAGGTGCGGGAGATCGACGCGGCGCGGGCCGCGTCCTCGGCGGCCGCATCGACCTTCGCGCCGGCCATGACGATGCGGCCGCCCGCGATGGCCAGGCACAGCAGGATCAGCAGCAGCGGGGTGACGATCGCGGCCGCGATCGTCTCACTGCCCCGGTCACCCCCCTCCGTGCGCCGCCCCATCCACTTCATGAACCTGGCGGTGTTCACGGCGCCGTCCACCTTTCCCTCGGCGCGCCGGCTGACTGCGAGACGGACAGAGCGCCCACTCCGGGGATGAGGGACGGTGCGCTGCCGGTGACCGTGACCCGCACGTCAGTGGCGGAGCTCCCGGAGGTGGTGACGGCGGTTGCGGTGAGGCTGTCGCCCGCGATCCGGCCGAGGGCTTCTTGGGCGCGGGCTGCTCCCGCTCCTTCGGGTGCCTGGTAGACGCGGGCGGCGGCGACGCCTTCGCGGGCAGCGGTCAGGGCGATGCTGCGGGCGTGGACCCACATCGCGGCCTGGACCACAGCGACGGTCACAAGGATGACGAACGGGAAGATGATCGCCATCTGGATCGACGCCTCCCCCCGGTCCCCGACCAGCCGTCGCCGAAGTGCTGCCAGCCGGCCCCCGGCCCGCTTGTTGCGGACCGGCCGTCTCCGCGCCGTACGCGCCACCGTGTCCCTCCTCCTCCTGCGTTTCTCGCTGTTAGATGCCGGAGAGCTTGGCGTTGTATTTGGTGACGACGATGCCGATGGTCCCTGCGATGGCGAGGGCTCCGGCGACGGCGGCCACCCAGATGATGATGGTCGTGATGGAGATGTCGCCCCGGTCCTTTGAGGCATGCGTCTGGACTTTCTCCCAGTGCGAGCGCAGGGCGATGTTCAGGCGGACGAGCGTCTTCATGGCAGGACTCCCTCTGTTCGAGTCGGGTCGGGTCAGGTGGTGAGCATGCGGATGATGGCGGGAAAAGCGATCAGGAGCATGACCAGGACGGCGAGCAGTGCGCCGGGGGCGGTCATCTTCTCGCTGTTGCTGTTGGCGTCCGCGGCCTGCTGAGCGAGGAGTTCGGTGCGCAGGTTGCGGGCGCGGGAGCGCAGCGTGGTGTAGACGGAGGCGCCGTCGTCGGCGGACTGCCGCATGATGGCTGCGAGGTCGTCCATGACTGGCAGGTCCAGCTCGGCGGTCAGGCGGGCCAATGACTCCCAGTGCGCCACCTTGTCCACCCTCGACTGCGCCAGCGCCGCCTGGATCCGTTGGAACGCCCATCCCTGCCCGACCGTTGCGGCCTGTTCCATGGCCTGTTCGGCGGAGACGTTCCCGGCTCGGCGCAGGGCGACGAGGTCGAGGTAGGCGGCCATGGCGTGCGCGAACTCCGCCCGCGCCCGCTTGGCCTTGTCGCGCAGCGCGAGGTCGGGGGCGAACCACAGCACGACGGCGGCGAGCAGCCCTACGATCGCCGGGAGGTACAGGGGTAGGCCGAGGAGCAGCAGCGGCACTGTGGACAGGGGCGGCAGGAGCAGCCCGGCCCCGGCTAGTGCCACCTTGGTCAGGACAAACCGGGCCGGGGTGGTTCCGGTCAGGGCGAGGTCCTTGGAGGGGATCCGGACGCTGGGGACGTCGGCGAGACGCTCCAGCAGCCACTGTCCCCACCGCTCGTCCCGGTCGGGGCCCGCTTCGCCGGCCGGGGTGGCGGCGGGTGCGGGTGCGGGCTGGTTGAGGCGGCGCAAAGCGGGCCCGAGGGCGGGTGCGGGCCGCAAGACTTCCCGGATGAGCAGGGCGCCGCCGGCTCCGATGGCCGCGCCGGACAGGATCGCTGCGACGGGCATCACGCTGTCACCTCCACGGTGGGCTCCTCGGCGTTCTCCCCGGCGGTGGGGGTAGGGGTGACGGCGCTGCGAGGGTCGGCGATCAGGAAGCGGGGAACGGGCTTGATGTCGGCGATCTGCCGCATCAAGGCAAGGACTCCGACGAACCCGGCCAGCAGGACGGCCAGGACGAGTTGCCCGAGCAGGGTGCCGTAGGGGGCGCTGTAGGAGGGGATGAGGAACCCGACCCCGATCACGCCGAGGGTGATGATCGTCATCCACCGCATCGTGGTCCGCGGCTTGGCCCGGTCCGCCTCGATCGCCCGGCGCCGGGCCACCTCCTCGTGGACGGACTCTGCGAGGTCCTCCAGCGCCTGCGCGAGCCCGGGACCGCGGTCGGCGGCCGACAGTACGAGGGCGGCCACCACCTTGTCCGCGGTCACGTCGTTCAGGGCGTCGCCGAATTCCCGCAGGGCGTCCACCGGCCGCCACCCGACCTGGAGCCGGTCAACCAGGTCGGCCACCTCACCGGTGATGTCCTCGGGGCAGCCCCTGCGTGAGACCTGCAGGGCCTCGTCCAGCCCGCGCCCCAGCCGCAGGACGTTGGCCAGGCGCTGGGTCCAGTCGCCCAGGGCTTCCAGTTTGGCGATCCGGGCGGTGGCCGACCTTGTCGGCGACAGCAGCCACGGCACACCGATGACCGCGAGGAACACCATCACCGCGGCGATGAACACCCCGCTGATCAGCCACAGCAGCACCCCGGCCAGTGCTCCGCCGATCTGGCGGGTACGACGGGCCATGCGCTCGTCTCGCGTCGCCAGATGCCGCCCGGCCCGAAGCCGGGCCGCGACACCCGGCCCTTTCGGCGCGGTGGTTCCGACGATTCCGGCGACCAGGCCGACCAGTCCGCCCGCGACGGCGAGGCCGGCCAGCACCCACAGCAGCACGGTCACAGCGTCGCCCCCTCGGTCACCAGCAGCGGCAGCGGCGCACCCCACGCCCCGGAAGGGTCGTTCAGCAGCGCCGCGTCGAAACCGGCCCGGCGCAGGTCGGGAATGCAGCGGGGGTGCATGAGCGGAACGGCGCGGTGCTCGCCCCATTCAGGGCGCGGGCCGAAGACGGTGTTCGTCTCGGGGCGTCCGCCCTCGCCGATCCCGGTCACCTCCAGGACGTGGGAGATGAACCGGTGGCGGTGGCCGCCGATCTTCGTCTCGTCCACCAAGGAGACGAACACGATGAAGTGGAGCCCGTTGGCGGCCTGCCGGTAGGCAAGCGACTCCGACATGTTGGCCTGAGCGAGGAGGTAGAGCTCGGCGATCCGGTCAAAGACGACGGAAGGGTGAATGGCGTGCAGGGTGCACAGGTTGCCGCCCGCACCGTTCGTCATGGCCTGGAGCATCGCGACGATCTCCGGGCCGCGGACCTCACCGACCACGATCCGCGTCAGCGTCATGCGCAGCGCCCGGTACATCAGGTCCATGAGCGTGATTTCACCGGCCGCGGCGCCGGCGACCACTTCCCCGTTGGACTCGCGCGCCTCCATCGGCACCACCTGCCGGTGGTGCCCATTCTCGTGGGCGAAGAGCTCGTACTCCGTCTCCAGGGTTGCGAACCGCTCGTCCGGATCGATCTCCTTGAGCAGAGCCCGCAGCAGCGTCGTCTTGCCCGCGGCCTGACCGCCCACGATCATCACGTTCTTCTCCGCGCGCACACACGCCCGCAGGAACTGCTCAAGAGTGGAATCGAGCATGCCGCGGCCGACCAGCTCGGGCAGGTCCGCATGGCGCATGCTGTGCCGGCGGATCGTCACATACGTGCCCGGCGTGACGTCGATGACCGCCTGCAGACGCGACCCGTCCGCCAGCCGCAGGGCCAGGAAAGGGTCCGCGGTCGAGAGGCTGCGCTCGGCCTGGCCGGTGGTGCGCCTGGCCAGATCCCGCAGCAGCTCACGCAGCTCCTCGTCGGAGTCCGCGACCGGCGCCACCCGAACACGGCGCCCGTCGGTGAAGTCCAGCCACACCTCCGCGAACCCGTTGATGAAGATGTTCTCCACCAGAGCGTTGTCCAAGTGCTGCTGCAGACGCCCAGCCCGGAACTGCAGGTCAAAGACAGCCTGCGCAATGGCCGCGTCTTCTGCCGCAGACGTCGCAACGCCACGCTTGACGGCTTCAGCATCCGACCACACCGCCACCTGCTCATTGATCAGATGACGGCCCTGCTGCTCCTGCGCCGCCGCACTCATGCCCGGCCGGGCCCGCAGCAGCTCATTCAGCCGCTCCCCGACCTCCTTCTTGATCAGACGGACCACCGCGTAGTCGATGACCGGCGCAGCCACCTGTGCCTGTGTCGGCGGGGGAGTGCCGGGCGTGGCCGCCGCGGGCAGCGGCAACCACGGATGCACCGGCTGGGCGCCAAGGTGCCCGCCGGGTATGGCAGACGCGGGACTGGTGCGGGAGCCGGCCAGGCGGCCCTGGAGCGAACCGGCGGGCATCTGAGGGCTGTTGTGCAGGGGGTTAGCGCGCACTGGTCACCACCCGTGCGGCACCCGGCCCGGCGGGCGGAGCCAGGCGCGTACGGCGCACGGCCACAAGCTCCTGAATCCGGAGAGCGGCCGACCGGGCTGAGCGCATCAGCTCCCCGGACTCGAAACGGCGGGGCTGCTCGGCCCCGTCCGACAGCACCGCGGCCTCCCTGGGCCGCCACGGAAGCACCGCAGTGACCCCGACACCCAGGTGCTTGCGGACCTCTTCCTTCGAGAACGGGCCCTCATCCACCAGGAGTATGCCCAGCTCGGTGGTCCCGCCGAGCGACTCACGCAGCGCCTCCAGGCGCACCTGGGCGCTCTGCAGCGAGCGCAGCGTGCAGCGTGCCACCACCAGAACCGCATCCGCGCTCTGCGCCAGCACCGCGGAAGGACCGAACGCCCCACGGCGCCCGAGGTCCACGATCACGTCATGCCCATGGGCTTCGATCCCCGTGAACAGTTTGGACAGTGGCCGCCACACCGGTTCCATCGCCGACGCGTGCGCCGGGTCATAGAGCCCGGGCAGGACCAGCCGGTCACGACTCCCGGCGTCGGTGATGTCCACCAGTTGCCGCCAGAAGGCCTCACTCAGCTGCCCCTGACGCGAGGCCACCGCGAGGTTCCGCAGCCCGTGGGAGTTGTCGAGGGTGCCCTGCAGCGCGCCGGGCAGGATTGCCCCGCCGTCCGGGTCGGCCTCGGCCAGCACCACCCGGTGTTCGGGCGGCAGCGGCCACCCCAGCAGCAGTGCCATAGCCGCCGTGGTTACCCCTGGGGCACCCAGCCCGCCGGCCAGTGCAATGACGGTCATCAGCTGCCCCCGTCCTGCGCGGCCACGATCAGCGCGACCGATCCGGTAGCTACCCGCGCTGCCAGCGTCGGCCCGCTGGTCGCGGGCACCGCCACGTCCACCACCACAACGCCCGTAGCAGGTGCAGCCACACCCACCCCCACCACCGTCGCCGCGAGCGTTTGCGGCGCCGCGGAATCAGTCGGCTTGCTGGCATTTGCTGCCGCACCGGCCTGAGCCGGGTCAGGTGTCGAGACGATCAAGACCTTCTGGCCCGGCGACAGTCGCGACGCCGGAAGCTGCGACGGCTTCAGCGCCACCCCCACCAGCTGTTCGCCTGCTTTGACCAGGGAGGCGGAGGTGACCTGTCCGGGGGAGAGGAGCGAGCCCGACTTCAGGGCCACGGCCGCACGCTGCCCGACTAAGCCGGCTTTCTTCGTCGTGGGGACCGCTTTGACCGCAGGGTCCAGGGCGAGTGAAGCCGAAGCGAGATCGGCCTCCGTGATCGCATTGCCCACCGGCACATCCCGAGCCACGACCAGCACACTGGACCGCTGCCCCGACGCTGTGAATAGCAATGCCCCTGACAGGCCGCCAGCTGCGATCAGCGCGACGGACAGGGCAATCAGACCGGGGCGGCGGCGCCGCTGGCGCACCACGCGGGGAGCAGCGGCCGGCGGACCAGCAGGCCCGGGCAGTGCCGTGCGGGGTGCCGAAGGCTGGGTGGACGTGCTCACGTGGTGTGCCTCCAGAGGTCAAGAGCAGAGAGGAGAGAAGCAACGGGGCGAGGTCGGGCCGTTACTGGCCGACCACCTGGACCTCGCCCACCGACACGGTGAACGGCGACTGGCGGACCTCGGTCAGCTGGCCCGTGCGGCCGCCACCGGTCACCGCCCAGTCCACGCTCCACGTGGACGTCGCCGTGCCCTTGTAGACGCCGCCCGGCTGCCCGGCCGACGTCGTCCGGTACAGATGCCCGCAGTCCGGCGACGGCGACATCCCACGGGCCGCCGTATACGGGGTACCGGGGCTCTTGCAGGTCACGCTGGAACCGTCACCCATCGCCCATACGACGGACGACACCCTCGCCGTCGCCGTCACCGTGATCCCGCCCGCCGACGCCGACGCTGTGTTCGGCCCCCACGTGGTAGGGCTCTGGCTCACCCACAGCCACATCGGCACCCCGACGGTGTACCGCCCGTCCGCCCGTGGACTCGCGATCGCCGGGCCGGCGAGGAGCATGCTGTCCACCGCCCGCTGAGCCAGGACGGCCGGATCAACGGCCGGTGCGGGAACGTCTTTCGACCAGAAGGCCTTGCCCAGAGTGTCGACGTTGGATGTCCCAGGGCCCTGCCAGACGCACGGGTTGACGTAGATGGCACCGTCACCCGGCGCGTGCCCTTCCCACAGCGCGCTGCCGGCAGGGGGCTGAGGTTCAAGTAGACGGATAGCGCAGGAGACTCCGTCGACGACCGGCTCGCTGGTGCCGTTACTACCGCCTCCTGCGCCGAGCCTGTGAGGCGTCGAACCGCCGTTCCCCGGCCTCTCGGGGATGTCCACCTCTACGCAGACGCGCATGCTGGCGCAGCCACTCGCACCGGTGCCGCCATCGGCGTGCGACGGCGAAGCGATGGATGTAACCAGGGCCATGCTGCCCAGGACGGCAGCGGCTTGGCGTCTCAACATGCCTGGTCCTGGATCTTCTCCTCGATCACGACCCAGCCGCTGGGCCATTGCTCGGCTGTCAATGTGGTGAGGTACCGAAGGAGTCGTTGCGGAGGCAGCGCGACCTCTTTGCCGGTCGTTTTGTCCACCGGCTTCCACTGTGTGACATCCACACAGTCAGTGATGGCGGCGGTTTTCAGCTTCTGCCCGTCCTTGAGCTCCACAACGGTGTTTGAGTGCTGTGCCTTTCCGGTGATGATCTGGTTCGCCTTGCGCAGGTTTGCAAGATCGCTCTCGTTCTGTGCGTACGCGGAACCTGAAGCCACATCCTTCAACGCCGTCCCCGAAGAGTCCGCCTTCGCGTAGGCCTCGGTGAGTACACCCCAGTACCGGTCATAGGCGGTACGCACTTCCGCCTTGTCGGCTTCCAGGGGGTTGGCCGAAGGGGTGGGCGATGCCATCGGGACGGTGGCACTGTGGCTGGGAGCCGCAGCCTTGTCGTCCTTGGCGTCTGAGGTGCACCCGCCGGTCAGCGGGGTGAGGGCCGCGGCGACGGTGGCGGCTGCGAGGAGCCGGCGGCCCCGTGCGGTGCGGTCGTGGTGCTGGCGTGCCGTAGTCACTGGAAACCTCCGGTTGTCACCTCGGCGGGAGTGCGGTCTAGACCGCACTCCCGAGCCCCGTCATCGCTGATGCAACGTGTTTGAATCGTTGTGGTGCATTGTGCAGTGCACCATACGGCGTCAACGCTCCTGGTCCTATGGGATTCTTGAGGCGCAGGTAACCCATCGTCATGCTTTGCCCTTAAATGCCGTTCATTTATGCACAGATACTTCGCAGGTTGGGAGTGGCCGGCTTCCCGGGTTCTGGTCGGATTCGCGGTGGGTTGCTGCCGGAGGCATGGGAGACGAGATTCCGCCACGTGGCTTGTTCTTTGCTTTTGTAAGGCAATGGTCTGCGCGGTCACAGCGCTCTTTCGGTGGGCCAGGCGCATGGGTCGAGCCTTGTGGTCGGCACTCACCGATTCAGTCACCGGTGCCTGGTATGCGGGGTCACAGTGGTGCTGCTTTCTCACCGGTGACGTGCCGAGTTGTGGGGCGGCTGCTTTCACAACTGGGTCCATCCGCGCGGTTCGGCAGTGCCTGCCAGGGGTGTCCATACCTTTGCGGTGGGGCCGTGGGTTTCGAGGTCTTCGAGGACGGCGGCGCCGAGGGGGACGTGGGCGGCGAGGCGGGTGACGAGGTCGTGGTCGGCTGTCATGTGCCGCAGGTCCTGGATCCGGTGGGCGAGGGTGGTGCGGGGGGCGCCGGTGAGGATGAACAGGATGCGGGGGAAGCGGGGGTAGAACCGTTGCCAGGCGAGCAGGGCGCCTTGGTCGGCGACGGTGGCGCGACGGCCTGGCGGCTGGGGGGTGTAGTCGTGGAAGCGTGCGTAGGAGATGAGTTTGCGGGCGAGGCGTTCGCTGCTCATGGTGGCGCGGTCGATTTCGACGAAGGCCCGGTACTGGCGGCGGCGGGGGCCGCCGGCGGTGTAGTGGAAGACGGCGTCGGCGATGACTTGGTCTTCGCCGCCGGTGTCTGGGAGGCGGTGGGCGATCTCGGGAACCCAGTCCAGCGGTCCGTATTCGTCGCCTCGGTTGCGTGCGTCGGTGAGGAAGGCGAGGTGGGCGCGGACACTGGTGAGGGTGTGGGCGGCGCGCAGTGAGGCTGCCGCGTCGGCGAGGACGGCGGGGGCGCGGCCGCGCATCTCGGGCCAGTCCCGGACGGTCTGTGCGCCGGCGGCGGTGAGGAAGTGGGCTTGTAGGCGGTTGCTTCTGCCCAGCACGGTGTGAGCGATGAGCCCTTGGGCGCGCAGTGGTGCCAGAACCTTGTAGATCTTCCGGGCAGGGGTTTGGGGGGCGAGCATCTGGTGGAGCTGGGTGGTGGTGATCATGCGGTGCTGGGCGATCAGGGCCAGTGCTTGGTGGGCGCGGGTGTCGCTGGTCGACGGATGGATCATGGTGGTGTCGTTCATGCGTACTGTTCCTCGCTGTCATCGGTTCCGGGTCCGGTCGTGGCGGGGCCAGCCGGCAAGCCGGTGAGGAATGAGCGGACCTGCTCGGTTTGCGCGAGTGCCTGGGAGGTGCGGTCGTCCAGGGTGCGGGCTCCGGCGTTGTCGTGGGCGGCACGTAGCAGGGCTTTGGTCTGGCCGGGGCGGGCGAGATGGTCGAAGACTTCGGCAAGTGCGGGGCCGCGGATCAGCAGCGGTCCGATGCGTTTGCCGGCCACGGTGAAGGAGGCGTAGTGCCACCACCGTTCCAGCTCGGCGGCGTCAGCGACGGTCACCTTGCCTGCCCACTCACCGGTGATCTGCGCGATGGCTTCCGCGGATCCGGCGGTGGTGGACAGGCAGCTGGCGTTTTGCAGCAGCGCGGTGCGGGTCGCGGCGGAGAGGCGGTGTAGCAGCTGCGTCATGCCGTGCAGGCGGCAGCCGAACTTGCGTAGCTGTTCGGTGATCTCGGCGACCGTGGACGCGGCGCCGTCCAGTGAGATCAGCTCGTCCAGGTAGAACCGGAAAGAGGATCGGGATCGCTGGGGCAGGTCCCGGCGTGAAAGCCCGGCTCGCAGGAAGTCCCGGACGATGAGGGAGATCAGCAGCCGGTCAGTGGGCCCGGTCCCGGGCGGGCAGATCCACACGACATGACGCTCGTCCATGGCCTGGCGGATGTCGTAGCCGCTGAGCGGGCACCCCAGGAATGCACGGATCACCGGGGAAGCGGCGAGGCGGTCGAGCGGGTTGAGGACGGTCAGCAGCGCATCCTTGGGAAGGTCGGGGAAGCTGCTGTTCCACCAGCGGCGCGCATCGGTGTCCAGGGCTTTGAGCACCAAGTGGCGAAAGGCGGGCTCGGTCAGCAGCGGCCGGATCTGGAACAAGGTCGCCTGCTGCTCCCCGGCGCCGGCGGTGACGGCGCAGATGTTGACGGCGACCAGGGCCTCGACTGTCTTGGTGAGGATGGTCAGCGCGCGGGGTGCGGTGATGTCACTCCAGCCCAGGGCGGTGGCGATCGCGTCGACCACGGCAGCGGTCGCCTCATGGGGTTGTGGTCCGCCCGTCACGTCGAGCGGGTTCCAGCAGGCCAGCATCGCGTCCGGCTCACGGACGGTCAGGTCGAACAGACGGATCCGCGCCGTAATCTCGTCGTGGGCGAGGTAGCGGGCGACCTCGCTGAAGGAATCGCCGTGCGGGTCCACAAACGCGAGACCGTGCCCGTTGTGGGCGCTGGCCACGGCCTGGACCTGCGCCCGCATCGTCTTGCCCCATCCGGCCTTGCCGGACTGGACCTCGAAGAGGGTGTCGTCCTCATGGGTGGCGAGCAGCCGCTCCCGCCCATCGGGCCCCCGATACCAGCCCTGCGGCAGCAGATCCTCGCCCGCCTCGTAGGTCGGCATCTGCGCCTCCAGCACCGCCAACCGTGCCGCAGACGTCGGCGGCTTCAGCAGCCCGGCCAGCTCGTCGATACGCGCCCAGCCGCCGCGGGCGGGCCGCATCAGCGCCTTCGCCCACCGCTGATCGAACCGGGCCCGCCACGGCCCCCAGTCGGGCCCGATCCGCCACGGCCCCAACGAGATCCCCCGGGAGGCGATCCGGGATGCACCTGCGTAGAGGTCCAGGGCCGCGTTGATCAGCGCCAGCTGCTGCTCGGCGCGCCCCGCGACATTGGAGGCGCAGCGCACCAGGATCTGCACCCGCATGAGCCCCGCATCTTCGGCGAGCTTGCCCAGAGCGCGGTCGCGGTTGACGCGCTGGGCGTGCGGGGGCAAGAGCACGGGGGCACGGCCGGGGCTGCGCCATTGCTTGGGGTCCAGCAGACCGCCTAGCGCGGCGGGCAGGCTGGTGGTCGACTCGGCGCCCAGCCACCGCGCTTCGCGCGCGGCTTCACGCCGCGCCCGGGCGCGGGCCTGCTGGAGGATCTGCAGGCGGCGGACGGCCACATGCCACCGGGAGGCAGGGGAGAGGTCCACGCACACCTCGGCGAGGTCGCCGAGACCGGTCCGGATGCCGGCGACGGCGTCGACCAGCGGCTGCAGCGGATCGGGATCCAACGGCACCTCCCGCAGTCGTGAGCCGGGCTTGCCATGGAGGGTCAGGACTGCCCGCACCACGTGGGTGCGCATCTTGTCCGCGACCGGCCCGGTCTGGCTGACCTGCACCCGCGGCCCGAACGGCGTCAACGCCAGCAGCGCCCGGGCCGAGGCGGGGGCCTCGATCCGGTAGGAGAGGGGCTGGCTTCCGTCGGCGCGCAGCCGAAGCCGCACGGTGCGCGCCCGGCGCGGGGTCCACCACGGTCCCGATCCGGCAGCACGGATCACCTGCATGCCTTGCCGCCAGATTTCTTCATCCCCCGGTGCGAACTGGGCACTGGGCACCAGCTCCACGCAGGTCCGCTCGGCGAGCGCCTTCAAGGCCAGGCGCTGCTGCAGCACTTCCCATCCGGCCAGCAGCAAAGCCGCGGCGAGCGCCAGCCACCACAGGTTCGCGCAGGCCCAAGCGGTGAGCGCCCACAGGGCGGCGATCACCTCGCCTGTCGCGTCGTAGGCTCTCGGCGCCACAGCCGTCACGGTGTGCGGTTCCATGATCCATCTCCGTTCTGGGTGAAGTGGACGGTGGCCGTCCGGCCGTCCAGGAGGGTTCCGGCCGGGTCGGCTCCGGCCCACACCAGCCGCACCACCGCCCGCGCCCGCCCACTGGCATCCGAACTGGTCGAGGTGGTGTCGCGGCGGGCGGTCGCTGCCTGGATCCGTACCTGCGTGTATGCAGCGGTCTCGGCCAGCCACGCCGTACGGCCCTGTTGCAGTAGCAGTTCCTCGTCAGCGGGCTCGAGATCCGGTCGACTGGCCTGTTCCATCGCCTGCTGGATGAAGCGGTCGGCGGCATCGCCGGATTCGGGGTGCGGCAACGGCGAACGACTATGCCGCACACCAGCAGGTGACGAGGGGGCTGCAGAAGCCGCCGCGGCCGCCTGGGCGGGGGCGTTGGCCGCGATGCTCCCGCTCGGTCCGCCCGCCCTCGTCGGCGGCGGCGTGGGAGTGCCGTCCGCGGCTGGGCCCGGGGTGGTTGCAATGTTGCCCGGCTCGGCGCTCTGTACTACTGCCGGAGTCGGCCGGGGCACTGTGGTCTGGGCCTGCGGCCGCAGGCCCGCATACAGCAGGAGGATTCCGGCGCAGGTCAGGGCGGCGCTGGCAGCGAGCAGGCGGCCGCCGGTCCGCGGTGAGGACCTCATAGCAGCCTGGCCCCTCCCGCGTAGTCGGGCATCGCGTTGACGGGATCGATCCGTACGACCTTGCCCGGCCGGGGCGCGTTGATCATCTGTCCGTCGCCGAGATAGATCCCAACGTGATGAATGGTGGAATCCGAGGCGGGGTTGTAGCCGTAGAAGATCAGGTCGCCCGGCTGGAGCGCGCCGTACCCGGCCGAGGCGGGGATCCGCTGCCCGGTGCCGGCCTGTTCCGCTGCGGTGCGGGGCAGGTCGATTCCGGCTTTTGCGTAGGCGTACTGGGTCAGGCCCGAGCAGTCGAAGCCGTTTACGGTGCGGCCGTCTTGGCCGCCGGGGGAGCAGCAGATCCCGGTGCTGGGGCCACTGGGGCCGCCGCCGCCCCAGGAGTAGGGGATGCCCTGCTGGGCGAGCGCGGCCTCGATGACGACGCCGGCGTTTCCCGTCGGGGCGGCCGGTTTGCTGCCCAGGGCGTCATAGCGGTCGATGCCTGCCAGGACGTCGTCGACGTAGGCCTGCGAGTGGTTGTAGGTGTAGATCGCTGCGCGGAGCTGCTGGCGGTCGGTGAGGTTGCGGCTGTTGCCGCACAGGTAGACGGCGGCCGAGGCTGCGGCGTCGTCGGCGTTGTGCGGGGAGATCGTGCCGTCGCTGTTGCCGTCCTTTCCGTACGCGCGGAAGGTTTCGGGCAGGAACTGGAAGGGTCCGACGGCCCGTTCGAACTGGGCGTCGCCGTCCCAGGCACCGCCGTCGGTATCGGTGATGGCGGTGGTGTTGCCGCCGGCTCCAGACCCGTCCAGGCGGGGGCCGGTGATCGGCGGGGCGATGTCTCCGTTCGCGGCGATCTCGTGCCCGGCGGCATGGTCGGATTCCACGCCGGCGATCCCGGCGAGGATCTGCCAGCGCATTCCCTGGCAGTTGCCGGGCTGGGCGGCGCCAGTGAGGTAGGCGGCGAGCATCCGCTCGGGGATCCCGGCTGCCTGGGCATTCACCGTGGCTCCGTCCTGGCCGCCGGACTGGCCGGCTGCGGCCGACATCAGTACGGGAGCGGTGCAGCATGCCGCCAGAGCCAGAACAACAAGTAGACACCCCAGTTTTCCCTTCCTCACCGGGAACCCCCCTGGCCGCGCGCACGGCGTGCGTTCAGCAGTGCGAGCAGCCGTGCCCGTTCGGCTACGGCCTGGTCCGGGCCGGCCACGGCTCCGCCGTCGCCTCCGCCAGGCGCTCCTGCCGCGCGAGCTGTCCCTGAGCTGCCGCTGCGGCTGCTGGTGGTGGCCGTCACGGTCCTGGTCACTACGGCCGGATGGGTGCCCGATCGCCGGCTGGCGGCGGGAACGCTTTCGTCCAGGCGGGTGACTGCCGTGCGCGGGCCGGGCGCGCGGGCGCCCGTGGAGGGCGCTGCGTAGATGGCTGTACCGATCGCCGTGTCCCGCACGGCCCGCCCGGTGCGGGCTGCACCCTGATACACGGCCTGCCCGACCGGCTGCCATCGCGCCGCGTCCTCACGGACCCGGTTGGCTGTCACCCTCAGCTGGGTACGCGCGTCCTGGGTGAACTCGCTGCTCTTCTGGCGGGTGTTGTGTACGGTCCGCGGCAGGCCGAGGGTGGCCCCGTAGGCGGCGTGGCCCACCCGGTGGGCGATGCGGTACCCGCGCAGCCGCGAAGCACGGTCATGCAGACGGGTGCCGAGCAGGGGACGGTCGGTAGCGGGATCGTGCAGAATTTCCCCGGACCGGGTGTCCACCTGAATCTCCCCCTGGGGGCGCGGCGGATGGGCGCGGACAGCGGCGAGCGCCTCGGCTGCCGGGTGCCGGCCTGCCGGCTTGGGGCCGATCAGCGCGGCATGGGCGCCGCGCATCGCCAGGGCGACGGGCGCCAGCGCGTCCCGGGCGGCCATCCGCGCTTGTCCAACGGCACGGCCCAGCGCGAGCGGCCTGCCACCGCCACGGCCCAAACCGCCCGCGTAGGCGCCGGCAGCAATCGCACTGCTCGGTGCGTGACTTCCACCGATCTTGGCGTACTGCAGGCGCATCGATATGCGCTGGCCCAGGGTGGAGGCGGCCGCCGCGATCCGGCGGTGCAACACCTTGAAGCTGATCGCGAGTGCGTCCAGCAGGAGCAGCCGCTCCACCATCAAGTCCGGTCCGCGGTCCGAGAGCAGGGCGGCGACGGCGATCCCGAACAGCGGCAGGGCCATGGCGGTGGTGAAGGTGACCAGCGCAGAGGTGACGAACACCCCCACCCAGCGCCACAGCACCGTCCGGGGCGGACCGGGCAGCATCGCCCATACCCACACGACGGGACCGGCGGCGGCCGCGGCCGCATCCGCGCCCTGTGCGCCGAGCATGACCACCGCCATCGACACCACCATGGACGCGACGACGATGACGGCGACCAGCAGGGCCACTGCTGCGAAGACGCGGTCCCAGGTCGGCTCTTTCGCGTATGCGGCGGCGGCCTTGCCCTCTGGCCCTGCCTTCCCCAGTTCGCGGACCAGCTTGCCGAAGTCCGCGGGCCCGCTGGTCAGCCCGTGCTTGCTCTGGCAGTACTCCTTGGCCGGCCCCGGGAGACCGGAGCACGGATCGTCCTTCGGAGACTCCTTCGGTTCGTGGCTTTTGATCCAGTCCAGGTGAACCCGGTAAACATCGTCCTTGGGGTCGAGAACGCGACCGTACTGCAGCAGCATGTACGGCTTGACGACCAGTGCGTCGGTGAGCGCGTCCGAAATCGGCCGCGTCACGGCAGAGGTGGCCTCATCAGAGGTCTCGCAGATGCGTTGCGCGGGTCCGGCGATCATGTCGCACGGGTCGGACGACGCCTTGCTCCCGAAGTAGCTGCTGGCGGTGATGGAGGAAACCTCGATGGCCACCTGATGGGTCTGGTCGAGCGGACCGTCGCGGCCCAGCAGGTAGTCAGGCCGGATGAACGCGCTTGCGGCCAGCGCGGCGATGAACAGCGTCATGCCGATCTCGCCCAATCCGGTACCGACCCTGCCCCGTACGAAGAGCACCAGCCCGAAAATGAACGCCCACCCCAGCATCAGCCCTTTCAGGCCCAGCGCATCGACCACATGCCTCTGGTAGGCGTCGGCGAGGTGCTGCGCGGGGCCGGTCAGCAGAGCCAGCAGCGGGAAGCGGAAGACGAAAGCGAGCAGCCAACAGCACAGGCCGACCAGCAGCCGCGCCAGGGTGAACAGGCCGCTCATCACCAGGACCTCCACCTGGCCGATGACATTGAAGGACGACCCACCGTCGGCTTGGAGCTGGTAGCTCTCCAGCAGCCCGCCCTCGGCGGTGCGCACGTTCAGCGGTGCGAGCAGCCCCTGCCCGCCAGCGGCCGTGTTGTTGTCCGCGGCCCATGCCACCGCCGTGTTCGTCACGAGGAACACGACGGCGAGAAGGGCAACGAATCCAGCCGCGCGCAGCGTGCCGCGGTCGGGGCGGAAACTCGTCATCGGGCCCGCCGCTCGAAGGCCAGTACAAGCCCTCCGGCCCCGTCGATCGCGGCAGTAGTAAACAGCATCAGCGCGGTGGGACCGTCCATGCCGGCGGGGACCACGGTGGCGGCCGAGGAGGTCACGGTCACCGTGGCGACGGTGTCGGGGCCGCGGGTGCAGTAATCATGGGCGGGGCCGATGACCAGATCACAGGGCTCGCTGCTCGCTGGTGCGGCGGTAAAGGGCGAGGTGGTTCCCGACGCGAAACCGTGGGGCGCTGCCCATGCGGCGACGGTGCAGGCGAGGAGGAGTAGGGCGAGGGCGCCGCTGAGCAGCAGCCGCAGGTGAGCGTGAGCGGTCATCAAGAGGTCCCCCTGAGGGCCGCTGCGGCAGGCGGGCGGCCGGGTGTGGTGAAGATGGACTTCTTCAGGCGGGCGACCGGCGGGACGACAACCTTGATCCGGCCGACCTGCATGCGCGGATCGCGCAGCAGCATCTCGCCCTCACGGCCGGCCTGGCCGACGGGAGAGAGGCCGGTGGTGACCAGCCTGGTCAGGTCTTCGTCGTCGCCGTCCAGGCCGAGGAAGCGCAGGCCCTTGGCCGCGCGGGCCTGGTCGGTGGTGCGGGACAGGAACCGGTAGGCGATCAGTCCGGCGTCTTTGCCGAGCTCGTCGACATCGTGAGCGCCGAGGAAGACACCGGCGCCGTGCTTACGGCCGTCGTGGAGGATCTCGTGGACCAGCGCCGAGCCCTCGGTGGAGGACGTGAGCCAGTAGCACTCATCCAGCGCGACCAGGCAGAACCGTCCCGGCTCGGTGAAGGCCGCCTGACGCGCGATCGCGGCGATCACGTAGAGCACGGCCCGCCCGATGAGTGCCTCGAGGGGCTGCTGGCGCAGCACCTCGACGTCCGCGAACGCCTCCTTCGGGGGCAGCGTCAGCCCCGCGGTGGTGACCACCACCATGTCCGCGCCCAGATCGCCGTCCAAGGTGACCGGGGGCAGGTCCGGATCGAACACCATCGCGGCCAGGGGGTTTCCCCGCACGATGCGCAGCAGGTCGACCATGGTCGCCGCCGCGTCCGCACGTGGCGTGCCCGATCCCTCGGCCAGCGCGGCGAGGACGTCCAGGACCTTCGCCATGGACGGCTCAAGACCTCCGGAGACTTCCTCGACAGCGTGGTGGAGGACAGCGCCGGCGGCGCTCATCGCTCCGACCCCCAGCTGCAGCGTCAAATAGGACAGGGCGTAGTGCGCTCCGACCGGCCCGCCGAACACCCGTAAGGGGTCGATGGACAACTCGGCCCGTGCGGCGTCGATGACTTGGCACCGCCCAGCCGTCGCCGACTGCGCGAAGGCGACCCATTCCCGGATCGGGGTGCGGTCGATGACGATCGCCCGACCGCCGCGGTCCACCACCCCCGCAGTGACCAGCTTCTCCAGCACGCTTTTCCCGCTGCCCAGGTCGCCGACCACTGCGCTGGACGCGGACGCATTGACCTGAGGCGCATCGGCAGGGTTCAGCAGCACTGGGCGGATCGTCCCGCTGTCCAGGTCATGGCCGATCATCACCCCAGCCGGGTCACCCACCTTGGAGAGAGTGAGCGCCCCGCAGGCCGCCCAGTCCTCCGACAGCTGGTGCTGGGTGAACTGGTTCAGCTTCGCCGCCCGTACGGTGCCGGGCAGGCCCAGGGCGAACAGGTCCTCCTGCATGCCGATGGGACGGATCACCCGGTAGTCGGCGCCGGCCAGGGCCGCGGACAGCTCCCGGGCCCGGGCGTCACATGTCGCCGCGTCCGAGCCCCACACGGTCAGGACAGTCACGGACTGGACCTCGACCTCCACCGACGTTCGCGCCATCCGCGCATCCTGCTCAGCCAGGTCCTCGGCGGCATCGGGCAGTGAATGCGGCATCCCGGTGGGCTGCGCCCCGTACTGCTCTGCCTGGTCCAGTAGCTCGCGCTTCTTGCGCTGGACCTGCGCGCGGGCTTTCTTCGCCGGCACCACCCGCAAATCCGCGGTGACATCCACCGGGAACGGCAGGCCCTCCAGCTGGGCCCAGACATCGGCGCTGTCCACCGACACCGCCGGCGGAAGCTCCGCTAGCACCAAGTGCGCCTGGTAGCCGGTTCCGGCTGCCTCGGTCTCAACCTGCAGCCACTTGCGACCGATAGGCGACGCTGTCACAGCCGACCGCCACCACGCACCAGGCCCGCGGCCTGAGGGGCCCCGCGTTTTCCGGACAGTGATCTGACTGTCTATTTCACGCGGCTATACACATCTCCGTGTATGCGGCGTGAACTTCTCGCGGTGGACGGT
>LJCW01000376.1 GCA_001298555.1 Actinobacteria bacterium OV450
TCTGAGCGCCGCGGTCATCGCCGCCGAAGTGGCCCTGGACGCCGCCGGCGCCCGGCTCACCCGGGACGTCGCCGGCCGCCGCCACGCCCGCCTCCCCCGGCACGTCCGGTGCCGCGGGGGCGTCCGGTGCCGCCGGGGCGGGCGCCGTCGCGGCAGCCGCCCCCCTGTACCGGGCGGCCGCCGTCGACCGGCTGCTCGCCGACGGCCTCGTCCACCTCCGGCGCACGATGACGCCGCACCGGGACACCCTGTGGCCCCGCCCCGAACGGCGCGTGCCGCAGACCGATCCGTGCAACACGTGGAACGGCGCCGCCGGTGTGCTGGCCACGCTCACCCGGGCGGCGCGGGCCGGCGGTGACGAGGCGCTGCGCGAGGCCGTGGCCGAGGCGGCGGCCTGGATCGACGAACGCCTGTTCACGGCGCCCCGGCTGCTGCCGGGGCTGTGCTTCGGCCGCAGCGGCACGGCCTGGGCCCTGTACGACGCGGCCCGGTTCCTCGGCGACGCGAGGACAGCCGCCCGGGCGGTCGAACTCGCCGGTCGGCTGCCGGTGCGGTGGCACAGCCCGGACTTCACCCACGGGCTCGCCGGCGCCGGTACCGCGCAGCTGTACCTGTGGCACCTCACGGGAGACGAAGCCCTGCTCACCTCCGCGCTGGCCTGTGGCGACGCCGTGCTGGCGGCTGTCGACCGCAGTGAGGGCCAGTGGATCTGGCCCACTTCGCAGGCGACCGACTCCGAGCTCGCCGGCATGCGCAGCTACGGTTTCGCGCACGGCACGGCTGGCGTCGGGACCTTCCTGCTGTCGGCCGCGCACGCGGCTCGGGCCGGCCGGCCGGCCGGGCATGCGGCGCGGTTCCTGGAAGCGGCCATCGGTGCCGGGGCCACCCTCGCCGAGACGGCTCACGTGGAGCGGGGCAACGCGACGTGGCCGGCCCGGGTGGGGGACGAACCGCAGCTTCGTCCGACCACCCAGTGGTGCAACGGCCCCGCCGGGATCGGCACCTTCCTGATCCGGCTGTGGGCCGCCACCGGTGAGGAGCTCTTCGCCGGGCTGGCCGAGCAGGCCGCCGCGTCCGCGGTGAGCGACCCCTGGCGCGCGGGGCCGGGCGCCTGTTGCGGGAACGCGGGCACCGGCCATTTCCTGCTGGATCTGGCCGAGCTCCGCGGTGAGCACCGCCACCGCGCCCGTGCGGAGGAGATCGCGGGGATCATCGACGCGCAGCACTGCGTCCAGGACGGACTGCGGCTGACGGCCGACCGGGCCGCGGGCTGTGAGTACGCCAACGGGACGGCGGGCATCCTCGACTTCCTCTTGCGCCTGCGGTACGGCGGCCCGCGCCCGTGGACCGCGCCGACACCTCTTCACGGCTGAGCGCTCGGAGGGAGCAGGCCGTGCTGGAGAGCGTGCCGTTGCTCAGGAGGGCGTCACCCTCCTGACAGGCGCTCCCCAGGCGCCTATAGTGACCACTCGATTGCACTTCGAGTGCAATTAGCGCGTCAAGCTGCCCCTCCCCCGCACGGCACCGCACCCCCGCGGGGGAGGGGCGTCGCGATCAACCCCGGTGGCCGGGCCGGCCGCCGGGGCCGCCCCCGATCAGGAGTGGAAGACGTGATGGACGACGCCCGACGCCCCAGGAGCAGAACCGGATCGGACCGGCGGGAACCGGAAACGGCTCCCGCCCGCAGCCCCCGACCGCAGGGCCCCACGGGCCCCGCGGATCTCACCCGCCGGAGCCTTCTGCACAGCGGGGTGCTGGCCACGGCGCTCGCCGCCCTGGAGCTGGCCGGAAGATCCTCCACCGTCCCGATGAGGACGGTCTCGGCCTCGTCGCCGAGCGATCGGGCCGGTGAACCGGCCCTGCCCGACATCCAGTTCGACATCGCCCGGTACACGGCCCCCGCCACCACCGAGGACGGCGTCGAGGTGCAGTTCGGGCCGGTGCACACGCTGTTCGTCACGGCCCGTCTGCTGCGGGCCCCCACGCGCATGGACCAGGCCAAGCTGAGCGGAGCCCTGGCCGCGATCGAACGGGCCTACCCGTTCAGCCCCGCCGGGGTCTTCACGTTCGTCTCGTACGGGCTTGCGTACTTCAGCCGGCTGCCCGGCGGGCTGCACGGCCCGCTGGTATCCGCACACATGCCCCGCCTGAACTCCGCGGCGGGCCGCTACGCCCTGGAGGAGGCGGTGGCCGGCCCCACGGACGTCAGCCCCGCCAATCCCGGAATCGTCAAGCGCCGGTTCAACGTACCGGTGTCCATCGAGAACAACGACCTCCTGTTCACGCTGCGCAGCGACGACGCCGGGCACATCCAGGATGTGCTGCGCTGGCTCGGCGGGAGCCAGATCCTGGCCGGCCGCCCCCAGCCCTCGCCGCACCTGGACGATCTGCTGGCCTTCACCTCGAGCCGGGCGATGTTCACCCAGATCGGACTGCCCCGGAAACTGGCGGACGCCGAGTCCCTCGTGTACGCCTTCATGGTCAATCCGAAGTCGCCGATGTGGATGGGGTTCGCCGACCAGCAGGTCGCCGGGAGCGCTCCGGCCGCGGACGTCACCTTCCGGGCGAGCGGGCTCACCACGTGCGCCCCGGGGGACTACTTCGACCACGGCGCCGTCCAGCACCTCTCGCACGTCATCCTGGACCTCAAGCAGTTCTACGACGTGGACGACGCCGGGGTGCCCGGTGACTACGCCGCGTTCTCGGAGCGCGTGCAGTACATGTTCCGCTCCACACCGCCGCCCTCGGCGGGCAATGCCGACCAGATCACGGACGGCGGCGGGCCCGCGTTCCTGCCGAACACCTTCCGGGGCACGGACGACGCGGAGTTGAGCGCCCGGGGCATCGGCACCCCGGAGGGCGAGCACCGCATCGGCCATCTCTCGTGCCTGCAGAGGTCCTCGCGCAGGGCCGACGGCAGCCCGCTGCACCTGCGCATGGACGGGCCGGGGTACGACTCCATGGACGTGCCCGACGGATCCGCCCAGCCCAAGCTGGAGTTCACCGCCTTCGTCCCGACCGCCGAGTTCTTCGCCCGGATGCGCACCGACCAGGCCTCACTCGACCTGGCGTCCCGGCACGGCGTTCCCGAGGACGAGAACGGCCTGGAGCGGTTCCTGACGGCCACCCGGCGCCAGAACTTCCTCACCCCGCCGCGCCGCCACCGGGCGTTCCCCCTCGTCGAGCTGATCTGACGGCGAGGCCGAAGAAGTCCTCGATCAGCAGGACCGCATCGAGGCTGCGGCGGTCCTGCCCGAGGAGGCTGCCGAGCGTCCTGCCCGCGGTCGGGATGGCGTGCCCGCCTCCGTGGACGGTGCAGAGCACGACCGGCGGGTGGGGATCTCGCCGGTATTCGGTGTACTCGACGGGGCTCCGGCGGGACCCCGTCGGGTACACCCCCCGGCCGGAGGCCGGCCGGCCGGGCGTGGCCGTGACGTCCACGCCGTTGCGGCGGGCGTAGTACTGCGCCGTCTCCCGCGCGGACAGGCACGTACCGCCCGAATGCCGTCCGCCCAGGGTCACGCGGCCGCCCGCGTACGGCACGACCCGGTCACCGGTCCCGTGAATGATCAAGGTCGGCACGGGGTGGAGCCGCGAGGTGCGCGGGGCGAAGTTCTCCGCCACCGGCTGGGTCGCCGAGATCACCGCCGCGCCGGCGAGGCGCTCGGGGATCTCGTGCAGGAACCGGAAGACGAGGTACCCGCCGTTGGAGAAGCCCACCGCGTGGACGCGGGAGGCGTCGGCGCCGTGGCTGCGCACCAGGCGGTCGATGACGGCGGCGGTGAAGGCGACGTCGTCCACGCCTGCCGTGCGGGCCGCGAAACTCGTGTCCACGCGGGCGTCGTTCCAGTGCCCCCGGTGGCTGTCGGGGTAGGCGACGATCGCCCCCGAGGTGTTCACGACGCCGTCGAGCGCCCTGCGGGTGGCCAGCCGAAGCGTCCTGGCGCTCTGGCAGGCACCGTGGAAGACCAGCACCACCGGCGCCTGCGCCCTCGCGGGAACGGGTCGGACCACGGTGAACGAGCGTCTCAGGCCGTCGACGTCCAAGACCTCCCGGCGGACCACCGCACCGTACGGCATGACTGCCTCCCGACCCTGGCGAGGGCATACGACCCCCACCGATGAATTTGCACTTGAAGTGTCATTACTTCGGATGGCGCGCGTCAAGCCCCACACCGCCCCGGCCGCACGGTGACCCACGCGGGTGATGCGGCCACGCCGCGTGGCCGGCGGACCGGGGACCGCTGGTAGAAGCTGATGCATGACGGCGGAGTCGGGGACAGAGCTGCGGACCCTGCGGCCGGGCGAGTGGGACGTCTGGTTCGCCACCTTGGAGCGCACCTTCGGCGGAGCCCCCAAGGCGCCCGGCGTCCGCGAGCTCTGGCGGACGCTGACCGAGCCCGAGCGCTCGCTCGGGGCGTGGGCCGACGACGACTGCGTGGGCACGGCCGGAGCCTTCTCCTTCCGGCTCTCGGTCCCGGGCGGGGCCCTGGTCGCGGCGGCCGGCGTCACGATGGTGAGCGTCGCCGCCACGCACCGCAGGCGCGGCCTCCTCACCGCGATGATGCGACGCCAGCTGGACGACGTGCACCTGCGGGGCGAGCCCCTGGCCGTCCTGATCGCCTCGGAGCCGGACATCTACGGACGTTTTGGCTACGGCATGGCCGCCTACCAGCTCTCCGCCCTGATCGACACCGACCGGGTCCGGCTCGCCGCACCGCGCGGTACGGACACGGTGCGGATCCGGTACGCCGACCCCGTGGCGTCACTCGACGCCTGCGAGGCCGTGTACGCCCAGCGCGTGCCGCTGCGGCCCGGGATGCTGGCACGCCGGCCCGGCTGGGAGCAGCTGGCCGTCGTCGAGGCGGACGGCTCCGGGCCGGCCGGCGGAGCTCCGCTGCAGTGCGTGCTCGCCGAGCGCGACGGGGTGACCGTCGGGTACGCCCGTTTCCGCAACAGGCCGGAATGGGACGCGGGCGGCCCCCGGGGCACGGTCGTGGTGGACGATCTGGAGGCGCTGGACCCGGCCGCCCACGCCGCCCTGTGGAGGTTCCTGTTCTCCATCGATCTGACGTCGTGGCTCTCGCTGCCGAACCGGCCCGCGGACGACGCGTGGGTGCACCTCGTGTCCGACGTCCGCCGTTGTCAGATCCGGCTGCGTGACGCGCTGTTCGTCCGGCTGGTGGACGTCCCTGCGGCGCTGCGGGCCCGGACCTACCGCGCGCCCGTCGAGGTCGTCCTCCAGGTCGAGGACTCCGTCTGCCCCTGGAACGACGGGCGTTGGCGGCTCACCGGCGGGGTCGGGGGCGCGGAGTGCGCGCGCACCGGCGCGGGGCCCGACGTGGTGCTGTCCGTACGGGATCTGGGCTGCGCCTACCTGGGCGGTACGTCACTCGCCGCCCTCGCCTCGGCGGGGCGGGTCCACGAGGTGAGGCCCGGAGCCCTGGCCCAGGCCTCCACGGCCTTCACGAACGACCTCGCCCCCTGGACGCCGCACGCCTTCTAGAGCGACGTGACGTCCGGCGCAGCCCGCTTCACAAGCCGGCGGGGCGAGGCTCCGGCACGGGCAGCGGGCCTTCGTCCTGGGTGGGTTGACCGCGGACCTTTTCCTGCGGGCTGCTGAACGCCCGTGCGTGCGCAGGGCCGACGTCTCGGCTCACATTGCGTGACTCCCGTCACTTCTAGTGACGTATGGGGCATGGGTGGCGAGGGCCTGGGCAAGTGCGCCGAATGCAGCATGCACCGCGGGTGAGCCGCGGTGTCAGAAGCGGAGGTACAGCGCGTCGTGTCGGAGCAGAGAACCATCCACATCGCAGGAACGTGGCGGTCCGCGGTCTCAGGAGCCACTCGTGAGGTCCTGGACCCGGCGGACGCCGGCGTCCTCGCCGTCGTGGCCGAGGGCGGCACCGCGGACACCGACGCCGCCGTCAGCGCCGCCCGGGCCGCCTTCGACGGCGGCGAGTGGTCTCGGACCCCGGTGGCGGAGCGTGCCGCCCTGCTGCGCCGCACCGCCGACCTGCTCCAGCGCGACCGCGAGCGCATCGCCCTGGTGGAGAGCCGGGACGCGGGCAAGACCCTGGAGGAGGGGCGCGTGGACGTGGACTGCGTCACGGACGCCTTCCGCTACTTCGCCGACCTCGTCACCGGGGAGAACGCGGGGCGCGTGGTCGACGCCGGGTCCCCCGACATCCACAGCGTCGTCGTCCACGAACCGGTGGGTGTCTGCGCGCTGATCACGCCGTGGAACTACCCGCTGCTCCAGGCGAGCTGGAAGATCGCCCCGGCGCTGGCCGCGGGCAACACGTTCGTCCTCAAGCCCAGCGAGATCACCCCGCTGTCCACCGTGGAGCTCATCGGCCTGCTGGCCGAGGCCGGCCTGCCCGCCGGTGTCGCCAACCTGGTGACGGGCGCCGGTGACCCCGTCGGCGCCCGCCTCTCCGCCCACCCCGACGTCGACCTGGTCTCCTTCACCGGTGGCCTCGCCAGCGGGACGAAGGTCATGCGGGCGGCGGCCGACTCCGTCAAGAAGGTCGCCCTCGAACTGGGCGGCAAGAACCCGAACGTCGTCTTCGCCGACGCCTGCGCCACCGACGAAGGCTTCGACACGGCCGTCGACCAGGCCCTCAACGCCGCGTTCATGCACAGCGGCCAGGTCTGCTCCGCCGGGTCCCGCCTCATCGTCGAAGAGACCGTCGCCGAGCGCTTCGTCGCCGAACTCGCCCGCCGGGCCGACCGGATCCGCCTCGGCCGGGGTACCGACCCGGGCGTCGAGTGCGGGCCCCTGGTCTCCGCGGCCCAGCTCGCACGGACGCAGGAGTACGTGGCCTCCGCCCTCGCCGAGGGCGCGGTGCTGCGCTCCGGCGGCTGCCGCCCGGACGGGCCCGGCTACTTCTACCGGCCGACCGTCCTGGACGGCTGCCACCGGGGGATGCGCGTGGTGCGGGAGGAGGTCTTCGGCCCGGTGCTGACCGTCGAGACGTTCCGTACGGAGGACGAGGCCGTCGCGCTCGCCAACGACACCGAGTACGGACTCGCCGGCGCCGTGTGGACCGCCGACCAGGGCCGTGCCCGCCGCGTGGCCGGCCGGCTGCGCCACGGCACCGTCTGGATCAACGACTTCCACCCCTACCTGCCGCAGGCGGAGTGGGGCGGCTTCGGCAAGTCGGGCATCGGACGCGAGCTGGGCCCGGCCGGCCTGGCCGAGTACCGCGAGTCCAAGCACGTGTACCACAACCTCGCTCCGCGCCCCGTGCGCTGGTTCGCGGGCTGACGGAGGAGGAGACCCATCAACACGCACACGCACACGGACGAACACGCACACGAGCACGAGCACGAGCACGAGCACGAGTTCCGGTACGACTACGTCGTCGTCGGCGGCGGGACCGCGGGCTCGGTCATCGCCTCCCGCCTGACCGAGGACCCGGACGTCACCGTCGCCGTCATCGAGGGCGGCCCCAGCGACGTCGACCGGCCCGACGTGCTGACCCTGCGCCGCTGGATGGGCCTGCTGGGCGGCGAACTCGACTACGACTACCCCACCACCGAGCAGCCGCGCGGCAACTCCCACATCCGGCACAGCCGCGCCCGCGTCCTCGGCGGCTGTTCCTCGCACAACACCCTGATCGCGTTCAAGCCCCTGCCGTCCGACTGGGACGAGTGGTCGCAGGCCGGCGCCGAGGGCTGGCACGCCGCCGCCATGGAGCCCTACTTCGACAAGCTCCTCAACAACATCGTCCCCGTGGCCGAGAAGGACCGCAACGCCATCGCCCGCGACTTCGTCGACTCCGCGCAGTCGGCGCTGGGCGTGCCGCTCGTCGAGGGGTTCAACCGCAAGCCGTTCCACGAGGGCGCCGGGTTCTTCGACCTCGCGTACCACCCCGAGGACAACAAGCGCTCCTCCGCGTCGGTCGCCTACCTCCACCCCGTGATGGACGACCGCCCCAACCTCCGCATCTTCCTGGAGACCTGGGCGTACCGCCTCGAACTCGACGGCTCCCGGGTGCGCGGCGTGCACGTACGGTCCAAGGACGGCACGCAGTCCCTCGTCACGGCGCGCCGTGAGGTGCTGGTGTGCGCGGGTGCCGTGGACACCCCGCGCCTCCTGCTGCACTCCGGCATCGGTCCGCGCGCCGACCTGGAGGCCCTCGGCATCCCGCCGGTGCACGACCTGCCCGGGGTGGGCGAGAACCTTCTCGACCACCCCGAGTCGGTGATCGTCTGGGAGACCGACGGCCCGATCCCGGAGAACTCGGCGATGGACAGCGACGCCGGCCTGTTCGTGCGGCGCGACCCGCAGTCCCCGGGGCCCGACCTGATGTTCCACTTCTACCAGGTGCCCTTCACCGACAACCCGGAGCGCATCGGCTACGAACGGCCCGCGCACGGTGTGTCGATGACCCCCAACATCCCCAAGCCCCGCAGCCGCGGCCGGCTCTACCTGACCAGCGCGGATCCCGAGGTCAAACCCGCCCTGGACTTCCGGTACTTCACGGACGAGGACGACTACGACGGCCGGACCCTCGTGGACGGCATCAAGCTGGCCCGTGAGATCGCCGCGACCGAGCCGCTGGCCGGCTGGCTGAAGCGGGAGGTCTGCCCCGGGCCGGAGATCACCGACGACGAGGCGCTGAGCGCGTACGCACGCTCGGTCGCCCACACCGTCTACCACCCGGCGGGCACCTGCAAGATGGGCGCCGCCGACGATCCCACCGCCGTCGTGGGGCCCGACCTGAGGGTGCGCGGCCTCGACGGGATCCGGATCGCGGACGCCTCCGTCTTCCCGACGATGACCGCGGTGAACCCCATGATCGGAGTCCTCATGGTGGGCGAGAAGGCCGCCGAACTGCTGTCCCTGGAAGGAGGTCACCGATGAACGCCGCACCCACCGCCGCTCAGGCGGCCGCCACACCCGTCGAGGAGCCCGTCTTCGCGGTCGAGGGCCTCTGGAAGGTCTTCGGCCCCAAGGGCGCGGCGGCGAAGGTCCCCGGCTCCGAGCACGCCGGACTGTCCGCCGCGGAACTGCGGCAGCGCACCGGCTGCACGGCGGCCGTCCGCGACGTCACCTTCGACGTCCGCAAGGGCGAGGTCTTCGTCGTGATGGGTCTGTCCGGTTCGGGCAAGTCCACCCTCGTACGGTGCCTCACGCGGCTGATCGAGCCCACGGCCGGAACCCTCGCCCTCGACGGCGAGGACGTCCTCGCGATGGACACAAGCCGGCTGCGCGCGCTGCGCCGCCACCGGGCCGCCATGGTCTTCCAGCACTTCGGTCTGCTGCCGCACCGCAGCGTCCTGGACAACGTCGCCTACGGCCTGGAGATCCAGGGCGTCGGCCGCACCCAACGCCGGGAAAAGGCCGCCGAGATGGTCGACAAGGTCGGTCTCACCGGGCTGGAGGAGCGCCGTCCCGGACAGCTCTCCGGCGGCCAGCAGCAGCGCGTCGGGCTCGCCCGGGCACTCGCCGCCGACCCCGAGGTACTCCTGTTCGACGAGCCGTTCAGCGCGCTCGACCCCCTGATCCGGCGCGAGATGCAGGACGAGGTCGCCCGGCTCCACCACGAGGAGGGCCGCACGATGGTCTTCATCACGCACGACCTCGCCGAGGCCCTGCGCCTGGGCGACCGCATTGCGCTGATGCGGGACGGCCGCATCGTGCAGCTGGGCACGCCCGAGGAGATCGTCGGTTCCCCGGCGGACGACTACGTACGGGACTTCGTGCGCGACGTCCCGCGCGAACAGGTCCTCACCGTACGCAGCGCGATGCGCCCTGCCACCGGCGAGGCGGCCGGGCAGGGCCCCGCGCTGACCCCCTCCACGACCGTGGCCGAGGCCATCGAGGCCGTCGTCCGCAGCGGCGGCCCGGCCCGGGTCGTCGACCGCGGCCGGTGCCTCGGCGTCGTCGACGAGGCCGGGCTGCTCGCCGTGGTGGCCGGGCTCCCGGCCGGGACCGGACGGGAGGTGGCCGCATGACCGGCACGCCCCGGCCCGCCGTCGCCATGCCCGCCGGCAGCGGGGGGTGGCGCGGATGAGCGCGACCACCGCCCCCGCACGCGAACCCTCCCGGCCGGGCGGCCCGCAGTCCTCCGGCGGCCCCGGGGACGCGAAGCACCGCGCCGCGGACCGGCCCTCGGCGAAGAGCCCGGCTCCCGGCGACCGCACCGCCGCCGCGAGACGCGCCCCGGCCGGGGACCGGCCGGCGGACCGTGTGCGCGGCGGCCGGACCGTGCTCGGACGCCCCCTCGGCCGCGGACTGCTCCTGCCGCTCGCCGTCGCCGCCGCCGTACTGGTCCCGCTCGCCGTCGTCTTCCCGGCCGCCGGCAGCTGGCCCGCGGCCCTGGCCGTCGACCTCTCGGGGCCGCTCGGCCGGGCCGGCGACTGGATCATCGACCACCGGGACAGCCACCCGCTGTTCCTCTACTTCTTCGGCCACATCAGCAACGCCGTGGTCGTGTCGGTCCGCGCCGTCTACGTCGTCCTGCTCGCCGCGGGCTGGACCGGCGTCACGGCGCTGGCCGCCCTGGTGGCCTGGCGCCTGGCGGGCCTGCGGCTCGCCCTGACGTGTGCCGCCGCCTTCGCCGCGTGCGGGCTGCTGGGCATGTGGGTGCCGACCATGCAGACCCTCGCGCTGATGGTCGTGGCCGTCGCCGCCTCCGTCGCCGTGGGCGGGCTCCTCGGTCTCGCCGGCGGGCTCTCCGCGCGCGCCGACCGCGTCCTGCGGCCGGTGCTCGACACCATGCAGATCCTGCCCGCCTTCGCGTACCTGCTGCCGATGGTGCTGGTCTTCGGCATCGGCGTGCCCGCCGCCGTGCTGGCCACCGTGGTGTACGCCGCCCCGCCGATGGCCCGCCTCACCGCCCTCGGCCTGCGCGAGGCCGACGCGGGAGTGCTGGAGGCCGCCGCCTCGCTCGGCGCCACCGGCCGCCAGCGGCTGCTGACGGCCCGGCTGCCGCTCGCCCGACGGCAGCTGCTGCTGGGCGTCAACCAGGCCATCATGACCGGCCTTTCGATGGCCGTGATCGCCTCCGTGATCGGCGCGGGCGGCCTCGGTGACCGGGTCTACCAGGCCCTCGCATCCGTGGACGTCGGCGCCGCCCTGGCCGCCGGCATCCCCATCGTGCTGCTCGCCGTGGTCCTCGACCGCACCGCCGACGCCGCCGGCCGGCGGATCGGCGCCGCCGAGGCCCCGGGACGCGGCCCGCGGCAGCTGCTTCTCCGCGTGTTCGACGGCTGGTACGGATGGCTGCTCACCGTCCTCACGGCGGTGGCCGTCGCCGTCGCCGGCCGGATGGCGGGCACCTCGCTGTGGCCGGCGTCCTGGACGGTGCCCATCGCCGCGCCCGTGAACGAGGCGGTCGCCTGGATGACCGCCCACCTGTACTCCGGTGTGCCCGTCGTCGGCGGCACCGCCGACTGGGCGGCCCGGTTCACCGGCTGGGTCCTCGACCCCCTGCGCGGCGGTCTCCAGGCGGCGCCCTGGTGGCTGCTCCTGCTGTGCGCCGGGGCTCTCGCCCTGCTCGTCGGCACCTGGCGCACCGCGCTCACGGCCGTCCTCGCCCTCGCCGCCGTCGGCGTGCTCGGTGTGTGGGACGCCTCCCTCGACACGCTCTCCCAGGTCATCGCGGCCGTCGCCGTCACCCTCGTACTGGGCTTCGCGATCGCGGTGGGCGCCGCCCGCAGCGACCGCGCCCAGCGACTGCTGCGCCCCGTGCTCGACGTGTGCCAGACCCTGCCGCAGTTCGTCTACCTCATCCCCGTGGTCGCGCTCTTCGGGGTGGGCCGGGCTCCGGCCGCGGCTGCCGCGGTCGTGTACGCGCTGCCGGCCGTCGTACGCATCACCACACAGGGCCTGCGCGAGGTGGACCCGGCCGCGCTCGAATCCGCGCGCTCGCTGGGCGCGACTCGCTCGCAGCAGCTGCGGCAGGTCCAGCTGCCGCTTGCCAGGCCCGCGTTGCTGCTCGCCGTCAACCAGGCGGTGGTCCTGGTCCTCGCCGTCGTCATCATCGGCGGTCTGGTCGGCGGTGGTGCGCTCGGCTACGACGTCGTCCTCGGCCTCGCGCAAGGGGACCTGGCCACCGGCCTCGTGGCCGGCGCCGCGATCGTATGCCTCGGCCTGCTGCTCGACCGCGTCACCCAGCCCGCGAAGGAAGCCTGAGATGCGAAACCGACCCTTCCCCGGACGACGCGACGGACACGCCGGAAGCCCGGCGGATTCCGGCGACGCCGCAGACCCCGGCCGCCGCAGACGCGGGCGCCCCGGCCGCCGGGGCACGGCCCTGCTCGCGGCGGCGACCGGGCTCGCCGTGCTCACCGGCTGCGGAGCGGCCGACATGACGCGGCAGACGTCCCCGTACGCGGCCGCGCGAGGCGCGAAGACCGTCACCCTCTCCGTCCAGTCCTGGGTCGGCGCCCAGGCGAACACCGCCGTCGCGGCCTATCTCCTCGAACACGAGCTGGGCTACCGCGTGGACACCGTGCAGGTCGACGAGGTCCCCGCGTGGGACGCGCTCAGCCAGGGCCGCGTCGACGCGATCATGGAGGACTGGGGCCACCCCGAGCAGGAGAAGCGGTACGTCGAAGGCAAGAAGACGATCACGCGGGGCGGCGACCTGGGCGTGACGGGCCACATCGGCTGGTTCGTCCCCACCTACTTCGCCGAGGCCCACCCGGACGTCACCGACTGGAAGAACCTCGACAAGTACGCCGACCAGCTGCGCACCGCCGAGAGCCGCGGCAAGGGACAGCTGATGGACGGCTCGCCCTCGTACGTCACGAACGACAAGGCGCTGGTGAAGAACCTCGGGCTCGACTTCGAGGTCGTCTTCGCGGGCTCCGAGGCGGCCCAGATCACCCAGATCAGGCAGTTCGCCAAGGAGGGCAAGCCCTTCCTGACGTACTGGTACAAGCCCCAGTGGCTCTTCGAGCGGGTCCCGATGACCGAGGTGAAGCTCCCCGAGTACACCGAGGGCTGCGCCGACGTCCCGGAGAAGGTGGCCTGCGCGTACCCGCACACGCCGCTGCAGAAGTACCTGAACACGCGCTTCGCCGAGTCGGGCGGCAAGGCCGCCGCGTTCCTGAAGAAGTTCCGCTGGACCACGGCGGAGCAGAACGAGGTGGCCCTGATGATCGCCGAGGAGAAGCTCTCGCCGCAGGAGGCGGCGAAGAAGTGGGTGGAGCGCAACGAGGCCGTCTGGCGCCCCTGGCTGGCCTGACCACCCCTGTCTGGCCTGGCCCCCTCCGCCGGGCCCCCTCCGGACGGCCCCCCGCACTCGTGCGCGGGGCCGTCTACGGCTGCGGCGCCCGCCCCGGCGTCGCAGGCTCTCCTGACGCCAGGGCTTCCCCGTGGAGGCGGTCACCTCGTCGGCGACGGCGTACTCGGCATTCACCCGGACGGGGAACCCGTCGGCCTCCAGAACCGTGAGGGCCGGTATCCGAGCCCCCGTTCTGTCGCGCCCCGCGCAACGCCGGGGCGGGGGGGGCCCCGCCCCGGCGGGTGGCGTGCGGCTCAGGAGGTGACCAGGGCCTCCAGGGCGGGGACCGTTGCGGCCGGGGTCGGCAGCGCGGCGTTCTCCGCCCGGAGGCGGGCGGCGCCCTCGCGCAGGGCCGGGTCGGTGATGAGGCGGGTGAGGAGCTCGGTGTCGACGTCGTCGGAGGAGGATCGCAGGGCGGCGCCGCTGCCCACGAGGGCGTCGGCGTTGGTGAAGTGGTCGGCGCCCTGGGGCAGCACGAGCTGCGGCAGGCCGGCCTGCAGGGCGGTGAGGAAGGTGCCGGAGCCACCGTGGTGGATCAGGCCGTCGGAGGCGGTCAGCAGCTCGGCGAGCGGAACCCAGGGCAGCGGGCTCACGTTGTCCGGGAGGGTGCCGAGCGCGGTGAGGTCGGTGTCGCCGACGGCGAGCAGGAACTCGGCGTCCACCGAGGCGGCGGCCTCGATCAGGCGGACGATGGAGCGGACGCCGTCCATCTCGGTGAGCACGGTGCCCAGCGTGACGGCGACGCGCGGGCGGGTGCCGCGGCGGAGCAGCTCGGCGGGGACCGTACCACCGCCGTTGTAGGGGAGGTAGCGCATCCGCAGGCCGCCGGGGTCGCCGCCGAGCGAGGCGGGGACGATGTTCAGCGCGGTGGCTCCGGCCGGGCCGTCCACCCCGTACGTCTCGTACGCCTCGGTGAAGTTGGCGGCGATCCGGCCGACCATGTCGATGCCGGACATCACCCCGAAGTTCTGGATCACCGACGGGATCTTGAGCTTGGCCGCGACCAGCGGGGCGGAGGCCTGGAAGGAGTCGTAGACCAGCAGGTCGGCCCCCCAGTTCTCGGCGACGTCCAGCAGACCGTCCACGGTGGGGCGGGAGACGAGCGCGAAGCCGCGGGCCGCCATGTCGAGGATCTGGTCCGGGGTCATGTCGGGGGCGACGTAGCGCGCCTGCTCGCCGGTGGACTGCTCGAACACGTCCCGGATGGTGCGGCCGTCACCGATCTCGACGATCGGGAAACCGGCCTCGCGAAGCCGGTCCAACGGCTGCGAGCCCGCGAACAGCACCTCGTGCCCGGCGGCACGCAGGGCCTGCGCGGTCGGGATCATCGGGAAGAGGTGGCCTGCCGAGGCCGGGCTGGTGAAGAGTATGCGCACGGTTTCTCCTTGCCAGTGGTCTGCCGGTCGAGGCCGAGTCGTGCGGGCTCGCCCCGGTTCCCTTCGGGGAACTGCCGGGCGGCGATGTTGTGTTCCCGCTGAAGGGGGCGATAATCGGACGTTCTGGTACGGGACTTGTCGGCCAGCGGCCCTCCCCCTCCGGACAGCCACCACTGCCACGTCCTCGAACGCGAGGACGACGACCTGATGCGCCCGTGGACGACGTCCTGGTGGGCCTCTCGCGGCGCCCGACCCGATGGCGGAGGCCGGGCGCGCGGTCGCGCTCGCGATGGCGCTCCGGCACCCTGGGGGCCCGGGTCGTCCAGGGGCCCGCCTGCCCGGTCCGGACCCCAGGTCCCGTGCGGCACGTCCCCCGGCCCGCCGCCGTGCCCGCCGCCCCGGAACTCCGCCGCGTGCGGCGGGCCATCCGTAGGCGCATACGGAACGCACGAGGCTCCCGGAGCGCATCGCTCCGGGAGCCTCGTGAAGGGGTCTGCGATCAGGCGACCGTGATGTTCTCCGCCTGCGGGCCCTTCTGGCCCTGCGTGACGTCGAAGGTCACGGCCTGGCCCTCCTGGAGCTCACGGTAGCCGTTGGCGTTGATGTTGGAGTAGTGCGCGAAGACGTCCGGACCGCCGCCGTCCTGCTGGATGAAGCCGAAGCCCTTTTCGGAGTTGAACCACTTCACGGTTCCGCTGGCCATGCTCGTACCTCTCAGTTCGATGTGGGGTCCGCACCGCGCGGCCCCGGGAGGTGATCGCCCTGGTCCGGCACTGCACAGCAGAATGCCCACGCCAGGGCGCGGGCAGGGACTGCGAACCACGACAGCTGCCGCTGACGCTACACGGCGGAACTGCCCCTCACCAGAGAGCAACGATCACTCGTTTGCGACGAGCCGTACGAACTGCGCCCGAAAGGGGCGTCATCCGCGCGGCGCAGAGCCCGTTCGGCGCCTTCCCCCTCTACCCTCTGGGGTCAGAGCGGTTCGCGATACGGGTGAGGTGTGTGCGGTTTGGAAGGCCGGTGAGTGCGGCCCGGGAGGCACTCGCGGGGCTGCTCGCAGAGGCGCACGCACTCCTCCCCGACACTGTGGCCCTGCGCCGGAGCATCCACCGCCACCCCGAGCTGGGTACGGATCTGCCGCGCACACAGCACGCCGTCCTGGACGCCCTGGCCGGACTGCGGCTCGATGTGGCCACCGGCTCCGGCCTCAGTTCCGTCACCGCCACCCTCGACGGCGCACTGCCGGGTCCGACGGTCCTGCTGCGCGCCGACATGGACGCCCTGCCCCTGGACGAGGAGACCGGCCTGGACTTCGCCTCGCGGGTGCCGGGTGCCATGCACGCCTGCGGTCACGACGCCCACACCGCCATGCTCGTCACGGCCGCCCGGCTGTTGTCGGCGCGGCGCCGAGCACTGGCCGGGCGCGTCGTGTTCATGTTCCAGCCGGCCGAGGAGTCCGGTGGGGGTGCCCTGCGCATGATCGACGAGGGTGTGCTGCGGACCGCGGACGGAGGGAGCGTGGACCGCGCCTTCGCCCTGCACCTCACCACCCGCTTCGACAGCGGCACCCTCCACCTGCGGCCCGGGCCCACGTTCGCGGCCTCCGACCTGTTCCGGGTGAGCGTCCGCGGGCGGGGCGGGCACGCCTCGGCCCCCCATCTCGGGCTGGACCCGGTGCCGGTCGCGTGCGAGATCGTCCAGGCGTTGCAGACGATGGTCACCCGTACCGTCGACGTCCACGATCCGGCGGTGGTCACCGTCGCGTCGGTGCACGCAGGTACGACGGCCAACGTCATCCCCGACACGGCGGAGATCACCGGAACCCTCCGCACCCTCTCCCCCGCCACGCGGCGGCTCGTACGCGAGGGCGTCACCCGCGTCGCCCACCACGTGGCCGCCGCCCACGGCGCCCACGCCGAGGTCACGTTGACCGAGGGCTATCCGCCCGTGGTCAACGATCCGGATCGCACCGCCGCCCTCCGGGACACCGCGGCCGCGCTCCTCGGAGCCGACCGGGTCCACCGGCTGCACCGGCCGTTCCTGTGGGCCGAGGACTTCGCGTACGTCCTGGAGCGGGTGCCGGGCACGATGGCCTTCCTCGGGGCCCGTCCGCCCGGGACCCCGCCGGCGCAGGCGCCCGACCTGCACTCGGGGCGCGTCGTCTTCGACGAGGGGGCACTGGCCGCCGGAGCGGCCCTGCACGCGGCCGCGGCCCTGTACTCCGGGGGCACGTCCGGCGCGGAACGCACCTGAGCCGGCCCGCGCCCGGCCGGAGGGTGCACAACGGCACTATCCGGTCAGCCTGGATGGACGTTCGATGAACCGCGTGCGGCCGATGGCAGGTCAACGGGCTGCGATCAACACGCCACACCCGGCATCACCCTCCGTTGACGCGTGATCGCGGAGGGCGCACACCGGGCCTGAGCTGCCAGAACGACCGTTCGGTCGTCGGTAATCGAACGCAGTGTCCGTAAATCGGTCATCGATGTGCACACGGCCTTCGCACCCGAGAGACTCAGTGCTGTCCAACCGGTACACCGCAGCCAAATGCTGCGCCCACCCTTCGAATTGAAAGAGAGTACTGTCGTGCGTCACCGCATCGCTGCTGTCACCGCCGCCGCCCTCCTCCCCCTCGCCGGGGCCGCCGGGACCGCCGAGGCACAGCCCGCGAGCCTGTACGCCCCGTCCGCCGTGGTCCTCGCGGTCGCCCCCGGCGACGCCGGGGCGGCCGTCTCCCGCGCCACCGCCCTCAGCTGCGCGCCGACCGCCCAGGGCACGCACCCCGACCCCCAGGCGGCCTGCGCCGCCCTCACCGCCACCGCGGGCAGCCTCGACGCGCTGCTCGCCGCCCCGGACCGGGACCGGGTCTGTCCGATGCACTACGCCCCCGTCACCGTCTCCGCCGACGGCATCTGGAAGGGCAGCCGCATCTCCTGGAAGCACACCTTCTCCAACGCGTGCACCATGTCCGCGAGCCTCAACGGCAACCCGCTCTTCGCGTTCTGACGTCCCGCCGCAGGTGCGCCGTCCGGTCAGCCCCGCTCCCCGTCGAAGAGCACTCCGGGGTTGAGGATCCCCGCCGGATCGAGCGCGGTCTTCGCGGCCCGCAGCGCCCGGGCGAACGGCTCCGGGCGCTGCCGGTCGTATCCGGGCCGGTGGTCACGGCCGACGGCGTGGTGGTGGGTGACGGTCGCGCCGTGCGCGCCGAGCAGGTCCATCGCGGCGGACTTGACCTCGTCCCACATCGCGACCTCCGAGCCGCGCCTCGCCGGGGCGATGACGGTGAAGTACGGGGCGGGGCCGTCGGGGTAGACGTGCGTGAAGCGGCAGTTGATCATCGCCTCGGCGCCGGTGACCGCGCGCACGACGGCGCCCAGGTCCCGCTGCACGGCCTCGTACAGCGCCTCGGCGCGGTCCCACGTACAGGCCGTTTCGAAGGTCTCGCTGATCACGCTCATCCGCGCCAGCCCGTCCCGCAGGTAGGGCATGCGCAGGAACGCGGAGCGCCACGCGTCGGCCGCGCAGTCGTCGGAACGGCCCCCGGCAGGGTTCCCGGCGACGGGCTGGGCCGGGGCCGTGGCCGGCGAACCGCCGTGGTCCCGTGCCAGGGCGACCAGCTCGGCGAGCCGGTCGGCGACGGGGAAGTGAGCGGACTCCACCCCGAGTACGAGAACGCTGCGGCCGCCGCCGGCCACGCCCGCGAGCGCCGCCTCGCCCGGATCGAGCAACCTGCAGTTGGCCGGGTGCAGGCCCGACTGGGCGATGGCGCGGACGGCTCCGGCCGCGGTCGCGAAGTCGTCGAACAGGACCGAGGCGGACGCCTTGTGCCGGGGCCGGTCCTGGAGCCGCATCCACGCCTCGGTGATCACTCCGAGCGTGCCCTCCGACCCCAGGAACAGCCGGTCGGGGGACGGGCCCGCACCCGAACCGGGCACGCGCAGCGACTCATTGACGCCGGCCGGGGTGACCACGCGCAGGGCCTGGGTCAGATCGTCGACGTGGGTCAGGAGCGTGGCGTAGTGGCCGCCGGCCCGGGTCGCCAGCCAGCCGCCGAGGGTGGAGAACTCGAAGCTCTGCGGAAAGTGGCGCAGGGTCAGCCCGTGCGGCCGCAGCTGGGCTTCGAGGTCGGGCCCGAGCACGCCCGCCTGGATCCGTGCCGCCCTGCCGGTGGTGTCGATGTCGAGGACACGGTCCAGGGCGGAGAGGTCCAGGGACAGCACACCGCCCCGGCGGTCCCCGCGGTACTCCACTCCCCCGACCACCGAACTTCCCGCCCCGTACGGCACGACGACCACGTCCGCGCCCTCGGCCCAGTCCAGGACGTCCACGACGTCCTGCTCGCAGCGGGGGAACGCGACCTGGTCGGGTGCGGCCCCGAGTTCGCCGCGCAGGGCCCGTACGACGTCACGGCAGGCCTTGCCGTAGGTGTGCGAGGCCCGGTCCGGCGGGGTGTCGGACATCAGGTGGGCGAGGGAGGCGGGCGGGGCGACGCGGACGGCGGGCAGGTCGACGGAGCGGACGTCGGGCACCGGCAGCGGGGTGCCGGCCGCCCCCGGGACCAGCGCACCGAGGGCGACGCACTCACGGTCGGGCAGTGCCTTGCCGGCGGCGCCCCAGCCCCACCAGGAGCGGCGCGGCCGGGGCGGGGCGACAGGGGCGACGGGCACGGTCTCGGCCATGGCGATGCAACCCTTCGAGAATTTACCGCTTGGTAATTTACTCCACCGTATAGTTCTCCTCATGGACTCCACAAGCGTCGGCGCCGCGCCGGGCACCCCACCGCCACCCACACCACCACCGGGCAGGCGCCGGGGCAGACCGGCGGGGACGAAGGGCGTACCGCGCGCCGAACGCGAGGAACAGATCCTCGCCGCCGCGATGGAGGAGTTCGGCCGCCACGGTCACGCGTCCGCCTCGATGGCCGCGATCGCCCGGCGGGTGGGCGTGACGAAGCCGATGCTCTACGCCTACTTCGATTCGAAGGACGGGCTCTACCTCGCCTGCCTCGAACACATCGCCGCCCGCGTCATCGCGGCCATCGACGCGGCGATGGCCGCCGGACCGGCCGCGGGCGACGAGCGGCTCCCCCACGCGGTCCTCACCGGACTCTTCACGGCCCTCGAAGAACGTCGTCATGCCTGGTTCGTCCTCTACGACAGGACCCTGCCGCCCGGATCCGAACTGCGCCTGGCCGCCCAGCGGCACCGCGAGGCCGTCGACGGACTCGCCGCGACGGGCACCGCGGCGCTGCTGAGCGGACTGGGCAACGACGACCCCCTCGACGCCGATGCCCTCAAGCACGTGTGGACGGGCACCGTCAGCGCCCTGATGGGCTGGTGGATCGCCCACCCCGACCAGTCGGCCCGGGACATGAGCACCCGCTGCGCCCGCCTCCTCAGGGCCGTCCGCGGCGGCTGACGACGCCCGCCGGCGGTCAACGAGCCGGGACCACGGGCGGGTTGAGGCGGGCGAAGCCCGGCTGGCGGTGGTAGGGGAAGTAGGGGTAGGGGGCCGGGCGGGCGCTGGCCTCGTCGAGCCGTGCCATCTGTTCCGGGGCGAGCTCCCAGCCCACGGCCCCCAGGTTCTGGCGCAGTTGCTCCTCGTTGCGGGCGCCGATGATGACGGAGGAGACGGTCGGCCGCTGCAACAGCCAGCGGAGGGCGATCTGCGGGATCGCCCGCCCGGTCTCCCGTGCGATCTCGTCCAGGGCGTCGACCACGCGGTAGAGGTGTTCGTCGTCCACGGGCGGCGCGAAGTCGGCGGTGTCGTGCAGCCTGCTGCCGGCGGGCAGCGGACGGCCCCGGCGGATCCTGCCGGTGAGCCGTCCCCAGCCGAGGGGGCTCCAGACGATCGCACCGAGCCCCTGGTCGAGGCCGAGGGGCATCAGCTCCCACTCGTAGTCACGGCCGATGAGGGAGTAGTAGACCTGGTGGGCGACGTAGCGCTCCCGGCCGCCGGGGTCGGCGGCGGCGAGGGATTTCATCGCCTGCCAGCCGGAGAAGTTGGAGACGCCGAGGTGACGGATCTTCCCGGCCCGGACCAGGTCGTCCAGCGTGGAGAGCACCTCTTCCACGGGGGTTCCCGCGTCGAAGGCGTGCAGCTGGAAGAGGTCGATGCGGTCCGTGCCGAGGCGGCGCAGCGCCTTGTCGACGGAGGCGATCAGGCGGGAGCGCGAGGTACCCGCGTCCCCCGGGGCGTCGCTCGTGGGCAGGCCGGCCTTGGTGGAGATGAGCACCCGGTCGCGGCGGCCCTTGAGAGCGGCTCCGAGCACCTCCTCGGACGCGCCGTCGGAATAGACGTCCGCGGTGTCGAACAGGGTGATCCCGGCGTCGATGCAGATGTCCACGAGGCGGCGCGCCTCCTCCACCCCGGTGTTGCCCCAGGCCCCGAAGAGCGGTCCGCGGCCGCCGAAGGTGCCGGCGCCGAAGCTGAGCGCCGGAACCTGAAGTCCCGACGCGCCCAGTCGCCTGTACTCCATGACGAATCCCCTCTCACACACCCAGCTAATGGGGCTGCGGTTCCGTTAAGATGGGACGAGCGTAGCAAGGTGCGCGAGCTAATGGAACTGGAGTCCCGTTATGGAGTACACGGAAGGCGAATCCGATCCGGGGACCACCCGGCCCGGAGGGCGGACGGCGCGGGTGCGGGCGGCCGTGCTGGACGCCGCCGCGGACGTGCTGGCCGAGCAGGGCTTCACCCATCTCGACCTGGCCGACATCGCGCGCCGCGCGGAGGTCGGGAAGACGACCGTCTACCGCCGCTGGGGCACGGCCACCGGCCTCGTGACCGACCTGCTGCTGGACATGGCACAGCAGTCCGTGCCGCGCACGGAGACGGGCTCGCTGCTCGGGGACCTGACGGCCAACGCCCGTCTGGTGCAGCGCACGCTGGCCGACCCCCGGCAGGGGGCCCTGTTCAAGGCGGTGATCGCGGCGGCCGGATCCGACCCGAAGGCGGCGGAGGCCCTGTACGGCTTCTACACGGCCCGCGTCGAGGAGTGGGCGCCGTGCGTGGAGCAGGCCGCCGCCCGCGGAGAGGTGCCCGGGGGCACCGATGCGCGCGAGGTGATCCGCGCGACGTCCGCCCCGCTCTACTACCGGCTGCTGACCACCGCGCTCCCGCTCGACGAAGCCGACGCCGACCGTGCCGCGCACGCCGCGGCGGCGGCCGCGGCGGCCGGGGCGTACGTACGGGAGGCCGGGAGGTGAGTCCCGGGCCCCGGTCGCCCTACGGGGTGGTGAGGGCCGGGAAGGTGAAGCTGTAGCCCTGCTTGGCCAGCCAGGGCAGGTACACCTTGAGCGCGGCGACCGTCTCACTGCGGTCGCCGCCGCCGTCGTGGAAGAGGACGGTCGGCTGCCGGGGCAGCTTGCCCTCCATGGCGGCGACGATCGCCGGCAGGCCCGGGCGACTCCAGTCCCGGGGATCCACGCTCCAGCCCAGCGGCCGCATCCCGCTCGCAACGGCTATCGCACGGCTGTCAGGGGTGAAGGCACCGCCCGGCGCCCGGTAGTAGTTCACGGCGACACCCGGCACCGCCTTCTCGATCATGGTCTTGGCGTCCAGGATCTGCTGCCGCTGGTAGGCGACGGGCTTGTGGTCCATCGTCACGTCGTGGTCGACGGAGTGGTCGCACAGCTGGTGGCCGTCCGCGGCGACCTCGCGCACCAGCTCCGGGTACTTCTGGGCCTTGGTTCCGATCATGCAGAAGGTGGCTTTGACGTGGTTCTGCCTCAGCACCTGGAGGACCTGAGGGGTCCAGCGGGGGTCCGGGCCGTCGTCGATGGTGATGGCGACGTCATGGCCCGGTCCCTGGGCCAGCCGGGAGATGCCCAGCGGGATCGTGGTGGTGGCGCCCTTGGCCTGCTTCTCGTGCCTGGCCTGCTTGGCGTGCTCCGAGCCGGCCGCGGAACGGCCCGCCGAGCCGTCCGTGGCGGCGAAGGCCGGGGTGGCAACTGCCGCCAGAAGGCCGAGGACGGCCCCGGCCACGGCGGACCCCGCCCGTCGACGACGCACGGAACTGCTGGTGATGCCCATGGACGCGCTCTTCCTTTGCGCTCGACCCCCGGAACACACGATTCCGATCCAGGGTAGGTCACGTGCACGCGGGCCCGTCTCACCCGAACGGCCCATTCGGCACCCCCGGGCCGGAGGGCAGAGCCGGCAGGCCCGGGGAAGCACCGCGTCGCGGCGCCCGTGGTACGGGCCGGTCAGGCGTCGGCAGGCACCGGAGTGGTTTCCGTCTCACTTCCGGCCGCCGCCTCGACGGCTGCGGCAGGAGCCTCGGCGGCCTCGGCAGCCCCACCGTGGTGCGGGAGGGCCGTGTAGTAGACGGTGGCGCCCTGCTTGACGCGCTCCGCCAGGCTGCGGGCCACCAGGCGCTCGGTGGTGGTGCGCACCAGGTTGTCGCTGACGCTGCGGTCCGGGTGCGCGGCCTTGAGGGCCTGGGCGATCTCGCGGGCCGTCTTCGGCTCCGCCTGCCCGCTCAGGTGCCGGTGGATCAGCTCGGTCAGCGGGACCTGCTTCTCCTTGGACGCGACGGCCTTCTCCTTCGCGGGCGCCTTCGCCGCGGCCTTCGCGGGCGCCTTCGCCGTGGCCTTCACCGCGGACGTCTTCGCGCCGGCCGACTTCTCACCGGCGGTCTTCGCGCCGGTCGTGTTCTTGGCGGTTGCGTTCTCGGCGGTCGCCCCCTTGGCCGCCGTCTTCGTGGCGGTCGCTTTCTTCGCGGTCGCCTTCTTCGCGGGCGCCTTGGTGGTGGTCGCCTTCTTCGCGGTGCCGGCCGTCGCGGTGGCAGGTGTCACGGCCTTCTTGCCGGCGCGCGGAGCGGGCACCGCGGCCGCGACGTCGCCGAGGGCCGACCGCATTCCGACGAGGAGTGCGTGGTCCTGCTCCAGACCGGCCAGGCGCTCCTGGAGGGAGGTGATCTCCTCTCGGATGCGTTCCTGCTCGGCGGTGTTGAGGCCGAGGTCGGCGGCGACCTTCTCTGCGTACTGGGACTTGAGGTTGGGAATCTCCCGAGCGGACATGCGGACTCCTCCGATGGACGGTGTTGGGTGCGGACTCTACCCAGGTGACCTGTGAGGTGTGTGGGTTTGAGCGGTACCGGGCCCGAACGAGGTGTCCGCGATGGGAGTTGCCGGGCGGTGCGGAGCAGCGCGTGCAAGGTGTGTTTCCGCGCCCCGACGGCGTGTTCGTGTGCGGGGCCGGGGCGCGGAACTCCCCTTCCCGGAACGCCTTGAGGTGTTGCCCGGGCGCCGGAGGAATGCCGTTGCGGTACGGCTACGGACGGGTGGCGGTGACGAGGTAGTAATCCAGGATCTGTTGTTCCCAGGCGGCCAGGAAGTTGCGGGGCCAGGTGCCGGGCTCCCAGAGGCGGGCGAGCCAGCGGTCCCAGCCGGGCCAGACCTGTGGGCCGATCGAAGTGGTCCGCACGTCGGTGAAACCAGCGGCGGCCAGGGCTTCGCCGAGCCGGGACACGGGCCGGGCGATGTCCAGGCCGCTGGCGAACGAGTCGAGCAGCCCCGCGAGCCGCTCCGCCGGGGCGGACGCGCCCTCGACGCTGAAGAAGCTGGTGACCGCGACCCGTCCGCCGGGGCGCAGGACGCGCGCCGCCTCGCGCGCGAACGCGGGCAGGTCGGGGAAGTGCTGGGCCGCCTCGACGCTGTAGAGGCAGTCGAACGCGGAGTCGCCGAGCGGCAGGCTTTCCGCCGCCCCGAGCACGAAGCGCAGCCGGTCCGGCTCTGCTTCGAGGAGGCGGGCGTTGGCTTCGCGGGCCCGCTGGAGCTGCTGGGGGTGGATGTCCACTCCGGTGATCTGCGCGGGCTCGTACTCCTCCAGGGCGAGGGCGCACCCGAGGCCCAGACCGCAGCCGATCTCCACGGCGCGGCCGCCGCCGCGGCCGACCGCGTCGAGCACGTGCCGGTAGAGGTCCTGCTCGCTGCGGATCCGGTCGCCCTGGGACAGGGGCCGTTCGAGGTCTACGGCGCGCCAGTAGCCGAAGTTGATGAACCCTCCGGCGAACACCGGCACGGCACTGAGATCGGCCGGCCCGTACGTCTCCCACACCTCGGGCCGTACGGCCGGAGCGGGCTGCTCTGCAGGGTTCGCCGACGACACCCCACCACCTCCTCGTGACGGGGCGCCGCGCCCCGTGGCCACCAGTGTGGCGGGCGGACCCCCGTCGCGACAGGGGACCCGCCCGGCCACGGCCGGCGCGCCGGTTCCGTGAGGGCCGACGGGCGGTCAGCAGGTCTTGAGGTAGGGGACGTCGGGGATGTGCGTCTTCCACTCCTGCTCGCTGAGGGGTCCCGAGACGGCGCAGAGGTCCCGGACGAGCTGCCCGGGGGTCCAGGGGGTACGGCCGGTGCTCAGGGCCTGGCCCATGGGCCGGAGCGTATGGCCGAGGGCGGCGCTCGCCTTCCGGATCTGCCGCATGGTGGTCAGATCCCGGAACGTGAGCGTGTTGACCTCGTCCTTCGTCACGACCTGGACGGCCGGCGACGTGCGGTCCGGCGAGAACGCGAAGGCGATCGACGCGCCGCTGCGCACCTGCTGGTCCACGACCGGCAGGCTGCCCAGGACCGGCCTCTTCTCGTCGGCCGTGTCCCAGATCTCGATCGTGGCGCTCTGGAGTACGGCGGCCAGGCGTCCGTCACGGCTGACTCGGTCTTCTCCATGGGGCTTGAGTAACCCTCGACAGGCGGGCTCAGTGCGGCCCGCTTGGCCCCGGACTGCGGGGTGTGGATGTCGAGGGAGGATGCGCGGGGGCAACGCGAGGGTCCGCAGGTCTCCGCTCACCGCTCCCGCCGTGTAGTACACGTCCTTGTCCCTGGCGTGGGTGAAGGCGCTGACGTCGAACGAGCGCAGGACGCCGTCGGTTCCCACGCACCGGAGCCGGGAGTCGTCGGCCGTGAAGCGCGGGGCGGTCCCGGGATAACACTCGCTCTGCGTGGTCTCGTTGCGCAGCACGGGGCCGACGTGCCGGAAGTGGCCCCCCAGTTGAAGCCGTTCGAGCCAGGTGAACCCGTGCTCTTCGGACCCGGGGACGGAGAACACCGCCTCGTCCGGTGAGAACGAGGAGTGCATGAGGTAGAAGACGGCCCCGCTGCCGCTCTCGGTGTACTTCTGCTCTGCGGTCCGGGTCTCCCACACCGTCAGCGTGGACTTCATGTCCGCATCGAGCGTTTCACCCAGCAGATGGGTTGCCGAGGGACTGAGCTTCATCGGGGACCAGTTCCCGCCGGAAGGCCGGGACGAAGCCGGGCAGCCTGACCGCGTCGGTGGCCCACGGGTAGCGCACGGCCTCCAGGGCCGACCACGACTCGGGGGTGTCCGCGAGGCCCGCCGCGGCGATCGCGAGCCTGCGGCCGAGCCGGGGATCGGTGCTGCGGACGGACCGGGCCGTGCCGGCGACCTGGGCGGAGGCCGCCCGGTCCCGCTGGGCGATGACGGTCCGGCGCTGGTCGAACGCCACGGCGGCCGCGCCGACGGCGAGGACCAGCAGGGCGGCCAGTACGGCGCTGAGCAGGACGCGCAGGCGGTCCCGGCGCCGGGTCGGCGCGGATCCGGCGTCCAGGAAGTCCCGCTCGGTCCGGTTGAGGGTGAGGTGGCGGCGACCCGTGGCGGCCCGGTCGCGGGTGCGTTCCAGAGCGGTGCCCTGGAGCAGGTCGTTGGTCTTCCGGCCGTTCCCCTCCCGGAGCCGGGCCGCTTCCGACAGGCGCTGGTGGACGCCCAGGCCCGGGCGTTCGGCCTCCGCCCAGTCGCGCAGCCGGGGCCAGGCCCGGATCAGTGCGGCGCGGACAGGGTGACCGAATCGCCGTCCCAGACCAGGACCCGGGCTCGCGTGAACGCGGCCACGACCTCGTCCAGCACCTCCTGCGGCGTCCGGCCGTCGGCGAACTCGGACCGGTGCGCCGAGCGCAGCGCGTCCTCGGCGCGTTCCCCCGGGGCGACCAGGCGCAGCAGCACCTGGGAGACCGCCTCCTGCGCGGCGGTGCCCAGGCGGGCGAAGGCGGCCTCCGCGCCGTCGGAGCGCGAGGGTTCCCCGGGCCCCGACGGGCTCTGGGGAACGACCCCTTTCACGACGTCGGCGAGGTCCGAGCGGCCGACGAGCGAGAGCAGCAGTGGCTCCGAGGACGGCCGGTCGGCCGGGTCCTTGGACAGCGCTGCGCGGACGAGGGAGCGCAGCGGTTCTCGCAGTACCGAGGTGTCGGGCTCGTGGGTGGCGACCTGGTAGGTCAGCGCCCCGGCGGTGTCCCCGTCGAAGGCGTGCCGGCCCGTCGCGGCGAAGAACACGACGGCGCCCCAGCCCCACACGTCGACCTCGGCGTTTCCGTTCTCGCCGCGGTAGCGCTCGGGCGGCATGTAGCGCAGGGTGCCCATGGGCAGGCCGACGGTGGCGGTGCCCTCCATCACGACGAAGCCTCCTGGACCCTGCGGAAAGGAGGACCAACGTAGCCCTCCGGCGCCGGCGGGGAACAGGGTTCCGGGGTCGATAGTTCGAATTTGAACGTTATGCTGGTACCCACCAGATCGAGCCACGCCCTTCGAGCCACCGGGAGCGCTGCCCCATGTCCGTACGCCGCCTCAACCACGCCGTGCTCTGGATCCGCGACGTCGAGCGCTCCGTCGCGTTCTACACCGACGTGTTCGGATTCCAGGTCGACCACATGGTCGCCGGCCGGGCCGCCTTCCTGAGCGCTCCCGGCAGCCTCAACGACCACGACCTCGGGCTCTTCTCGGTCGGCGGCGACGCGCCCGGTCCCGAGCAGGGCCGGGTCGGGCTCTACCACCTGGCCTGGGAGGTCGGCACCCTCGGCGAGCTCGCCGAGCTGGGGCGCAAGCTCACCGACCGGGGTGCGCTGGTCGGCGCGAGCGACCACCTGGTCTCCAAGTCCTTCTACGCCAAGGACCCGGACGGCAACGAGTTCGAGGTGATGTGGCGCGTCCCCCGCGAGGACTGGCCCGCCGAGGACTCCGGCCTGCGCCCGGGTGCGCTCGACCTGCCGGCCGCGATCGCACGGTGGGGCGCGGACCTCGCGACGGGTTCGGCGGCGGGCTCCGCCAGCTGACGAACGGCCTGCCGGCAACCGCCCTGCGCCGAAGGGCCTGCGGTAAACCGTCTGCGGGGAAGGGCCTGCCGGGACGACGGGGGCGCCCGTGCGCACCCGGTGCTCGGGCGTAGGCTTCGCTCAGCACGGACGCGACGGGGGCGGGGCGGAGCACATGACCGACAAGACGGCACGGACCTGGGGGTCGACCCTCGATTCGGTCGTGGTGTACGCGCAGGGGGCGGTCTGCCGCCGCCTGGTGCGCGGCAGCATGCCGCCGGACGCCCGGCTGCGGGTGACGGGGCTGCCCCGCTCGATGGACCACGGTTCCCTGCGGGCCCGTGTCCTGAACGCCCCCGGAGTGCGCGTCACCGAGGCCCGGGTGGAGGTCGGGGCCGAACCCCTGGGCGCCGGCGCACCCGAGGCGCTGCGCCGCGAAGTCGCACGGCTGCGCGAGCGGCACGCGGCGGCGCAGGGCCGCCGGGAACGGCACCAGGGACTGATCGAGGAGGTCCGGGGGCTGCGCCCGATACCGCCGGACCGCAGGCGCGGGGACCCGCACCGCCGTACGCCGGTCGACGCATGGCTGGAGCTCGCCGACTTCGTCGACGCCCGGCTGACCGCGCTGCACGCCCGTCTCACCGAACTGCAGGAGGCGGAGCGCCTCGCCGAGCACGAACTCTCCGTCGCCGCGGACAGGCTCGCCCGCGCGTCCACCGACGCGCCGTCCCGGCACGTGGAGACCACGGTCTGCGCGGTACTGACCCTCGGCGGCGCCGCCGACGGGGAGGAGCCCGATCCGGACCTGCAGCTGGAACTGGAACTGGAACTGGAGTACACGGTGCCCGGCGCCGTCTGGGTGCCCGGCTACCGCCTCGCCCACCGGCAGGGCGACGGCACCGGCCGCCTCGTGCTGCGCGCCTCGGTCGCCCAGCGCACCGGAGAGGACTGGACCGGCGTGCGCATCGCCCTGGCCACCGCAGACCTCATGCGCCGCACCGATCTGCCGAAGCTCCACTCCATCCGGATCGGACGCCGTCAGCCCGCCCCCGCGCCGTCCGGCTGGCGCGAGCCTCCGGCGGGGCTCGGCGACCTGTTCGCGGGGTACGAGGCGGCCGGCCCCCCCCGGCCCCCGGCCGGCGCGCCCGACGGTGGCGCTCGCAGGGCCGTCGGAGTCGGCTCCGCGCCCGGTCACGTTCCGCCGCCGCCCCCCGTACCCGTACCCGTCCCCGTGTCGGCGCCGCCGCCGGCACCCCAGGGGTACGGCGCGCCGGCTGCGATGCCCGCCCCGACCGGCTGCGCGGCCGGCGC
>LJCW01000377.1 GCA_001298555.1 Actinobacteria bacterium OV450
GCTGCCGCCGTGGGGGGTGGCGTGCGCTGGGGTGGCGCCCCTCGCGGGGGGCCAGGTGTGGGCGTGCACCCTCCGCCGACGGCGCTCGCCGCGCTGCCGGGCCACGGCTAGTGGGTCGACCCCCGTGTCCGGCCGGTGGTTCGCCGCGCCTCCTGGCCTCGGCCGGTGGGTCCACCCCGTCCCCGGTCCCCGCCAGTGGGTCCACCCGTCCCCGCCCCCCGCCACCGGCCGCGCCACCCCGCCAGTGGGTCCGTCCCGTCGCTGGCTGCGCGCCCCCCCGGAGGGCCGCGCAGCCCTGGGTATGCGGAAGGGCCCCCGATGCCGATGGCATCGGGGGCCCTTCCGGAGCAGTGTTACGGGAGCTGCGCCGCTCGCGCCTCGCGGCGGTTGTGGCGGAACGTGTTCGCGCGACGGGTCGTCGCGAACAGCGGGATGGTCGCCGCCAGAGCGATCTGCAGTGCGCAGCCGGTCTGGAGCAGCAGCTGACCGCCCGGGGCGTCGAACGCCCAGGCCGCCAGCAGGCCCATCGCCCCGACGATCCAGCTCAGCATCGCCACCGCGAGGACACCCCGCGGCTTCGGGTACTCGACCCGGCTCACCATCAGCCAGGCCACCCCGATGATCGCCAGCAGCGTCGGGACGAACGGCAGCTCCAGCAGGACGATCGAGACGACCGTCAGCGCGCCGAAGGGGCTCGGCATGCCCTGGAACATGCCGTCCTTCATCGTCACGCAGCTGAATCTCGCCAGCCGCAGGACCACCGCCAGCAGCACCACGATCGCCGCCAGTGCGGACATCTTCTGGTGTGCGTCGTCGGCGACCATGCCGTAGACCAGCACGAAGTACGCCGGCGCCAGCCCGAAGCTGATCAGGTCGGACAGGTTGTCCAGTTCCGCGCCCATCGGCGAGCTGCGCAGCTTGCGGGCCACGATGCCGTCGAAGAGGTCGAAGACCGCCGCGAGGAGCATCAGTATCACCGCGGTCGCCGCGCTGTGCCGGGCCATGCCCGACTCGCCGCTGCCGGTGAGGTGCGGGATGAGGATCCCGGTGGTGGTGAAGTACACCGCCATGAATCCGCACGTCGCGTTACCGAGGGTGAGGGTGTCCGCTATCGACAGCCGCAGCGAGAGCGGCATGTCGTCTTCGGCGGTCTCCTCCTCCGCGGCCTCGGGAACCCACCCACCCGACGGTGTGGTGGGAGTCTCAGGGTCAGTCACGGTCAATTCGGGTCACCCCCGCGGTGGTGGCCTGACCGACCTCGACCGCGACCTCGACACCCTCGGGGAGGTAGATGTCGACGCGGGAGCCGAAACGGATCAGACCGATGCGTTCGCCCTGCTCCACCTTGGTGCCGGCCGGCAGGTACGGGACGATGCGGCGTGCGACGGCGCCGGCGATCTGCACCATCTCGATGTCGCCGAGCTCGGTGTCGAAGTGCCAGACAACGCGCTCGTTGTTCTCGCTCTCCTTGTTGAACGCCGGGACGAACCCGCCGGGGATGTGCTCCACGGACGTCACCGTGCCCGCGAGGGGCGCACGGTTGACGTGGACGTTCAGCGGGCTCATGAAGATCGCGACCCGGGTCCGTCCGTCCTTCCACGGCATGATGCTCTGCACCACACCGTCGGCGGGCGAGATGACACGGCCCTGCGTGATCTCACGCTCGGGATCGCGGAAGAACCACAGCATGCCCGCCGCGAGAGCGGTGGTGGGCACGGCCACTGCCGCCCAGCGCCCGGACTTGCGGGCCCGGGAGAGGCTGAGCGCAGCGGTGGCGACGGTCGGCAGAAGCCACGGCGATGCTCCGCGTGCGAGACGTCCACCGAGGATGCCGACGCGAGGTGCAGAGGTTTGGCTGTGGGGCATGGATGACCTTCGTAGCGGGTGATTGCCGCGCCGCAAACAGGGGGACGGGACGGCGGCTTTACTGGAATGCTATCGGTTGCACGCAACAACTGGGCAAGCCAGAAGCCGAGTCGATGGCCGTCAGCCAGTGACTGCCAGTGATCCTTTTGCGACGAACCCATGGAGGATTCGCCGCAAAAGGGACTTTCAGCCCTGCAGTCGGTACTCCTCGAGGAGCCGTCGACCGATGATCATTTTCTGGATCTCGGCCGTACCTTCACCGATCAGCAGCATCGGCGCCTCGCGGTAGAGGCGCTCGATCTCGTACTCCTTGGAGAACCCGTAGCCGCCATGGATACGGAAGGCGTCCTCCACCACTTCCTTGCAGTATTCGGAGGCGAGGTACTTCGCCATCCCTGCCTCGAGGTCGTTTCGTTCCCCGGAGTCCTTTTTGCGTGCTGCGTTGACCATCATGGCATGGGCGGCCTCGACCTTGGTAGCCATCTCGGCCAGCTTGAACTGAATGGCCTGGTGTTCGGCGATCGCCTTGCCGAAAGTGTGACGCTGCTGGGCATAAGAGACACCCAGTTCGAACGCACGCTGCGCGACGCCGCAGCCACGCGCCGCCACGTTCACGCGGCCGACCTCGACGCCGTCCATCATTTGGTAAAACCCTCGGCCGGTCTGGCCGCCGAGGACCCGATTGGCCGGAATGCGCAGACCATCCATGATGAGCTCGGTCGTGTCGACGCCCTTGTAGCCCATCTTGTCGATCTTGCCGGGGATGGTCAGGCCCGGACGGACCTCACCGAAGCCCGGCTCCTTCTCGACGAGGAAGGTCGTCATCGACTTGTGCGGGGCCGTGCCCTCGGGGTGTCCTTCGTCACTTCGCACGAGGACCGCCACCAGCGTGGAGCTGCCGCCGTTCGTCAGCCACATCTTCTGGCCGTTCAGGACGTACTCGTCGCCGTCCTTGACCGCCTTGGACGTGATGGCCGACACATCGGAGCCCAGCGCCGGCTCGGACATCGAGAACGCGCCGCGCACCTCGCCCAGCGCCATGCGGGGGAGGAAGTGGTCCTTCTGCTCCTGGGTGCCGTGCTGCTTGAGCATGTACGCCACGATGAAGTGGGTGTTGATGATGCCCGAGACGGACATCCAGCCCCGCGCTATCTCCTCCACGCACAGCGCGTAGGTGAGCAGCGACTCACCCAGGCCGCCGTACTCCTCGGGGATCATCAGCCCGAAGAGGCCGAGCTCCTTGAGGCCGTCGACGATCTGCTGCGGGTACTCGTCACGGTGTTCGAGCTCGGTCGCGACCGGGATGATCTCCTTGTCGACGAACTCCCGGACGGTCTTGAGGATCTCCCGCTGGACGTCGGTCAGCCCGGCGGTCTGGGCGAGTCGGGCCATGGCTACTTCCCCTGTTCCTTCAGCTGCGGGCGGCCGGGCTGCTCGCCGCCGCGCTCCTTGATGTACGTCTCGGTCGGGACCATCACCTTGCGCCGGAAGACGCAGACGAGGGTGCCGTCCTGCTTGTAGCCCTTGGTCTCCACGTAGACGATCCCGCGGTCGTTCTTCGACTTGGACGGGGTCTTGTCGAGGACCGTGGTCTCGCCGTAGATGGTGTCGCCGTGGAAGGTCGGCGCCACGTGCCGCAGCGACTCGATCTCCAGGTTGGCGATGGCCTTCCCGGAGACGTCCGGCACGGACATGCCGAGCAGCAGCGAGTAGATGTAGTTGCCCACGACCACGTTCTTGCCGAAGTCGGTCGTGTTCTCCGCGTAATTGCTGTCCATGTGGAGCGGGTGGTGGTTCATGGTCAGCAGACAGAAGAGGTGGTCGTCGTACTCGGTGACCGTCTTCCCGGGCCAGTGCTTGTAGACCGCGCCGACCTCGAACTCTTCGTACGTGCGTCCGAACTGCATGGTCCTAGGCCTCCGGGATCTCGAACTTGGTGGTGCGCTGCATGCCGGCGGCGCGACCCTTGCCCGCGATGACCAGGGCCATCTTGCGGCTGGCCTCGTCGATCATCTCGTCGCCGAGCATGGCCGAGCCCTTCTTGCCGCCGGCCTCGGAGGTGCACCAGTCGTACGCGTCGAGGATCAGCTCGGCGTGGTCGTAGTCCTCCTGGGAGGGGGAGAAGACCTCGTTGGCCGCCTCGACCTGGCCCGGGTGCAGGACCCACTTGCCGTCGAAGCCCAGCGCCGCCGCCCGGCCCGCCACCTCGCGGTAGGCGTCCACGTCGCGGATCTGGAGGAAGGGGCCGTCGATCGCCTGGAGGTTGTGCATGCGGGCCGCCATCAGGATCCGCATCAGGATGTAGTGGTAGGCGTCCGCCGGGTAGCCGGGCGGCTGCATGCCCACGACCAGGGACTTCATGTTGATCGAGGCCATGAAGTCGGCGGGGCCGAAGATGATGGTCTCCAGCCGCGGCGAGGCGGCGGCGATCTCGTCGACGTTGACCAGGCCCTTGGCGTTCTCGATCTGAGCCTCGATGCCGATCTTGCCGACCTCGAAGCCCATCGTCTTCTCGATCTGGGTCAGCAGGAGGTCGAGCGCCACGACCTGCTGGGCGTCCTGGACCTTCGGCAGCATGATGCAGTCGAGGTTCTGGCCGGCGCCCTCCACGACGGTGATGACGTCGCGGTACGTCCAGTGCGTGGTCCAGTCGTTGACGCGCACGACCCGGGTCTTGCCGGTCCAGTCGCCGTTGTTCAGCGCGTCCACGATGGTGTGGCGGGCGCCCTCCTTCGCGAGCGGGGCGCAGGCGTCCTCCAGGTCGAGGAAGACCTGGTCGGCCGGCAGGCCCTGGGCCTTCTCCAGGAAGCGGGGGTTCGAGCCCGGCACCGCGAGGCAGGAGCGGCGCGGCCGCAGCCGGTTCACGGGGGAAGAGGGCGTGGTCATGCGGGGACCTCCAGAGGGTCGAGCTTGTTCGCTTTCCGGATCTCGTCGACGATACGGCCGATGATCTCCGTGATGCCGAAGTCCTTGGGTGTGAAGACGGCGGCGACTCCGGCCGCCTTGAGTGCGATGGCGTCGGCGTTCGGAATGATGCCGCCGAGGACGACGGGTATGTCACCCGCCCCCGCGGTACGGAGGCGTTCCAGCACGTCCGGCACGAGCGCGCTGTGCGAGCCGGACAGGATGGACAGTCCCACGCAGTGCACGTCCTCGGCCAGCGCCGCCGAGGAGATCTCCTCGGGCGTCAGCCGGATGCCCTGGTAGACCACCTCGAACCCGGCGTCGCGGGCCCGTACGGCGATCTGTTCGGCGCCGTTGGAGTGGCCGTCCAGGCCGGGCTTGCCGACCAGCAGGCGCAGTCGGCCGGAGCCCAGGTCCTCGGCGGTCCGGGCGACCTTCTCGCGGACGAGGGCCATCGGCGTGCCCTCTTCGGCGGTGACGGCCACCGGGGCCGAGGAGACCCCGGTCGGGGCGCGGAACTCGCCGAACACCTCGCGCAGGGCGTTCGCCCACTCGCCGGTGGTGACACCCGCGCGGGCGCACTCCAGGGTGGCCTCCATCAGGTTCTCGGTCCCGGCCGCGGCCTCCTTGAGCCGGTCCAGGGCCTGCATCACCGTCGGGAAGACGAACGGGTCGCCGTTCCCCTGCCGGTCCGAGGACTCCTGCCGCTCGGCCCGCCAGCGGACGATCCGCTCCACGGTCAGCGCCTCGACGGCCGGGTCGACCGTCATGATGGCGCCGTCCAGGTCGGCCGTCAGCGGGTTCTCCTCGGTCTGCTCGAAGCAGTTGACGCCGACGATCTTGTCCTCGCCGGCCTCGATGCGGGCCCGCCGCTCGGCGTGGGAGGAGACGAGCTGGGACTTGAGGTACCCGGACTCGACGGCGGCCATCGCGCCGCCCATCTCCTGGATCCGGTCGATCTCGGCCAGGCAGTCGGCGACCAGGGAGTCGACTTTGGCCTCGATGACGTGGGATCCGGCGAAGATGTCCTCGTACTCCAGCAGGTCGGACTCGTGGGCCAGGACCTGCTGGATGCGCAGCGACCACTGCTGGTCCCAGGGCCGGGGCAGGCCCAGCGCCTCGTTCCAGGCGGACAGCTGCACGGCGCGGGCCCGGGCGTCCTTGGAGAGGGTGACAGCGAGCATCTCCAGCACGATGCGCTGGACGTTGTTCTCCGGCTGCGCCTCGGTCAGGCCCAGGGAGTTGACCTGGACGCCGTACCGGAAGCGGCGCTGCTTGGCGTTCTCGATGCCGTAGCGCTCGCGGGTGACCTGGTCCCAGATGCGGCCGAAGGCGCGCATCTTGCACATCTCCTCGATGAAGCGGACGCCCGCGTTCACGAAGAACGAGATGCGGGCGACCACTTCGCCGAAACGATCCTCCGGGACCTGGCCCGAGTCGCGCACCGAGTCCAGCACGGCGATCGCGGTCGACATCGCGTACGAGATCTCCTGGACCGGGGTGGCCCCGGCCTCCTGGAGGTGGTACGAGCAGATGTTGATCGGGTTCCACTTCGGGATGTGGTTGACCGTGTACGCGATCATGTCCGTCGTCAGGCGGAGCGAGGGCCCGGGCGGGAAGACGTGCGTCCCGCGCGAGAGGTACTCCTTGACGATGTCGTTCTGGGTGGTGCCCTGGAGCTGGGCGATGTCCGCGCCCTGCTCCTCGGCGGCCACCTGGTAGAGCGCCAGCAGCCACATGGCGGTGGCGTTGATCGTCATCGAGGTGTTCATCTGCTCCAGGGGGATGTCCTGGAACAGCCGCCGCATGTCGCCCAGATGGGAGACCGGGACCCCGACCCGGCCCACCTCGCCGCGGGCGAGGATGTGGTCGGGGTCGTAGCCGGTCTGCGTCGGGAGGTCGAACGCGACCGACAGGCCGGTCTGGCCCTTGGCGAGGTTGCGGCGGTACAGCTCGTTGGACGCCTCGGCCGTGGAGTGGCCGGCGTACGTCCGCATGAGCCACGGACGGTCTTTCTGGCGCTCTGTCATCTCAGGCTGTCCCTCTGGGCCCTCGGACGTCTCAGACGTTGCGGAAGCGGTTGATGGCGTCGATGTGCTGGGCGCGGAGCTCCTGGTTGCGGATGCCCAGGCCCTCCTCGGGGGCGAGGGCGAGGACGCCGACCTTGCCCTGGTGGAGGTTGCGGTGGACGTCGTAGGCGGCCTGGCCGGTCTCCTCCAGGGAGTAGACCTTGGACAGGGTCGGGTGGATCTTGCCCTTGGCCACCAGCCGGTTGGCCTCCCAGGCCTCGCGGTAGTTGGCGAAGTGCGAGCCGACGATCCGCTTGAGCGACATCCACAGGTAGCGGTTGTCGTACTCGTGCATGTAGCCCGAGGTCGAGGCGCAGGTGGTGATGGTGCCGCCCTTGCGGGTGACGTAGACCGAGGCGCCGAAGGTCTCGCGGCCGGGGTGCTCGAAGACGATGTCGATGTCCTCGCCGCCGGTCAGCTCGCGGATGCGCTTGCCGAAGCGCTTCCACTCCTTGGGGTCCTGGGTCTGCTCGTCCTTCCAGAACTTGTAGCCCTCGGCGTTGCGGTCGATGACCGCCTCGGCGCCCATCGCGCGGCAGATGTCCGCCTTCTCGGGGGAGGAGACCACGCAGATCGGGTTGGCGCCGCCGGCCAGCGCGAACTGGGTGGCGTACGAGCCGAGGCCGCCGCTGGCGCCCCAGATCAGGACGTTGTCGCCCTGCTTCATGCCGGCGCCGTTGTTGGAGACCAGCTGGCGGTAGGCGGTGGAGTTGACCAGGCCGGGGGAGGCGGCCTCCTCCCAGCTGAGGTGGCCGGGCTTGGGCATCAGCTGGTTGGACTTGACGAGGGCGATCTCCGCCAGGCCGCCGAAGTTGGTCTCGAAGCCCCAGATGCGCTGCTCGGGGTCGAGCATCGTGTCGTTGTGGCCGTCGGAGGACTCCAGCTCGACGGAGAGGCAGTGCGCGACGACCTCGTCGCCGGGCTTCCAGGCGTTGACGCCGGGGCCGGTGCGCAGCACGACGCCCGCGAGGTCGGAGCCGATGACGTGGTACGGGAGGTCGTGGCGCTTGGTGAGCTCCGACAGGCGCCCGTAGCGCTCCAGGAAGCTGAAGGTGGACACGGGCTCGAAGATCGAGGTCCACACGGAGTTGTAGTTGACCGACGAGGCCATGACGGCGACGAGGGCCTCGCCCGGGCCGAGTTCCGGCACCGGGACCTGGTCGAGGTGCAGGGACTTGCGCGGGTCCTTCTCGCGGGTGGTGAGCCCTGCGAACATCTCCGCCTCGTCCTTGTGCACGGTGATCGCGCGGTACGAGTCGGGAAGCGGCAGATTCGCGAAGTCGGCGGGCGTAGCGGCCTGCGACTGGATCGCGTCCAGGATGTCCTTCACGGTGTTGCCTCCGGCGAAGCGCTGATGAGGGTGCGCTGAGGGATACGCGGGTGCGTGGAACGGGTGTGGTGTGGTGCTGCGTGGTGCCGTCGGTCCGGCGGAGCTGTGGTGCTGGCGACGCCCGTGGTGGGGCGTGCGGTGCCTGGTGACGCAGGCATCCGGGGCGCGGTTCGTGCCGAGTGGGCGTGGACCGCGGGGACATCCGGACGAGATTCAACGTATGGCACCCCGTGTCACTCAGCAAGGCACCGCGTGCCAAAACTTTCTCTCATTTGCCTATTGACCTGCGCATATGAGCGATGATCGATCAGAGTTACCGGCGAGTAGGGGCAAGTCGGACAAACAAAAGCGGCCGCCCCCGGAATGGGAGCGGCCACTGTGATGTGCGTGACTCGTGCGTCTACTGCTTGTTTCTCAGCGCTTCCTCGATGGTCCGCATGACCTCGTCGAGCGGGGCGTCCGTCCGGGCCACCGCCACCAGCACCTCGCCCTGCGTGCGGACCTCCGCCGGTGCGGCCGGGGCCGGCCCGGTGGTCACGGTCCGGCCCGCGCCGATCCCGGTGCCGAAGGTCTTGCGCACGATGGAGAAGGCGTGGTCCAGCTGCGCCTCCACGTCCCCCTGGCCCCCCGCGCGCAGCCAGCGACGCAGCACGTGGTTGTGGGCCGTCACCACGGCGGAGGCGGCCACCTCGGCCAGCAGCGGGTCGTCGTTGCCGTCGTGGTGGTCGGTCTCGTCGAAGTGGGCCAGCAGGTAGCGGGTGAACAGCCGCTCGTAGCGGGCCACCGAGGCGATCTCCCGCTCCCGCAGCGCCGGCACCTCGCGGGTCAGCCGGTAGCGCTCCACCGACACCGCCGGCGAGGCGGCGTACATCTTCATGACTTCCTTGATGCCGCGGCACACCGTGTCGAGCGGGTGCTCGTGCGCCGGGGCCACGTCCAGCACGGCCTCGGCCCTGGTCAGGGTGTCGTCGTGGTCCGGGAAGATCGCCTCTTCCTTGGACCGGAAGTGCCGGAAGAACGTCCGCCGCGCCACCCCCGCCGTCGCGGCGATCTCGTCGACCGTCGTCGCCTCGTACCCCTTGGTCGCGAACAGCTCCATCGCGGCCGCGGCGAGCTCGCGCCGCATCTTGAGCCGCTGCGCGGCCGCCTTGGTGCCGGCCGTGCTCTCCGGGGCGTCGGAAGCCGTGGCGGTGCGGGGCGAGGACTTGGCGGGCTGGGACATAGAGCGAAAGTACTTCATTCGCGCGGGCGAGCGCGCCTGAGGGGGGTGGGACGGGGGTGGATGCGGGGGAGAGCCCGCACTGGGCTCGGAAGGTACGGTCTGCCGTGAGGGTCCGGCAGACCCGAGCAGCCCTCCCCACGCATCCGGCTCCGGGGCCCGCGGCGGCTTACCGGCGGGCGTACTCACGGAATCCGCGGCCGGTCTTCCGGCCCAGGCAGCCCGCCGCCACCAGGTGCTCCAGCAGCGGGGAGGGGGCCAGACCGGGGTCGCGGAACTCCTTGTGGAGGACCTTCTCGATCGCCAGGGAGACGTCCAGGCCGACGACGTCGAGGAGCTCGAAGGGCCCCATCGGGTAGCCGCCGCCCAGCCTCATGGCGGCGTCGATGTCGTCGAGGCTGGCGTAGTGCTGCTCGACCATCTTGACGGCGTTGTTCAGGTACGGGAACAGCAGCGCGTTCACGATGAACCCGGCCCGGTCCCCGCAGTCCACCGGGTGCTTGCGCACCTTCGTGCAGATCTCGCGGACCGTGGCGTGCACGTCGTCGGAGGTCAGGACGGTCCGGACCACCTCGACCAGCTTCATCGCCGGCGCCGGGTTGAAGAAGTGCATGCCGATCACGTCCTGCGGACGCGAGGTCACGCGGGCCACCGCGATCACCGGGAGCGAGGAGGTCGTGGTGGCCAGCACCGCGCCCGGCTTGCAGACCTTGTCGAGGGCCGCGAACAGCTCCTGCTTGACCGCGAGGTTCTCGGCGACGGCCTCCACGGCCAGGTCCACGTCGGCGAAGGCGTCCAGCGACCCGGCCGGGGTGATCCGCTCCAGCGTCTGCGCCGCGTTCTCCTCGGTCAGCTTGCCCTTGGACACCGCACGGCCCAAGGACTTGCCGATCGCGGCCTTCGCGGCGTCCGCCTTCTCCTGGCTGCGGGCGGCGAGCACCACCGCGAAACCGGCCTGCGCGAAGACCTGCGCGATGCCGCTCGCCATGGTGCCGGAGCCGGCCACGCCGACCGAGGAGACCGGACGGCCCTCGCCGAGCCGGGCCCCGTCCAGCGGGGTCTGCGCGTCGCGGACGACCGTGGAGCTGCCCGGCTCCGCGTACGTGTAGAAACCGCGCCCGGACTTCTGCCCGGTCAGCCCCGCCTCCGCGAGGTGGCCCAGGATCGGCGCCGGGGCGTGCAGCCGGTCGCCGGAGGCGGCGTACATGGCCTCCAGGACGGTGCGGGCCGTGTCCACGCCGATCAGGTCGAGCAGGGCGAGCGGGCCCATCGGGAGGCCGCAGCCCAGCCGCATCGCCGCGTCGATGTCCTCGCGGGAGGCGTACTTCGACTCGTACATCGCGGCGGCCTGGTTGAGGTAGCCGAACAGCAGGCCGTCCGCGACGAAGCCGGGGCGGTCGCCGACGGAGACGGGCTCCTTGCCGAGCTCGCGGGCCAGCGCGGTGACCGCTTCGACGGCCGGCGGGGCCGTCAGGACGCTGGAGACGACCTCGACCAGCTTCATCGCCGGAGCCGGGTTGAAGAAGTGCAGGCCGAGGACGCGCTCGGGGCGCTGCGACTCGGCGGCGAGCCGGGTCACCGACAGCGCGTTCGTGCCGGTGGCCAGGATCGTGTCGGGCCGGACGATCGCGTCGAGCTCGCGGAAGAGGCGCTGCTTGAGCTCGTAGTCCTCCAGGACGACCTCGATCACGAGGTCGGCGTCGGCGGCGGCGGACAGCTCGGTGAAGGTGCGGAAACGGGCGAGGACGCCCTCCCGCTCCTGCTCGGTGAGCCGCTCGCGGGTTACCGAACGGGCCGTGGCGGCCGCGAGGGCGGCGGTGGCCCGGCGGGTGGCGGCGTCGCTGATGTCGATGCCGATGACCTCGCGGCCGGCCTGGGCCAGGACCTCGGCGATGCCGGTGCCCATGGTGCCGAGGCCGATGACGGCGATGGTCTGGAGGGTGGACTGACTGGACGTGGACGGAAGGTCCATCGCGGGACTCCAGTGGAAGAGGGTGACGACTGAGGGCTGCGCGCGGCGCACGACGCGGCAGGAGGGCCCGGCCCGGAAAAGGGCGGGGGGAGAGCGGCGGACCCTGTCCCGGGGCCACGCCGAACAAGAGGGGCGGGGGCCGAGGCGCACGGGGGCGCCCGAGCCGCACGAGGTACCTGACGTGCCCAGGGCATGAGGTACCGGACCGACTGGTACGGGGCGGCTGCGTCACCAGGCCGGCCTCGTACGTTGAAAGGAGCGTAACCCGCCGGTAACTGGCGCGCCAGAGCGCGGAGATGTGACCTGTACCGCCCAAATGTACCGATCATCGATCATCGATCAGCCATCTGTGAAAACGGCCCGTGGCGGCGGCCGAGCCGTCCTAGGGTGGCCGGGTGAACGACGTGCTGGAGCGCCTGCGAACGGAAGCCGGGGCGTCTCCCCGGTACGGGGAACTGCTCGCGGCGGACCCCGACGCCCTGGCCGCCTCCCTGACCTCCGCCGGCCTGCCCCTGTGGGCCCGCGAACTGGCCGCGTACCGCCTGGGCCTGGCCGGGGACCGGCGGGCCTTCGAACCGCTGGTGCTGTTCCTCAACCACCGCGACCCGCCGCGCTGCGAAGCCGCCGCCGAGGCGCTCGCCGTCCTGGGCGACCCGCGTACGGCCCGCGCCGCGGCGGCCCTCGCCACCAACACCCTGCGCACGGCCTACGCCCTCCAGCCGGTCCGGCTCCTCACGGCCCTGCGCGCCCCCGAATCGGCGCCGGTCCTGATGGCCACGCTGTCGAGGCTGCTGTCCCCGCACGACCCGTACTGGCGGGTGGCCCTGGCCTGCGTCGAGGGCCTCGGCGCGCTCGCCGACCCGCGCGCCCACCCGGTCCTCGTCAGCGCCCAGTCCCACCCCCGCCTCGCGGTGGCGGCCACGGCGGCGCTGCGCAGGCTCGGCTGAACCGGCCGCACCCCGCCCCGCCCGTGCGCGGACGCGGCGGCGCGCTCAGCCGGCCACCGGGACGATCGCGAAGGCCTCCACCTCCAGCAGGAGCTCCGGGCGGACCAGGGCGGCGACCTGGACGGCCGAGGACGCCGGCAGCCGGCCGGTGGGGATGACGGCGGCGCGTGCCTCCCGCAGCGCCGGGAGGTGGGCCATGTCCGTGACGAAGTACGTCAGCTTCACCACGTCGTCGAAGGTGGCCCCGGCCGCCGCCAGACACCGGCCCAGGTTGTCGAACACCTGCCGGGCCTGGGCGGCGGCGTCGCCCTCGCCGACCACCTCGCCCTTCTCGTCGAAGGCGCACTGGCCCGAGACGGCCACGAACCGACCGGTGCCCCAGACGACGTGGCTGTACTGGGGGCCGGCGGCCATGCCCTCCGGGGCGGCGACGCGGGTGAGGTGGCCGGGAGCGGGAGCGGGAGCGGCGGCGGGAACGGGCACGGCCGAGGGCATGGTGGTCATGGGCATGATCCTGCCCGGGTCGGATCAGCCGCGGAAGCCCAGCAGGCCGTGGAGGGCCGTGCCGCCCGCCGAGGAGGGCACCGCACGGGTCGACGTGGTCGGCTTCGGGGCCGGCTGCGCGGCGCAGGTGGCGTCCGAGGCCTGCCCCGTGCGCAGGTACCCCGCCACCTTCTCGTCCAGGCACTTGTTGCCGCTGAGCGAGACCCCGTGGTTGCCGCCGCCCTCCTCGACCACGAGGGCCGCGCCCTTCAGCTTCCCCTTCATGCTCAGCGCCCCCTCGAACGGGGTCGCCGCGTCGTCCGTCGCCTGGAGCAGCAGGGCGGGCGGGAGATCGGCGTTGGTCACGTCCGGAGCCGCCAGCGGCTCCGTCCGCCAGAACGCGCACGGGGCGTTGTACCAGGCGTTGTTCCAGGTCATGAAGGGCGCCTTCGCGTGGGTGCGCCACATGTCCGCGCGCCACTGGTTCCAGTCCTTCGGCCAGGCCGAGTCACGGCACTGCACCGCCGTGTACACGCTGTAGCTGTTGCCGGCGGAGGGCTCCACCGCCCCGAACCGCTCGTACGCCGCCACCAGCGGCTTCGGGTCCTCGGTCACGGCGTACGCGGAGAAGGCCTCGGCCAGGACCGGCCAGTAGCCGTTGTAGTAGCCGCCCGGCATGAAGGTGTCCTCCAGCTCCGCCGGACCCACCTTGCCGCCCGCCGGCGTCGCGCGCAGGGCGTCCCGCATCGCGTACCAGCGCTCCTCGACCACCGCCGGGTCGGTGCCCAGCCCGTACTTCTCGTCGTACTGGGCCACCCACGCCAGGAACGCCTTGTGCCGGGCGTCGAACGCCTGGTCCTGCGCGAGGTTGTCCTCGTACCAGACCCCGCCCGGGTCGACCACGGAGTCCAGGACGAGGCGGTGCACCCGGCCGGGGTGGAGCTTGGCGTACACCGCGCCGAGGTAGGTGCCGTACGAGTAGCCGAAGTAGCTGAGCTTCGCCGCGCCCAGCGCGCCGCGCAGCACCTCCAGGTCGCGGGCGGCCGAGACGGTGCCGATGTACGGGAGGACGTCCGCGTGCCTGGTCTGGCAGGACTCGGCGAAGGACTTCACCCGGTCCAGGTTGGCCTGCTCGGTCTGCGCGTCGAGCGGTACGGAGTCCGGGCGCACCGGGGTGAAGTGGCCGGGTCCGCAGTCCAGGGCGGGCTCGCTCTTGCCGACGCCCCGGGGGTCGAAGCCGATCACGTCGTACTGGGCGGCCACGTCCTTCGGCAGCGCGGACGCGATGAACCCGGCCAGGGCCCGGCCGCTTCCGCCGGGCCCGCCGGGGTTGACGAGCAGCGGGCCCTGGGAGGTGGCGGCGGTGTGCGGGACCCGGGTCAGCGCCAGGGAGATCTGCCGGCCGGCCGGGTGGTCGTGGTCGAGCGGGACCTTGAGGGAGGCGCACTGCAGCGTCGGGTAGCGCGGGGTCGCGCAGCCGGTCCAGCGCAGCGCGGCGGCCGCGGCCGGGGCCGTGCCGGTAGGGGTGGTGCCGGTGGGGGCCGCCGCCGTCGGTGCGGCACCCGCCGGGCTCGTGACGGCGGCGGCCACCGTCGCGGTGGCGATCGACAGCAGGACGGCGGCGCGCTTCGTGAAGGTGCCGCGCTTCTTCGCGGGGTGCAGCATGGGGCCTCCCAGCCGAGGGTTCTGGGCGGAATCGTCCCGGAAACCATGGCCGGAAGGCGGGATTGGGCAGCCGATTGGCCCGATGTGATGAGCCTTCAGAGGCCGTACGAGGTCACAGGAGGCTGAGCTGCGTGGGCCCGGCCGGGACGGGCTCGGCCGGGCGTTCGGGGACGGGCGTCCGGTGCGCCGCGGCCGGCCGGGCGGGCCCGATGCCGAATTCCGCCGCGAGTTCGTGCACTTGGCGGGTGATCCGGCGCTGGTACCAGGTGGGGGCGTACGAGCCTCCCGCGTACATCCGCTCGTACCGTTCGACCAGGTGGGGGTGGTGCGTCCGCAGCCAGGCCGCGAACCACTCGCGGGCGCCCGGCCGCAGATGGAGTACCAGGGGTGTCACGGAGGTCGCCCCCGACTCGGCGACGGCCCGGACGGTGGCCCGCAGCTGCTCGGGCGAGTCCCCGAGGAAGGGGATGACCGGGGCCATCAGCACCCCGCACTCGATCCCGGCCCCGGTGAGGGCCCGTACGGCGGCCAGCCGGCTCGCGGGGGAGGGCGTGCCGGGTTCGACGGTCCGCCACAGGGCGGTGTCGGTGAAGCCGACGGAGACGCAGATGCCGACGTCGGTGACCTGGGCGGCCCGCCGCAGGAGGGGGAGGTCGCGCAGGATCAGCGTGCCCTTGGTCAGGATGGAGAACGGGTTGGCGCGCTCGGTCAGGGCCTCGACGATCCCGGGCATCAGCCGGTAGCGGCCCTCGGCGCGCTGGTAGCAGTCCACGTTGGTGCCCATGGCGATGTGCGCGCCGGTCCACCGGCCGGAGCCCAGCTCGCGGCGCAGCAGTTCCGGGGCGTTGGTCTTGACGACGATCTGCGAGTCGAAGCCGGCGCCGGTGTCGAGGTCGAGGTAGGCGTGCGTCTTGCGGGCGAAGCAGTAGACGCAGGCGTGACTGCACCCGCGGTACGGGTTGACCGTCCACTCGAAGGGCATCCGCGAGGCGCCGGGCACCCGGTTCAGGATCGAGCGGGCGCGGACCTCGTGGAAGGTGATCCCTCGGAACTCGGGGGTGTCGAAGGTCCGCGTGACGACGGAGCCGGCGCCGAAGAGCGCCCCCGTGGTGGCCGGGGCTGCGGGCCCGTCCGTCAGATTGTCCCAGCGCATGAGCGCCTCCCTCGGTAGCTCTGGGCCGAGAATAGAACAAACGTTCCCATGATCGTGCGGGCGGAGACCGAGGGAGTCGTGCCCTCTGCCCCGCCCGCACGGGCCGGGGCCGCCCGGCCGCCCGTGGGGCCCGGATTTGGGCGCGTGCCCCGGAGGTGGTTGGCTTGCCGCGACGAGCGGACACAACTGCTGGAGGAACAGCTATGGCGCAGGTCGAGGCCACCACGGAACGGATCATCGCGGCCGACGCGGAGACCGTGTTCGACGCGCTGGCGGACTACGCCGGGACCCGGGGCAAGCTGCTGCCCGAGCACTTCAGCGAGTACGAGGTGCGCGAGGGCGGCGACGGCGAGGGCACCCTCGTCCACTGGAAGCTGCAGGCCACCAGCAAGCGCGTGCGCGACTGCCTGCTGGAGGTCACCGAGCCCACCGACGGCCAGCTCGTGGAGAAGGACCGCAACTCCACCATGGTGACCACCTGGGTCGTCACCCCCGCCGGTGAGGGCAGGTCCAAGGCCGTGGTCACCACCGTCTGGAACGGCGCCGGCGGCATCGGCGGCTTCTTCGAGCGCACCTTCGCCCCCAAGGGCCTCGGCCGCATCTACGACACCCTGCTGGCCAACCTGGCCGCCGAAGTCGAGGGCTGAGCAAGGCGGTTGTCCCGCGGCGGCGCCGGGTGGCTCACCGGATCGGGTGGATTCTCCGCCCGGTCCGAGCCCCCGGCCGGCCCGGTGCGCGGCGGCGTCCCGGCGCGACGCCCGCCGGGCCGTTTCCCGGCGCGCCCCCGGGCGTGGCCCCCGGCCGGAACGGCCCCGGGCGGCTAGGCTGGGGGCCTGCGTGGACGGCTCCGTCCGTGTCGGCCGCGCCCTGCGCAGCCGACCGCCCGGGGGGCCCGATGAAGATCCTCGTCTCCGCCGACATGGAAGGCGCCACGGGCGTCACCTGGCCCGCCGACGTGCTGCCCGGCACGCCCGAATGGGAGCGCTGCCGCCGGCTGTTCACCTCCGACGTGAACGCGGCCGTCCTCGGCTTCCTCGACGGGGGCGCCGACCAGGTCCTCATCAACGAGGCCCACTGGAGCATGCGCAACCTGCTGCTCGAACAGCTCGACGAGCGGGCCGAGATGCTCACCGGCCGCCACAAGTCCCTCAGCATGGTCGAGGGGGTCCAGCACGGCGACGTCGACGGCATCGCGTTCGTCGGCTACCACACCGGCGCCGGCACACCGGGCGTCCTCGCCCACACCTACCTCGCCAACTCCATCACCGGGGTCTGGCTCAACGGCGTCCGCGCGAGCGAGGGGCTGCTCAACGCGCACGTCGTCGCCGAGTACGGGGTCCCCGTCGTCCTCGTCACCGGCGACGACCTGACCTGCGTCGACGCCGACGGGTACGCGCCGGACGCGGTCAAGGTCGCCGTCAAGGACCACGTCTCCCGCTACGCCGCCGTCTGCCGCACCCCGGCCCGCACGGCCGCCGACATCCGGGCCGCCGCCAAGGAGGCCGCGGCCCTCGCCGTCCGCCGGGAACCCGCGCCCGGCGGCCCGTACACCGTGGAGCTGGAGTTCGACGCCGAGCACCTGGCGCTGACCGCGACCGTCGTCCCGGGCGTCGAACGCTCCGGGGAGCGCCGGGTCGCGTACACCAGCGAGACGATGTACGAGGGGATCCGGGCCTTCAAGGCGGTCACGACGGTCGTCTCCGCGGCCGTGGAGGAGCAGTATGGCTGACATGCCCGCAGTCACCCAGGAGAGTCCCGCCGGGGAGCCCCGGCCCGTGGCGGACCCGGCGGACCCGGCGGATCGGGTGAGCCAGGTGGACCCGGTGGATCCGCTGAGCCCGGTGGATCATGTCGCGCTCGACGAAGCCGTCGCGTTCACCTCCGGCCTGATCCGCATCGACACCACCAACCGGGGCGGCGGCGACTGCCGCGAACGCCCCGCCGCCGAGTACGTCGCCGAGCGCCTCGCCGGCGCCGGCCTGGAACCGGTCCTCCTCGAACGCACGCCCGGCCGCACCAACGTGGTGGCCCGGATCGAGGGCACCGACCGCGGCGCCGAAGCCCTCCTCGTCCACGGTCACCTCGACGTGGTCCCCGCCGAGCCCGCCGACTGGAGCGTGGGCCCCTTCTCCGGGGAGATCCGCGACGGGGTGGTCTGGGGCCGCGGAGCCGTCGACATGAAGAACATGGACGCGATGGTGCTGGCCGTCGTACGGGCCTGGGCGCGGGCGGGGGTCAGGCCCCGCCGGGACGTCGTCATCGCCTACACCGCCGACGAGGAGGACAGTGCGGTCGACGGCTCGGGTTTCCTCGCCGACCAGTACCCGCACCTCTTCGAGGGCTGTACGGAAGGGCTGAGCGAGTCCGGCGCCTTCACCCTGCACAACGGCCCCGGCCAGCCCCTCTATCCGATCGCGGCCGGTGAACGCGGCACCGCCTGGCTGAAGTTGACCGCCCACGGCACGACCGGGCACGGCTCCAGGCCCAACCCGGCCAATGCCGTCAGCCGGCTCGCCGCAGCCGTGGCCCGGATCGGCGAGTACCGGTGGCCCGTCCGGCTCACCGACACCGTCGCCGCCTGCATCACCGAACTCGCCGCCCTCCAGGGCCTGTCGGTGAACCCCCGCGCCCGAGGTTTCGACGCCGACTCGGTCCTCGGCAAACTCGGCCCCGCCGGCCTCCTCGTCGAGGCGACCGTACGCAACAGCGCCAACCCGACGATGCTCGAAGCCGGTTACAAGCTCAACGTCGTTCCGGGCACCGCCACCGCCTACGTGGACGGCCGGACGCTGCCCGGCGGCGAGGCCGAGTTCATCGCCACCCTCGACGCCCTCACCGGCCCGGACGTCACCTGGGCGTTCCACCACCGCGAGGTGGCACTCGAAGCCCCCGTGGACGGACGGACGTTCGCGATCCTGCGCGAGTCGGTGGAGCGCTTCGACCCCGACGGCCACGTGGTGCCCTTCTGCATGGCGGGCGGCACCGACGCCAAGCAGTTCTCCCGGCTCGGGATCACCGGATACGGCTTCTCCCCGCTGAAGCTGCCCCCGGGCTTCGACTACTGGTCCCTGTTCCACGGCGTGGACGAGCGGGTCCCCGTCGACGCCCTGCACTTCGGGGTGCGCGTCCTCGACCACGCCCTGCGGACCTTGTGAGGGGGAGCCCGTGATGGCGGTGCCCACCGGGCCCTACGGCAGCTGGCCGTCGCCCATCGACGCGGCCGCCGCCGCCTCGCTCGACGGGCGGCCCGAGTACATCGGCACCATCGGCCCGGAAGTGTGGTGGACCGAGCCCCGGCCGGCCGAGGGCGGCCGCCGGACCCTGGTGCGCAGGCCCGCCGACGGCGGCCCCGAGGCCTCGGTGCTGCCCGCGCCGTGGAACGTCCGCAGCCGCGTCACCGAGTACGGCGGCCGGCCCTGGGCCGGCGCCGAACGGCCCGCGGGCGGACCCCTGGTGGTGTTCGTGCACTTCGCCGACCAGCGGATGTACGCGTACGAGCCGGACGCCCCCGGCGGCGCGGCCCCGCGCCCCCTCACCCCCGTCTCCGCGGTCGGCGGCGGGCTGCGCTGGGCCGATCCGGTCCTGCGCGGGAGTGAAGTCTGGTGCGTGCTGGAGGAGTTCACCGGGCCGGCGCCCACCGATGTGCGCCGGGTGCTGGCCGCCGTTCCGCTGGACGGCTCCGCCGCCGGGGACCGGACCCTCGTACGCGAACTCACCGACGACCGGCACCGGTTCACCACCGGACCGCGGCTGTCACCCGACGGCCTGCACGCGGCCTGGCTGGTGTGGGACCACCCCCGGATGCCCTGGGACGGCACCGAGGCGCGCGTCGCCGGGGTCCGGCCCGACGGGACGCTCGCCGACGCGCGTACCGTACTGGGCGGCCCCGAGGAGGCCGTGGCCCAGGTGGAGTGGAGCCTGCGCGGCGATCTCCTCGCCGTCAGCGACCGCAGCGGCTGGTGGAACCCGTACCGGGTGGACCCGGTGACCGGCGAGGCCGTCAACCTGTGCCCGCGCGAAGAGGAGTTCGGCGGCCCCCTGTGGAAGCCCGGGCTGAGCTGGCTGGCCCCGCTCCCCGGAGGGCTCCTCGCCGTCCTGCACGGCCAGGGCTCCTCGGTGCTCGGCGTCCTCGACCCGGAGAGCGGCGACCTGGTGGACGCCGCCGGGCCGTGGACGGCCTGGCAGCCCACCCTCGCCGCGCACGGCACCCGCGTCTACGGGGTCGCGGCCAGCCCGCGCAGCGCCTACGAGGTCGTGGAACTCGATACCGGCAACGGGCACGCCCGGGTGGTCGGCGCGGCCGGGGTGGACCCGGTGGACCCCTCGTACTACCCGGAACCGCAGAGCAGGACGTTCCTCGGCCCGGGCGGCCGGGAGATCCACGCCCACGTCTACCCGCCGCACCACCCCGCGCGCGGGGCCCCCGCCGACGAACTGCCCCCGTACGTGATCTGGGCGCACGGCGGCCCCACCGACCACGTGCCCCCCGTACTCGACTTGCACATCGCCTACTTCACCTCGCGCGGCATCGGCGTGGCCGAGGTGAACTACGGCGGCTCCAGCGGCTACGGGCGCGCCTACCGGGAACGGCTGCGCGAGCAGTGGGGCGTCGTCGACGTGGAGGACTGCGCGGCCGTGGCCCGGTCGCTGGCCGCCGAGGGCACCGCCGACCCCGGCCGGCTCGCCATCCGCGGGGCCAGCGCGGGCGGCTGGACGGCGGCGGCCTCGCTGGCCGCCGGTGACCTGTACGCCTGCGGCACGATCATCTACCCCGTCCTGGACCTGCTCGGCTTCGCCGAGGAGACCCACGACCTGGAGTCCCGCTACGTCGAGGGCCTGGCCGGCCCCCCGCAGACCCTGGCCGTACGCTGCCGCGAGCGCTCGCCGGTGGCCCGGGCCGACCGGATCACCGCCCCCTTCGTGCTGCTCCAGGGCCTGGACGACCCGGTCTGCCCGCCGGCGCAGGCGGAGCGCTTCCTGGCGGCCCTGCGGGGGCGCCCGGTGCCGCACGCGTACGTCGCCTTCGAGGGCGAGGGGCACGGGTTCCGACGGGCGGACACCATGGTCCGGGCACTTGAGGCGGAACTCTCCCTGTACGCCCAGGTGTTCGGCTTCGACCGGCCCGACGTCCCCCGCCTCGCCCTGCGACCGGCCCCGGCCGGGAAGCCGGACGCCCCCTAGGTGTGTCCCGGGACAACACACCCAGGTCTGTCGTCACCGTCCGTCTGGCCGGCGGGGCCTGGTGCGCACGCTCCTCTAGCCGGTGCTCGGCGGTGGGGCGGTGCCGGGCTCCGAGGTGCCGGTGACCGGGCGGAAGGCGCCCTGCGGGGTGCGGTGCAGCACCGCCGCGCCGGGGACCGCCGGCCGTTTCGCCGCCCGGTCGTCCACGGCCCGGAGGGCGGCCGGCCTGATCGGCTTCAGGGGCGACGGGATGCGGGTGGGCGCGGGCGGGGTCATCGTCGCCGCGGGAGCGGGCGCCGGCGCCGGGTCCGCGGTCGCCGCCGCGGCCGGCGGCACGCCGACCGCGAGCAACAGGGCCGCGCAGGGCGCCAGCAGTGCCGTGCGGCGTTGGGCGGGCCGCGCGCCGGTTCGGTGGGTCAGCATGCACTCACCCCAACCCTGATTCGGGCCCCCGCCCTGATGAGGGCAGAAGCACCCCATTTTAGCAGCGGGGCTCCGGGCGGTCCGTGTGCAGCCAGACGCGCAGCGGGCCCAGCGGGGTGAAGCCGTGGCGGACCGCGGTGTCCAGGTCGTCCCCGGCCTCGTAGCCGACGACCGGCAGGCCGGGCCACAGCGCCGTGACCGCGGTGAGGGCCCCCGCCCAGGCCTCGTCGTCCGGGGTGCCGTCCGCGGTGAACACGTTGGAGATCCCGACGACCCCGCCGGTCCGGTTGGCGGCTGCCCCGGCGACGATGCGCCCGTCGGCCGCCCGTCCGGCGAGGAAGGCGATCTCCGGCGTGAGCAGGCCCGCGGAGAACAGGCCGCCGCTCTCCCCGCCGTCCCAGGCCGCCTCCCAGCCGGCCAGCTCCCCGGCGTCGGCGACCCGGGCCCAGGCCAGTGCGGACGCGGCCGGAGCCGGGGCGTCCGCCGGCCGGTGGATCCACTCGGCGCCGAACAGCACCTCGAAGCCCGCCGGAGCCAGGTCGAGCAGGGCGAAGCTGTCCTTCACCGAGCAGCCGGGGGAGGCGGTGTCCATCCCGGCCAGCAGCGCGTCCGCCGAGGCGCCGCGGGTCAGGGTCACGCCGTCGGGGTAGTACGGCGGGGTGCGGTGGGCGCTGGTCCACGCGTCGTGCGTGAACGCGCCGCCGCCGCTGACCGCCGCGCACCACTCGGCGTTGTTGCGTACCGCCGCGTGCAGCAGTTCTTCGGTGTCCGGGGTGATGATCACGCCGGGAATCCTGTCACAGCTCATAGCCTGGGCGGATGTCATATTCCGCGTACCTGCGCGAGGGACGGCACGTCGGGCTGCGGCCCTTCCGGCTCGCCGACGGACCCGAGTTCACCACCCACGTCCACGAGAGCCGCCACCTCCACCACCCGTGGCTCGCCCCGCCGGCGACGATCGAGGAGTACGAGCCGTACGCGACGTCCCTGATCGAGGGTGAGACGCGGGTGGGCTTCCTGGTCTGCGAACGCGAGACCGGGGCCATCGCGGGCTTCGTCAACATCAACAACATCGTCCGCGGCGCCTTCGACTGCGGAGCGCTCGGCTACGGCGCCTTCGCGCACGCCGCGGGACGGGGGCTGTTCCGGGAGGCCCTGGGCCTCGTCGTGGCGCACGCCTTCACCCCCGGGGACGAGGGCGGCCTGGAGCTGCACCGACTGGAGGCCAACATCCAGCCGGGCAACGCGGCCTCCCTCGCCCTGGTCCGCGGGGCCGGGTTCCGGCGGGAGGGGTTCTCCCCGGACTTCCTCTTCGTCGACGGCGCCTGGCGCGACCACGAGCGCTGGGCGATCACTGCCGAAATGTCTGGTCCTGCGGCCGCAGATCGCGCAGGATGAGGAGATGCGAAGCCTGGTTCTCCTCGACGCCCCGTCCAACCTGGGCCTGCGCCCGCCCGCACCCGCCACCGTCCCCGGCGTCTACAAACTGGCGGGCGCCCTGCGTGAGCAGGGCCTGCTGAGCCGGCTCGGCGCCCGTGAGGGCGGAGTGGTCGTGCCGCCGCGCTACGACCGCGGCGACTGGCGGGAGGGCGACGGGGTCTTCCACGCCGGGCCCCTCGCCGCCTACACCGTGGCCCTCGCCGACCGGATCGAAAAGCACCTGCGCGCAGGCGAGTTCCCCGTCGTCCTCGGTGGTGACTGCTCGATCCAGCTCGGCGCCAGTCTCGCCATGCGCCGCGTCGGACGGTACGGACTGGCCGCGATCGACGGCTCCGCCGACTTCCGCCACCCCGGCAACGAAGCCGTCAACGGGCCGGTCGGCGCGGCCGCCGGGGAGGAGCTCGCCCTCGCCACCGGCCGCGGCCAGGCCGACCTCGCCGACCTGGAGGGGCGCGGGCCCTACCTCCGGGACGAGGACGTACGGCTCTTCGGGCTGCGCGACGGCGACGGGGACCTGCCCGAGCTGCGCGCCGCGGGGATCTCCACGGCCACCGTCGGGGACATCCGGGCCCGCGGGGCCGCCGCCGCGGCCCGCGCCGCGCTGGACGGCCTCCACCCGCCGGACACCGACGGGTTCTGGGTCCACCTCGACGCCGACGTGCTCGACCCGGACGTGATGCCCGCCGTCGACAGCCCCGACCCCGGCGGCCTGCTCCCCGGCGAACTCGCCGCACTGCTCTCCGTTCTGGTGGGCTCCCCGCGCTGCGTCGGCCTCAACGTCACCGTCTACGACCCGGACCTCGACCCGGACGGGCGGTCCGCGGCGCTGCTCGCGGACCTGATCACGGGCGCGTTCGCGTAGCGCTCCGGCCAGGGCTTTGCGTAATCCTGACCGGTGGTGATCCGCGGAACCCCTGTGCACCGGCCGCGGTGGCGTGTTCCATTTCCTGCATGGCCACCACCGTCCGCCGTGCCGTACTGACCCTGCCCGCAGCCCCCTTGGGGCCCGAGAACCCGCTGCCCGTCCTGCGCGCGCCCGCCGACGTGCACACCCTGGACGAGCGCACGCGCGAGGGGCTCCCGCGCGACATGGCCCGGCAGATCGGGTACGAGCCGCTGCGCTCACTGCTGCCCGTCCGGCTGCTGGACGGCTACCAACGGCACAGGCAGGACACCGAGTTCGAGGCCGTCGTCATCGAGAACGCGCACCTGCGCGTCACCGTGCTGCCCGGGCTCGGCGGCCGGGTCCACTCGCTCGTGCACCTGCCCACCGGCCGTGAACTGCTCTACCGGAACCCGGTGTTCCAGCCCGCCAACTTCGCACTCAACGGCGCCTGGTTCTCGGGCGGCATCGAGTGGAACATCGGTGCCACCGGGCACACCACCCTGTCCTGCGCCCCGCTGCACGCGGCGCTCGTCCCGGCGCCCGACGGGGGCGTCATGGTCCGCCTCTGGGAGTGGGAACGGCTGCGCGACCTCCCGTTCCAGGTGGACCTGTGGCTGCCGGGGGACTCGGAGTTCCTCTACGTCGGCGTCCGCGTCCGCAACCCGCACGAACGCCCCGCCCCCGTGTACTGGTGGTCCAACACCGCCGTCCCGGAGAACTCGGGCACGCGGGTGCTCGCCCCCGCCGACGAGGCCTGGCACTTCGGGTACGAGCGGGCGCTGCGGCGCATCCCCGTACCGCGGTGGGAGGGCGAGGACCGCACGTACCCGCTGGGCAGCACGTACCCGGCCGACTTCTTCTACGAGGTCCCGGACGGGGCCCGGCCCTGGGTCGCCTCGCTGGACGCAGGGGGGCACGGGCTCGTCCAGACCTCCACGGCCCGGCTGCGCGGGCGCAAGCTGTTCGTCTGGGGTGCGGGGGAGGGCGGGCGGCGCTGGCAGGAGTGGCTGACCGAGCCCGGCACGGGCGGCTACGCCGAGATCCAGGCCGGCCTCGCCCGCACCCAGCTGGAGCACGTGCGGCTGGAGGCCGGGGCGGAGTTCAGCTGGCTGGAGGCGTACGGGCCGCTGGCCGCGGACCCGGCGACGGTGCACGGCCCCGACTGGGCGGCCGCCCGGTCCGCCGCGCAGACGGCCCTGGCCGCCGCCCTGCCCCCGGAGCGGGTCGAGGAGGCGTACGAGGCGTGGCGCGGCCGCGCCGCCGACACCGAACCGGGGGAACGGCTGGCCACCGGGTCCGGATGGGGCGCGCTGGAGGTGCTGTGCGGCGGGCACAAGCTGCCCGGCACCCCCTTCCCGGAATCGGGGCTCGGCGAGGACCAGGCGCCCTGGCTGGAGCTCTGGCGCACCGGCGTCTTCCCCACCCCGCGGCGGGTCGCGCCGCCGGGGCCCAGCCTGGTCGCCCCGCACTGGCGGGACATGCTGGAGACGGCTCCGGCGGAGCCGCTGACCGAGTACCACCTGGGCGTGGCCCAGTGGCACGCCGGGGACGTGGCGCAGGCGGTGCGCAGCTGGGAGCGCGGCCTGGCCCTGGCCCCCTCGCGGTGGCCGCTGCTGCGCTGCCTGGCGGTGGCGGACGCCCTGGCCGGCGACCCCGAGAGGGCGGCGCAGCGGTTCGCCGAGGCCTTCGAGGACCTGGCCGAGGAGAGCCGGGGCGGCCGGTCCTGGACGGCCGCCGAGTCGGCCCTGGGGCGGGAGGCGATGACGACGCTGCTGGCCGCGGGCCGCGTGCCGGCGGCCCGGGCGGTGTGGGACCGGCTGCGGCCGGCGCTCCGGGAGGAGGGCCGGTTCCGGTTGCTGGCGGCCCGGTTGCTGGCGGCGGAGGGGCATGTGGGCGCGGCCCGGCGGGTGTTCGAGGAGGGCTTCGAACTGCCCGATCTCCGCGAGGGCGACGAGATCCTCTCGGAGGTCTGGGCGCGCGTGACGGACCGCCCGCTGCCCCCGTCGTACAACTTCCGCATGCGCCCTCCGCTGTAGGGCCCCCGGGGCAGGCCTTGCCCGCGGTCGGTGGGCCGCGCTGCCCGGGGTCAGGCCCTGCCCGGGTCAAGCCCCGGCCAGGGGCTAGCCCTGCCCGGGGTCAGGCCCTGCCCGGGGCCGGAGGGCTGCCCTGCCAGGGGTCAAGCCCTGCTCCGGGTCAAGCCCGGGCCAGGTGCAAGCCAGGGCCGGGGTCAGGCCCGGGCCAGGATTTCGCCGTTCAGCACCGAGAACCAGGCGTCCGGCGCCGCGCCCCAGCGGTGCCAGGCCTCGGCGATGGCGGTGAGCGCGTCCGGGGTCGCGTGTCCGGCGCCCGTCGCGAGGGACGCGTACGCCGAGGCCGTCGTGCGGTCCGCCCACAGCGCGGACCACCACGCGGTCTCCTCGGGCGTGGCGTAGCACCAGGCCGTCGCCGACGAGGCCACCTGCGTGAAGCCCGCCGCCCTCGCCCAGGACAGCAGGCGGCGCCCGGCGTCCGGTTCGCCGCCGTTCGCGCGGGCCACCCGCCGGTACAGGCCCAGCCACTCGTCCAGGACCGGCTCCGCCGGATACCAGGTCATGGCCGCGTAGTCCGCGTCCCGGGCGGCCACGATCCCGCCCGGCCGGCACACCCGCCGCATCTCGCGCAGGGCCTGCACCGGGTCTCCGACGTGCTGGAGCACCTGGTGGGCGTGGACCACGTCGAAGGAGTCGTCCGGAAAGTCCAGGGCGTGGACGTCAGCCGTGGCGAACGTGACCGCACCGTCCAGGCCGCGCTCCCGTACGTACTCCGCCGCCTGCTCCAGTACGTCCCGCGCCGCGTCGACCGCCGTCACCCGGCCGCCCGGCGCGACCAGTTCGGCCAGGTCCGCCGTGATCGTTCCCGGGCCGCAGCCCACGTCCAGGACCGACATGCCCGGCCGCAGCTCGCCGATCAGGTACGCCGCGGAGTTCGCGGCGGTGCGCCAGCGGTGCGAGCGCAGTACGGACTCGTGGTGGCCGTGCGTGTAGACGGCCGTTTCCCTGGCGCTCATGGTCCGACTCCTCCTGGTCGTGGAAGCGTTGTGATCACGGTAGGGGATGGGTTCGTAGTATGAGACCTGTGTTTTGCAATGTGGACAACAGCCTTGTGTCGCAAGGGGACTGGCCCAGTCGGTGGCAGGGGGCGGGGCGGGCGAGGACAGTGGGCTGCGGAAGCCGGCACCACGGCGGAGGGCGGTGAGGGACGTGCCGGACACGCTGCTCGAACAGCACACCGAGGCGCTGCGGCTCTTCGGCGCCCGGGTGCGCGCCGTCGGGGACGGCCAGTGGGACGCCCCGACCCCCTGCACGCAATGGTCCGTGCGCGACCTGGTCAACCACGTCACCGCCGAGCAGCTGTGGATCCCGCCGATGGTCACCGAGGGGCGCACCGTCGAGGAGATCGGCGACGCGTTCTCCGGCGACGTGCTCGGCGAGGACCCGCTCGGCGTCTGGGAGCGGGCCGCGGCCGCAGCCCACGCCGCCTTCGCCGCGCCCGGGGCACTGGACCGCACCGTCAGGCTGTCGTACGGGCCCGCGCGGGGCAGGGCGTACTGCGCCGAGCAGACCGCCGACTGCATCGTCCACGCATGGGACCTCGCGCGGGGCATCGGCGGCGACGACCGGCTCCCTGCAGGCCTCGTCGAGTTCGCCCTCCAGGAGGTCCTGCCGTACGCCGACGGGCTCGCGGCCAGTGGGATGTTCGCCGCACCGCTGGACGTCCCGGCGGGCGCGGACGCCCAGACCAGGCTGCTGGCGCTGGTGGGCCGGCAGGGCTGAGGCCCCGGAGCGCCCGCCCGGGACGAGAACAGGCGTACCCCTGCGTATCGCCGTATAAAGGGCATGTCCGCAAGGGCATGTTCGCAAGGGCGTGGTCGGCCGGCGGCAGGGACGGGCCGGACCGGGGAAGGCGGGGCGAGGTGTCCGGGATGCAGCGCACGGCGGAGGGCCGAGGCCCCGTCCGGTACGGGCCGCCCGCGCCCGAGCCCGGCCTGCCCGCGCTCCCCGAGCTCACCGCCGTGATCGCGGCCGCGGCCGAACGGGCCGCCCCCGAACCCCCCGGCGGCGGGCTGCCCGTACGCGAGGCCGCCTGCCGGCACTGGGCGAGGCGGGGGCTGCCCACCGATCCGGAGAACGTGGCCGCCGGGCCCGGCGGGCCCGCCCTGCTCCTGGCCCTCCTCGGCGCGTACGGGGGCGACGTGATGCTGCCCCGGCCGTGTCCCGCCTGGTGGACCCCTCAGATCCGGCTGTTGGGACGGCGGGCCTACCACGTGCCGACCCCCGCCGAATGCGGCGGCATTCCGGACCCGTACGCCCTGCTGGAAACCGTCCGACGCGTGCGGGCCGAGGGCGGTGACCCGCGCGTACTGATCCTGTCGGTCGCCGACGACCCGACCGCGACCGTGCCGCCACCCGAAATGCTGCGCGAGGCGTGCGAGGCCGCGGGGGACGCCGGGCTGTTCGTCGTCAGCGACGAGAGCTGGCGCGACACCGTCCACCGGCCGCACGACACGCTCGTGCTCAGCCCGGCCGAGATGCTGCCCGACCAGGCCGCGGTCCTGCTCGACCTGTCCGGCGCGCTGCTGCCCGCCGGGTGGCCCGCCGCGGTGGTCCGCTTCCCCGGAACCCCGCGCGGCACCTGGCTGCGGGCCCGCACCCTCGACGTCCTCACCGCGACCGGCGCCACGGTCGCGGGCCCGGTCGCCGCGGCCGCCGCGCACGCCCTCGACGAACCCGACGCCGTCGTCGGCCGCGCCCACGCCGCGGCCGCACTGCACGGGGTGATCGCCGCCGCCGCCCACCGGGAGCTGCTGGCCGCCGGCGCGCTCGCCCGGCCGCCCCAGGCCGGCCGCCATCTGTACGCCGACCTGGGCCCGCTACGCGCCGGGCTGGCCCGGCAGGGGGTCCGCGACGCGATGGAACTGGAGGACTACCTCGGCGGCCGGCTCGGCGCCCCCGCCCCGGGCGGACAGCGCTTCGCGGACGAACTGGGCGCGCTGCGGGTGCGCCTGTCGACCGGCCCGCTGCTCGGCGCCAATCCGCAGGAGCGGCTCGCCGCGCTGACGGTTCGCGACCCGCTCGTCCTGCCGCACGTACGACGCTCCCTGGACCTCCTCGGATCGGTCCTGGCCGGGCTGACCTGACCTGACCTGATCTCCTGACGGCAACCCGCAGTGCGGTGAACGGAGAGTTCCAGATGAGGGACCAGACGCAACCCCCCGACCTGGCGGCCCCCGGCCGGAGGCCGGCTCCGGCCCCGGAACCAGCCCACCCCGACCCCGCTGCGCCGACCCGCGACCAGGGCGTCCGCCGCCTGACCCCGGTCCCCGCAGCCCCACGCCCGGCACCCCCCGCCCCCGGTCCCGCGTCCGCTGCGGGTTCCGGCCCAGGGCCTGGCGGCCGGGCTTCGGCTGCGGCGGTGGCGGGGCCCGGTTCCGCGTCCGGTCCGGGCTCCACCCGGCCGGGGACGGCTCCCGCCCCCGGCGGCCTGGCTACGGCTTCGGCTGCGGCGGTGGCTGGAGGCGGTCCGGCGACCGGTCCGGGCCCGGCCCCCGCCTCCGGCGGTATGGCTTCGGCCGCGGTGGTCGCGGGCCGCGGTCCGGCGACCGGTCCGGGGCCCACCCGGCCGGGGCCGGCTCCCGCCCCCGGCCCTGGCGGCCGGGCTTCGGCTG
>LJCW01000378.1 GCA_001298555.1 Actinobacteria bacterium OV450
GGGCCCGGCCGCCAGCGACCCGGGCCGGCTCCTGCCCGCCCGGGGCGTGCCCCGCGGGCGGCCCCGTCCGGGCCCTTGCGGAGGGGAGGCGTGGCGCGGGGCGGTATCGAGCGTTCCGCGGTGGAGTCTGTGGTGCCTTTCGAGCGGAGTTCGAGGATTCCTCGACCCGGCCCGCCGAGCGTGACAGCGCCACGTCACCGCCGCCGCCAGCGGAAACACATGCCACGAGAGGGCGATGCCGATGGAAGACCCGCAGCACGACACCGCGCAGCACGACACCCCGCAGCGCATCACGGCGCCGGTCCACGTCACCGGTCCCGCCGGCCCCTGGGAAGGGGTGCGGGAGGGCATGGCCCGCCGCGGCAACGCCTCGGTTTTCACCACGTGGGGCGAATGGCTCACCGCCGCCCTCGCGGAGCCCGCCCTGCGCCCCCTCCTCGGCCGGGACTGGCAGCGCTACCGCCACACCACCGACCCGACCATCCGGTTCCGCTTCGTCGCCTCCCGGCTCGCGGTCCGCTACACGGCCGCCGCCGCCCTAGGTACCGATCCGGCCAAGCTCGACCTCTCGTACAAGCCCGGTGGACGCCCGTACCTGCGCGGCCTGGACCAGATCGACCTGAGCCTGACCCACACCGACGACCTGATCGCGGTCGGCATCAGCCGCAACGGCCGCATCGGCATCGACACCGAGCCCGCCGACCGCCGGCTGGCCTTCTCCCTGCTCCAGAACCAGGTGTGCACCGAAGCCGAGCGCGCCGAGCTCGCCGCCCTCCCCGAGGCGGAGCAGACCGCCGGCATGCTGCGCCTGTGGACGCTGAAGGAGGCGTACACGAAGGCCCTCGGCCAGGGCCTGCGCATGGGATTCTCCGAATTCGGCTTCGCCACGGGCCGTACGGGCCACAGCGGCCTGCTCGCCCCCGACGGCACCCCCGCCGCCCACGGCGAGTGGGCCTTCGGCACCTATCCGGTGCTCGGCCGCTATCTCGTCAGCGTCGCCTGCCACGACGCCGGGCTCGACCCGTCCCGCGACACCGCCGTGTCGACCATGCTCGACGAGGGGTTCGTCGCCATGGTCTCGGGACTGCTGGACCCCGTGTGACCGGGCCCGCTCCCGGCCGGAAACCGGCGGCCCGACCGGGAACTCGACCGGCTCCCGGGCGGGAATCAAGCCAAGCTGTAGCGCCCGCGGTGAAGCTGGGCGACGCGACACCGGCCGGACCCGGTGCCTCTGTGTCGAAAGGGCCCGTATGAGCATCGTCGAGGAAAGACCACTGGAGACCGTACTCGCGCCGGACTCCCGACCCGCGGCTCCGATCTCCCCGCGCCGGGAGGAGACCCGCTTCGCGTCACTGCGCGAGCGGACCGCGGAACTGTACGCCGTACGCGCGCTGGCCGAGGCCGGACCGAGCGAACGCGCCACCGCAGCCCAGCACTCCAAGGGCAAGCTGACCGCCCGCGAGCGCATCGAGCTCCTGTTCGACGAGGGTACGTTCAGCGAGGTCGAGCAGCTCCGCAGGCACCGCGCCTCGGGCTTCGGCCTGGAGGACAAGAAGCCCCACACGGACGGGGTCGTCACCGGCTGGGGCAAGGTCCACGGCCGCACCGTCTTCGCGTACGCCCACGATTTCCGGATCTTCGGCGGTGCGCTGGGCGAGGCCCACGCCGAGAAGATCCACAAGCTGATGGACCTGGCCGAGGCGGCCGGCGCTCCGATCGTGGGCCTGTGCGACGGCGCCGGCGCCCGCATCCAGGAGGGCGTCACCGCGCTGGCCGGCTACGGCGGCATCTTCCAGCGCAACGTCCGCAACTCCGGGGTCATCCCGCAGATCTCGGTGATCCTGGGACCCTGCGCGGGCGGCGCCGCGTACTCGCCGGCGCTGACGGACTTCGTCTTCATGGTCCGCGGCACCTCGCAGATGTTCATCACCGGCCCCGACGTCGTCCAGGCCGTCACCGGCGAGGCCGTCACCATGGAGCACCTCGGCGGCGCCGACAGCCACGCCGGCGCCTCGGGCGTGGCCGCGTTCGCGTACGACGACGAGCAGAGCTGCCTGGAGGACGTGCGCCACCTGCTGTCCCTGCTCCCGTCCAACAACCGGGAACTCGCCCCCGCCGGCGACCTCGAGGATCCGGTGGACCGCCGTTGCGAGAGCCTGCTCGACCTGGTCCCGGCCAAGCCCACCCAGGGCTACGACATCCGCGACCTCATCGAGGAGGTCGCCGACCACGGGGACTACTTCGAGGTCCACGCCCAGTGGGCGCAGAACGTGGTCTGCGCCCTGACCCGCCTCGGCGGTCACGTCGTCGGCATCGTCGCCAACCAGCCGGCCCACCTCGCGGGCGTCCTGGACATCCAGGCGTCCGAGAAGGCGGCCCGCTTCGTCCAGTTCTGCGATTCGTTCAGCATCCCGCTGGTCACCCTGATCGACGTCCCCGGCTTCCTGCCCGGCGTCGACCAGGAGCACAACGGGATCATCCGGCACGGCGCGAAGCTGCTGTACGCGTACTGCAACGCGACCGTGCCGCGGATCAGCCTGATCCTGCGCAAGGCCTACGGCGGCGCGTACATCGTCATGGACTCCCGGTCCATCGGCGCGGACGTCGCCCTGGCCTGGCCCTCCAACGAGATCGCCGTCATGGGCGCGGAGGGGGCGGCCAACGTCATCTTCCGCCGGGAGATCAACGCCTCCGACGATCCCGACGCCACCCGCGCGCAGAAGATCAAGGAGTACCAGACCGAGCTGATGCACCCGTACTACGCGGCCGAACGCGGCCTCGTCGACGACGTCATCGACCCGGCCGAGACCCGCGCGCGGCTCATCACCACCCTCGACATGCTGCGCACGAAGCACACGCAGCAGCCGAGCCGCAAGCACGGGAACGTCCCGCTGTGACCGCGCCCACGCCGGCTCCGGGCCCCACCCCGGACCCCGCCGACGACACGTCCGCCCTCGCGATCGCCGCCTCGATCCGCATCACCAAGGGCAATCCGACCGCGGAGGAGGTCGCGGCCCTGGCCGTGCTCCTCACCGCGCGCATCCGCCTGCAGAACGAGGCTCAGGCCTCACCGACGGAGGCCCGGGTGTACAAGCTGCCCCTGCGCCCCCGACCGTCCTTCATCGCGCCGGGCGCCTGGGCCTCGTAGGCCCTTCCCCACCGCCCGCCCCCCACCGAAGGACAGTCCGTACGCCGCCCGGCGGGCCACCCCCCGCCCCCGGGCGGGCACGGCATGTCCGGGGCTACCCCCCGCCCCCGGGCGGGCACGGCATGTCCTGGGCCACCCCGCCCCCGGCCGAGCAGAGCATGTCCGGCGGGCCACCCCCGCCCCGGCCGGGCACGGCATGCCCGCGGGTCACCCCGCCCCGGCCGGGCACGGCATGCGGGCCACCCCAGCCCCGGCCGGGCACGGCATGTCCGGGGCCACCCCCACCCCCGGCCGAGTAGGGCATGTCCGGCGGGTCACCCCCGCCCCGGCCGGGCACGGCATGCCGTGGATCAGCCTCGTTCGACCAGCGCGGCGACGCCGTCCAGGATGCGCTCCAGCCCGAAGTCGAGCGGATCCTCCGCGCGCGGGGTGAAGGCCCCGCCCGCGATGGCCGCGGTCAGCGCGGGGAACCGGTCGCCGTGCCGCTCCCACACGTCCGCCGTGAGCCGGGCCCACTCCTGGCGGCCCTCCTCGTCGTCGTCGACGAGTTGCTGCGCCAGCCCCCGGACGTGTCCGACGACCAGCAGGAACGCCGCGTGCTGCTGCGCGTACGGGAGTCCCGTGCCCGACAGCGCCGCCAACGCCGAGTCGAGCCAGGCCAGCTGACGGGGTCCCATCAGCTGTCGCCGCATGCCGGTCGCGACCACCATCCACGGCCGGCGCCGGTACTGCTCCCAGCACGCACGCGCCCACGTCTCCAGCTGCGGCCGCCAGCCCCCGGGCACGGCGGTGGTGTCGGGAGCCGGGCCGAAGGCGGCGTCCACCATCAGGTCGAGCAGTTCTGCCTTGCCGGGGACGTAGCGGTACAGCGCCATGGTGGTCACGCCCAGGCGCGCGGCGACGCTCTGCATGGACAGCGCGTCCAGCCCCTCCTCGTCGGCGACGGCGAGCGCGCCGTCCACGATGCGGTCGACGCTGAGCGAGGGCTTCGGGCCGCGCCGGGGCTGCCCCTGCTCCCCCCACAGCAGCGCCAGGCTGACCGCCGGATCGCGCTTCTCGTCCCTGCTCCTGGCCATACGGCCCCGCTCCTCGTATCGCTGCGCGCCGGACCGGTTGACGGCACGTCCTGGAACTGTCTATAACATAAACAGAACCGTTTAACGCATACACAGTTTCGGGGGTTCCTCATGCTCGCCACCGTCCTCGCCTCGTCCGCCGCCCTCCTCGCCACGCCCGTCACGGGTCTGCTGGGACACCGGGCCCTGCGCCGCGCCGGCAACGCCCGGCTGCTGACCATCGACACCCCGAACGGCATCGACGAGCAGGGGTTCGTCCGGATCGGCGGCATCGACCAGTGGATCTCGATCCGCGGCGAGGACCGGGCCAACCCGGTGGTGGTCGAGATCCACGGGGGCCCCGGCGCCTCCCACTCGATCTTCGCCGCGCGCACCCGGTCCTGGGAGAGGCACTTCACGATCGTGCGCTGGGACATGCGCGGCGCCGGCAAGACCTTCGGCTGCTCCGGACCGCAGGGCCAGGGCGAGTTGAGCTTCGACCGGCTGTACGAGGACGCCCTCGACGTCACCCGTCACGCGCGGCGGCGCCTCGGCGTCGACCGGGTCGTCCTGGTGGCGAGCTCGCTCGGCAGCGTCTTCGGCCTGCGTCTGGCCCGCAGTCACCCCGAGCTGTACTCCGCCTACGTCGGCACCGACCAGAACATCCTGGACGCCGGCCGGGACACCTCCGTCCACGAGGCGCTGCTGGCCCGGCTGCGTGCGGCCGGCAGGCACAAGGACGCCGCCGCCGTCGAGGGGATGGGCCGCGACCCGCACCGCCTGACCGCGGACCAGCGGGCCGCGTACGACAAGCTGACCGTGGCCTCCGACCCGCTGACGCTCGACACCCTCAAGAGGGTCGTGCTGGGCTCGCTGTGGTTCTCCCCGCTGCACACGCTGCGCGAGCTGGGGCAGTACTTCGCCGGCATGAAGTTCTCCGCGCAGTTCACCCCCGCCCTGGCCGCGTTCGACGACCGCGCCGACGGCACCCGCTTCGAGCTGCCGTTCTTCGTCTTCCAGGGCGACCGGGACGTCATCACCCCCGCCGAGCGGGCCCGGGCCTTCTTCGACGAGGTCGAGGCCCCGGTCAAGGGGTTCGCGCTGATCGAGGACGCGAGCCACTTCGCGTCGTTCCGCCACCCGGACCGGTTCCTGGACCTGATGCTGACCCGGGTCCGGCCCGTGGTGGTCGCGGCCGCAGGGGCGGGTGCAGCCTGAGCGGCACACCTGTACGACAATCAGGTCGGCGAACGGGCGCCGTACGAAAGGAACATGACGGTGGACGTACGTATGCGGCCGATGGACCACTTCGAAGCGGACCGGCCCCGCCTGCGTGCGGTCGCCTACCGGATGCTCGGCTCGCTCAGCGAGGCCGAGGACGCCGTCCAGGAAACCTGGCTGCGCCTGGAGCGCACCGACGCCGACGAGATCGAGAACCTGGCCGGGTGGCTGACCACCGTCGTGGCCCGCATCTGCCTCAACATGCTGCGCTCGCGCGAGACCCGCCGCGAGGAGCCGCTGGAGACGCGGATGCCCGACCCGGTCGTCTCGCGCGGCGAGGTGATCGACCCCGAGCACGAGGTGATGCTGGCCGACTCGGTCGGCCTGGCCCTGCTGGTGGTCCTGGAATCGCTCCAGCCCGCCGAGCGGCTGGCGTTCGTCCTGCACGACATGTTCGCCGTGCCCTTCGACGAGATCGCCCCGATGATCGACAAGACCCCGGCCGCCACCCGCCAGCTCGCGAGCCGCGCCCGCGGCCGGGTCCAGGGCCAGGCCCCGGTCCCGGACCCCGATCTCAGCCTTCAGCGCAAGGTCGTCGACGCCTTCTTCGAGGCCTCCCGCGACGGCCGCTTCGAAGCCCTCGTCGCCGTGCTCGACCCCGATGTCATCCTGCGCTCCGACGGGTTCGCGGGCAGCGCCCGCCGGGCGGTCGTCCTGCAGGGCGCCGAGACGGTGGCCTCCCAGGCCGTCATGTACAGCAGCCTGGCCCCGTTCGTCCGTCCGGCGCTCATCAACGGCGCGGCCGGCGTGGTGGTCGTGTCCCCCGACGGCCCCCTGTCCCTCATGGCCTTCACGGTCACGTCCGGAAGGATCGCCGCGATCGACGTCATCGTCGACCAGGACCGCCTCCGCGCCCTCGGCCTCGCGGACTTCGGCGCCTGACCCCGGCCGCCCGGCCGGCCGGGTCCGCGACCGCTTCGGCCACCGGCGTACGTACGCGGCGGGCACCCCCGAACCGTGCGCCGGGTGGTTAGTCCGCCGCGCCCCGCCCGGCGACGGCCTCAGACGTGCCGGCGCTGCGGCGGGGAGACGTGGAAGACGAACGACAGGGCCTCCACCGTGGAGCGGGCGGCCTCCAGCGCCTCCTGCGCGGTCGCGGCCGCGCCACGGGCGCGGGCGATGCGGGTGAAGGACCCCGCGAGACCGGTGAGTTGCGAGCCCTCGGGCAGGAGCACGGTGACGTTCGGGTCGGTGAGGCCGGGGTCGCCTTCCGCCAGGCCCATGAAGGTGCCCGTGACCTCCGGGGCGGTGTACCAGATGGCCTCGCAGCGCGGGGCGCGCTCCGACTCCAGGACGGCGCGGATGTCCGGCAGGACCTTGAGGCCGGCGGCCTGGCGGGCCTGGAACTCGATCATGTCCACGCCCGTGGCGTCCTTGGCCAGGTTGAAGATCTCGTCGCCGCCCACCCGCAGATGGGTCTCGATGATCCGCGGGCCGTCGGCGGTGAGGACGATCTCGGTGTGCGTCGGCCCGAACTCGACGCCGAGGGCGTCCAGGACGCGCATCACGTGGTCGCCGATCGCCTCCTGGGCGGCGGCGTCCAGCGGAGCCGGCAGTACATGGCCGAGTTCGACCATGTCCCGGGGGTCGGAGTACTTGCGGGTGATCGCGACGACCACGTGTTCGGCGGCCTCCGAGAACGCCTCGACGCTGTACTGCGGCCCCGTGTGGTACTGCTCGGCGAGCACGCCGAGCCGGGCGATCCCCGGGAAGTCGCCGGTCGCCGTCCGGTAGGCGGCCGCCGCCTCCTGCGGGGTGTGCACGAGGGTGACCCCGAAGCTGGCCGTGCCCGCCGTCGGCTTCACGATGAACGGGTACCCGGCCTCCTCGCCGAACGCGAGCAGGTCGGCCTCGCCGTACGCGCGCCGGGCCGTCGTGTCCTCCACGCCCGTCTCGCGCAGCCGCTCCCGCATCGCGTGCTTGTCCTGCACCAGGCGTACCGTCTCCGGGCTGTGCGTGGCGACGCCCAGCGCCGCGCCCACCGCGGCCGCCCGGTCCTGGTCGTGCTCCCAGAACGTGGTGATCCGGGTGACCGGCTGGATCGCGTGGACGGCTCGGGCCAGCGCGACGATCTCGTCCAGCGGGGCGTCCTGGCGCACCGCGAGCACCCGCAGGTAGTGGCCGGACTCGGTGATCCGGGCCAGGTGTTCGGGGCGGCAGATCACCGAGACCGCGGCCTCCGGTTCCAGTTCCAGCAGCCGGCCGGCGAAGTCCAGGCGGGGGCCGATCGCGAACATCAGGTAGTGGTTGCGAGCGGGGGAGGGGGTGAGGTCAGACATGGGCAACGGCCTTTTCGCAGGAATGGGTGACGGAGAGGGGGACGGCGGCGGTGGCGGCCGGAGCGGCCGTGTACGGCCGGGCCGCCACGGAGAAGGCCGCCGTCGCGGCGAGGAAGAGTGCGGCGACGACCAGCCAGCCGGCCGGGCCGGCCGGCAGCACGTACGCCGTCATCAGGAACGGGCCGGCGATCAGCTGGGCACTCATGCCCATGCTGAACACGGACAGGTACTGGGGGCGCGACCGCGCCGGTGCCATCTCGTACGACAGCTCCCAGGCGGCCACGGCGTGCAGGTTCTCGCCCACGGTGAGTGCGACCACGGCCAGCACCACGGCCACCAGGGCGACGGCGAGGCCGGCGCCGTCCGCCGCCGCGAACAGCACGCAGGAGAGCACCAGCGGAACGCAGGCCCATCGCAGCAGCCGCAGCGCCTTCCGGGCGCCCTGGGCGAACCGGGCCACATACACCTGGAGGACCACCGTCAGGACGGTGTTGACGGCGAGGACCACGGAGCTCGCCCCCTCGGGGAGCGCGGCCCGCTCGCTCATCCACAGCGGCACGAGGATGAACAGGATCGAGTCGTTCAGCAGCAGGACGGAGTTGGCGAGCGTGGCCGTCAGGAACCGGCGGTCCCGGTACGGCGAGCGCGCCGGACCGGCCTCCGTGCGCGGCAGCGGCAGCGGCGCGGGCTGCGTCCCCGTCCCCGTCTCCGCGCCCGTGCCCGTGCCCGTGCCCGTCCCCGTCCCCGTGCCCGTGCCCGGCTCCGGCCGCGTCGCGGTCGCGGTCGCAGTCCCCGGCGTGGTCCCGGTCGCCGTCGTGGCCGGGCGCGTCCCCGCCGTGCGGATCAGGAACGCCACGGCCACGAACGCCGCCCCGTTGAAGGCGAAGAGCGCGATGAACGCCGCCCGCGAGTGCGCGGCCTGCACGAGGGCCGCGAGGAGGAACCCCGCGGTCATCCCGACATTGCTCACGGCCCGCAGCGAGGCCATGGTCCGGGTGCGCCGGTCCGGCGCCTCCAGCTCGCCCACCACCACCTGGAGCAGCGGCAGCGCCGCACGCGTCGCCACCGTGATCAGGCAGGTGACGGCGAAGTATCCGGCGTACCCGTCGACGAAGGCGTACGCGGTGAAGCCCGCCGCCCGCGCCAGGGTCAGCCCCACGTACACGGGCAGGGCCCCGACCCGCCCGGCCAGCGCCCCGAAGGGCGCCGGGCCGAGCAGGCCCAGTACGTTGGCCACCGTGAGCGCGCCGCCCACCGCCACGGCCGGTATCCCGACGAGGCCCACGAAGTAGAGGGTCGCGGCCGCCAGGAACATTCCGACGGCGATGGCGTCGACGGCCGCGCCGAGCGCGATCCTCCGGCCGCTCTTCGAGGCCGGGAGCAGGTCAGTGAACGTCATGCGGCAGCCCCTGGGCGAGCAGCGCGAGCGGTGGCCGCCGGATCAGGTAGAAGTGATCGCCCGGCACGGTGTGGTGGGCGAACGCCCCCTGCGTCACCGCCCCCCAGGAAGCCGCGTGCACCTCGCCCACCTGGGGGTCCGCGTCGCCCGCGACGGCGGTGACCGGGCAGGTCAGCAGCGGTCCGGGCCGGTGCTCGTAAGCGTCGAACATCCGGAAGTCCCCGCACACGTACGGCAGGATCAGCTCGCGGAAGTCCGGGTCGGACAGCAGTTCGGCGTCGGTGCCGCCCAGCGCCACCAGGGCGTCCGCGATGGCCTCGTCGTCCATGTCTGCCGTGTCGGGACCGTCAGGGCCGTCTGAGGGATGCGCCAGGTGCGGGGCGCGGGCCCCGGAGGCGTAGAGGTGGGCCACCGGCAGGCCGTCCGCCTGGAGCCGACGTGCGGTCTCGTACGCGACGACCGCACCCATGCTGTGGCCGAGGAAGACCATGGGCCGGTCCTGCAGCGGGCGCAGAACCTGCGCGATGTCATCGGCGAGCCGGTGCAGATCGGTGGCCGGCGGCTCGTCGAGCCGGGCCGCACGGCCCGGGTAGCAGACCGCGTGGATCTCGTACTCGGGCAGCTGCCGCGCCCAGTCGTGGAAGAAGGAGGGCGAGCCGCCGGCGTGCGGGAAGCAGATGAGGCGGTGCGTCGCCTCCGGGCGCGGGGTGGGGCACTTCAGCCAGGTCATCGTCGCTCTCCTGCGGTGATCAGCGATTCCACGAGGGCCGTCTGTTCGGCCAGGGTGGGGCCGGTCATCAGGGCGCGGACCGGAACGCGGACTCCCAGGTCGTCGCCGAGCCGACGGGCCAGCCGGACCACCAGGAGCGAGTCCCCGCCGAGGTCGAAGAAGTCGGACCCGGGCGTCAGTTCGGGCCGGCCGAGCAGCTCGGTCCACCGGGCGGCGACCGCCTCGCCGGGCGTGGCCGGGGCCGTCGCCCGAGCCCCGGCGGCAGCCGGCCGCGGAGGACCGTCACCGCCCGTCGCGCCCGTCCCGCCCGTCCCGTCCGTCGGGCCGGCCGGTGCCGGTACCGCCCCGGCGGGTGTCCCCGGGCGGACCCGCGCAGCCGGTGCGACCAGCCGCGGCCCCGCGAAGGCGTAGCCGGGCAGGTGGGCCGTGCGGCCGGGTCCGGCCAGGGCCACCGCGTCCAGGGGCAGCCCGGCGCACCACAGGCCGGCGAGCGCCGCCGAGGTCTCCTCGGCCGGACGCTCCGAGCGTCCGGGCGCGAGAGCCACGGCGGTCAGCCCCGCGGCCTCGGCCATACCGCTCAGCGCCCTGCCGGGGCCGACCTCGACCGCCACCGCATCCGGATGGGCCTCGGCGATCGCCGCCAGCCCGGCCGCGAACCGTACGGTGCTGCGCGCCTGTTCGGCGAACCAGCCGGCCTCGACCTCGCTGCCGGCCGCCACCAGGGTTCCGGTGACGTTGGACAGGTACGGCAGCCGCGGGCGCCCCAGGGACGCCTGCGCCACGGCCTGCCCGAGCTCCCGGACGGCCGGGTCGATCATCGACGTGTGGAAGGCGTGGCTGGTCTGCAGCCGCCGGACCTTCTCCCGGTCGCCGAGCCAGGCCTGGAACGCGTCCACCGCGTCGGAGGGCCCGGCCAGGACCGCGCTCTCGGCGGTGTTGACGGCGGCGAGTTCCAGCAGGGGGCCGCCCGCCCCGGCGAACTGCCGGGCCAGCTCCAGAGCCTCCGCCCCGCCCATGGCGAGGGAGAGCATCGCGCCCGGCGGGCAGGCCTGCATGGCCCGGCCGCGCAGCGCCACCAGCGCCGCGGCCTCACCGAGCGGCAGGACGCCCGCGAGGGCGGCCGCCGTCAGCTCGCCGAGGCTGTGGCCCGCCAGGGCGACCGGGGCGAGACCCAGGCCGGTCAGCGCGGTGGCCGCGGCGTACTCCACGCAGAACAGCGCCGGCTGGGCCAGTTCGGTGCGGGCCAGCTCCCCGGCGGGGAAGGCCGGATCGAACAGGGCGGGGCGCAGCCGCGCCGCCAGGGTCGGTTCGAAGTGCGCCAGGCACTCCTCCAGTGCGGCGGCGAACCCGGGCAGCGCGTCCCGGAAGGGCAGGGCCATGCCGGGGCGCTGGCTGCCCTGGCCGGGCAGCAGGAACACGACGGGGGCCGGCTTGCCGGCGTACGAGGGGGAACCGGCGGCCGCGCGCAGGCGGTCGGCGAGTTCCCCGTGGGTACGTCCGGTGACCGCCGTGCGGTGGGGCAGCCGGGCCCGGCCGGCGGCCAGCGTGCGGGCGATGTCGCCCACGGGGGTGGAGGCCAGGGCGGGCAGCCGGTCGGCGAGGCGCCGAGCCGTACGCGCCAGGGCGTCCGGACTCGCGGCCGACAGCATCAGCACCCGGTCCCGCGGAGCGTCGCCGTCCGCGGCCGGGGGCCGTACGGGGGGCTGCTCGACGATGACGTGGGCGTTGGTCCCGCCGATGCCGAAGGAGCTGACGCCCGCCCGGCGCGGACCGTCCGCGCCGTCCCAGTCGAGCAGGCCGGTGGGCACGTACAGCGGCGAACCGTCCGTCTCCAGCAGCGGGTTGAGGCTGTGGAAGCCCGCCACCGGCGGGATCCGGCCCTCACGCACCACCAGCAGGGTCTTGATGAGCGAGACCAGCCCGGAGGCCGCGTCGAGGTGGCCGATGTTGGCCTTCACCGCGCCGACGGCGATCCGGCCCGGTGCGGCGCCGAGACCGCGCAGGACGGAAGAGGCGGCCGACCACTCGATGGGGTCGCCGACCCGGGTGCCGGTGGCGTGCGCCTCCAGGTAGCCCAGGGTGTCGGCGCCGATGTCCGCGGCCGCGAGGGCGGACCGGATGACGGCCTCCTGCCCGGCGGCGGACGGCGCCTGGTAGCCGGCCTTGGCCGAGCCGTCGTTGTTGACGGCGCTGCCGATGATCAGTCCGTACGGGTCGGCACCCTCCGCCAGGGCCTCCTCGGCCGGGCGCAGGACGACCGCCACCACTCCGGAGCCCGCCAGTGCGCCGTCGGCCGACGCGTCGAACGGGCGGCACTCGCCGGACGCGGAGAGGATGCCGCCGGGCAGGTGCACGTGGCCGGCCTGCGGGAAGTCGACGGCCGCGGCGACGACCACGGCCTGCTCGCACTCGCCGGCCAGCAGGGCCTGCACGGCGAGGTGCACGGCGACCAGCGACGAGGAGCACGCGGTGAGCACGCTCAGCGCCGGGCCGGTCAGCCCGAGCCGGTAGGCGATCCGGGTGGCCATGTAGTCGGGCTCGTTGGCGCGCAGGGCCTCCTCGACGCCCGCCGCGTCCAGGGTCTGCGAGGTGAGCATGGCGCGCAGGTAGGCACTGCTGCTCGCGCTGGCGTACACGCCGGTGACCCGGGTCTCCGTCAGCGGGTCGCAGCCCGCGTCCTCCAGGGCCGTCCAGGCGGCCTCCAGCATCAGCCGGTGCTGGGGGTCCATGAGTTCGCCCTCGCGGGGGCTGATGCCGAACAGGTCGTGGTCGAACCGGTCGGCGTCCTCCAGCAGGCCCCGTACGGGAACGTAGTCGGGGTCGTCCAGGACCCCCGCCGGCTCGCCGTCCGCCAGGAGCCGTTCGCGGTCCAGGCGGGAGGTGAGGACATCCCCGCGCAGCAGCGCCTGCCACCAGGAGCCGATGTCGCCGGCTCCGGGGAAGCGGCCCGCCATGCCGGTGACGGCGATGTCCAGGGACCGGTCCCGGTCGTCTTCGGGCGCGGCCCCAGCGGTTTCGGCGAACCGGTCGTCCCAGGGGCCACCGGGAACCTCGTGGTGCGCGAGCGGTGCGGTCATCGGGCGGCTCCCTGCAGGGTACGGCGCTGGCGGGCCCGGGCGGCGCGTTCGCGGCGCGCCCGCTCGGCGCGGCCGTCGGCCGGAGCGGCCGCATCCGCGCCCGCCCCGCCACCCGCCCGTACGAGTTCGGCCTGGGCGTCGATCGTCGAGCAGCGGAAGAGCTCCACGACGGAGGGCCGTACGCCGGTATGGCGCCCCAGTGCCTCCTGGAGCCGGATGACGAGCAGTGAATGCCCGCCCGCATCGAAGAAGTTGACGTCACTCGGCACCGAGGAGACCTCCAGGACCTCGGCCCACGCGGCCGAGACCTGCGCGACCGCGTCGCCGCCGCCGGCCGTCTCCTGCGCCGCCGCGGGCTGCGCCTGGGCCGCCTGCGCCGCCCGCTCCGTGTCCGTCTCCTGTTCCAGGAGCGCGGCCAGTGCCGCCCGGTCCGCCTTGCCGTTGACCGTGACGGGGAAGGCGTCCATCGCCCGCAGCCGGGCCGGCACGGCAGCCGCGGGCAGCAGCTGCGCCAGCCGCTCCCGTACGGAGGGCAGCGCCGCGGGATCGTCCGTCACGACGAACCCGGTGAGCCGGGTCCCCACCGCGTCCGGAACGGCGACGGCATCGCGGACGCCGGGCAAGGACCGCAGCGCCGACTCGACCGCGCCCAGCTCCACACGGTGCCCCCGGATCTTGACCTGGTTGTCGCGGCGCCCGAGGAACTCCAGGGTGCCCGCAGTGGTCCAGCGGACCAGGTCGCCCGTCCGGTACATCCGGGCTTCGCCGCCCGCGTACGGGTCCGGGACGAAGGACTTCGCGGTGGCCTCGGGCTGCCCGAAGTAGCCCCGGGAGACACCGGTGCCGCCGATGTGGAGTTCGCCCGTGATCCCGGGCGGCACCAGCCGGCCCGCGCGGTCCAGGACGTACAGCAGGGCGCCCGGCACGGGACCGCCGATGTCGACGGGCCCGGCGGCCTCGAAGCGCCGGTAACTCGCCCACACGGTCGCCTCGGTGGGCCCGTACTCGTTCACGAGCGCGGTGGTCCCGAGCAGCCCGGCATGCCGGCGCAGCAGGTCCTCGGCGAGCACCTCGCCGGCCGTGATCACCGTGGTCAGGCCGGCGGGCAGCCGGCCCAGCCGCTCGCCCGCCGTGAGGATCGCGTCGTACAGGGACGGCACGCACAGCAGGTGCGTCACCGCGTGCCGCTCGATCAGGCCGAGCAGCGCCTCCGGGTCGCGGTATTCGCCGGGGCCCGCCACGACGAGCTGTCCGCCCGCGGTCAGCGTGCCCCACAGCCCGGCGACGGAGGAGTCGAAGGCGAGCGGGGAGAGCAGCAGGAACACGGGCCGGCCCGGATAGACCTCGCGGCGCGCGAGGGTGGAGGCGGCCAGCTGGGCGTGCTCGACGACCACGCCCTTGGGGGTACCGGTGCTCCCCGAGGTGTAGATGAGGTACGCGGGGTCCTCGGGGCGCGTCGCCACCGCCGGGAGCACCTCGCCCTCCTCGCGCAGGGCACGCTCGTCGGCCGCGACGACGGGCAGGCCGGGTCCCGGGACCCGCTGCCCGAGCTCCCCGGTCACCACCACCGCGGTGACCCCGGCATCCGCGAGCACCGCGTGGATCCGCGCGTCCGGATTGGCGGGATCGACCGGGACGTACGCCGCTCCCGCGCGCAGCGCGCCCAGCACCGCGGCGACCATGGCGACGGAGCGGTCGGCCAGTACGGCGACCCGGTCGCCCGGGCGGACCCCGGCCGCGGCGAGCCGGGCGGCGATGCGGCCCGCCCACGCGTCCAGTTCGGCCCGGTCGGTCCGGTCGTCACCGCAGACCACCGCGGTCCGGCCGGGCTCGGTGCGGGCGAGTGCCGAGACCCGCTCGTGCACCGGCTCGCGGCCCTCGGCGGGCAGCGCGGCGCCCTGCCCGAACGCCAGCAGCTCCTGCTGCTCGGCCTCCTCCAGCAGGGGCAGCGCGCCGACGGACGGCACCCGGCCGCCGCTCAGCCCGCGCAGGACCGTGCGCAGCTGGCCCAGCAGCCGCAGGACGCCCGAGGCGGAGTACCGGTCCTCGCTGTAGCGCGCGACGAGCTCGGCGGCGCCCGCCCGCTGGTCGGTGTCCCACAGGGCGACGGAGATCTCCAGCGCCCCTGACAGCGCGGCCGGGGCCGCGCCGTGCCGGAACTCGACCAGGTGGTCGGGGAGCGGGCCGTCCGCTCCGTCGGCCCACAGGGAGATCGACCGCTCCAGGGCCCGGTCGGTGTCGGCGAGGAGCTCGGCCGGGGCCGCCTCGTCCCGTACCGGGAGCACCACGGGGACCCGCAGCGCCCCGGCCACCGCACGGTCCGTGCCGGTCCGCCGCGTGAGCGTCACGGCGAGGGCCGCGAGGCCCACGGTCAGCGGGGTGACGCGGTGCTCGCGGGCCGTGCGCCCGACCGCCGCGCGCAGTGCGGTGTCGAGGGGCAGCCGCACCACGGCGGACCGCCCGCCGGGGGCTGGACGGACCCCGCCGATGCCCAGCGGGCGATCGGTGGCGGCGGCGCGGACCTCGTCGGCCCACTGCCGGAACTCCTCGGTGCTGCGGGGGGCCTGAGGCTGGCCGGCCCGGACGGCGGACGGCGTTGACATCGGTACTCCTTCGGTGACGGTCGGGGCGCGTGGCGGCGGGGGTCAGTCGGCCAGCGTCATCGTCAGGTGGATGCGGTCGGTGCCACCCGCGTTGTACGCGGAGTGGTGACGCAGGGTGTTGAGGATGTGGACCCGGCCGTCGGTCGGCACGTGGTAGGTGTGGCCGCTGCGGAACAGCAGGCGGCTGTCCTCGTTGGTCGTGAGCGCCACGTGCGCGACGCGCGAGTGGTCGGTGTGCATGTGGTAGATCTCGCCCGGGTGCAGGGTGACCAGGCGCATCCGGCCGGGGCGGAACGGCAGGCTCTTGTAGAGCTCGTGGAAGTAGGTGTCCTTCAGCTCCTCGTTGAAGAACGCGAACTCGCTCTCCTCGAAGTTCTTCCGGCCGGTCTGCTGGTCGAACTGGCCGTTGCCGGCGTCGCGCCACGGGTCCTCGGCACCGGCGCGGTGGGTCAGGCCCAGGCGGCGCAGGCGGTCCTCCGGCTTGCCGGAGGGGGCGTCGGGGAGGCGGTCGAGGTACTGCTGGTACGCCTTGACGAGCTCGTCGTGGTCGAGCGTGAGACCGGGGACGATCTCGACGAGCTCGGGGTCGATGACGCTGAGGGTCGGCGTGGCCATGGTGATCTCCTGGATCGGTGTGAAGGGACGCGTGAAAGGACGCGTGAAAGGACGCGTGAAAAGAGGTGTGGAAGAAGAGGGAACGGAAGAGGGGGAAGCGGTGGGGCGCGCCGCCGACGGCTCAGGCGACCGGGCCCTCGTAGGTCCGCGGCCGCGGCGCCGTGCGTACGGCCCACGAGACGAGGGGGCGGGCGGCCGCGCCGATGGCGAGGAACAGGACCGCCAGCAGCAGCCAGCCGGGGCGCCCGAGGCCGAGGGCCAGGGTGCCGAGCACGGCGGGTGCGAGGGCCTCCGCGAGGCCGCCGCCGAGACCGAAGACCCCGGAGTACTGGCCCTGGGCGTGCGGGGCGGCGAGCCCGAAGGAGTACTCCATCGCGGCCGCCGCGTGCCACAGCTCGCCGAGCGTGTAGACGGCGGTGGCCGCCAGCAGGAGCACGGCGGAGGCCCAGGCGGGCAGCTCGCCGGCCGCCATCATCAGGACCAGCCCGGCCGCGATCGCACCGCCCGCCCAGCGCATCCGGGAACCGGCCGCCGCGGGGTCGCCGACGTTCTTGCTGACCGCGACCTGGAGGGTGATGACCAGGACGGTGTTGAGGACGAGGACACCGGAGACCAGCCAGCGGGGGGCCTCGGTGTGCTCGACGATCCACAGCGGGAGCAGGAAGGTCGGCACCGCGAAGTGCAGGGACATCAGGGAGTTGAGGACGGTGGCCGCGAGGTACGGCCGGTCCCGCAGGGCCTCCCAGCGGCCGCTGAGCGGCGGCGCCTCGACGGGCGCGAGCCGGGGCAGCCGCAGGAGCGCGAGGGCGCAGCCGGCGAAGGCGAGGGCCCGGCCGCCGACCAGGCTCAGATAGGCCGGCGCGGTGTCGAGCTGGATGGCCACTCCCGCGGCCAGCGCCCCGAGCGAGATGCCCAGGTTGGTCCCGGCCCGCAGGTAGGCGCGGAACCCGGCCGGATCGTCTCCGCCGAAGCCCCGTACCAGCGGTGCCCTGCTGGACTTGTCGGCCGCGAACACCACCCCGGTGAGGACCGAGATCAGCACGAACGACCAGAAGGCGTCGACGAGCAGGAAGCAGCACATGAAGACCGCACCCGAGAGCATCACCGCGATCTGCGTCTCCCGGGCCCCCCAGCGGTCCGCGATCCGGCCGCCGACGATGCCGGCCACCAGGCCGACCATCGCTCCGGCGAAGAGCCCGAACGCCACCTGCGACATGGGGAGATGGACGACGCGGGTGAAGTACAGGGCGCTGGACGACATGAACATCCCGCTGCCGAAGGCGTTGACGAAGGTCGCCCCGGCCAGGGTCCGCCGGGGACCCCGCTCCGGCAGGAGCCGCGCGAGCGGCCCCCGCCGGCCGGCCGTGTCGTCGGCCTGGCACCCCTGAGGGGGCGTGGTCACGGCCACAGCGGGTCCCGGAAGTCCGCCTCGGGCCGCAGCTCCCTGCCCCAGGCGCGGATCTCGCGGCCGGTGACGCCCTGCGGGGCGATCACCAGGCGCTCGTCGAACCAGGCACCCACGTCGGCGAAGCGGGCGCGCAGCTGCTCCTCGTCCTGCGCCGACACGAGCACCTGTCCCACACGGTGGTTGGTGTTGTCGATGTCGCCGAGGAAGCGCTCGCCGGCCGGGAACTCGACCCGTGCGAACTCCACACCCGGCAGGGCCCGCAGCTCGGCGGGGGAGGGGCAGGAGAACATGATGCCGGCGCGGCCCTTGAGGTAACTGGTGCCGAAGATCCCGGGACGCCGCTCCACCGCGGCCGAGGGGGTCCGGCCGAGTGCGCCGTGCAGCGCCGCCTCGCCCAGGTGGATCCCGAACTTGGCCTGGATCTGCTCGTGGATCAGCCCGCCGCCGCGGCGGGCCGCGCACTCGCTGAACGTCAGCCGCCCGGTCTCGGGGTCGTGGAACAGCTCCATGTGGAAGACGCCGTCGCGCAGGCCGAGGGCCTCCAGGGACCGGCGTACGACCGGTTCGGCCCGGTCGTACGCCCAGGTGTCGTCCTTGGGGTCGAAGTGCCACATCGAGAGCGGGGTCTGCTCGTCGATCATGGTCAGGCAGGGGGCGCCGTAGCGGCCGACGGCCATGAAGAGCAGTTCGCCGTCGTGCAGGAAGCCGTCCGCGATCCACTCCTCCCCGCCGACGTACTCCTCCAGGACGAAGGTGCGCTGTGCGGTGCGGTCCGCGCGGTAGCGGCGGCTGAGGGCGCGCAGCGCCTCCGCGCTGTCGACGACCGCGGTGCGCGCGGTCGCCGCGCCGGCGACGGGCTTGAGCACCGCCTTGTCGTACTCCCACACGACGCCGGAGACGTCGTGGACGTCGTCGATGACGGTGACCCGGGCGGCGGGGACCCCCGCCGCCGCCACCTTGCGCTTCTGGAGCGACTTGTCGCGGAAGTGCACGGCGGTGACCGGGTCGATGGCGCGGCAGCCCAGCTGGGCGGCGAGCACACCGGCGGTGACCAGCGCCCATTCGTCGGACGTGTGGACGGCGTCGAAGCGGTGCTCGCCCAGTCCGGCCCGGTACAGGGCCATCAGGACGGCCTCGGGGCTCTTGTGGTCGTCGACGAGGAGGACCCTCAGTTCCCCGGGGACCTCGGCGAGTCCGTGGTCGTACCCGGCGGCGCCCCATACGACGACCGCGTCGATGCCCTCGCGCACACAGGCCTGCATGACGTACTTGTCGGTGCCCAGCAGCAGGACGCTGGGGCGCCGCCCGTCCTCCACCACCGTGTAGACCTCGTCCTTCAGCGTGTCGATCGTGCGCCGGTCGGCCCGGATCTGCTCCATCCGGTCCGCCGTCAGGAAGATCCTCAGCGGGCTGGTGAGCAGGTCGCCCGTGGGGCTGATGCGCTTGCCGGGGCCGAGTTTGACTCCGACGAGGTGGACGCTGGGCAGGGCCTGGATCCGCTCGACCGCCTCCCGGTCCACGGACTCGACCACGCCGCTGACCTCGGTGCGGGTGCTGTGGACGGCGGCCGCGGCGCGCGGGGAGTAGACCAGGCCCGCGTACTGCCGGGTGAACTCCTCGGGGCGGGCGTAGGCGAGGGCGGTCAGATCGGCCTGGTTGGCGCCCAGGCACAGGTCGTGGAAGCCCGGGTTCATGTTGCCGTTGACGCGTGCGCCGATCTCGACCAGCGCGGGCCCCTGCGCCGTCATGATGACCTCGGCGTGGGCGGGGCCGTGCTCGATGCCGAGGGCCTCCAGCACCGTGTCGACGTACGCGATCAGTTCGGGGACCGGGTCGGCGTCGGGGGCGAGCAGGACGTCGAGGTCGTAGATGTTCTTGCCGTTGGGCAGGATCTCCTTCTCGTACTCCCACACCCCGCACACGTAGCGCTGTCCGGCGGCGCTGACCGTGTCGACGATGTACTCGGTGCCCTCCAGGAAGGACTGCACGAGCGCCTCGGAGTTGCGCCGGTCGAAGATGTCGGTGGAGCCCAGCACCGCGCGGGCGGCCGCGAGGACCTCGTCCGCGGTGTGACAGCGGTAGACGTGGTCGGTGGAGGCCGAGCTCAGCGGCTTGACGATCACGGGGTACGAGCCCGCCCGCTCGGCCCAGTCGGCGAGGGCCTGCGGGTCACCGCTCTTGTGCTGGTCCGCGCAGCGCACTCCGGCACGCCGCAGGGCCTCGATCATCTCGTACTTGTCACGGCGGGCGGCGGAGAGCGCCGTCCCGTTGGTGGCCAGGCCCAGGGCCTCGCTGAGCGCGTCGGCGAGCGGGACGCCGGGCTCCTGGCCCGCCAGGACGGCCACCGGGCCGAGCTCCCGGAGCGCTTCGACGGTCGTCTCGAAGGCGGCGGCGTCCGGGCAGTGGAACTGGTCCCGGTAGGCACCGGGATCCGGCTGGAGCATGGTCGACATCGGTTCGGCGGAGCTGTAGACGTGCACCACGTCGACGCCGAGCCGGGCGAAGGCCGGCGGCAGGAAGGTGCCCGTCGAGTATCCGTCGACGATCACTGCGGTCTTGACCGGGCGGGCCGGAGGCGAGTCGGAAGCCATCGGGTCCATCACTCTCTGGAGCGGTGTACGAGGTATGAGGGGCGGCCGTTGAGCCGGCCGGAGTGCCGGGGGTTACGAGCGCGGGGTCGGCCAGCCGATGTCGCTGCGGGCGGCGGTCGACACGACCGGGGCGGGCCAGCCGATGTCGCCGGCGACGACGGGGCGCTTCGGCTGGTTCGGCCAGCCGATGTCGCCGGCGACCGCGGGGCGCTTCGGCTGGTTCGGCCAGCCGATGTCGCCGAAGGCGTTTCCGGACGCTCCGGCGACGGCGAGCAGGGCCACGAGGGCAAAGGCACCCGCAGCGACGCGAACCCGGATGACACGCATGAACGAACGCACTGCAACTCCTTGGCAGAGGAAAAGAGGGAGGTCCGCGACGCCGTCGTGACTGCCGCGATGCCAAGGAAGCTAATGCAGAGACTCGCCGTTTGGCAAGATGTTGCCAACCGATTGGCAATTCAAGCAATGGCCTGATTCAGACTGTGGTGGTTGCCCCTGTCCACCCCTTAGGCAAGAATTTGCCCAGCCGTCCCGATACGGGCTAGCCTCGCCTTGTCTGCGGCAGCGTGCCCCGCTGCGTGGAGTGCGACAGGACCGTCCGCCCCGCCCGCGGGCCCCCTCCATGTCCCTGTCCGTCCGATCCCTGGGGTTGATCACGTGTTGGAACAGCCGTTGTTCGGGCGTCGGCTCAGGCAGTTGCGGACCGAGCGGGGCCTGTCGCAGGCCGCCCTCGCCGGCGAGGGCATGTCCACCGGGTACCTGTCGAGACTGGAATCCGGCGCGCGGCAGCCCACGGCGCGGGCCGTGGAACACCTGTCCGCGCAACTCGGGGTCGACGCGTCGGCGTTCGCGGAGTCCGTCTCGGACTCCCTGACCCGGGCGCTGGCCATTGCGGCCTCGGCCGACTCCGACGCGAACGTGGAGGAGGTCGAGCGCGCGCTCGCGGCGGGCGGCGGGCAGGACCCGCTGCTGCGCTGGCAGGCCCTGTGGACGGTCGCCCAGTGGCGCCGCCGCCGGGGCGAGCACAAGAAGGAGGGGGAGTCGCTGGAGGAGCTGGTCCGGCTCGGCGACGAACTCGGCCTGCCCGAACTGCGCTCCCGCAGCCTGACCCAGCTGGCGCGCTGCCTGCGGGCCTGCGGCGAGATCACCCGGGCGGCCGAGGCGGCCACGGAGGCCCACCGGCTGGCCCGCGAGCACGGACTCCCGGTGGCGGACGTGGCCGCCAGCCTCCTGGCACTGGTCTCGGTCGAGTCCGAGGGGGGCCGTCTCGCGGAGGCCCGTGCGCACGCGGACGAGCTGACCGCCCTCACCCGGGGGCGCACCGACACCCTGTGGGCCGAGGCGCTGTGGACGGCCGCCGCGGTACGGGTCCGGCAGGGCGATCTCACCAGCGCCCAGGAGCTCCTGGACCAGGCGCTGGCCGGGTTCCCCAGCGCCGCGAACCTGTCGCTGTGGACGCGGCTGCGGGTCGCCGCCGCCCGGCTGCACCTGCAGAAGACCCCTCCGGAACTCGATGTCGCCGAGCAGTACGTCGAGCAGGCCGAGACGAGCCTCGCCTTCGTGGGCATCCCGGCGCTGGGCCAGGAGGTGACCGCCATCAAGGCCGAGATCGCCTTCCAGGACGGCCGGTTCGCCGATGCCCGCACGCTCCTGGACCGGGTCCGCGGCACCGACCCGGACATGACGTACCGCAGCCGGGTCCGGCTGGACATCCTGGACAGCCGGCTGCTGATCATCGAGGGCGACGAGGAGGAGGGGCTGCAGCGGATGCGCCGCCTCGCCGAACAGGCCCAGGCGGCGTCGAACATCGACCTGGCCGCGGACATCTGGCGGCTGCTGGCCGAGACGCTCGCCCAGTCGCGCGGGGGCTCCCGCTCCTGACCGCCGCACCGCACGCCGCGGGGAACGACCTGTGGGAGAAGGGGGTGTGGTACCGGCCTCGGCCGGTACCACACCCCCTTCTCCGTCGCGGCCCACGGGCTCACCCGAGCCGGCGGCCCACCACCAGACCCGCACCCGCCAGCGCCATGAAGCCGCCGCAGCCGAGGATCATCCCGCCCCAGCCGTGGGCCCCGTACAGCGCGGTGCCGGTGAACGACCCCACCGCGCCGCCCGCGAAGCTGGCCAGCATGAACACCGTGTTGAGCCGGGCCCGGACCCCCTCGTCCAGGCGGAAGATGCGCACCTGATTGGCGATCTGCGAGCAGCTGCCCCCGTAGACCAGGAGGTTGCAGCCCACCACCAGGGCGGTCAGCGAGCGGTCACCGAGGAGGCCCATCAGCAGGAAGGCGGCGCTCACGGTGGCGAACGCCAGCAGGTTGACGTGGCGGGGGCCCCGCCGGTCGCTGAGCCGGCCCGCCGAATAGGACAGCAGCGCCGCCGGCAGGCTGAACAGTCCGAACAGCCCGGCCCAGGCGACCCCCTTGTCGAACGGCGGACCGGCGAGGTGGAAGGCGAGCGTCGCCCAGAACGCGCTGAAGGCGGCGAAGACCGTCGCCCCCAGGAACGCCGACAGCCTCAGCTCCGGATGGGCCGTCACCAGCCGCGGCAGTGAGGCGATCAGCCGCCGGTAGGGCACCGCCCCGCCGGCCGCCCGTTCGGGCAGCAGCCTCGGCAGTACGAACACCAGCGAACCGGTCAGCGCGGCCGCGGCCAGGTAGGCGGTGCGCCAGTCGCCGCTGAAGCCCACGACCGCCCCCGAGAAGGTGCGCGAGAGCGTCGACCCCAGGGTCAGCCCGATGCCGATCACGCCCAGCGCGCGCCCGCTGTGGCCCGGGCCCGCCATCGAGGCCGCCGTCGGCATGATCACCTGCGGGAGCACGGTGGTGGTGGACAGGGCCGCGGTCGCCACCGTGAGCGTGGCCAGGTCGGGGGCGAGGGCCGCGGCCAGCAGCCCGGCCGTGGTGAGCAGGAGCAACGCCGTGGTCAGCCGGCGCAGCCGGGCCGCGTCCGCGAGCGGGACGACCAGGGCGATGCCGAGCGCGTACCCGACCTGCGCGGCGGTGGCGACCAGACCCGCCGCCGATCCCGAGACGCCCAGACCGGTGGCGATGGCGTCGAGCAGGGGCTGCGGGAAGTAGATGTTCGCGACGGTCAGGGCGCCGGCGGTCGCGAGCGCCACCCCTGTGCCGCGGCTCAGGCCCGCTCGGGGCGGTGTGTCGAGTGCTGTGACGGTCATGCAGGTCCCTCCGCGTACGGGATCAGTGGATGCTGCCGGAAACGATATTGCCAGCTGGGCAACCCTTGTGGCAATCTCTTGCCAATCCCTGGAAACAACCCCGCCCAACAGGTCTTGGGCCTTCCGTGAGCACAAGGTGGAGAACATGAGGAGCGCGCAAAAGCGCCCGGTGGCAGTGCTGGTGGACGCATACACCAGCGGCAACCACTTGCCCCCGGCATTTGCCAAGCTTGATGTCGACGTCGTGCACGTGCAGAGCACACCCGAGCTGATGACCTCGATGCGCCTGCCCGATCTCACGGCCTACCGGGCCGCCGTCCCGTACGGCACCCCGGCCGAAACCGCCGAACGGCTCCGGGAGTTCGACCCGATCTGCGTCGTCGCCGGCCAGGAGCCCGGAGTCGAGCTCGCCGACGAACTGTCCGAACTCCTCGGCCTGCCGACCAACGGCACGGCGCTCTCCCGCGCCCGCCGCGACAAGTACGAGATGATCGAGACCCTGCGCCGCGCCGGAGTCCGCTGCGCCGACCAGCTCAAGAGCGGCAGCGCCGAGGAGCTCGTCGACTGGGCCGAACGGCGCGGCGAGTACCCCGTGGTCGTCAAGCCGCTGTCCTCCGCCGCCACCGACGGCGTCGCGGTGTGCCGCGGACCCGAAGAGGTGCGCAAGGCCGCCGAGGCCGTCCTCGGCACCGTCAACATCTTCGGCGAGCGCAACGACGAGGTCCTCGTCCAGTCCTTCCTCCAGGGCGAGGAGTACATGGTCGACTTCGTCTCGTACGCGGGGCAGCGGGGCCCGTGCGGCATCTGGCAGTACCACAAGCGCCTCGACGGCACCCACCGGATCTACGACCGCGACTCGATCACCCCTCCCGGGGCGAGCCCCGAGCCGGAGATCACCGCCTACATGCACGAGGTGCTCGACGCCCTCGGCATCCAGTACGGCCCCACCCACGCCGAGGTCATCGTCACCCCGCAGGGGCCGGCCCTCGTCGAGATCGGCGCCCGCCTCTCCGGCGGCGTGCTGCCCGACTTCCACGACATCTGCCTGGGCGTCAACCAGGCCGACCTCACCGCCCTCGCCTACGCCCGGCCGCAGGAGTTCCTCGACCGGTACGCCGGCCGCCCCTACGGCAAACTGACCGAGGCCAGCCAGATCTTCGCCGCCACCACCCTCGACGGCGTCGTCGACAGCCTCGACCAGGACGTCATCGCGCAGATCGAGGCGCTGGAATCCGTCCACCTGGCCATCCCCAAGCTCGCCCCCGGCAGCCGCATCCGTCCCACGGTCGACCTCTACACCGCCACTCTCGTGGTGTGGACGCGCCACGACTCGACCGAGGTCCTGGAACGCGACTACGCACGCATCCAGGAGCTCGCGGACCGCGTCTACCGCCTGCGCGAGGACGCGAGGGCGGCCGCATGAGCACGACGTCCGAAGCCCGCCGCATGCTGCTGATCGGCGGCGGCGGGGCGATGACCCTCAGCGTCGACGTCGCCGTCCAGGCACTGGAACAGGCGCGCTCCCGGGGACTGCTCACCCACGTGACCAACCAGGGCGACACGCTCGCCGCGACCCCCGAGGTCACGGCCGCCGCCGACGGCGCCACCGCCGTCGACTTCACCCGGCCCGGGGAGACCGCCGACTGGGCCGCCGCCGACGCCGGGTCCGCGGGCGCGCCCGCCGTCGTCTTCGGCGTCCGCGAGATGGCCCAGGTCGCCGTGGCCGAGACCGCACAGCGCCTGGGAGTGCCCGGCAACCCGCCCGAGGCGATCCGCCGGATCCGCACCAAGGACGCCTGCGTCGAGGCCCTCGCCGCCGCCGGATTCCGCCAGCCCGCCGTGCGCCTGTGCCACGGCGAGGCCGACGCCCTCGCGTTCCTCGCCGGGACGGCCGGCCCGTGGGTGGTCAAGCCGCGCGACGGCGCCGACAGCGCCGGCGTGCGCAAGGTCACCGGACCCGCAGACCTGCCGGCCGCGCTCGACCGGCTGCCGGACCCCGAAGCCCCCTTCCTCGTCGAGGAGTTCGTCCAGGGCGAGGAGTTCAGCGTCGAGGGCGTCTTCCTCGGCGGCGCCCCCCGCGTGCTCGCCGTCACCGCCAAGGAGAAGCTGGCGCCCCCGTACTTCGTCGAGATCGGGCACGTGCTGCCCGCCCCCCTCCCGCAGGACACCCGCCGGGAGATCGAGGACACGGTGGGCGCCGCGCTCACCGCCCTCGGACTGCGCTTCGGCCTGTTCCACGTCGAGCTGTGGCTGACCGCCGAGGGCATCGTGCTCGGCGAGGTGCACGCCCGCATCGGCGGCGGCTGGATCCACCGGATGCTGCCCCACGCCAGGACGGGCCTGGAGCTGTACGGGGCCGTCTACGACGACGTGCTCGGCCGCCGGGTGGAGCTGCCGGCCCTCACCCGCGCCGCGGCCACCCGCTACTTCGCCCCGCCCGCCGGCCGCGTCACCGCCGTCGAGGGGTGGGAGGAAGCCGCCGCGCACCCGGCCGTGCTGCACGCCGAACTCCGCCTCGCACCCGGCGACATCGTCGGCGACTTCCGCAGCGGCGGGGACCGGGTGGGCGCCGTGGTCGTGGGGGCCGACACCCCCGAGGAGGCCCGGGAGCTCGCCCGCGAGCTCGTCGACTCCGTCCGGATCACCGGCGAACCGCTCACCGGGACGGCCGCGGCGGCGGGCGCCGCCGGGACCGCGGGAGTGCCCGAGGTGGCCGTCACCGTGGAGCCGAGGCCCCTGACCAGCTCCTTCCAGATCTCCCACATGACCATCGAAACGGTCGACATCGTCCGGCTGCGGCTGCGCCGCGCCGACGGGACGACCGAGGGCGAGGGCGAGATCGCGGCGGACCTCGGCTACGGACAGGACGGCACGGCCATCGCCGCCGAGGCCGAGGCACTGGCCCGGACCCTGGCCGGCGAGTGCACCACCACCGAGGACCCGGTGGAGCCGGTCCGCGCCCGCCTGGCGAAGGCCGCCGCCGACGGCGTCAGCGCGCCCGCCCGGATGCTCGTCGAGATGGCCTTCCTGGACCGCGCCGCCCGCCGGGCCGGCGTACCGGTGTGGCAGCTGCTCGGCCTGCCCGAGCCCGGCCGGGTCCGGCTCCTGCACACCGTGCCGATCGGCGAGGAGATCCCCCTCGACGGCAGGCCGCTCAAGATCAAGCTGGGCGGCTCCGACGACGAGCAGGTGCTGCGCTCCCTCCTCGGGGTCGACGCCCCGCTGATCCTCGACGCCAACCGCGGCTGGGACCGGGCCGACTGGGAGCGGCTGCGCCCCCTGGTGGCCGCGCTGGCCCCGGCCGTCCTGGAGGACCCGGTCCGCGACCCCGGGCTCATCCACGAGATCCGCACCGCACTGCCCGGTACCGCCGTCCTCCTCGACGAGGGCGTCGCCACCCCCGCCGACGCCGAGTTCGCCGTCCGCGTGGCCGGCGGCCTCAACGTCAAGCTGATGCGCTTCGGCGGACTGCTGCCCGCCCTCGCCGCACTGACCACCGCGACCGAGTACGGCGCCGCCCGCATGCTGGGCTGCTTCCTGGAGCCGCCCCGCGCCATCGCCTACGCCGCCCAGCTCGCCGGGCTGTGCGACTGGTCCGACCTGGACGGGCACTTCTGGGTCAGCGACGACCCGGCGGTGGCGGCGTACGGACTCGACAGCAGCGCCCCGGGCATCCCCCGGATCGCGTACGGACGGGACACCGGCGCATGACCGCCGCCGGACACCGGCTCCCGTACGGGAGCTGGCCCTCCCCGGTCGCCCCCGAGGACGCCGCCCGCGGCGACGCCCTGCTCGAATGGGTCGGCTTCCTCGGCGACGACGTCTGCTGGACCGAGGTGCTCCCCGAACAGGACGGCCGCAGCGGCCTGATGCGCCGCACGCCCCATGGCATCCGGGAAGTGCTGCCGCCCGGCTGGGACGTACGCACCCGGGTCATCGAGTACGGCGGCCGGCCGTGGCTGGCCCTGACCGGCCGCGCCGAGGACGGCATCGTCTTCACGCACGGCCCCGACCAGCGGGTCTACCGCTGGCAGCCGGGCAGCGACCCGGTGCCGCTGAGCCCCGCCGGAGCCTGGCCCGGCGAACTGCGCTACGCCGACTTCGCCGTCCGCGGCACCGAGGTGTGGTGCCTGCGCGAGACGGTCGGCGACGAAGCGGCCGTGGAGGCCGTACGCCACCTGGTGGCCCTGCCCCTCGACGGCCGTGCCGCCGCCGACCCCGGCGCCGTACGCGAACTGGCCGCCACCCACCACTTCATGACCGGCCCGCGCATCGAACCGGGCGGCGACCGGGTGGCCTGGCTCGGCTGGGACCACCCCGACATGCCCTGGGACACCACCGACCTGATGGTCGCCGAGATCCAGGCCGACGCCACCCTCGCCCAGGCCGTACCCCTCATGGGCGGCCGCGGGGAGTCGGTCACCCAGACCGAGTGGGCCGCCGACGGATCCGGCACCCTCTACGCCGTCAGCGACCCGGACGGCTGGTGGAACGTCCACGCCATCGCCCGGGACGGCAGGCCCCGCAACCTCTGCCCGCGCCCCGAGGAGTTCGGCGAGGCGCTGTGGCGGATCGGCCTGCGCTGGTGCCTGCCCCTGCTGGACGGCCGGCTCGCCGTCATCCACGGGGTCGGCGAGCGCAGGCTCGGCATCCTCACCGCCGACGGAACCCTGACGGACTTCGAGGGACCGGCCACCGAATGGCACTTCGCGGCGACCGACGGCCGCCGCATCGCCGCCGTGGTCTCCTCGCCGGGCCGGCGGCGCACCGTGGTGCTCGCCGACCCGGCCGACGGCACCGTCGACGTCGTCCGCGCCCCGTCCGGCGGTGCGCTCGACGCCTACGCCACCACGCCGTACCGGCGCACCTACCGGGGGCCCGGCGGAGAGGACGTCCACGCACACGTCCACCCGCCGTACCACCCGGCTGTCACCGGGCCCGACGGCGAACTGCCGCCCTGGCTGGTCTTCGTGCACGGCGGCCCCACCAGCCGCAGCCACCTGGTCCTCAACCAGGAGATCAGCTACTTCACCAGCCGCGGCATCGGCGTGCTCGACGTGCAGTACGGCGGCTCCACCGGCTACGGCCGGGCCTACCGGGAGCGGCTGCGCCACAGCTGGGGACTGACCGACGTCGCCGACTGCGCCACCGCCGTCCGCGGCCTGATCGCCGACGGGCTCGCCGACCCCGCACGGATCGCGATCCGCGGCGGCAGCGCCGGCGGCTGGACGGCCGTCGCCTCGCTCGCCGCCGAACCGGAGCTCTACCGGGCGGCCGGAATCTACTTCCCCGTCCTCGACCCGGTGGCCTGGCGTGCCAAGGGCGGCACCCACGACTTCGAATCCCGCTACCTGGACGGCCTGATCGGCCCCTGGCCGCAGGCCGCCGACCGGTACGAGAAGCAGTCCCCGCTGTCCCGCGCGGAGTCCATCCGCACCCCCTTCGTCCTGCTGCAAGGGCTCGACGACACCGTCTGCCCGCCCGCCCAGGCCGAACGGCTGCTCCAGCGCATCGACCCGGCCCGCGCCCCCCACCGCTATCTGACCTTCGAAGGCGAGGGCCACGGCTTCCGGCGTTCCGCCACCGTCGCCGACTCGCTGCGGGCCGAGCTCCGGCTCTACGGGCAGGCACTCGGCTTCGCCCCCGCGCACTGAGCGCGCTCCCGCGCACCGCCGCGCGGCTCCACGCTCCACGCTCAACGAACGAACAGAGGCATCCGCATGTCCGCATTCGAACAGCTCAACTTCGACCGGCTCGCGCCAGGCGTCCGCAAGGAACTCCGGGCCCTGCGCACCCTGGACAACCACCACGGTCCGCTCGCCATCCTCTTCGAGTACGCACTGATCGCCGCGTCCGTGGCGCTGTGCGTCGGCGTCTCGTACTGGTTCTACCCGCTGGCCCTGCTCGTCATCGGCTCCGTCCAGCGCTTCCTCGCCCACTTCCTGCACGAGTCCAGCCACAAGGTCCTCGCCAGGAACAAGGCCCTGAACCTGGCCGGCGGCTCCGTCTTCGCCGGTTACCTCGTCTGGCACCTCTACGGCCCCTACCGCAGCTCCCACGTGGGCAACCACCACCGCAACCTCGGCGACGAGCAGAACGACCCCGACTACTCCTTCCACATCGAGTGCGGGCTCTACGACACCGAGCGCTCCGACCGGCACTTCTTCCTCAAGGAAGTCGTCCTCTCCGCCCTCGGCCTGCGCACCTTCGCCTACCTCGGCTACATAGCCCGCGAGCGGGTCTTCTGCGACAGCTCGCAGATCACCGTCTCCGTACCGGTCTCGCTGCGGACCGAGCGGATCGTCTTCCTCAGCCAGTGGGCCGCGATCTTCGGCGCCTGTGCCTGGTTCGGCGTCCTGCCCCAGCTCCTGCTGTTCTGGTTCGTGCCGCTGTTCACCACCAACGTGGCCATCGGCTGGCTGGCCGAGCTCTCCGAGCACTACCCCATGCCGGAGAGCGAGAACAAGCAGGTCCTGCTCACCCGCAACCGCCACGGCATCTTCCTGGAGCGGTTCCTGATCAGCCGCCACAACGACCGCTACCACCTCGTGCACCACATGAACGCGGGCATCCCGTTCTGGAACCTGGGCCGCGCCCACAAGGTCCTGCTCGCCGACCCCGGCTACGCCGCGTGGGACGGCCTGTGGGCCGGCGCCTTCACCCGGCCCCGCTCCCGCCGCGACAAGGAGACCGTGATCAGCTACGCGGCCAAGTACCGCGTCTGGCGGCAGGCCGGCGGCGACCCCGCCGCGGCCGGTCCCAGCTTCGCCCAGCTGATGATGCTCGCCGCCCAGGCCGGAACCCCCGTGGACCCCACCTCCCCGGCCCCCGCCTCCCCCGCCCCCGCGGCCGCTGCTCCCCCCGTCCCCGCCGGGGACGGCCTCCCCTCCCGTAC
>LJCW01000390.1 GCA_001298555.1 Actinobacteria bacterium OV450
CGCCGGGCTGGCGGCCGTCCCCCGCGGACCTCGGCCCGCGGCCGGGCCCGGGCCCGTACGGACACGGCCGCAGCCGCAGCCGCAGCCCCGGAGGGAACGGACACCGGCGTCCCCTTGAGCGCCCCGGCCCGGTGGTCACCATCCGCAGACGCCGACGCCCCCGTACGACTGCCCCCCCCCGTACCGCAGTTGGTTGTGGTACTTCTCCCCCACCGCCGACCACCGGCAGCCCGGCCTGGTCCGCCTCGCCTCGGGGTGCAGCAGGGCGTGCTGCCCGTGGTCGGACCCCCGGGCCGTGGACCACCGCGTCGCAGTGGACGTCACCCCGGGGGCGGGGCCGGTTCCGCCACGACGGGCGCCCGCCGCAGCAGGTGGCCGCGCCCGCGCTGCCGCGGCTGGTGCCCGTCGTGGCGGGGCACGACTACGGTCCCCCGGTCCGCGGACCGGCTGGGAGGAGTGCTTCGTGGACTTCTCGGGGCGCAGCGTTGAGGCGTACACCGACCTCGGCCACATCACCCCGGAGCGCCCGCTGGTTCCGCTGAGCGGGAAGGAGGGCGCGTGCTGCACGTGGTCGACGGGATCGTCCGCGCCGCCCGGCCGCGGCGGCCCGCTGCCGGAGGCCGCGGCCGCCGCGGCCGGGCAGGGACCGCTCGTCGCGCTGCGCCAGGCCCGCGCCGGGGTGTCCAGGCACGGGGACGCGGTGACGGACGCCCTGGCCCGGGACGCCCTGCCGCCCATCACGGCGGCCGGGCACGCGGCTCCGTACCGGGGGTCCCCGGCTTGTCGGCTTGCGGACCGCGCCGGCGCAGGCCCAGGGACGAAGCGGAGCCCCGTCCTGGACCTACGTGGTGGGCGGAGGGGTCAGGAGGAGGCGGGACCGATCACGACGGCCGTCCCGTACGCGCACACCTCGGTCCCGACGTCGGCGGCGTCGGTCACGTCGAACCGCATCATCAGGACGGCGTTCGCGCCGCGGGCCTTCGCCGCTTCGATGAGCCGTTCCATGGCCTGGTTGCGGGTCTCCACCAGGGTCTTGGTCAGCCCCTTCAGCTCGCCCCCGATCATCGACTTCAGTCCCGCACCGATCTGGCTGCCGAGGTGGCGCGAGCGGACGGTGAGGCCGAAGACCTCCCCGATGACCTGCTCGACCCGGTAGCCGGGAACGTCGTTCGTCGTCACGACCAGTACGCCGGTCTGCTGGGCCCCCGGGCCGCCGCTGTAGTCATCGATACCCATGGCCCCACTGTGGCGGCGGGCCCGGGCCCGCGCATCCGGAGCACGGCGGGGATCCGGCCGCTCCGGGGATCACGGCAGCCGGCCGGCGATCCGGCAACGGCCGTGCAGAACCCTTCCTCCAGCAGGGCGGTGGCCCGCGGCAGGCGGCGGGCCGTCAGCCACAGCTGCCGTTCGGTGCGCAGTTCGACGACCCGGTCGGCCCTGGCACGGGGACCGTCATGGCGGCGATTGGGCATTTCGGGCTAAACGGCGGTGAGTCACCAGGGTTGTCCGAGCCGCCCTCGCCATAGTCGACCCTGGCGGCCGAGTGGCTGCCACCCCCGGCCCGCGGCACACCGCGGCCGGCCGGATGTCTTCGCAGAGGAGCCTGCACATGCAGAAGCCCACCCGGACCATCCTCGCTCTCGCCGCCGGAAGCCTGGTGCTCGGCTCGGTCGGCGCGGGCGCCGCCTTCGCGGACGACGGTCCGACGGCGGACACGCCGTCGCGCGAGAGCGTCGTCCTGGAACCGGAGAACGACCAGTCCAGCACCTACCAGGGCGAGAGGTACACGGTCGGCAAGGTCGTCTCACGCGGCCCGCTGCAGATCCGCAGCAAGCCGACCAGCCGCTCGCAGTCCGTGGGGCACGTCAAGCCGGGCCACAAGGTCGCGATCGTGTGCAAGGTGCGCGGCGAGTGGGTCGACGGCAACGACGTCTGGTACCTCCTCCACGTCAAGAAGAAGGAGGAGGACGGCCGGGAGACGCACGAGGGCCGGGAGACGCACGAGGGCCGGGAGACGGACGACGGCCGGGAGACGGACGAGGGCCGGGAGACGGACGCGCGGCAGCCCGCGTTCTCCGACGAGGAGGGCCGCCACGGCATGCAGGAGAGGGACGGCAAGAACGGCAGGAACGGCAAGCACGAGAAGGACAGGAAGCAGGCCTGGATCACCGCGCGTTACGTGAAGAACCTCGACCACGTGAAGTGGTGCGACTGACCGTCCGGTCCCCCCGCCGGCCGGTCAGTCCACCGGCCGGTCCACCGGGCGTACGGCCCGCGGCCCCAGGCATCGCGCCCCGTACGCCCGGACCCGTTCGCGCAGTTCCCGGTCCGCCGTGACCACGACGCACCCGCGCTCCGCGTGGGCGGCGGCCAGTTCCACGATCCGGTCGTCACCGCTCCCGGGCGCCGGGTCCACCCGTACGCCGGGCACGGACTCGACGCCCCGCGCGGCGCCCTCGACGACCAGGATGACCTCCTCGATCTCCCCGGCCTCCCCCGCGGCCCCGCGGCCGAGCGGGTCGCGCCGCGCGAGGCGGTCGCGCAGCCGCTCGGCCGCGCCCCGCCGGTCCCGCCACCAGCCGTCCGGTACGGAGCCGACGACGTTCGCGGCGTCCACGATCAGCACGCTCATGAGCCCAGTATGGGCGGGCTCCTAGAAGTCGCCGTAGTTGACCTGCCAGGTGGGCAGGCCCATCCGGCGCCAGACCGCGACCACCCGGTCCCGGTCGTCGAGCGACACCCGCACCGCGTACCGGTGGCGCACGTGCGCGTCGAACAGCTCCGCCTTCACCACGTCGTCGCGGCGCGTGTCGCCGAGCGGGCGCATCCACAGCTCGTCGTACGGCACCTCGTGCAGGCGCAGCCAGGCCTCCGTCTGCGGACGGTGTTCCTCGCCGCGGCCGGACAGCAGCACGATCGTGTCGCCGTCGGCTCGCCGGAAGGCGTCCAGCGCGTACCGCACCGGCTCGTTCAGCGCGTCGATCTCGCAACGCGAGAAGTCGTACGGGCTGCGGTCACCGGTCAGCGCGAGCGTGCCGTCGATGTCGCACATCACCGCCGACGGCAGCGCCGGATCGGGCACGTACGGCTCGACCGCGGGCTGGTCGTTCAGCCATTCCGCCGTGAGCCTCCAGCCTCCCTTCCTGGCGCTCATCCGCTTGTCGTTCAATATCCGGATGACCTCTTCGCCGACCGGCCGCTCCCTCGCGGCGTCGCGGCGCAGGCACTCCTCCACCGGTACGTCGGTGAAGTCGTGCACGACGAAGGTCGCGCGCCCGGCCACCGCCGCCTTGAGCCGCTTGGGGATGTGCGAGGTCAGGTGCGTGTTGTCGACGACCACGTCGAAGCCGTCGTCGACGGCGGCCCGCACGGCCGCGTCCTGGACGGCCAGGACGGTCTGCTCGTGCCGGTAGGAGCGGCCGCGCTCAGGGTCGGGCAGGTCGAGCATGGCCCGCAGGTCGTCCAGGTTGACGCGACGCATCCGGCCCGCGGCCTCGGCCTGCAGGGCGCGCGCGGCCGTTGTCTTCCCCGAGGCCGGCAACCCCGTCATGACGTGGACGACGGGGCGTGCGGGTTCTTCGGACACTGGTCAGTTCTCCTCATCGGTGGTGAAGGGGTCGGACGCCTCCGGCCGCACGTCCCGCCATACGACGAGATCGGTGGACCGGCCGTCCAGGCGCAGGAACATCGCCGCCCGGATCCAGCGGTCGGGCAGCGCCTTCGCGGCGCGTGCGAACGCGGCGCGGTCGCCCGCCAGATGGGCGAGCTGCGCGTACGCCTCGTCGATGGCGCGCTCACGCCGTGCCGCCGCGTCCTCCAGACGGGCGACCACCTCGCGGACCCAGGCGTCGAACTCGTCCGGCACCTGCTCCAGCAGCGCTTCGAGCGGTTTGCCGCCCGAGGCCTCGATGTCGGCGGCGGTGCAGTTCAGCCCCTGCGCCAGCTCCTTGGCCGGCAGGCCGGCGAACCGTTCGATGCCGTGGTGGCGCCAGATGTCCCGCTCGGTGACGCCGGTGACCAGCTTGTGGAGCCGTACGTACTCGGACAGCTTGGCCTTCGCGCGCACTCCGGAGGCGAACCGCAGGACGAAGCCCTCGGCGTCGGTGCCGGCCGCGCTCTCGCCTCCGGGCAGCGTGTTCGACTCGGCCAGGGCCAGCAGTTCGGCGAGCGGCATGGCGGGCCACACCGTGACGACGGACCCGATGCCCTGCCAGTGGACCGCGGCCTCGGCGAGCGGGACCTCGGTGCCGTCCGGGCCGAACGCGGCGAGGAGCACCAGGTCCCGGCGGTCGCCGTAGTCGACGACGATACGGTTCTGCGGGTACAGGACCTCCGCGAGGTAGGTCACGCCGGGGACGAGGGCCGAGGTGTCCCGGCCGTCGAGGTGGCGCCGGCCCCAGGTGGCCTGGGTGCTGATGAAGGAGCCCTTGGACGCGACGTGCCAGCTGCCCGCGTAGTGGAAGACCACGGCGAGGCTGCCGTCGACCTTGTCGTACACCTCGAACGGCTCGTCGGGCAGGGCCGGCGCGTACGGCCGGCCCGCCTCGTGCTCGCCTACGTTGAAGAACTTCGGCAGCGGGAGGGCGACGATGGCGCCGGTGACGTCGTCGGCGACGAGGCCGCGGCAGCGGATCGTCACCCGGTTCCAGATCTGCTCGTACTGTGCCGTCCTCGTGTACGTGTAGATGGAGAGCGGCAGTTCGGGGTGTGACTTGCGGGTCACGTGCCCGGCGTCGAGGGCGGCCGCGAGCTCCTGCTGCGGCAGCAGGTCGTGCAGCGTCGGGTAGGCCTGGCTCTGGCCCATGGGTTCCTCCCGGTTCGAGATGGTTCATTCTCACGTGCGGGAGGGGCGGCCCGGTAGCGAATTATCGCTGGTTGGAAGGGTTCCGGGCGACCTGGTCGACGTCCTGCGGACGCGGGGGGACACGGAGCCCCGGCAGGGCAGCCGGAGCGGGTCGTTCCCGTCTCGCCCTTCACGCCGGCCCACATGGAACGGCCCCGCTCGCAGACCGCTCGGAGAGGAGGACGTTCAGGTGAGCGGCCCGTGCGGAGCTAGTGCTGTGGCCGGAAAGGTTTGCCGGTTCACGGCGTCCGGTGCGGTGCATCGCAAGGCGGAGGGCCGCAGCTCGTACTCGCCGTACTCGCGCGGTCCGACAACGCAGCGAGGTGCCGTGCCGGGCGTCGCGAGGCGGTGAACCTTTCCGGTCACAGCACTAGTGCGAGATGCAGAGCTCGTTGCCTTCCGGATCGGTGAGCGTGGTCCAGGCGAAGGGGCCCTGGCGGGCGTCGCGCAGGTGGCGGGCACCCTTGGCGATCAGGCGTTCCACGACGTCCCGCGGGTCGTCGGTACCGGTGCGGACGTCGAGGTGGACGCGGTTCTTGACCGTCTTCGGCTCGGGGACGAGCTGGAACAGGACGCGGGGTGCGCGTTCGAGGCCCTCGGGGTGGCGGATGGCGGCGCCGGCCTTCCAGACGAGGGCTCCGCGGTGGGTGGTGGTGTCGTCCTCCCCGGCCTGGCCCTCGGCGATCATCTTGCGGATGAACTCCTCGTCGGTCGGCTCCACTTCCCAGCCGAGGGCGTCGGCCCACCAGTCGGCGAGGGGATGCGGGTCGGCGGAGTCGACGGTCACCTGGAACGTGTATGCCATGGGGCGACCCTACTCCGGGTCGTTCGGCCGGTGCCGGTGTCGCGGCAGGTACGGTTTCTGCCGGATGTCCCTTTCGGAACGGGGTGGGCGCATGGAGTTCGGCCACGTGGGGCGGGTCGTGATCGCCGACGACGAGCCCGTCGTCCGCAGGGCCCTGCGCGCGGCTGTGGAGTCGACCGGGGAGTTCCACGTCGTCGCCGAGGCCGCCGACGGGCACGAGGCGGTGGAGGCCGTACGCGTGCACCTGCCGGACATCCTGCTGCTGGACGTCCGGATGCCGCGGATGGACGGGGTGGAGACGACGACGGCGCTGCGCGCACCACGGCCCGCGGGGGACGCGGCCGCGGGTGCGGATGCGGAGGGGGACGCCGGGGCGGATGCCGGGGCGGACGCCGCGGCGGGCACCCGCATCGTCCTCACGACGGGCTTCGGGCTCGACCGGGACGTGGAACGGGCCCTGGTCCTCGGCGCGGACGCGTTCCTCGCGAAGAACGCCCCGCGCGCCGAGCTGCTCGCCGCGCTGCGCGCCGTGCGGGACGGGGACGCCGTACTGTCCCCGCAGGTGCTGCGGCAGGTCCTGGACGCCCTGGGCACGCCGACCGATGCTCAGCACCGGCAGGCGCGGGCGCGGTGTGAGGCCCTGCCGCCGCGGGAGGCCGAGGTGCTGGGCCTGGTCGCCGCGGGACTGTCGAACCGGGAGATCGGCGAACGGCTGCACACCCCGGAGGACTCGGTGAAGGCGCTCGTCGGCCGGGTGCTGGCCGAGCTGGGCGCCGCGAGCCGGCTGGAGCTCGCGCTGCTGGCCCGGACCGCGGGCGCCGGTGTGCGGGGTCCGCGGGGGTGAGGGGCGTCCCGGCGCGGCGCGGCGTCCTGCGGCCGCTGACCGCGCTGCTCTTCCCGCCGGGGCCGCAGGGCGGGAGCGGTCCGCACGGGGTGCTGCCGGCGCTGCTGGTCGGGCTGACCTTCGTGAGCGGGGTGGTCGATGCGGTGAGCTTCCTCGGCCTCGGCCACGTCTTCGTCGCCAACATGACCGGCAACGTGGTCTTCCTGGGATTCGCGCTCGCCGGGGACCGCTCGCTGTCGGCGGCCGCTTCGCTGCTGGCCGTCGCCGCCTTCCTGGCCGGCGCCTTGGCCGGGCGGCTGCGCCGCGGCGGGGAGCCTCAGCGGATGTTCGCTCCGCTGGTGGCGTCGCAGGCCGTACTGGTGGCCGGAGCGCTCGCGCTGACGGCGGGCGGGGCCGGGCCGCTGCCGGTGGTGGCGCTGCTCGCGCTCGGGATGGGCCTGCAGAACGCCGTGGTGCTCCGGCTGGCCGTGCCCGACCTGACGACGACCGTGGTCACCCGGACGCTGACGGGGCTGGCCGCCGAGCCGTGGGACCGCACGGCGCTGCGGCGGCTCGTGTCGGTGGCGGTGCTGCTCTGCGGGGCCCTGGCGGGCGGTCTGCTGACGCTGCACCACGGGTCCGGCTGGGCGCTGGCCCTGGCCGTTGCCCTGCTCCTGTGGATCGCCCTGGCGGCGGCCCTGGCCCCACCCGAACACCGAGGCCGGGCGGCGGGTTAGGCCGTGTCCTTCGGGCCGGGCCGGGCCGGGTGGGTGGCGAGGAGGGCGGTGAAGGTCAGCAGCCAGGCCCCCGCGGCGATCCAGAGGAGGACGACGCCCAGCGGGCGCAGCCACCCGACTCCGGTGGGTTCGGCCGCCGAGAGGCAGGCGGTGGCCGTCATTCCGAGGGGAAAGACGGTCGCCCAGCGGCGCATGTCGTAGTGCGGCCGCCACTGGCGCAGCTCGGCGGCGAGCAGCACCGCGTACCAGGCGAGGGACAGCGCCAGCGTCACCAGTGTGGCAGTGCGCAGCGCCGTGTGTGCCGAACCGGCCCATACGGGGGATGCGGTGAGCTTCGATGCCGCCAGTGCCGTGATGGCAAGGGCGCCGCCGGCCACCCACTGGTCGCCCGCGCCCCGCAGCACCTCGCGGAAGTCGAAGTGCCCGAGGGCCAGCACGTACAGCACCAGGCCGAGGCAGAAGGCGGCCAGGGCCGCTCGGGCGAGCCAGTCCTGGTGGAGTGCGGCGGCCAGGGTGGCGGCGAGGACGGCGAGCCCTTGGGTGGCCACGCAGACGAGGAACACGCCGCCGGGCATCCGCCGTTGCCGGTGCCGGACGACGGCGAGCAGCAGGCCGGGCCACAGCAGCGCGGCCAGGGCGAGGAGGGCGGCGGCGAGGCCCTGCAGACCGAGCAGGGAGAGCCGGGTGCCGAGGACCGTCGTGGCGGCGACGCCGGTCAGGGCGGGCGGGGTGTGGGCCTCGGTACGGAAGCGGCCGCGGTCGGCCACGAGCAGCACGGTGAAGTCGGCGGCGAGGACGAGCCAGAGCGCGGCGGCGACGACGAGCGCGGCCAGGGACAGCACCTCGCGCCCGATCAGGTGCATGCCGATGGAGAGGATGCCGGCGGCCATGGCCGCGGCGCCCGCGGCGGGAGGGAGTCCGGACCACCACGGGCGGCCGGGCAGGGAGAACGCCTTCACCCTGCCAGCGGACACCGTCCGTCCGCGCCCCGCGAGCGCGGTGGGCCACCCGGCCCACAGGACCGCGGGCGGCGGACGGACGGCGCCCGTGCCTTGACTTCCCCGGGCCCCTGTCCGACCCTCTGCGCTCATGGGACAGCTGGACGGCAAGGTCGCGGTGATCACGGGCGGGTCGGCCGGCATCGGGCTGGCGACGGCGCACCGGTTCGTGCGGGAGGGTGCGCGGGTGTTCGTCACCGGGCGCCGCGAGGCCGAACTCGCCTCTGCGGTGCGGGATTTGGGATCCGGCGCGGTAGGGGTGCCGGGTGATGTCACGCGGGCGGCGGACCTCGACCGGCTGTACGCCGCGGTCGCGGCCGAGGGCAGGGCGATCGACGTCCTGGTGACCAATGCGGGCGGCGGGAGGGCGGGCGGCGTCGCCGAGTTCACCGAGGAGCAGTTCGACATCGTCTCGGACCTGAACTTCCGCGCGACGTTCTTCACCGTGCAGCGGGCGCTGCCCCTGTTCGGGACGGGCGGTTCGGTCATCCTGGTCGGTTCGACGGCCGGCTCGTCGGGGTCGACCCGGTTCGGTGTGTACGGGGCCACGAAGGCGGCCGTACGGTCGATGGCGCGCAGCATGGCGCTGGAGCTCGCGGGGCGCGGGATCCGGGTGAACGCGCTCAGTCCCGGGCCGATCGACACGCCCGCGCTGTCGCGGGCGCCGGCCGCCATCCTGGAGGAGGTCACGTCCGGGGTGCCGATGGGGCGGACCGGCCGCCCCGAGGAGGTGGCCGCGGCGGCGCTGTTCCTGGCGTCGGAGGAGAGCAGTTACATCACGGGCATCGAACTGTTCGTGGACGGCGGCGCCGCCCAGGTCTGACCCGCGGTTTCAGCTCGGGTCCCCGGGCTCCGGGCGGGGCGCCGTGAGGGTGAACAGCGCTCCTTCGGGGTCACGGAGGGTGACCCAGCGGTCGGTGGTACTGGACATGACGGTCGACAGCGTGGTGCCGCCCGCGCCGGTGGCGGACTCGACGGCCTCGTCGAGGTCGGGGACGCGGAAGTACACGTGCCAGCGGGGCCTGGTCTCGGGCGCGTGCGCCGTGGCCTCGGTGATCCCGCCGTTCAGACGGGCGACGGGCTCACCCGCCTGCCGCAGGACGACCTGGTCGTCCTCGTAGGAGACCTCGCAGCACCCGGGGCGGCCGGTGGCCCACTCCAGCACCTCGCCGTAGAAGATCGCCGCGTCGAACGCGTTCCGTGTGCGCAGCTCCAGCCAGGCGGGCGCCGGGCCGTGGCCCACCCGCCAGTCGCCGGACACCCCGCCGGCCCAGATCCCGAAGACAGCGCCGTCGCGGTCGGCGACCAGTGCGCCGCGGCCGCCGTTGGGGAAGGAGACCGGGCCGACCGCGACGGTGCCGCTGCGCTCGCGGACCCGGTCCGCGGCCACGTCTGCGTCGTCGACGGCGAAGTACGGGGTCCACGCGGCGGCGACCGGGAGGTCCGAGGTGAGGGTCCCGATCCCGGCCACGGGCACGCCTTCCAGTTCGGCGACCGTCCAGCCCTCGCCGAGCCGGGCGGGCCGGAACTTCCAGCCGAGGACGGCGCCGTAGAACTGCTGGGTCCCCTGGAGGTCCCGGGTCATCAGGCTGACCCAGCACGGCGCACCGAAGACCTCCCTCGCAGAAATCTCCACCGCTCGCTCCGTCCGTCGTCCCGTGCCATCCTCGCGTCCGGGCCGCCGCCCCGCACGTCGGCGGGCCGGCCGGGTCCGTCAGCGGCCGGCCGGGGCACCCTGCCCGGTGATCAGGTCGGCGAGGGCGTCGATGCCCCCGTCCGCGAGGACCTTGCGCTGCCGGTCCGCGGGAGTTCCCCGCCGCAGGAGCCGGTGGAGCAGGGAGCCCACCTCGCGCTGGTCCCCGGCCTCCTCCAGGGCGGGCGTGATGTGCTTCATCAGCAGCCACAGCACGTCGCCGGCGCTGCGCTGGTGGCCCTGCGGGTCGACGAGGGTGCTCTCCAGGCCGTGCCGGGCCGCGTGCCACATGGCGCCGCCCAGCAGCTCGGTCGAACACTCCGGGGCGGGCACGCCCGCCTTCTCCTCGGCGATGGCGGTGCTGACCAGCGCCCGGACGATCCCGGTGAGCAGCACCGCGTCGGCGGCGTCCAGCTGCACGTCCAGGCACCGCACCTCCAGCGTGGGGTAGCGCTCGGAGAGCCTGGCCTGCCAGTAGATCTGGGCCCGGTCGGCGATCACGCCCGCCTCCAGCAGCGCCTCGATGCGCTCCTCGTAGTCGGCGAGCGTACGGAAGTGCGGCGGCGGGCCGCTGACCGGCCAGCGGCCGAAGACGATGGTGCGCCAGCTCGCGAATCCGGTGTCGCACCCGTCCCAGACGGGCGAGTTCGCCGACATCGCGAGCAGCGTGGGCAGCCAGACCCGCAGCCGGTTGAGGGCCGCCACGCCCGTCTCCCGGTCGGGCACCGCCACGTGGACGTGCATGCCGTTGATCAGCTGCTCGTCGACGAGGCGGCAGGCCTCCTCGCGCATCTTGATGTACCGCGGCTTGCGGGTGACCGGGACGGGCTCCGCGTCCCGCAGGGGCGCCGTGGCGGAGGTGCCGAGGCGGCAGCCGTACGACTCGGCCGCCGAGCCGACGGCGTGCCGCAGCCGCAGCAGGTGTCCCGCGACCTCGTCCAGCCGGGTGCAGACGGGCGTGGCGACCTCGATCTGGGCCTGGAGGAGTTCGTTCTGCACCTCGCCGTCGTCGACCCACGGCCCGAGGCCGGCCGCGGCCCGTACCTCTTCCGCCCTGGACACGGGCAGATGGGTGACGGGATCCAGCAGGACGTACTCTTCCTCGACGCCGATCGTGATCATGTCGCGCCGGACTCCTGCCTCGATCGCTGAGGCCGCCGCCGCGGTCGCGGCCGTCGCGGTCCCCTCGGGGTCCTCGGACGCCGTCGGAAGGACGATGCGCACCAGGTTCACCTCCTCGGGTTCTCAAGGCCCCCGGCACGGGCGGCGGCGGATCCGTCCGCGGTCCCGCCGGTCCTGCTCCTGCCCGGCGCGGACCGCCCCATGCAGGCGGCGGTCCGGCCCTCGTGGGCGCGGGCATTCGGCGGTTCCTTCGGGCGAATCCGGCTCCCCGTGCGTGGGGTTCCCGGTCCAGCGTGGCAGTTCACAGGGAAATGCACCCATCGGGCCACCGGCAGAGGCGGTACATGACCAGGCGATCCGCAGGCCGGCCGTCCCGCCCGGCCGGGGCAGGTACGGGGGGACCGGCCGGGCGGGTGGCCGGCCGGCGCGCCCGGGCCCGCGGCCGCCATTGGGGCGGGAGGCCCGTCGACAAGCCGTGGGCGTCCTCCGTGTCGCCCCTGCTGCGCACGGCCGCGGAGTACTGCTGGCGGCTGCTGGTGGTCGGTGCGGTCGTCTACACGGTGTTCATGGTGCTGGGGCGGTTCCACGAGGTCGGTGTGGCCGTGTTCCTCGGACTCGTCGCGACGGCGCTGCTGCGCCCGGTGGCCGATCTCCTGGCCCGGTGGGTGCCCCGTTCCGTCGCCGTGGCCTGCGCGCTCCTCGGCAGCATCGTGCTGGCGCTGGGCGCGCTCGCGTTCGTCGGGGAGACGGTGGCCGCCGAGTGGAACTCGCTGGTGGTGGAGTTCCGCGCGGGGCTGGGGCGGCTCGAACCGCTGCTGGAGCGGCCGCCGCTGCGGCTGAGCCCACATGCCCTGGAGGACGCAAGGGACCGGATCGGCTCGTACCTCTCCAGCCATCGGTCGAGCCTGCTCAGCACCGCAGTGAGCGGCGCCGGGCGGCTGGTGGAGGCCCTGACCGTGGTGGCGCTGTCGCTGTTCTGCTCGGTGTTCTTCATCCATTCGGGTGATCGGCACTGGCGCTGGATCTGCTCCCAGCTGCCGCAGGGCGTCCAGCAGCGGGTCTCGGTCGGCGGCCGGGCCGCGTGGCGGACGTTCACCGGGTACACGCACGGCATCGTGCTCGTCGCGGCGACGAACGCCGTCCTGGTGGGGGTCGCGCTGTTCGCCCTGGGCGTCCCGCTGGCGGTGCCGCTCGCGCTGCTGGAGTTCTTCGCCGCGTTCGTCCCGCTGATCGGCTCCCCGGTCGCGCTCGCGGTGGCCGTGATCGTGGCGCTGGCCGCCAAGGGGCCGCTGATCGCCGCGCTCGTGGTCGTCCTGATCGTGATCATCGGACAGATCGAGGGGCATCTGCTGCATCCGCTGGTGATGAGCTGGGCGGTTCGGCTGCACCCGGTGGTCGTGGCCCTGTCGGTGGTCGCGGGGGCGATCGCCGCGGGAGTGCTGGGCGCGGTGGTCGCGGTGCCGCTGGTGTCGGTCGTCTGGGCGGTCCGGCAAGCCCTGCGGTCACCGGAGGCAGGGTCCTGAACTGCGATTTCACCGATGGGTCGCTTCATGTGGCCCGGAAGGGGGTATATCGCCGTGGACAGCTCACGAGACGGCCGCACCGCAGTCGGTCTGCGGCGCGACCCCCCGTCGGAGGAGCAGGAACCCAGATGCCGTTGCCGCATGCAGACATCATCGGAAGCATTCCGCAGGACACGCTGAGCGTGAGCACCGGCGAGGCCCGAGCCATGTCGGGGGCGCTGTTCCACCGGCTGCGGGCCCTCGACGAGGGCAGCGCGGACTACTCGTACGTCCGCAACACCCTGGTCGAGCTCAACCTGAGCCTGGTGAAGTACGCCGCCCGCCGGTTCCGCGGCCGCAGCGAGCCGATGGAGGACATCGTCCAGGTCGGCACGATCGGCCTCATCAAGGCGATCAACCGGTTCGACCCGGAACGCGGGGTGGAGTTCACCACCTTCGCGATGCCCACCATCGTCGGCGAGATCAAGCGGTTCTTCCGGGACACCAGCTGGGCCGTGAAGGTCCCCCGCCGGCTCCAGGAGCTGCGGATCGACGCCGCCAAGGCGCACGACGCGCTGGAGCAGGACCTCGGCCGCGAGCCCACGGACGCCGAGCTGGCCGGGCACCTGAACGTCACCCACGAAGAGCTCGCCGAGGGACAGAAGGCGGCACACGCCTACTCCGCGCGTTCCCTGGACGCCCCGGCGCAGGAGGAGGGCGAACGGCACCCCTACGCCGACCGGCCCTCGCTCGGAGAGGAGGAGACGGCGTACGACACCATCGACTGTCTGGAGTCCCTCAAGCCGATCCTGGCCGGACTGCCCGCCCGCGAGCGCACCCTGCTCTCGCTGCGCTTCGGCGACGGGCTGACGCAGTCGGAGATCGGGGAGCGGCTGGGGCTGTCGCAGATGCACGTCTCGCGGCTGCTCAGCCGGACGCTGACCACCCTGCGGGCGAGCCTGCTGGAGGACCCGCAGCCGGAGCCGTGACCCGCGCTGCGCGCGCTCCCCGGGACGTCCGCGGGTCCGGCGTCCGCCGGCGACGGGGGTGCTCGGGGCTCCCGCCGCCGGCGTGGGGCCGGTCCCGCCGCCTATGAACCGATCGCCTGGCCGAAGGTGAAGACGCGGTCCGGGTCCACCCGCTTCTTGATCTCGACGAGCCGCGGATAGTTGGCGCCGTAGTACGCGGTGCGCCAGTCGGGCAGGTCCGGGTCGATGAAGTTCTGGTACGCGCCCTGCCCCACGTACGGCGCGAGCGCCTCCCGCAGGCCCGCCAGCCAGCGCAGGCCCGCCTCCACGCCGGCTGGGGTGTCGTGCTCGGCCCAGGAGGTGTCCATGCTGACCAGGAACCGTGCGTCGCGGTGGACGAACGCGGTGGCGTCCGGTGCCACCCGGTTGATCGCGCCGCCCCAGGTGTACAGGGCCAGGCCGCAGCCGTCCGGGTTCCCGCTGCCTGGCCAGTCGGCGAGCCGGGCCAGCACGGCGGCGACGGCCTCGTCGGGCAGCGGGGCGGCGGCGAAGTTCGTCCGCGCGGCGAACGCCCCGGCGGAGGTTTCGTGCAGCAGGTAGTCCTTGGCCTGCCAGAAGGTGCGGGCGGCGATGTCCGCGCGCGCGGGCGGGGCCGCGGCGAGGACCGGGGCGAGGAGTTCGCGCAGCTCGTTCTCCGGGCCGAGGTGCAGGCCGACGGCGGAGACCACGGGGTCGCGGCCGGCTGCGGTGCTGACGCCGAGGCGGACCGAGAACGCGTCGGGGGCGTGCCGTGCGGCCTCCTGCACCGCCGCGAACGCCGCGAGGGCCGCGGGGGCGTGCGCCCCGTCCCACAGCAGCAGGCAGGTGGAGACGTCCGCGACCGGGCGGGCCTGGAAGGTGAAGGACAGGTTGATGCCGAAGTTGCCGCCCCCGCCGCCGCGGCAGGCCCAGTACAGGTCCGGGTTCTGCCGGTCGTCGCAGGTCAGCACCTGTCCGTCGGCGGTCATGAGGGTGGTGCTCACGAGGGCGTCCGCGGTCAGTCCGAGGGTGCGCGAGGTGGCGGCAGAGCCGCCGCCGAGGGTGAGGCCGGCGAGGCCGACCGAGGCTCCGTTGCCCAGCGCGAACGCCATCTCGTGGGGCTGGAGGGCGGCGTAGACGTCGGCGGTGCGGGCCCCGCCGGCGGCCGTGACGAGGCCGGTGGAGCCGTCCGCGGAGACGGTGTCGAGGGCGCGGAGGTCGATGACGAGGCCGGTGTTGACGGAGTGGCCCGCGTAGCTGTGGCCGCCGCTGCGTGCGACGAGGCCGGTGCCCGTGTCCCGGGCCCAGGCCAGGGCGTGGGCCACGTCGGCGTGGTCGGCCACGGACAGCACGCCCGCCGGGGTGACGGAGGCGAAGCGGGTGTTGAAGGGGGCACTGGAGGCGCGGAAGCCGGCGTCGCCGGGCCGCAGGACGCGGCCCGTCACCGTCTTCGCGAGGCGCTCCCAGTCCGCCTCGGACGCGCGGTTCACCGGACCTCCTCGATGTAGGAGATCCCCGTCGCGGCGTGCGGGCCGTAGCGCTCCCAGACCTCGCGCAGCCGCAGACGGCCGCCCTCCACGACTTCGGGGGTGTTGACGGTGCGTCCGCAGACCACCTCTCCGGTCGCGAAGACGAGGGTGTAGCCCATGGAGAGGGTTCCGTCGGGCGTACAGGTGCCGACGGTCCAGCCGCGCCGCACCTCGCCGCCGAGGACCTCGCCCCAGACCAGGTCGCCCTGTTGGTGGTAGACGGCGACGGTTCGGAGGTCGCCCTGCGGTTTGCGGAACCTGCGGCCGTCGTAGTTGATCACGAGGCCTCGCCCTCGGCCGCGTCGTCGCCGGCGTCGTGCGAGGGCCGCCCGGCGAGGAACTCGGCCGCCGTGCTCCGGCCCCACCAGATGGCGTAGTAGGAGAAGTCCTCGTCGTGCTCGTTGACGATGTGGTGCTCGACCCCGCCCTTCATCAGGGCGATGTCCCCCGCCGCGAGCTGCCGGCGGCGGCCGTTGCAGACCACTTCGGCGCGGCCGGCCATGGCGATGAACATCTCGCGTTCGTGGTGGGCGTGGGCCTCCGTCACGTCGCCGGGGCGCAGCACGCACCACGCACCGCGGAACGGCGTTTCGAGCCCGGGCCACGGATGCAGCAGCTTGAGGTCCAGGCCGTGTTCCCGGAGCAGGTGGTCCGGCTCCGCTGTGCGCATGTCCACGTCGGGCTGTTCCTGGTCGGTCAATGTTCCGCTCCGATCGACGTCTCGGTGTTCCGGCATTCCGGTATTCCGGCATTCAGACGTTCAGGCATTCCGGTATTCGGGAACTCCGGCGAAGGGCGACGTCGATCAGGCTAGAAGCGGGGGATTCCCTTTCGCCAGGGGAATTGTTCCCCAGCCGAAAGGGAATCTGCCGCGCCGGAGGGCGGCCGGGCACATCGGCGGGATCAGCCGTGCCCGAGACCCGCATCCCGGGCGAGAACGATGGCCTGGGATCGATCGGCCACGCCGAGTTTTCCGAATATCGCGGAGACGCGGTTGCTGATGGTCTTCGATGCGAGCACGAGTTCCCGGGCGATGGCCGCATTCGACTTGCCGGCGGCAATGCGCTCCAGGACCTCCCGCTCCCTGTTGGTCAGCTGCGGGAAGGGGTAGGAGTACGGCCCCGCCGGCGCCGGGCCCATCAGGGCCCCGAGCCGGTTGGCGATCGATTTGTCGACGATGCCCTCACCGGCCGCGACGGCCTGGATGCCGCGCAGGATCTGGTCCGCGTCGGCCCGCTTGAAGAGATAGCCGCGAGCACCGGCCTGGAGGGCGGCCGTGATGACCCGGTCGTCGTCGACCGAGCTGAAGACGAGGATGCCCGTCTCCGGCCATAATCCCAGCACCTCGGATATCACCCGCGTTCCGGCGCGTTCGTCCATGAGCGGGTCGACCACGAGGACGTCCGGCCGGCAGCGGGAGGTCTCCGCGATCACCTCGTCCGCCGTCGCGGCCTCGCCGACGACGCGCACCCCTCCGGAGCGCTCCAGGACGGAACGGACGCCGTGGCGGATCGCTGGCTGGGCGTCGGCGAGCACGACGGTGACGGTGGCGCGCGGTCTGGCGACGACGGCGAGATCGCCGTCCGGCCGCCCGGCGAACTCCCGGTGCGCCTCACCGTGTGACGAGAGCGGCCAGAGCAACCCCTTGATGTCTGCTGTCTGATGCATTTCTACCTTCCCCCCGACTCGATCCTTTACGGCGGCGCACGTCGACCGGCCGTTACCAGAATGGTGCAGAGGCCAGTCTTACCGCAACGGTCGGGGGGATATCTGCGCGGCGCGATAATCATGTCGGCAACGACATTCACATCCGGCCACGTCAGTTTTCGGCGGAGTCTGCCACTCCTACCTCTTGCGCTTGACGCAGAATTGCTTCCCGGTCCCGCCAATGCGCCCAGAATGCTCCGGTGTACCCGAGTCCGCTGAGACTGGTCAGGAACGGATTGTCCGCGTAGTTGTTGTCGTGCTCACTGGATCCTGCGAGCGTCGGCAGCATGACCCGGTGGTGGTCGGAGGGGTCGACGAGCTCCCACAGCAGCTCCACGGACCGGCTCCACCGCCCGGAGGGGTCGTTGACCGTTTCGGCATCCTCCAGGAGATCCGGTGAAAAGTAGCAGACGAGGCGGAAGTTGCCCGACTCGTCGAACATGAACTGCCGCTCGTACTCGACCGGACCCGAGCACTTCGCCAGCGGCTTCAGCACGATCGGCCCGGTGGCCGTGTTCGACTGCAGTCCGGGAACGGTCCGCACCCCGTCGCACCGCTCGGCCATCGCCATGCCGAGCGGGGTGTGCGGGAAGAGCCGCAGCCCCAGGGAGAAACCGGTCACGGTGGCGTCGAGGGCCATGAACGCCTCGACGCATTCCCGCATGGACCGGTGCGTCTCCCCCGGCATCCCGAACAGCGCCTCGACCATGGTCATCATGCCGTTGGCGTGGCACAGCCGGACCAGCTTCTCGGTGTCGGCGAAGGAGTAGTACGTGGTGCCCTTCCCGGTGACCTTCCAGCCTTGCAGCATGTCCGCGCGGACGTGGTCGGACCCGACGTTCACCCCGCGGCAGCCGGCGGCCGCGAGCAGTTCGGCGAACTCCTCGTCGAACGGCGACGGCTGGCAGTACACCCACAGCCGCAGCTGGTTCAGCGGGTTGCCCGGGTCGGCGTGTTTGCGCCGGACGATCTCGCGCAGCAGCGCCTTCGCGTGCGAGATCGCCAGGTTGAACTCGGAGTCGGTGGTGTGCTGGTCGAGGATTCCCTGTGCGGCGAGGGACTGCATCTCGTCGACCACGGCGGCGACGCCGCGCCGCCCGGTCCGGGTGCCCTTCGCGTCCGGCTCGACGCAGTGCGAACAGCGGTAGGTGCAGCCGTTCTTGGTGAGGATGCCGGCCAGCCCGCCGCGCTGGTAGTACAGCAGGTTGTCCACCTTGCGGGGCGAACCGGAGCGTCTCAGGTACGTCCCCGCGCGGTCGACCTGCCACACGCGGTCCTCGAACTGCCCGGCGGACCGCACGGGGGCCGTGGGACGGGAGGCCAGGGTGAGCGCCGGAGGCGGTACGCGGGTGACGCCGTCCTCGGTGTTGCGCAGGAGGCCGGAGACCGTGCCCGTGTCGCGTCCGGTGGCCAGTGCGTCGGCGAGGTCGCAGATGATCTGCTCCCCGGGCCCCTTCACCCCGAAGTCGATGCCGAAGTAGTCGACCAGTGCGAAGGGCATCGAGGAGAAGCCGATGCCGCCGCCGACGATCGGGGCGTCGGTCAGCCGCCGTATCTCGGTGATGATCTCCTTGTGCTCCCCGATGAAGGGGCGCTGCTCGAATGCGTAGACCGTGTCGGTGTTGCGGATGGTGACGCCCACGAGCAGGGGGCTGCGGTCCCCGAAATACTCGCAGAGGTACGACTTCCAGTCCTCCCGGTGAAACGTGAGGTCGACCACCTCGACCTCGAAGTCGGCGGCCTCCAACGAGGTGGTCAGCACGTCGAGCGCATAGGGCGCGATCGGCGGGTGCACCTTGTTGGGGTTGACCAATAACACAAGGCCTCTGCCCATCGGTTGTTTCCTTCCTTTACTTGACGATGCCGAGGCAGATGCCGAATTCGGGCTTCGAGCCGAGGAGGTACGCGCCGGCCGACTGGAGGATGCGGTCCTGGGCGGTGGCGTGCTGGCACATGGTGGTGGTGTCGCGCATCCAGCGGTCCATCGGCGAGGACTGGTGGATGGACCAGGTCTGGAGCAGGTCGAAGAGGCGGACGACGATCGACCGCGCGGTGCGGAAGGCGTGCACCCAGGCGATCGGCGACGCGGCGCGCTCCTCGGGAGCGAGGTCGTCCAGGGTGCCGCCGGCGGCCAGCACCTCCCACTGGCGCTGCTGGCTCCCGTACACCCCGCTGCGGGTCGCCAGGAAGTCCGCCTCGCATTCCGCGAGCGTGACCTGCGTACGGAAGTGGTCCTTCCACGCCACGCCGGTCATCCGGTCGACCCGGGTCCGGGCGATCTCCCGCGCGTGGTCCAGAGCGGCCCGCGCCACACCGAGCGCCACGCCGCACATGCTGCGCGTGAACGCGTCCGGCTGGGCGAGGGGGCCGGGCCGGCCCCGTACCTTGCCGAAGGTGTACGTGTGCTCCTCGGGAACGAAGACGTCGGCCATCGTGTAGTCGCAACTGCCGGTGCCGCGCATTCCCAGGGTGTGCCAGTTGTCGATGACCTCCACCCGGGCCCGGGGCACCAGGAACTGCCGCGACTCGTGCGGGTTGCTGCCGTCCGGGCTCGCGTACGGCTTGCCGTCCTGGTAGACGAAGGCACCCGACGTCACCCAGTCGCAGTGGGTGATCCCGCTGCCGAACGACCACCGGCCGGAGAGCCGGAAGCCGCCGGGGACCCGCTCCGCGTGACCCGTCGGCTGCAGCAGCCCGGCCGTGATCGTGTCCGGGGTCGGGAAGATCTCCTTGGCCACCCGCTCGTCGAGGAAGGCGCTGAAGATGCCGCCGCTCGCACCCATCACCGCGCACCAGGCCGCGGAGGCGTCCCCGTGCGCCAGCGTCTCGACGACCCGGGTCTGCTCCATGGTGGTGAGGGCCAGGCCGCCCAGCTCTCGGCCGAAGGCCATCCGGAACACGCCGGCGTCGCGCAGCGTGTCCACCACGTCGGCCGGCAGTCGCCGCGCCTCCTCGATCTCCGCGGACCGCTCGCGCAGCAGCGGCGCCAGTTCCCTCGCTCGGGCGAGGAGTTCCGCCGCGGTGGCGGGCACCGCGGCCTCCGGATTCCCGGTCATGGTCATGTGATCGCCTTTCATCCGGTCCTACTTGACGATGCCGAGGCTCATCCGGAACTTGGGCGGCCGGCCGAGCAGGTAGGCGCCGCCGGATTCGAGGATCAGGTCGGAGGCGGCGACGTGCTGGCACATGGTCGCGGTGTCGCGCATCCAGCGGTCCATCGGCGAGGACCGGTTGATCGACCAGGCCTGGAGCAGGTCGTAGAGCCGGTTCACGATCGCCCGCGAGCTCCGGAAGGCGTGCACCCAGGCGAGCGAGGACGCGGCCCGCTCGGTGGCGGTGAGGTCGTCCAGGGTGCCGCCTTGCGCCAGCACGTCCCAGTGCCGCTGCGAGCTGCTGTGGACGCCGCTGCGGGCGGCGTTGTACTCCGCCTCGCACTCGGCGAGCGTGACCTGGACCCGGAAGAGGTCCGCCCACGGCGTGTTGGTCATCTTGTCCACCCGGGTGAGCGCGGTCTCCCGGACGTGGTCCAGCGCGGCGCGCGCCACCCCGAGCGGCACCGCGCACAGGCTGCGCATGAAGGAGTCGGGCTGGGCGATGGGGGTGTCCGTGCGGCCCCGCACCTTGTAGAAGGTGTAGGTGTGTTCCTCGGGCACGAACACGTCGGTGATCGTGTAGTCGCTGCTCCCGCTGCCGCACAGGCCGGTGGTGTCCCAGTTCCCGACGACCTCGACCTCGTGGGCCGGCACCAGGAACTGGCGCGACGCGTGCGCGTTGCTGCCGTCCGGACTCGCCCACGGCTTGCCGTCCTGGTAGATGAACGCCCCCGACGTCACCCAGTCGGCGTGGGTGATCCCGCTGCCGAAGGACCACCGGCCGCTCAGCCGGAAGCCGCCGGGGACCCGCTCGGCGTGCCCGGCCGGCGCGATCAGCCCGGCGGTGATCATGTCCAGACTCGGATACACCTCCTTGACCACGGCGGGGTCCAGGAAGTTGCTGATCGCCCCGGTCATCGCGCCGATCGCCGCGCACCAGCCGGCCGAGGCGTCGCCGTAGGCCAGCGCCTCCACGACCTCGGCCTGCTGCGTCGACGTCAGTTCGGGGCCGCCCCACTCGGGCCCGAAGCACATCCGGAACACTCCGGTGCCGCGCAGCATGTCCACGACGTCCGCCGGGAGTTGCCGGGCCTGTTCGATCTCCGCCGACCGCTCCCGCAGCCGCGGGGCCAGTGCCCTGGCCCGCTCCAGGATCTCCGCCGCGGTCGCGGGTGCTTCGGTGCCCGGGTTCCGGGTCGTGCTCATGAGTTTCCCCCTCGGGTGATGGCGTGCTGCGTGCAGGTGTGTGGTCACGGCGGCCGGTGTGGTGGTCATGCGTCGACGTCGAGCAGGCCGGCCGGCATCGCGAACGGCGCGTCCGGGTCCGGCGGGCCGACCGGTTCGGCGTCCAGCTCGACGAGCGCGGCCGCCCCGTCGAGCCGCTCCAGGCAGGTCCGTGCGTCGTCGGCCTCGCACACCACGAAGGAGTGGCGTGCCAGGTAGCCGCCCGGGGGCAGCCGCAGGGTGGTGCCGGGCTCGGCCATCGGGGCGGCGGCGACCAGGCCGGGCGCCTCGGCCGGCACGGTGACCGAGCGCAGCAGGCAGTCCCGCTCCGGGTAGCCGAACCGGATGCCGGCGGCGGCCCGCCGGGTCGGCCGGACGTCCGGGCGCTGCCCGGTGGCCACGTCGAACAGGACCTCGCCGGGCTCGATGCCGGTGGCGGTCCGGCCGAGGAACGGGATCAGGTCTCCGCCGAGCCGGCCGTTGATCTCGATGATCAGCGGTCCGTGTCCGGTCAGCCTGACCTCGCTGTGGGTGATGCCGTCCTCGATGCCGAGCACCCGGTGCGCCCGGGCCAGGGTGCGCATCAGGTCGGGGTCGGCCGTCAGCGGGTCGGCCGCGTCGACGAGGTGCCCGACCTCCTCGAAGTACGGCTGGTCGCTGCTGTGCTTGCGGGCCACGAACATGGGGAGGTACTCCCCCTTGTGCACGGCGCCGTCGACGCTGATCTCCGGCCCGGGTGCGTAGGCCTCGACGATGGCGCTCGCCCGGTAGGGACCCGGGTCGACCTCGCTGGCGGACAGGGCGATCCGGAAGGCGGAGTCCAGCTCCGCCTCGTCGGCCGCGTAGACGACGCCGATGCTCGCGCCCATCGCCCGCGGTTTGATCACGACGGGGTAGCCGATCCGTGCGGCCGCAGCCCTGGCCTGCTCCACGGTCGTGGTCAGTTCGAACCCCGGCTGGTACAGCCCCGCCGCGGTGAGCTCGGCCCGGGTGAGCTCCTTGTCTCGGCAGCCGCGTACGCCGGGAACGGACAGGCCGGGCACGCCGAACTCGGCTGCGAGCAGGCCCGCGTCCAGGACCAGCGGCTCGTCCCAGCACATCAGGCCGACGATGCGGCGGCGGGCGGCGACCTCGCGCGCCGCCGCGCCCATCGCCCCGGAGTCGAAGACGTTGGCGACGACGATCTCGTCGAAGTAGTCGTGCTGCCAGGTGGGCTTGAGGTTGTTGAGCAGCACCATGTCCAGGCCCGCGGCCCGGGCGCGGCGCCGGATCGGCGCGACGAGGTACTCGCGGTACACCTTCAGCCCGCTGCCGATGACCAGCAGGGCTCCCCTGCCGGTGGCCGTCGTGTCGTGGGTCATCACGGCCTCCCGGCGCCGGCCGTGTGGCGGGCGAGCAGGTCGGTGAGGATGTCGTGGGAGCGGTTCGCGAGGACGCTGATGAGGGAGTCGGCGATGCCGTGGGTCTCCTCGTTGACGCCCTGGAGGTAGACCGCCCCCCGGGCCGAGTCGCCGAGTTCCACCCGGTGGGCGCGGCTGACGGTGACCTCGTCGATGCCGAGGCGGGCCGCAAGCTCGCGTACCAGGGCCGGCTTGCGGGGGTCGTAGCCGGTGCCGAGCAGCACCAGGTCGCAGCGCAGCGGTTCGGTCTTGCCGCTCATCCGGTCCCGCAGGTCGAGTACGACGTCCCCGTCCTCGATGCGCGCGCCGACGACCTCGGTCAGGGCGCGGACCTCGGAGCGCTGCGGGCCCAGCGCCTTCTGCCGGTAGAGCATCGTGTACAGCTCGTCGAGGAACGGCGGCGCCAGACCGGCGTAGTTGGTCAGCCGCATCTCGTCGAGGACCTGGGCGCGGACCTCCGCCGGGCTGTCGTAGAACTCGTCCACGAACGAGGGGAAGAACCGCTCGTTGACGAACTTGCTCGTCTGGTAGTTCTGCAGCCCGATCGACCGGACGAGCATCGTGACCCGGCTCTGCGGCAGGTTCTCGTGCAGGGCGTAGAACATCTCCGCCGCGCTCTGCGCACCGCCGACCACGACCGCCCGGACGGGTTCGTCCTTCGGGATGTCCGCGATCCGGGTCCGGTACTGAGCGCTGTGGATCAGCCGGTCCGCCGGCAGGCCGGTGAACACGTCCGGTACGCGGCGGTCGCGGCCGCCGCCGACGACGAGGTCCCGGCAGTGGATCTCGTCCCCGTCGGTGAGCAGGACGCGCCATCCGGACACCGATCCGTCCGCGTCCACCACCGGGTCGACCTGCGCGGCCCGGGCGCCGTAACGGATCTCCACCCTCTCCAGCGACGTGGCGACCCACTGGAGGTAGTCGGAGAACTCCCACCGGTAGGGGTGGAAGGTGCCCAGGTTCACGAACTCGTCCAGCCGGCCCTGCTCGTGCAGGAAGTTGAGGAACGTGAACCTGCTCGACGGATTGCGCAGCGTCACCAGGTCCTTCAGGAAGGACACCTGGCTGCGCGCCCACGGCATCAGCAGGTCCCGCTGCCATTTGATGTCCGGGCCCTGCTCCAACAGCAGGGTCCCGGCGGCCAGTTCGGGCGCGCCCGACTCCTCGATGGCCACGGCGAGCGCCAGATTCGCCGGCCCCGCACCGATCGCCAGTACACCGACCTCGCGTACGGTCACGCTTCCTCCTCGATGTCGATCCGGATCCTGTCCGCGGCGGCATCGGCCCGCCGCAGTGCCTCGGCGGAGCTGTCCGCGGTGGCCATGACGATTCCCGCCCGGTCCCAGGAGTGGCGCAGGCCGGTGAACCGGTCACCCGGCTCGGCGGTGACCGCGACCAGGAACACGCCGTCGACCCGCCGGGCCTCCTCGACGCCGTGGACGGCCCTGACCCGGCCCGGTCCGGTGGCGAGGAACCGTACGGCCGCTCCGCCCTCGGCCCGGCGGGGCAGTTCGCCCGGCGGTTCCTCGCCCTTCATCACGGCGTAGTAGCTCCGCATGAGCTGCACGGGGTAGGCGAGCTGGATGGTGTCGACGATGCCGCCGCCGGCGAGCCGGCCCGCGCATTCCACGAGGTACGGGACCCCGTCCGCCACGATCCATTCGCAGTGCACGATCCCGTCGCGGAACCCGACGGCCCGGACCACGCGTTCCGTCTGACCGGCGAGGGTCCGGGTGAGGCCATCCGGAATGCCGGCCGGCACGGTGTGCGCCCTCTCGACCGGGTGGGGGCCGGGGAACAGCTGTTTGCCGGTGACGTTGACGAACAGCGTGCGGCCGTCGCGGACGAGCATCTCGACGCTGAACTCGGGGCCCTCCACGTACTGTTCGGCGAGCATGGAGCGTTCCATGGGCCGGTCGGGAACGAAGACGCCCTCGTCCTGGTCGAGGCAGTCCGCCCAGGCCTGTTCGGCCTCCGCCGGATCGTGGATCACCCGGACGCCCACGGCGGCCTGCCGGTTGGCCGGCTTGAGCACGACGGGTCCGCCCCGCTCGCGCTGGAAGTCCCTCACCTCGGCCGGGCCGGTCACGCGGACGCCGCCCGGGTTGGCGATCCCGGCCGCGGCGCTGACCTGCCGCAGCAGGGCCTTGTCGCGCAGGATCCGGGCGGCTCCCAGGCCGGAGCCGGGCAGGCCGTAGCGCTCCGCGAGCCGGGCGGCGAAGGGGGTCGCGTACTCGATCGCCGGGATGACCGCGGCGGGAGCCAGATCCGGGTGGGCGTTGTGGAACTCGTCGGCCTTGCCGTCGAGGTGGTACTCCCACTCGATCAGGCCGCGGACGAACGCGACCCCGTCGAGCTGCTCGCGCACGTGCCGCTTGCGGACGACGTCGGGCTCCTCGATGTAGATCACCGAGTCGTCCGGCTGGAACTCGCCGATCGCGGCGAGCGTGACGCCGACGAACCCCACGATCAGGACCGGTCCGGTGGCCTTCTCGCGCTGCTGCCCGGTCATGAGGTGCCTCCGACGACTTCGGGCTCGCCCTCGGTGCGGGGATCCGCTCCCTTGGCGGGGCCCGGCTCGGGCGGTTGTCTCACCCCGGCCAGGGCGAGCAGCCCGGCCACGGCGGTCACGATCCCGCACAGCAGCCAGAACCCGCCGCCGAGCCGGGTCCACAGGTACACGCCGAACAGCGGCGCGAGGGCGGAGGCCGCTCCGCCGACGGCCTGCATGGTGCCGATGTAGCGGGCCTTGACCGCCGCGGGGAACGTCGCCGGGTGGGCGAACATGCTCGGGGCGGCGATCATGATCCCGCAGACGACGAGGACCGCGCCGGTGATGGTGAACGCGCCCGCCCGGGGGGAGAGCGCGTAGACCGCGAGGCCGACGGCCTCGACGAGGTGGCCGCTGATCACCCGGACGTGCTTGGGCAGCCGGCTGAGGTAGGCCGTGATCTTGAGTTCGCAGGTGATCAGGACGACCGAGGACACCGTGAGCACGGTGCTGTAGAAGCCGGTCGGGTAGTGGTCCTCGGCGAGCTCCAGCGGCAGGACGATGTGGCCCTGTGCGTAGGTGAGCGAGCCGAGCAGGATGGCGCCCAGGTAGAGCAGGTACTTCCGGTCGCGGAGCATGGTGGCGTACGCCGAGCGGCCGTCCGCGGCCGTCGCGGCAGCGGTCTCCGCCTCGGCCTGGTCCGTGGCCGTCGCGTCCTCGTCCGCCGTGCCGTCCGCGGCCCCGTCTGTGGCCTCCCCCGCGGCCCCGGCGGGTTCGACGGCCTTCTTGGGGAGCAGGGCGAAGGCCAGCAGCGCGTAGACGAGGGCGGTCGCGCCGTCGATCCAGAACAGCAGGTCCCAGTCGACCAGGATGACCACCGCGGCGATGAGCGGGGCCAGGGCGGCGCCGATGTTCAGTGCGATCCGCATCATCGAGAACGCCATGACCTGGTACCGGTCCGGCATCAGGTCGCTGAGCAGCACGGCCGCCGCCGGCCGGTACGCCTGGGTGAACAGGCCCGCGAGCCCCACCACGGCGAGCAGCGGCCACAGCATGCCCGGACCGCTCAGCCAGGAGATCGAGGCCACCAGCGGGGCCGAGGCGGCCATGGCCACCATGATGGTGGTCCGCGGACCGGACCGGTGGGTGATCTCGGCGCCCAGCATCGTCCCGAAGATCGATCCGATGCTGTAGGCGACGAGCGCCAGGCCCGCCGCGCTGACCGAGGCCCCCCGGTAGGTCAGGTACAGCACGAGGAACGTCTGGACGAACGCGCCGAGTTGGTTGACGAGTACGCCGCCGAGGAGATAGCGGACGGGTGCGGGAGTCGCCTTCAGCGCGTCGAACACCCGGACCGGAGCTTCCTCCGTCATGCCGCCCCTTCCCTCAAGACATCGACGATGCGGTCCGCGACGAGCGGTGCCGCACTGAATCCGGAGCCGCCGCACGCCGCCCGTGACCAGAGCGCGGGTCCCACGCGGGCGAGCGAGGGGCCGCCGGTGTCCGCGGCGGCCGTGTAGTGGCACGACTTGACGGCGGCCACGGTGTAGCGGTGCAGTCCGGTCACCGGCGGTGCGGCGGCCAGCCGCTCGGCCCAGGGCCCCTGGTCCTCGGCTTCGCCGTCCGCGGTGCTGTCCACCGCACGGCAGACGGCGTCGGAGCTGATCTTCAGGAGGGTGCCCGCTCCGGGCGGCACCGCCCAGGCCCGGCCGTCGGCGCCGAGCCCCCCGGCCGCGGGTGCGTGCTCCCACCACCGCGCCGTGTCCGCCGGCGGGCGCAGGTAGACGACGGTCTGGCGGTGCAGTACGACCGGCGGCCCGGCGAGTTCCCGGGTCCACGGGCCGGCCGCGAGCAGAACCAGGTCGGCGCCCAGGCTCCCGCCGTCGGCCACCCGGACCGTGCCGGAGTCGGCGTCGACCCCGGTCACGGCCGTGTACGGCCGCAGGGTCACCGCCGGATGCCCGGCGAGCCAGCGGGCCGCGGCGTTCAGGACCCGGTCGGCGAGCAGCACCCCGGCCGCCTCGTCCCGTACGCCGACCGTGTCCGGCGGGAACTCCAGGTGCGGCAGCTCCCGCGGTTCCACGGTCCGTACGCGCGCTCCGGTCTCGGCGGCCGGTGCGGTCAGCGCGGCGAGGCGCTCCCGGGGCCACGCGGTGACCACCCCGACCGGGCGGTGGAGGCGGGCTCCGAGCAGGTCCTCCAGTTCCCGCCAGCGGTGGCGGGCGGCGGCCATCCGCCGGGTGGCGTCCGCGCCGTCGGGGCTGAGGGTGCGGATGACCCGGTGCTGGTCGAAGGAGCTGGACCGCGGGTTCGGGACCGGCCCCCGGTCGAGCACGGTCACGCGGTGGCCCGCGCGCGCACACTGCACGGCGGTCAGCAGACCGGTCACGCCCGCTCCCACGATCAGCACCGCGGCCGCGGACCGCCGCGGGGCGGTGGCCGCCGGGCTCACCGGCCCGGCTCCGCCAGGCGCGGCAGCCGTGCGGGGGTGAACTGCGTGGCGTGCGGCCCGGCGGGGATCGAGCGGTCCGGGAGTGCCTGGCCGGCGAGGTCGATCAGGAGCGGCGCGGCGCAGCGCAGGAACACGTCGACCTCGTGGCAGAAGTCACCGGCGTCGACGGGTCCCGGCTCCCACCGGTCCAGCCGGGCGAGCTGCTCGGTCAGGGTGAAGGCGGCGGCGGTCAGGCTGAACCGGCGTACGTCGCAGGCGGCGGCGAACCGCTCCAGGAGGCGGGCGGCCGCCTCCCCGGACCGTTCGGACACCGGCAGCGGCCCCCGGCCCACCCAGCGGTCGACCTTGTCGGCGATCCGGTTCCACGGCCGCACGAGCCGTTCGCCGGTCACGCGCGCCAGTGCCTCGCGGGTGAAGTTGGTGCGCTGGAAGTCCGGTCCCGTCGCGGCGAGATAGAACCGGATGAGGTCCCTGGGCACTTCGGCGGCCAGCTCCCGGCCCGATACGACGTGGCCGCGGCTGGTGGAGAACTTGTCGTGGTCCAGCTCGTAGAACTCGTTGGTGACGAAGTGTTCGGGCAGGGTGTAGCCGCCCAGCGCCTCCAGCATGGCCGCGCCGACGACCGCGAAGGCGAAGCCGGCGTCGGACCCGAAGAAGTACACGACCTTGTTGCCGGCCTCGGAGAACCACAACTCGTCCTCAGCTGAGAGCACTTCGCCCCGTTCCTCGGCGGCCAGCGCGGTGGCGTGCATGCTCCACGCGATGGTCTCGGCATCGGCGTAGATCACCTGTCCGGCGACCTCCGGGAAGGGTGCCGGGATGCCCCAGGCGATGGGCAGCGTGACCGGGTAGTCGGGGAGCGGCCGGGCGAGGATCTCCTCGATCATCTGCGCCAGGCGCGGGCGCATGGTCGCGCTCCGGCGGGCGAAGTAGGCGGTGAGTGCCTCGCGGTGGTCTTCGAGGGGCAGCACGAGGACCTGCTGTTCGCGCAGTTCGACCGGGTCCTCGGGGTGCAGGGTGGAGCGCGGGCCGATGAGGTCGCCGGACGCGATCCAGTGCCCGCAGTTCTCGCAGAGCCCGGCGCATCCGTCGGCGAGGCACACCGGGCAGCCACCGCGTACGTAGGCGTCGGTGAGGTACTCGCCGGTGCGCGGGGCGTACGGGAACGGGAGGGCCTTCAGCCGGAGCGCCCCGCCGGCGTGGAGGCGCTCGAAGAAGGTGCGGACGGTTTTGACGTACCGGTCGCCGAACCGGACGAAGCCGTCCGGCACGATGCCCATGGCCGCCAGGGTCTCCTCAACCTGCCCGGCCGACCGGACGCGCAGGTCCTCCGGTGGTACGCCCAGTCGGCGGGCGGTGGTCACGATGTAGTTCTGGGTGAAGTGCACGCCCGTGCCGAACAGCACGTCGTGCCCGGCGGCGCGGGCGTACCGCGCGCAGACGTCGGCGGCGAGGAAGGGGCCGGCCAGGTGGCCGAGGTGCAGATCGCCGTTCGCGGTAGGGCCGGGGGCGATGACCAGGGTCCGTTCCATCAGACGCTCCTCGATCCGGTTCCGGCGTGGCGGGCGAGAAGGTCGGTGAGGATGTCCCGGGAGCGGTGGGCGAGGACGCTGATGAGGGAGTCGGCGATGCCGTGGGTCTCCTCGTTGACGCCCTGGAGGTACACGGCTCCCCGGGCCGAGTCGCCGAGTTCGACCCGGTGGGCGCGGCTGACGGTGACCTCGTCGATGCCGAGGCGGGCTGCCAGCTCGCGCACCAGGGCCGGCTTGCGGGGGTCGTAGCCGGTGCCGAGCAGCACCAGGTCGCAGCGCAGCGGTTCGGTCTTGCCGGTCATCCGGTCCCGCAGCTCCAGGACCACCTCGCCGTCCTCGATGCGCGCGCCGACGACCTCGGTCAGGGCGCGGACCTCGGAGCGCTGCGGGCCCAGCGCCTTCTGCCGGTAGAGCATCGTGTACAGCTCGTCGAGGAAAGGCGGCGCCAGACCCGCGTAATTCGTGAACCGCATCTCGTCGAGGAGCTGCGCGCGGACCTCCGCCGGACCGTCGTAGAACTCGTCCACGAACGACGGGAAGAACAATTCGTTGACGAACTTGCTCGTCTGGTAATTCTGCAACCCGATCGACCGGACGAGCATCGTCACCCGGCTCTGCGGCAGGTTCTCGTGCAGGGCGTAGAACATTTCCGCCGCACTCTGCGCCCCGCCGACCACGACCGCCCGGACGGGCTCGTCCTTCGGGATGCGTGCAATGCGCGTCCGGTACTGCGCACTGTGGATCAGCCGGTCGTCGGGCAGGGAGGAAAGCACCTCCGGGACCCGCGGGTCACGGCCGCCGCCCACCACCAGATCGCGGCAGTGGATCTCGTCCCCGTCGGTGAGCAGGACGCGCCATCCGGACACCGATCCGTCCGCGTCCACCACCGGGTCGACCTGCGCGGCCCGGGCGCCGTAACGGATCTCCACCCTCTCCAGCGACGTGGCGACCCACTGGAGGTAGTCGGAGAACTCCCACCGGAAGGGGTGGAAGGTGCCCAGGTTCACGAACTCGTCCAACCGGCCCTGCTCGTGCAGGAAGTTGAGGAACGTGAACCTGCTCGACGGATTGCGCAGCGTCACCAGGTCCTTCAGGAAGGACACCTGGCTGCGCGCCCACGGCATCAGCAGGTCCCGCTGCCATTTGATGTCCGGGCCCTGCTCCAACAACAGCGTTCCGTCCGCCAATTCGGCGGAGCCGGACTCCTCGATGGCCACCGCGAGCGCCAAATTCGCCGGCCCCGCACCGATCGCCAGAACACCGACCTCCCGAACAGCCACGCTTCCCCCTCGCACAGTGATCCCAGTCGCGGACAGGCAGTAGCGAGGCTAGATTTCTGCCGTTCCCGGGAGATAGGGGAACTTGTCCCTTCGACTGGGGAATCTGGTCGGGAAAACGCGGGGCGCAAACGGGATCTCAGGACACCGGGGCGGGATCGCCGCCCGTCCGGGTGGGGGCACCGGCCGGTGCGGCGTCCACCGCCCCCGCGGTCCGGCCGGCCTCCCCGGCCCCCATGGCGGCCAGCCGCCGCAGCGCGGAACGGCGTTGGACGACGGCCACGCCCGCGACCGCGGCGCCGAGCACCAGCCAGCCCGTCGGCCCGGCCGTCATCACGGCGCCGGTCAGCAGGACCGGCCCGGCCGACTTCTGTATGGACTGGGACATGCCCGCCACACCCAGGTACGAGGCCCTCGCCTCCCGGGGGGCGAGGGAGACGGCCAGCTCCCAGGAGCTCACGGAGCGCAGCAGTTCGGCGGCCGTGACGAGCCCGGCCGCCGCCAGCAGGGCGATCGAGGCGGCCCAGGCACCGTGTCGGGGGGTGAGGGCGATGAGCGCGCAGCAGCCGAGCAGCACCAGCCCGTACAGCCGGGCGGCCGCGGCGGCCTGACGGGGCAGGCGGACCCGCGCGGACACGGTCATCTGCAGAACCACGACGAGCACGGTGTTGAGGAAGAGGAAGGCCGGGACCACGGCGTGCGGCGCGTCGGTGCGGCCCACCAGCCACAGGGGCAGCCCGACCCCCAGGATCGAGTCGTCCAGGCACAGCGGGATGTCCAGGAGCACGAACCGCAGATAGCCGCGGTCCCGCCACGGGCTCCGGGCCGCCGGCGGCCGATCGCCCGGGGCACCGGCATCGGCAGCCGTTGTTCCGGCGCCGGCGGCCTCCCCACCGGGGCCCGCGGCCCCTGCGGCCGCCCCCGGTGCGGCGGCCGCAGGGACCGCACCCCGCCGGCCTCCGCCGCGCTCCCGGGTGCGCCACACCAGCGCCGCGGCGGCTAGGAACGACAGCGCGTCGCCCAGGATCAGGACCTGGTACGCCCCACGCGTGCCGACGGCGAGGCCGAGGGCGGCGAGGCCCGCGCCCAGCGCGTAGCCGGCGTTCGCCACGCTCCGCGACAGCGCCTGGTACGTGCCGCGCCGCTCGCCCGCCGCCCGCGTGGCGAAGAGCATCTCCAGCATCTTGGCGGCCCGGTCGCCGAGCGAGGTCACGGCGACGACGAGCAGCAGCACGTCGAAGCGGGTGACCACGAGCAGCGCGCTGATCGTGCCGAGGCGCAGCAGGTGGCAACCGATCAGCAGCGTGCGTACGGGGAAGCGGTCGGCCAGGTGGCCCGCCAGCGGCGAGCCGGCGACGCCCGCCACTCCGGCCGCGCCCAGCAGCAGGCCCAGCTGCCGCCCGTCGAGACCGGTCACGAAGGTGAAGAACAGGACGCAGGACGCGCCCCACACCCCCGTCCCGGTGCGGTCCAGCAATTGGGCGAACAGCATGATCCGGGCGTCCCGGCCGCCGGGGGGCCGCCGCAACTGCGCCAGCAGTCCGGCTCCGTCCCGCCCGCCCGTCCGCTTCCCCGCACCGCGCCGCCGCCTCATGCCCGTTCCTCCGCATCCCCCACAAAAGTATCTCGATGTCGAGATACTTTGCGTAGCCTGCCGGAGAATAATCTTGACGTCAAGATAAATTCCCGGGCCGACGGCCGTCCCGGCGCTACGCTGATCCGCAGGGACGTCGAGGAGGGACCGTGACCGAGCGCAAACCACCGGGCGTCAGCGTCGAGTCCTGGGTGGACCGGCAGATCAGGGAGGCCGCAGAGCGCGGCGAATTCGAGAATCTGCCGGGCTACGGCAAGCCCCTCCCCGCGATCGACGCCCCGTACGACGAGTTGTGGTGGATCAGGGACAAGATGCACCGCGAGGGCTTCGCCGCCCTGCCGCCGGCGCTCGCCCTGCGCAAGGAGGCCGAGGACGCCCTGGAGGCGGTGCGCGGGGCCCGATCGGAGCGCCAGGCGCGCGACATCCTCACCGCGGTCAACGAGAAGATCCGCGCGGCCCTGCGCAGGCCGCCGCCGGGACCGCCCCTCCACCTCACCGAATTCGACGTCGACGACGTCCTCAGGACCTGGCGGGAGAGCCGCGGCGACTGACGGCGCGCCCGGGCCGCGGTCGCGGCGCGCCCGGCCGCGGACCCCCGACAGTGCTACAAATGGTCTCGTGGCCCATCCTTGCAACCCGTGCCGGGGACGTCGGTGCGGTCACTGAGCCAAAAGCGCCCGCGCAGCGTCGCCCGACAGGTCTTCGTCCTTCAGGTGGCGATCGTGGTGCTGCTCGCCGCCGGTGCCGTACTGGCCCTCGTACTCCAGTCCCGGCACGACGTGGACCGCGAGGCCCGGACCCGCTCGGTCGCGGTCGCGCAGACCTTCGCCCACTCGCTGGGGCTGCGCCAGGCGCTTCGGGCACCCGACCCCTCCAAGATCCTCCAGCCGCTCACCGAGGTGACGCGCAAGGACGCAGGGGTGGACTTCATCGTCGTGATGAACGACCAGGGGATCCGCTACACCCATCCGCTGCCCGACCGCATCGGCAAACGGTTCGTGGGCACCATCGCGCCTTCCCTGGCCGGCCAGGTGTACACCGAGAGCGTGAAGGGCCCCCTGGGCCAGGAGATCCAGGCCGTCGTGCCCGTCTTCGCCGACCCGTACAAGGACGGCGGCCCGGTCGTGGCCCTCGTGTCGGCCGGGCTCACCGTCAAGAACGTCACGGGCGTCTTCCAGCGGCAGCTGCCCCTCATCCTCGGCACCAGCGCGGTCGCCCTGGCGCTGGCCACCGCCGGCGCCGCACTGATCAGCCGGCGGCTGCGCCGCCAGACCCGCGGGCTGGGCCCCCTCGAAATGACCCGCATGTACGAGCACCACGACGCGGTGCTGCACTCCGTCCGCGAGGGCGCGCTGATCACCGACGGCGGGGGCCGGCTGCTCCTCGCCAACGACGAGGCGAAACGTCTTCTCAGGCTGCCGCCCGACGCCGAGGGCCAGCACATCCGGGAGCTGTCGGGGCTCGACCGGCAGATGGCCGACCTGCTCCTGTCCGGCCGGGTGGCCACCGACGAGGTGCACGAGGCCGGGGACCGGCTGCTCGTCGTCAACCAGCGTCCGACCCGGCCCCGCGGCAGGCCCGAGGGCACGGCCGTCACCATCCGCGACTCCACCGAGATGCAGGTGCTCAGCACCCGGGCCGAGGCGGCCCGCAAACGGCTCAGGCTGCTGTACGACGCGGGCGTAGGCGTCGGCACCACCCTGGACGTGAAGCAGACGGCCCAGGAGCTCGCGGACGTCGCCGTACCCCGCTTCGCGGACTTCGTCACCGTCGATCTGGCGGAACCCGTCCTGCTCGGCGACGAGCCCACGAGCGTCAAGATCGACCTGCGCCGGACCGGGGTGAGCGGCATCCGGGAGGACGTGCCGCTCTACCCTCGGGGCCGGCTGATCGACTTCCTGCCGTCCACGCCCCAGGCGCGGGGGCTGAACAGCGGCCGCGCCGAGCTCGTGACCGATCTGAACGAGGCGCCCGGCTGGCACGCCCAGGACCCGCCCCGGGCCCGGGCCATCATCGACTACGGCGTCCACTCCATGATCACGGCGCCCCTGAAGGCCCGCGGCGTCGTCCTCGGCGTGGTCAACTTCTGGCGCTCCGAGAAGGAGCCGTTCGACGAGGAGGACCTGACGCTGGCCGAGGAGCTCGTCGCCCGCGCCGGGGTCAGCATCGACAACGCGCGCCGCTACACCCGCGAGCACGCCCTCGCGGTGACCCTCCAGCGCAGCCTGCTGCCGCGCGACCTGCCCGAGCAGAGCGCCGTGGAGGTCGCCCACTACTACCTGCCCGCGCAGTCGGGCGTGGGCGGCGACTGGTTCGACGTGATCCCGCTGCCGGGTGCCCGGGTCGCCCTCGTCGTCGGCGACGTCGTCGGGCACGGCCTGCACGCCGCCGCGGCCATGGGCCGGCTGCGTACGGCCGTCCTGAACTTCTCCTCCCTGGACCTGCCGCCCGACGAGCTCCTCGCCCGCCTCGACGACCTCGTCCAGTACATCGACCAGAGCGTGGACGGCGACGGGGCCGAGGGCGGCCTGATCGGGGCCACCTGCCTGTACGCCGTGTACGACGCGGTGACCCAGCGCTGCACGGTGGCGCGGGCCGGCCACATGCCGCCGGCGGTGGTGCGCCCGGACGGCACAGTGGACATCCCGGAGCTGCCCGCGGGCGCGCCGCTGGGGCTCGGCGGGTTCCCCTTCGAGTCGGCGGAGCTGGACCTGAGCGAGGGCACCCAGCTGGTGCTCTACACCGACGGGCTGATCGAGGACCGGGCCCGGGACATCGACGAGGGGCTGGCACGGCTTCGCGCGGCGCTCGCACACGCGGACCGCAGGCCCGAGGAGACCTGCCGGGCGGTCCTGGAGCAGCTGCTGCCGGTGCGTGCGCGCGACGACGTGGCCCTGCTGGTCGCGCGGACCTCGGCCCTGCCCCCGGAGCGCATCGCCGAGTGGGAGGTCCCGTTCGAGCCGAGCGCTGTCGGGGCCATGCGGGCCGTGGCCGTGGAGAAACTGGAGGAGTGGGGCCTGGGGGAGCTCGCCTTCGGGACCGAACTGGTGCTGAGCGAGCTCATCACCAACGCGATCCGGCACGGCGCCGAGCCGGTCCGGGTACGGCTCCTGCACGACCGGGTGCTGACCTGCGAGGTCTTCGACGGCAGCAGCAGCTCGCCCCGGCTGCACTACGCCAAGACCACCGACGAAGGGGGCCGCGGCCTGTTCCTGGTGGCCCAGCTCAGCCGCCGCTGGGGAGCCCGGTACACCCCCGAGGGGAAGGTCATCTGGTCCGAGCAGCCCCTGTCCGGCCCGGAGGAGACCTGACCGTCCTGGGGCGAGGTCCAGGAGCTGCTCGTGGAATCCGCCGAAGCCGTCGTCAGGCGCGTGTACGACTCCGCCCCGGGCGCCGTCGGGCCGTCCCGTGCGGGAACTCCCCCACGGGGTGGCCGGCGGGCCGGCCGCACAGCGTCGGCGGGCGTCGGCGGCGAGCCGCCGCACCCGCCCGTACAGCCGCCCGTACAGCCGCCCGCCGGTGACGCGGGGTAAGACCGGGCGGTAGGGGGCGCGGCCCGTCGCGCACGTGATCGGGCGGATGCCTGGCCGGTCGGACGAGAGTGCCCCGGACGGCAGCCGGAGATCCGCTCAGCGGATCCGGCGCACCCGCTGGCTGGTGAGTTCGTACCGTGCCCCGATCACGGCCAGCTTCCCGGCGGCGACCCGGGCGGCGAGATCGGGCTCGGCCGCCAGCCGGGAGCGGACGAGCCGTACGTTCTGGGTGACCGCGGCATCGACGCGCGCGTCCCGGCGCAGCGTCCGGTCGACGGCCGGACGGATCTGCTGCGCCAGGTAGCGCAGGTGTCCCGGCAGCTGGTCGAGCCGTCCGGTGGCGCGGACGGCGGCGGTCACGGCCCCGCAGGACTGGTGCCCGAGGACGACCACCAGCGGGATGCCCAGCTCCACTACGCCGAACGCGATGCTCCCGAGCACGGCGTCGTCCAGCACCTCACCGGCGGACCGTACGGTCATCAGATCCCCGAGCCCCTGGTCGAAGACCAGCTCCGGCGGTACGCGCGAGTCGACGCAGCCCAGGATGACGGCGAACGGGTGCTGTCCCCCGACCAGCGCCTGCCGCACGGTCCGGGTGGCGTCGGGGTGCCGCTCGTGGAAGGTGCGCCAGCGGGCGTTTCCCGCGGCCAGCTCCCGCAGCGCCGCCTCGGGGGTGCGGGGCCGCGGACCGTCGGGGCCGGGCCGGGAGCCGGCCCCGGTGGAACCGCCGCCGGCCGCCAGACCGGCCCCCAGGGCCACGGCCCCGGTCAGGGCGCCCCGCACCAGCGCGCGCCGTCCGTGGGTCCCGTCGGCCCGGTGACGCTCGGCAAGGACGCTCATGCGGGCAACGTAGGTCCCGCCGGGCCGGGGATCCGCAGACAGGCCCGCCCTTGGGGAACTCTTGGGCACAAACACCCCGGCCGGGGGCCGGTCAGTGGTGTGCCGAGGGGCTCTGGCCCCCGTCGAAGTACGCCACCAGGGCCGGGTCGAGCGGCGGTACCCGTCGGGGCGTGCCCCCGGAGCGCAGGGATTCCGTCGCCAGGCAGCCCACCGCGACCGCCATCCGGGCGGCGACGGGCGAGGTGTCCGTCGCTCCCCCGTGGCGGGCGAAGCGCAGGAATTCGTCCATCAGCAGCGGGTCGGCGCCGCCGTGACCGCCGCCCTCCGTGTCCGGGACGGTGTGGGTGGCGTCCGGCGCGGCCCGGTAGCCGGAGCGCCGGCTGTTCCAGACGCGGACCTCGGCGCCCGGGCCGTCGCCGAAGTTCTCCAGGCGGCCGGCGTCCCCGATGACGGTGTAGTTGCGCCAGTAGTCGGGGGTGAAATGGCACTGCTGGTAGGCGGCGAGCACCCCGTTGGTGAGGCGCAGGTTGAGCAGCGAGACGTCCTCGACGTCGATGACCGGGTTGAGGCCGCGCTGGGTGTGCGGGGGCCAGTGGCTGTCCTCCTGGCCCCCGGGCGGCCGGTCGTCGCCCTTGGACTCACCGGGAGCGCGGCGGTGCGGGTTGTCCCCGTAGACCATCAGGTCACCCATCGCCTGGACGTCGTCGGTGTAGGCGCCGGCCAGCCAGTGCAGCACGTCGATGTCGTGTGCGGCCTTCTGGAGCAGCAGGCCCGTCGTGTACCGGCGTTCGGCGTGCCAGTCCTTGAAGTACCAGTCGCCGCCGTGGCCGACGAAGTGCCGTACCCACACGGTCCTGACCCGGCCGATCGCCCCGGCCGCGATCAGTGCGCGCATCGTGCGCACCACGGGCATGTGCCGCATGTTGTGCCCGACGTACAGGCGGGTGCCCGTCGCGCGCGCGGTGCGCAGGATCTCGTCGCAGCGCTCCACGGAGATGTCGAGCGGCTTCTCGACGAAGACGGGCCTGCCGGCGACGAGCGTCCGGCAGGCCAGGTCGGCATGGGTGTGGTCGGGGGTCAGGACGAGGACGGCGTCGATGCCGGGGCCCTCGGTCACCGCCCGGGGATCGGCGGTGACGTGCGCGCCCGGGAAGGCCGCGGCGGCCGCCGCCCGGGCCTGCGGACCGGGATCCGCGACGGTGGTCACGGTGGCGCCGCGGCCCGGCCGGTGCGCCGTGCGCGCGAGGCTGCCGCGCAGCCCGAATCCGAGGACGCCGATGCGAAGGTCGGTCATGGCGGACTCCCTTCCCCCCGCCGCCGCGTTCATCCGCCCGGCGGCGCCCCGGATGCCGCCCGCGCCCCGCCGGGGCAGGCTGTGCGCAAGGCCATCCACCACCGCACAGACGAGGACCGCGCCATGTCCCACAGTCGGCGTATCGGCGTCATCACCGCGGCCGCAGCACTGCTGCTGACGGCCACCGCCTGTTCGGGCATGGGCCGGAGCACCGTCGGCATGCTCACGTTCCGCGGCAACGACTCGCCGGTCTTCCTGAGCTACTCCAACACGCCGGTGGTGGGCTGTCACAAGATCGCCCTGCCGAAAGGCGCGACGCACGTCGAGAACAACACGCTCGTCGACATCATCCTGTACCCGACGCTGGACTGCAGGAAGGTCGCCGGAGCCGACGGCATCTACGTCGCCACGACGCTGTCGGACGTGACGGCCCCGGTCGCCCTGCCCTGGCGCAGTTTCAGCGTCGTCCACTGACCCCGGGGGCGGACCTCCTCACCCCAGGAGGGCCCCGGCCGTCGGGGCGACCGTGCCGAAGAGGTCGCCGATCGTGGCGAGACTCGCCGTCTGGAGGGCGGCGGCGGACACCGGGGTGCCGTCGGGCGCGGTCAGCGCACGCGTCGCGGTGGCGTCGGCGACGACGCAGGGGCGGTAGCCGAGGTGGAAGGCGCCCTGGGCGGTGAACGTGACGCACATGTGCGTCATGAACCCGGCGATCACCAGGTCGGGGCCGGCGCCCAGCTCCCGCAGGGTCTTCTCCAGTTCGGTGGCGTGGAAGGCGTTGGGGGCCTGCTTGACCACGACCGGTTCCCCCTCGCGCGGCGCGACCTCGGCGCTGATGGAGCCGATCTCGGCCCGGATGTCGTACGGGGTCCCCTCGCCGCCGTCGTTGACGACGTGGACGACCGGGGTCCCGGCGGCCCGGGCCGCCGCCAGCAGGCGGGCGCCCGCCGCGAGGGCCTGCTCGGCGCCCTCCAGGGCCAGCACTCCCGACCGGTAGGTGTTCTGGAAGTCGATCATGACGACGGTGGACCCGGCCAGGCGGGGGAGCCCGCCCGGGAGGCCGAGGAGCTCGCGCAGCGTGGTGGACGCGGACGCGGACGCGGGCACGGCGGATGCGGATGCGGATGCGGATGCGGACATGGTGGACGGTCCTTCGGGTCGGAAGCGGGCACGGCGAAGCCGTGCTCCGGCGCGGGTGCGCCGGGCAGTGGGGGTGGGTGGTGGGTGGTGCCTGGGTGGTGCGTGGTGCGCGGTGGCTGCGGGAAAGGGTCAGTGCGCGGTGCGGAACCGGCGCCGGTAGGCGGCCGGGGTCGTGGCGACCTGCTTGCGGAAGGCCCGGTGCAGGGTCTCCACCGAGCCCAGACCGGCCGCCGCGGCGACTTGTTCCAGGGGCTCGTCGGTGGTCTCCAGCAGCCGTCGGGCGGCCTCCACCCGTACCGCTTCCACGTACGCCGCCGGGCTGGTGCCCAGCTCCTTGCGGAACGTCCGGGCGAGGTGCCGCTCGCTCATGCACATCCGGGCGGCGAGCGCGGCGGCGGACAGGTCCGCGCCGAGGTGGTCGGTGATGTGGGCCCGCAGGGCGTCGATGTCCCTGCGGGAGGCGGGCGGGCGGCTGAGCGGAACGCTGAACTGGCTCTGGCCGCCCTGTCGCTTGAGGTACATGACCAGCTGCCGGGCGACCGCGAGGGCCAGGTCCTCGCCGTGGTCCTCGGCCACCAGGGCCAGGGTCAGGTCCATGCAGGCGCTGATCCCGGCCCCGGTCCACACCCGGCCCGACCGCACGAAGATCGGGTCCGGGTCCACCTCGACCCGCGGGTGTTCGGCCGCCAGCTGGGCGGCGGTGGACCAGTGGGTGGTGGCGCGGCGCCCGTCCAGCAGGCCGGCCGCGGCCAGCAGGTGCGCGCCGACGCACACCGACGCGACCCGTGCGGCGTGCGGGGCGGTGGCGGCGATCCACCGCACCACCTCGTCGTCGACGCGGGCGACCGGGCCCTCCTCGGCCGCCTCGACGGCGCCGGGCACCACCAGGGTGTCCACGGCGGCGCCGACCTCGGCGAACGAGAGGTCGGTGACCAGCCGGACGCCGGCCGAGGTGGTGACCTGGCCGCCGTCCGGACCCGCCAGGCGCACGTCGTACAGCCGGCGCCCGGCCTCCCGGCCCGCGAGGGCGAAGACCTCGGCGGGACCGGTGACGTCGAGCAGGTCGACATCGGGGAAGACCGCGATCACGACGCGGTGGGGCGTGGACATGCGTCCATCCTGGCCGTGCCGCCGGACGTCCGCAATGACGGTTGTCTGTCACATCGGGACATCGGCCCGCGGGGTCCGAGTGGAGCCCGGTCCCCGCTGCGCGGATGATGGAGGTGCCCCGATCCGGTCGCTCACGACGCCGGACACGGGCAGGGACGGTGACGCAACATGCCCGCGAACGCTTCCTCCCACCGCTCGGTCAGGGTGAACGCCGACCTGGACGCCCCGCTGTCGCGGTGGCTCTGGCTGGTGAAGTGGCTCCTGGCGATCCCGCACTACATCGTGCTGGTCTTCCTGTGGATCGCCTTCGTCGTGGTCAGCGTGATCGCCTTCTTCGCGATCCTGTTCACCGAGCGCTATCCGCGCGCCCTGTTCGACTTCAACGTCGGCGTGCTCCGCTGGTCGTGGCGGGTCTCGTACTACGCGTACGGCGCCCTGGCGACCGACAGGTACCCGCCCTTCAGCCTCGGCCCGGAGCCCGGCTATCCGGCACGCCTGGAGATCGCCTACCCCGAACGCCTGTCCCGGCCGCTGGTCCTGGTGAAGTGGTGGCTCCTGGCGATCCCCCAGTACCTGGTCATCGGCTTCTTCACCGGCGGCATGCACCACGGCTGGTGCGCCGGCGGCGGTCTCATCACGCTGCTCGCCCTCATCGCGGCGGTGGCGCTCGCCTTCACCGAGAAGTACCCGCGCGACCTGTTCGACCTGGTGGTGGGGCTGAACCGGTGGGTGCTGCGCGTCGCCGCCTACGCCGCGCTGATGACGGACGAGTACCCGCCGTTCCGGCTCGACCTGGGCGGCGACGACCCGGCCCCGGCCCCGGCGGCCTCCCCCGGACCGGACCGGAGCGGACCGTACTCCGCCTGACCGGCCCGGAACCGGAGGGGCCCGCCGTCCGACCAACTCCCCATCGGGGCGCCGGCCGGCGCCCGGCTCCGGCAACCACGGGAGGGCCACGGATGGGCGGACTGGACGTACGCATGCGGGGGGTCGTCTGCCGCCACGGCCGCGTCGAGGCGGTCGCCGACGTGGACCTGGAGATCGCGGCGGGCGAGCGCGTCGCGCTGACAGGGACCAACGGCTCGGGCAAGACCACGCTGCTGCGCGCGGTCCTCGGACTGCACCGCCAGGTGTCCGGGAGCATCCTGGTCGGCGGCCGCGGCACCGCTTCGGCCGCGGAGTGGGCCTGGCGGCGGCGGTGCTGCGCATGGATCCCGCAGAAGCCGGCGGCCGGCCGCTTCCCGCTCCTCGGTGACGAACTCCTGGCCAGCGGCGGCGCACCGGCCGAGGCTGCCGAGGCGGCCCGGAAGCTGGGGGTCGGCACGCTGCTCGGACGGCCGCTGCACACGCTGTCCGGCGGCCAGCTCCAGCGGATGTACCTGGCCCGGGCGATCGGATCGGTGGCCGCCGGGGCCGAGGTGCTGCTCGCCGACGAGCCGACCGCCGCACTGGACTTCGGCGGCCAGGAGGAGGCGGCCGACGTGCTGGCCGCACTGCCGGTGACCCTCGTCGTGGTCACGCACGACCGGGCCCTGGCGGAGCGCTGCGACCGCGTACTGGAGATGGCCGCGGGCCGGCTTCGGGAGGCCGGGTGATCCTCGCCGGCGCCGCTCTCGGCGAGCTGCTCCAGCTGGTCCCCGTACAGCGGGCCGGATTCGCCCTGCTGCTGGCGGCGGCCGGCCTGCCGGTGATCGGGGTGGTCATCGTGGGGCTCGACATCATGCCGGTCCGGTTCGCGATGATGCACGTCGCCCTGCTGGGCATCGCGGTCGGGCTGCTGACCGGGCTCGACCCGATGCTGTGCGCGCTGGTCGCCTGCGCGCTGGCCGGGGCGGGAGTGGCTCCGCTCGCCCGGACCCCGGACGGGCTGTCCGGGGCGATGGGCCTGCTGATGAGCCTGGCCATCGCCGCCGCGCTGCTCGTCCTGGCCGTGTCGGGGGTCAACGCCTCCGGTGCGTTCGCCCTGCTGTGGGGGTCGATCCTGTCGGTGGGGACCGCGGACCTCGTGGTGCTCGGCGCGCTGGCGGCCCTCGTACCGGGGTTGTTCTGGTGGCGGCGGCGCGACGTGGCCCTGCTCCTGTACGACCGTGAGCTCGCCCAGTGTTCCGGGGTTCCCGTGCGGGCGCTGACCGTGGTGCTGCTGGTCCTGGTCGCCGTGGCGGTCGCCGGCGCGATCAAACTCACCGGCGCGCTGCTGGTCGACGCCCTCACCCTGCTCCCGGCTCTCGCGGCCCGCCGCCTGGGCACCTCGCTGCGGTCCATCACCCTCTGGGCGGTCGGGATCGGAGTGGCCGTGAACCTCACGGGCTTCCTCGTCGCCCTCCGTCTCGACTGGCCGCCCGGGCCGGTCCTCGTTCTCACCGCCGGGACGGTCGTCCTCGCGGTCCATCTCGTTCCCGAACGGAGCATCCCCACATGGCGCGCACCCGCGTCCGACTCGCTTCCCTCCTCGCACTGAGCGCGGCACTCGCCCTCGTCACCGGCTGCGGGGCCGAAGCCGGCGACGGCACCGCATCGAAGGACGGCACACCCGGCCAGGGGGCCGGGAAACCGGTCGTCGTGGTCACCACCAGCTGGGAGGGCGCCTTCGCCAAGGCCGCCGGAGCCGAGGACGTCAAGGTGATCGTGCCCCAGTCCGTGCACCACGCCCCGGACTACGACCCCAAGCCGTCCGACCTCGCGGCCGTCGGCAAGGCCGACTTCGTGCTGTACGCGCCGTTCGAGCCGTACGCGGCGAAGATCAAGGAGGCGGCGGGCTCGAAGGCCAAGCTGGTCGAGGTGAACCTCGACAACGACTCCGGCAGGGCCAGGTCCGAAGTGGCCCGCCTGGGCAAGCTGTTCGGCACGGAGACGGCGGCCGCGCAGTGGACGGCCTCGTTCGACGCCGAGTACGCGAAGCTGGCGAAGGACGTCCGGGGGGCCTGGCCGGGCGGGCAGAGCCCGGCGGTCGTCAGCCAGGTGTTCACCACCTGGTCGGCCGAGCTGGCCGGGGCCACCCAGGTCGGCACGTACGGTCCCGAGGCGGTCACCCCCGCGCAGCTCGCGGAGCTTTCGGGGAAGAAGCCGGCGCTGGTCCTGGACAACGCCCACATGACGACCGGGACCGTGCTGCCCGACTCGGGCGCCAAGCAGGTCGAGATCGTCAACTATCCCGGCGAGGACCTGGACCTGCTGCCCGTCTACCGCAATGCCGCGGCCGCCCTGAAGAAGGCCATGGGCGGTTCCTGACAGCCCGCGCGGGCGGCACCGCGGGAGGGGCGGGAGAGCACCGAAGTGCTCTCCCGCCCCTCCCGCGCCTCCCGTGCCGCCGGTGCCTCCCGTTCCCCCCGCCTCCCGTGCCTACGGCAGCCGGGCCGCGGCCCGCGTCCAGACCGTGCCGCGCGCCTCGTACTCCAGCATTGACTCCACGTTCGTCGCCGCGTCCGCACCGAGTTCCCGGCGTACGAGCCAGAGGGCGAGGTCGAGGCCGGAGGTGATGCCGCCCGCCGTGACCAGGTCCCCGTCGTCGACGACCCGGGCGTTCTTCAGCAGGCCGCCCTGCTGTTCGAGGTCGGGCCGGGCCCTGTGGTGGGTGGTGCAGGGCCGGTTGCGGGTCAGTCCGGCGGCGGACAGCAGCATGGTTCCCGTACAGACGGCGCCGAGGGTGAGGCCGGGGCGGACCGCCGCGGCCAGGTTCCGCGGGAGCACGCCGCTGCGGATCTCGGCCCACACCCCGGGGCTGTCGCGGCGCGCGTATCCGCCGCCCGGCACGAGGAGGACGTCCGCCGAGCCCGGAGCCCAGGCGTGCTCGACCCGGACCCGGGTCCCGTACGCGGCGTGCACGGTGCCCGGGCCGGTGGTGGTGACGTAGCGGACGTCGACCGCGCGGTCCGTGAAGAAGCGGGCGGCGCAGAAGACCTCGTAGGGGGCGGCGAAGTCGAGCTCCTCCACCCCGTCGTACATGACGACCTGTACGCGCAGCGGTCCGGCCGGGTTCGCGGCGGCCGGTGGCGCCGCGGTGGCCGGTGGCGCCGCGGTGGCCGGCGCCGTGGCGGTGCCCGCCACGGCGGCGGCGCCGATCGCGGTCGAGGCGCGGAGCAGGTTCCTGCGGTTCATCCGGTGGTCCCGTCGTCGTGCCGTCGAGTTGTCGTGCCGTCGTGTCGTCGTACCGTCAGCCCGCATGGGCGAGCGGGGGTGCGGGGGGGGCCCCCGCGAGCCGTTCGCGCAGGGCGGTGCGGTCGGGTTTGCCGGCCGGGGTGAGCGGGAGTTCTGCCAGGACCAGCAGCCGCTCGGGGTGTTTGCGCTGTTCGAGACCCCGGCGCGTGAGGTGTGCGGCCAGCGAGGCGAGCGTGGGGGCCTCGGGGCCGCGCGCTACGACGCAGGCCGCGAGGCGCTCGCCCATCAGCGGGTCCGGGACTCCGACGCACACCACGTCCCGGATCCGGGGGTGGGCGGCCAGCTCCCGCTCGACCTCGGCGGGGCTGATGTTGGCCCCGCCGCGGATGACGATGTCCTTGAGGCGGCCGACGAGGTGCAGGACGCCGTCCCCGTCGATCAGGCCGAGGTCTCCCGTACGGACCCAGCCCCCGGGCGTGCGGTAGCGGGCGTCCAGGTCCGGGGAGGCGACGTAGCACATGGGGGTCATGGGGCCGCGGGCGATGATCTCGCCGATCTCGCCGTCGGGGAGCTGTTCGTGCGTGTCCGGGTCGGCGATGTGGATGTCCGCGACGCGGGGGTCGGGGCGGCCGGCCACGATGCCCGTCCCGTCGGCGTCCGGGACCTCGCGGCGCAGCCCGGTGTGACAGTTGACGCCGTCCGCCGAGCCGTAGAGGTTGACGACCGGGCAGCCGAAGGCGCGGGCGGCGTCCTCGGCCGTGGTCTCGTCCAGGGCCGAACCCCCGAGGACCAGGGCGGTCGGGGAGGGCAGTTCTCCCCAGCCGGACCCGGGGTGTCCGAGCCGGTCCAGCATCATGCGCACCATCGTGGGGACGCCCAGGACGTGCGTGGGCCGGTGCTCGCGCAGGGCGGCGAGGGCGGCCTCGGGGGTGAAGTGATCGAGCAGGATCAGGGTTCCGCCGTGCCGGGCGAGGGTGACGGCGGTGCCGCTGGATCCGAACGCCGACCCGAGCGGTACGAGGAACAGACAGCGCGGCGGGGTCGCGTCGGGCATGAGCGAGGCGAGGAAGTTGCCCCGGCCCCCGGCGAGCGCGTTGTGGGAGTACGCGACCATCTTCGGTTCCGCCTCGGAGCCGGAGGACACCAGGATGCGCGCGGCGCCGTCGGGGTCGGGGCGGGCCGGAACGAACGCGGTCGGGTCGGAGCGCAGCAACTCGGAGAGGAGAATCGTTCCTTCAGGGGCGGTTCCCGATCGTCCCGCGGCGATGACGTGGCGCAGGGCCGGCAGGGAATCCGCCAGGGCCCGGAGTTCGGCGGCATGGTGGTGGCCGCGGTGTTCGACGGCGGCGATGACCGCGACGGCCTCGGCCCGGCTCAGCAGGTTCCCGGCCTCCAGACTGCCGCGGCCGACCGGGAAGGGCAGCGCCACCGCGCCGAGGGCGGCCAGGGCCAGCTCGGCGATGACCGCGTTCCGGCCGCCCGGGAGCTGGACGCCGACCACGTCGCCGGGCCGGATGCCGAGGCCCGCGAGGCCGGTGGCCAGACATCGCACCTTGCGGTCCAGGGCGGTGTAGCAGAGCGCGCCCTTGGCGTCGATGACGGCCGTGGCGTGCAGGTCGGCGATCTGCCGGGCGCGGAACAGGCTGTAGAGGTCGAGGTCGGGGCAGGTCCCGTCGGCCGCCCAGGCACGGCGGAGGCCGGCGGGCAGCAGGTCGTGCAGGGCGACGGTCATGCGAAGCTCCAGGGGTCGGGAACGGCGGGGGCACCGTGCGCGTCGCGGCTGATCGAGCCGGGGAAGCGCGGGTCGTGGTGCAGGTCGGCCGGGTCGGTGGTGACCGCGGTCGCGGACAGGCCGTGGTCGCGCAGCTGGGCCAGGGCCGCGCAGGTGGGCAGGGCGCGCAGGTCGTACGCGGCGGCCGCGGGCGCACAGGTGTCGGTGGGCGCGATCCAGCCGTCCGCGGTGCGCAGCGGCCGGCGGAATCCGGCGGGCCGGCGCGGCTCCTGCCCGCGCAGCGCCCTGCGCAGGGCGGGGGCGGTGAGGGCGTCGGCGGCGCCGAGCAGCGAGGAGTCGACGCGGACGCCCGACCCGGTGCGTTCCCGCAGGAGCAGCCCGGCCAGTACGGCCTCGGCGCCCATGAGTCCCCCCAGTACGTCGAGCAGGGTCATCAGGGACGGCGCGGGGGCCTCGTCCCGCGGGCGGGCGGCTTCGCCGACGCCCGTGCGGGCCTGGACCATGAAGTCCGTGCCCATCGGGGCGTCGGGGACGCGGTCCGCCCAGCCGCCGGTGTACGCGTAGACGAGCGCGGGGTTCACGGCGGCCAGGTGCGCGGAGTCGAGTCCGAGCGCGGCCGCCTTGCCGGGGGCCCAGTTGTGGAGGAAGACATCGGCCCCGGCGGCCATCTCGCGCAGCCGGCGGCGGCCGGCGGCGGACTTGATGTCCACCTCGGCGGCCTGCTTGCCCCGGTTCAGTGCGAGCCAGCGGGCGGAGATCCCGGAGCAGGCGGGCGGCATGCCGCGCAGCGGGTCGCCGCCCGGCGGCTCGATCCGTACGACGTCGGCGCCGAGCAGCCCCAGCAGGTGGGCGGCGAGCGGGGCCTGGATCCGGCGGCCGGCTTCGAGGACGGTGAGGCCGGCCAGCGGACGGGCCGCGGAGGGCGCGGTGGCGGGGCCGGTCCGGGCCCGGGGGCCGGATCCGTACGGGGCGAGGGACCAGGGCGGGGCGCCGTCCTGTTCGGCGGCGCGCTCGTCGAGGGACCGCAGCCGGCAGACCTCGGCTCCCGAGACCGCGGCGGCGCCCTCGATCCGCCGCCAGGTGTGCGTGCGCGCCGTGGTGTGCAGTGCCGGGGGGAAGGGGGCGCAGGCCGTGGCGTACCGGAACTGGAACGGCCGCCACCCGGCCCGGACGGCGTCGAAGGGGGCCTCCAGGGCCCGCCAGAACGCGGCCCAGGAACCCGGGTCCAGGGTCTCCAGCTCGAAGACGACACCGTCGCAGGAGGTGAACGGCGGTCCTCCGGGAGCGAGTTCGACGGCCTCGCCCTCGTCGGCGCCGGCCGCGGCGAGGTACTGGGACACCGCCAGCAGTCCGGCCCGCTCGGCGCTCGTGGTCACCCTGCAGGCCGGGCCGCCCCGGGCCTGGGCCAGCAGCCCGGCGAGCAGTCCCGAGACGGCGAGCACGCCCGTGGCGGTGGTGGCGTAGTCGACGGCCAGCCCACGGGGGGCGCCGTCGCGCCGCCCGTGCACGGCCATGATGCCGGTGGCCGCCTGAACGGTGGCCTCGTCGCCCATGCCGCCCGACGGACGGGCCGACCAGCGCACGGACGCCTCCTGCGGGTCGAACCCGGCGCCGGACAGGGTGATGCGCGCCGTACGGCCGTCGCCGGACCCGGCGGCCCTCCGGCCCGCGCCCGCGCCGGAGCCGATGCCCAGGCCCGCTCCCGGGTCGCTCGCGTCCATGCTCGCGTCCGTCCTGGGGCCCGTCCTCGTGTCCGCGCCGAGGAGCTCCAGGTGCTCCACGGCCGGGCCCAGCAGCCCGGGCGGACCCAAGGCCGCGAGGTGCAGTCCTTCGAGCGGCCGGACCGTGCGGGTGACGGCTGGTGACGCCATGCCTCTCCTCTTCTCCCGGCGCGGCGGCGGTGACCGGCGCCCCGGATGTGCTCGACGCGGGAACCCGGGCGGGTGCGCGCCCGACCAGTTCCCCGGGGAGACAGTCGGACGGCCGCTCCCACGGGTTCCCGACGCGTTGGAGGAAGTGGTGCAGAACCGAGAGGAAGCCGGCCGGGAGGCCGGCGGTGCAGGTCCCGAACCGCACCCCGGAGAAACCGGGTTGCGGGACCGGGTCGAGGAGTTCGTACGGAGTCGGGTCATGCCGTACGAGCCCGTGCTCGACGCGGGCGGAGTGCACGCCGCCACGGCCCTGCGGGAGTTGCAGGACCTCGCGAAGCAGGAGGGCCTGTGGGCGCTGCCGCACGCGGCCGAACTGGGCGGTCAGGGGCTTCCCTTCGCCCGGTACGCACGGCTCGCCGAGGCCGAGGGGGCCAGCGACCACGGACCGGCGGCCCTCGGCTCCGCGTCCCTGCTCGATGCCACGATGCTCCGCAGGCACGGCGGCGACCGGATCCGCGCCCTGTACCCCGGACGCCTGACGGCCGGGGAGCTGCGCGCCTGCTACGCGATGACCGAGCCGGACACCCCGGGCACCGACCCGGCCGGTACGGTGACGCGCGCCGAGGAACAGCCCGACGGCAGCTGGCGGGTCACCGGCCGCAAGTGGTTCGTGTCGGGTGCCGCCGGGGCGGACCTGGTCACCGTCCTGGTGCGGACCGACGGGGAGCCCGGCGACCGCGAAGGCCTCTCCCTCGTGGTGGTCCCCACCGGCTCCCCCGGCTTCCGCGTCGTACGCGAACTGCCCGTGTTCGGGGCCGCCGGCCAGTGGGAGATCGGGTTCGACGGGGTCGTCGTGCCCGGCGACCACCTCCTCGGGCAGCGCGGACAGGCCCTCGCCATCGCCGGGGAGCGGCTCCAGGTGGGCCGGACCCTGCGCTGCCTGCGCTGGCTCGGCCAGGCCCAGCGCGCCTTCGACCTCATGTGCCGGCGCGCCGGCTCCCGTACGGGGTCGCGCGGTCCGCTGGCCGGTCACCAGCTGGTCCAGCGGCACGTCTTCGAGGCGCTGCTCGCGCTGCGCACCACACGGCCGCTGGTCCACGAGGCGGCGGCCGTGATCGGGGCGGGTGGGGACGCGCACGTGGAGGTGGGACTGGCCAAGGTCGCCGCGGCCCGCATGCTCCAGCAGGTCGCGGACGCGGCGATCCAGGTCCACGGCGCGGCCGGGCTCGGCCCCGACACCCCGCTGCCGGCGCTGTTCCGCACGGGCCGCGCGGCCCGCATCCTCGACGGCCCGGACGAACTCCACATCACCTCGGTGGCCCGCCGGGTGCTCCGTACGTACGGAACCTGAGGCGGGGCGACGCGCCCGGCGCCGGTCAGACCTCCCGGAGACCGGCCGGCCCGGTCAGTGCGGCCAGGCCGAGGGCCAGGAAGAAGTCGCCCCACACCAGTTCGTGCCGGACCGCGACGCCCCGCTGCGCGTCGTAGCAGCCGTCCAGGAGCATGCCCCGGGTCAGGTGCTCGCCGACCAGGCGTTCCAGGATGGCGGCGGCCCGGTACGCGTACTGCGCGGCGCGCGGGCCCGGCAGGCGGGCGAGTTTCAGCAGCGCGACGGCCGCGATGGCGGCTGCGGAGGTGTCCAGCGGGCCGGCGGGCCGTTCCTCGTCCGCCGGCGGGACGAGCGGGGTGCAGGGCCGCGTCCACACGTCGGCCAGTCGCTCCGCGGCCGCCCGCAGCCGGTCCGGGGCGGTCCCGGCGACCTCGGGTCGGTGCAGGGCGTCGGCCACCGCCAGCAGCAGCCAGGCACTCCCCCTGCTCCAGCCGGCCGGGGGCTCCGGGCACGGCCGCCAGCCCGCCTGCGCATCGAACTCCCAGGCCGGTACGGTGCGTCCGCCCGCGCCGAGGCACAGGTCGAGATGCCGGTGGAGGTGGGATGCGGCGGCCCGTGCACCGTCCGGGCCGGCGGTGGCGAGCAGTGCGACCGTGCCGGGCACGCCGTCCACCCGGGCCAGCAGCCGGGGGCCGCCGAAGGCAGCTCCCCAGGGCACCAGCCCGAGTCCGGTGTCGAGCGCGCCCAGCACCGCCCGTGCGCCGGCCGCCCGCAGCTCGCGCGCACCGGCGTCGTCGCCGGCGAGCGCCGTCCCGTACCAGAGGATCAGCCCGCGCGCGGCGGTGTCGGCCTCGACCCAGCCGGCCAGTCGCGCCGTGCACGCGGCGGCGGCCGCCCGGTCGTCCGCGTCACCGGTGTGCCGGGCCCGCAGCCACAGCAGCCCGGCCCAGAAGCCGCCGGTCCACGCACCGCGCCCGGTGGTCGTCCAGTGGCCGGTGGCCGGGTCGGCGTACAGCGGGAACCGGTCACCGGTCTCGGCACGGGTACGGGCGGCCCGGTCGAGGACGTCGGACAGCGCCCGCCCGGCCCAGTCGCCCGGGCTCACGCCGCCGCCTCCGTGCGCGGGCCGCGCCGCTCCCGCACGGCCCAGGCCGTCGCGACGGCGCCCGCCAGCGCGAACTCGCCGGCGACGAGCAGCCAGCCCGGCCCGTACCGGCCCGCCTCGGCGAGCGGCCCGAACAGCGGGGGACCGATCGCGAACCCGGCGAAGAACCCTGCGGCGACGAGCGCGGAGTCCTGGCCGGCCGCGCCGGGGGCGGCCCGCTGCAGCACCAGCACCATCGAGACGGCGTTGCCGGAGACGGCGAACACGCCGACGGCCACGGCGGCCACCCAGACCAGCGGCCGTACGTACAGGGCCGCGACCAGCAGGGACGCGGCCAGGACCGCCCCGGCCGCCAGCCCTGCGGGCAGCCGTTCGGCGCGCCCCGGCCGGGCCGCCCTCGACCAGCCGACCCGCCCGGCGACACCCGCGACGCCGAGCACCGCCACCAGGGCCGCGGCCTGCGTCGGCCCCATGCCGAGCTCGCGGGCCCCGAAGAGCGCCATGTACGTGTTGACCGAGGCGATGCCGCAGCCCAGGAAGAGGGAGAACACCGCCAGCCACGCGACGGCGCCCCGCGGCACCAGCGACGTGCGCGGCTGCCCCCGTGTCGCAGCAGGATCGGCGGGCAGTGCCCGGTGCGCCCAGAGGGCGGCCGCGGCGGCAGCGGCGGCGGCCGTCCAGAGCGCCCCGCGCCAGCCGACGGCTGCGGCCAGCGCCGCCAGCGGCAACCCGGCGGCGAAGGCCCCGAGTTGCACGCCGGACTGCTTCATCCCGGTCACCGCTCCCCGGCGGGCGGGCGCGACGGCGGCCAGGATCGCCTTGTTCGTCGCGGGATTGGCGAGCGCCTGGGGCACTCCTCCCAGGGCGACGGCGGCGAGCAGGAACCCCGGGCCGGACGCGGCGCCGATCAGCGCGAGCGCCGCCGCTGAGACGAGCAGCAGTACGACGAGGGAGCGGCGCGGCCCCGTCCGGTCCACCATGCGCCCGCCGATGGGAGAGAGCACGGCCGCCGCTCCGAACCCGATCGTCGTGGTCAGACCGAGGAGGGTCGGCGAGAGGCCCCCTTCATCCACCAGGCGCGGGCCGAACGCCCCGAGCAGGAACAGCTGGAGCATCGAGAAGGCCATGGCGGCGGTGAGCAGCGCCGTCAGCGGGCCGTCCGCGCCTGCCCCGGCGGTGTTCGCCGCGGTCGTGTGCTGCGCCACTGCCGATTCCCTTCCCGCGCCTGTCATTTGGGTCCAGGGCAGTGGTCGCGGCGGCCAATGTGCGGGTTCCCAGGGGCTGTTGTGATGTGCAACACATGGGGTTTTGTCCGGTGATGCCAATTCCGGGCGCCCCTCTGTGACCGCCTCGGGAGGGGTGCGACGATGAGCCCGCCATGACCCGGGGACGAAGCTGTCGCGCTGCACGGGCTGCGATGTTCGCAGCCACCTGCGTGCTGCTCGCCTCCCTCGCCCACGTCCTGATGACGGGGACGGCCGTCCCCGCGTGGACCATGGCGGCGGCCTCCGCCGTCACCGGTGTGCTGGGCTGGTCCCTGGCCGGCCGCGAACGCGGGCTCCTGGCCGTCACGTCCGCGACCGTCGCCGTCCAGGCCGCCCTGCACGCCGGGTTCGCGCTGGCTCAGGCGGCCGCCGCGGGCGATGCGGGGGCCTCCCTCACCCGGCGGTGGGCCGGGTACCTGCTGTGCGCCGGTCCGGCCGCACGCCCGCCGGGCGGCCACGTCCACCACGGGACGGGGGCGATGACCGGCGGCGGCACGGCCATGGCGATGCAGGCGCCGATGCCCGTGCCGGTGCACATGCCGGCGCAGGGGTCCGTACCCCTGCCGCTGCCCGCCGGGCACGACATGGGCTCCCTGCCGATGTCACCGGCCGGCATGCTGGCCGGACACCTGCTCGCCGCCCTGCTCTGCGGGCTCTGGCTCGCGTACGGGGAGCAGGGCGCCTTCCGGGTCCTGCGGGCCCTGGCCGGCCTGCTCCTCGTACCGCTGCGGGTGGTGCTGCGCCTGCCCGCGCCCGTCGGCCGGCCGCGCCTGCGGATGCGCCCGGACCGCCGGGTCCGCCCCCTGCGCGGGCTGCTGCTCGTCCGTTCCCTGACCTCGCGGGGGCCACCGCCCGGGACCGCTGTCAGCTGACAGCCGGCTCACCGACGCGCGCGACGCCACGGCGCTGCACGCCTCGGTCATCGGACCCGCCGACCGGCGGGCCGTACCGCTCACCGGCCCGCCTCGCCCCGCAGTGCGTGCGCGGCGCCGGATCCCGGATCCCGGATTCCCAGAAGGACATCAGGCGATGACCCCTGCCCTGCTTCCCCGTCCGACCGCCGCCGAGACGGCGCCGCCGCGCCACACCGGTGGCCCGGACGAGCCGACGACCCTGCTGGCGCTCGCCGCCCGCGACGGCGACCCCGACGCGGTGGACCGCTTCGTACGGGCGCTGCACCGAGACGTCCGGCGCTACGTGGCCCACCTCAGCGCCGATCCGCAGTCCGCGGACGATCTGACCCAGGAGACCTTCCTGCGCGCCCTGGGCAGCCTGCACCGCTTCGAGGGCCGCTCCTCCGCCCGCACCTGGCTGCTCTCGATCGCCCGGCGCACCGTCATCGACAGCCTGCGCCACAAGGCGGCCCGCCCCAGGATCTCGGACCGCGACGACTGGCAGTCCGCCGCCGAACGGGCCCAGCCCCGCGGCCTTCCGGGGTTCGAGGACGGGATCGCCCTCGCGGAACTCCTCGGGGCGATACCCGCCGAACGCCGTGACGTGTTCGTCCTGACCCAGGTCCTGGGGCTGCCCTACGCGGAGGCGGCGTCCGCGCTCGGCTGCCCGGTCGGCACGGTGCGCTCCCGCGTGGCCCGCGCCCGCACGTCGCTGATCGAACTCCTCGCGAACGCCGAGCGACCCGAGCTCGCGGCGTCGGCCGCCTGACCCGCCGGCCCGGGGCGGGACATCCCCTCCCCGGGCCCCGCCCGCACCTGGGCCTAGCCGCCCTTCAGGCGGCGGACGACCTCGTCGGAGACGCGTTTTTGGAGGTCGGCGAGTTGCTCGGGGGTGTACGCGCTGAGGTCGCCGGGGGCGGGGCCCGGCCCGCCCTGGTCCTTCTGTCTCTTTTTCTCCTGTTCCCGGCGCTGGAGTTCCTGTTCCTCCGGTGAGCCCGGTGCCGCGTAAGCGCACTGGACGAGCGCCCCGTCGGCGGTCTTCAGACAGGTGGCCTCGCGGCCGGCGACCTGGCCCCTGCCCTCCACCCGGTACCGGATGTTCTGCTCGCTGCCGATCGTGGCGGTCCAGGTGCTGCCGCCGGTGGGTACGACCTCGAACACCCGGTCCTCGTTGTAGCAGCACACGTCCCGGTACTCCGCCTTGATCAGCTCGACGAGCGCCTTCGGTGACGACCACGTCGGATCGAGCCGGTGGACGGTCATCGGGGCGAGCCCGCCGCCCTGGTGCCGCGTCGGCACCGTGGACACGGCCACGACCGAGCTGGCCTCCCCCTGCGGGGTGAGCGGGGTGACGTAGGCGCTGCGGCCGCTGCCGTCGCGGTACTGGAGGGTGAACTCCGACTCGTTGCCCTCGTTGGCCCCGTCCTCGGACGCGTCCCAGCCGCTGCGCTCGAACCACCAGTCGCTGAAGCTGCCGACCGCGGCGGTGCCCTCGCGCTGGCGGGCCGCGAGGCTGAGCGGATAGGTCGGGCCGGGGGCCGCGGTCGCGTCGGAGGTGATCGTGAGCTTCCCGGTCCTGCCGTTGTACAGCGCGAGACCGGCGGGCCGCTCGGTGACCACCAGGATCCCGGTCTGGCGTTTGAGCGGGACGACCACGATCGGGGTGTCGCCCGAGCAGGTCACGTAGGCGTCGTCGGCGTCGAAGCGCACCCAGCGCTTCTGCGCGGAGATCTTCCGGCCGAGGTTGTGGGTGAACCAGCCGCCGATCCGGGCATCGGCCCTGTCCACGTCGAACGCACAGCGCTGCTGGCTGCGGCCGTTGCCGCCGAGCGGGATCTCCTGCACGAGACCCACCTCGTATCCGGCCAGCCAGCCGCTCCGTTCGACGAGGGTGGCGAAGCGGTTCGAGTCGGGCAGGTACGTGATGTCGGAGATCTCACCGGTGACGTCGCCGAGGTGCGGGGCGGCCTGCGCCTTCCCGACCAGGTAGGGCGCCCGGGCCGCCAGCTCGGGCACGGGCTCGCTCACGATCCGCACGTCCTTCATGTACGCGCGGTCCTGGAGGTACGGCCCGTACATCAGCCACCAGACCGCGAGGCCCAGCCCGAGGAAGCCGCCCACCCATCCGAGGACCACCGCCGCGGTGCCCCCGCCGGCCGAACCCCTGCCCCTCCGCGCCAGCCTGACCACCAGCCACAGCAGTGCGACGAGGGCGCCCGCCAGCAGCGGCGCGGCGAACCAGGAGAAGAGCTTGCGGAGCTCCCAGGCGATGATCGTGGTGGCGTACGAGGCCCACCACAGGAACAGACCCAGCAGAAGAACGGGTATCCCCACCCGCAATGCCCGACCCATGAGCGCCCCCCGACGTCAGCTGGGGCAATTCTGTACCCCCCAGGGGCGGTTGTCAGCCGTTTTGCGGCCTCGTCCGGTCGCCGAGGGGGTCGGTCAGGGCGCTCACCTCGGCCTCGTAGAACAGGGCCGGATCCAGGCCCATGCCGGTGAAGTGGCCCGCCAGTTCCAGGGACAGCACGCCGTGCAGCCTGCTCCAGAAGGCCAGCGCGAGCCGCAGGGCCGCCGCCGGGGCGTCGGGACGGCTCACGGCCCACTCGCGGTGTCCGGCCAGGTGTTCCTCGAAGGCGCGGAGCTCCCCGCCGGAGGCGGGCTCCGGCGCGGCGGCCGTGCAGGCACCGAGGAGGACGGACATCATCTCCGCGGCGATCTCGGTGATGTCCTGCGGTGCGTGGTAGCCGGGTACCGGGGTGCCGTAGACGAGGAAGTAGCGGTGCGGGTCCTCCAGGGCCCAGCGGCGCAGCACCCTCGCCAGTGCGGCGGGGCCGGGCCGGTCCGCTCCCCCGTCGCCGGCGGCCCCGAAGGCGTCGGCCAGGCTGCGGTAGGCGTCCCGGATGAGCTCGGTGATCAGCTCGTCGCGGTTGGCGAAGTACCGGTACAGCGCCGGCCCGCTCATGCCCATCTGCTTGGCGATCGCGTTCAGCGACAGCGCGGACGCGCCGGAGCCGGCGATCTGCTGCCAGGCCTTCTCCTTGACCTCTTCGCGCACCTGCTGCCGGTACCGCTCGCGGGGGGTCTGCGTACTTCCGGCCATGCCGGCCACCTCTCGTAGCCCGTCTCCTGGTGAGTTAGAAGCTATCACCATCGGCACGCCCACTCGCGATCGAACGAACCGCTCTTGACATCGCCGCAATGCCCGTTCATTCTCGTTATAGCTTCTAACGAACACGAGAAGCACTCATTCGATCCGCGTCATCGGCGCGAACCCCTGGAGGCCGTCATGAACACCGTGGAGCGCACCGAGATCGTTCTGCCGGGCAAGGTCGAGCCGGAGGGCCTGGAGCTGCACCGGGGGCCGGTCCCCACTCCGGCGGCCGGCCAGGTGGTGGTCGCGATGGAGGCGACCGGGGTCTCCTTCGCCGAACAGCAGATGCGCCGCGGGCGGTACTACGACCAGCCCGAGTTCCCCTTCGTCCCCGGCTACGACCTGGTCGGCACGGTGCAGGCCGTCGGCAGGGGCGTCGACCCGGGACTGCTCGGCCGACGGGTGGCCGCCCTGACGAAGACCGGCGGCTGGGCCAGCCACGTCGCCCTCGACGCCGCCGACGTGGTGGAGGTCCCCGACGGCGTGGGCGCGGCGGAGGCCGAGACCGCGGTCGTCAACGGCATCACCGCCTGGCAGATGCTCCACCGCAAGGCCCGGGTGCGGGCCGGCCAGACCGTCCTGGTCCACGGGGCCAACGGCGGCGTCGGCTCGATCCTGGTCCAGCTGGCGCTCGCCGCGGGCGCCGCGGTGATCGGCACCGCCTCCACCCGCCACCACGACGCGCTGCGCGCGCTCGGGGTGACCCCCGTCGACTACCGCTCGGGCAACCTCCCGGCGCGGGTGCGGGCCCTCGCGCCCGGCGGGGTGGACGCGGTGTTCGACCACGTCGGCGGCGACGGCATCGTGGACTCCTGGCGGCTCCTGGCCCCCGGCGGCACCCTCGTCTCGTACGGCAGCGCCGCCACTCGCGACGACGAGGGCTCGGGCTCGTGGCCGGTGCTCAAGCTCGTCGGACGGGTATGGCTGTGGAACGGCCTGCCCAACGGCCGCCGCGCGTACTTCTTCAACGTGTGGGCCGGTCGCGCCTATGCCAGGAACCGCTTCCGGGCGCGCCTGCGCTCCGACCTCACCGAGGTGTTCACGGCCCTGCAGCGCGGCGAGATCACCCCCCAGGTCGCCGCCCGCATCCCGCTGGCCCGCGTCGCGGAGGCGATGCGCCTGGCCGAGTCCGGCACGGTCGCCGGAAAGGTCGTCCTGGTCCCGTGACGGGACCGGTCCCGTCACGGGACCGTCCCGGCATGCGCCGGGGCCGGGCCCGGCGCAGTCTGAAACGAGCGCGCCCGAGTGGACGGGCGTGTGGAGGTGGTTCCGGTGGACCAGGCACGAACCCCGCAGCGGCCGTCCGGCGCGCAGCGGCGCATCCTCGCCCCGCTGGCGCTCGCCCAGTTCATCTGCAGCTTCGCCGGGTCCAACATGAACGTGATGATCAACGACATCAGCGAGGACCTCGACACCACCGTCCAGGGGGTGCAGACCGCCATCACGATCTTCCTGCTGGTGATGGCCGCACTGATGATCCCGGGCGGCAAGCTGACCGACATCCACGGCCGCAAACGCTGCCTCCTGGCCGGCCTCGTCATCTACGGCATCGGCGCCCTGCTCAGCGCCGCCGCCCCGGGGCTGGGCGTGCTGATCCTCGGGAACTCGATCCTGGAGGGCATCGGAACGGCCCTGCTCATCCCGCCCGTCTACATCCTCACGACGCTCATCTTCACGGACCTGACCTCACGGGCCCGCGCCTTCGGCGTCATCATGGCGCTGGGCGGCATCGGCGCCGCCGCCGGACCGCTGATCGGCGGGCTTATCACGTCGTGGCTGAGCTGGCGGGCGGCCTTCGTGTTCCAGGCCCTGGTCATCGTCGTGATCATCGTGCTGAGCCGCAGTCTCGAGGACCCCCTGCCGCCCGACCCGGCGCGCCGCTTCGACACCACGGGAGCCGTCCTCTCGGCCACCGGCCTCGTCCTCGTCGTCATGGGCATCCTCGCGGCCGACGACAACGTCTGGCTGATGATCGGCCTGCTCGTCCTCGGCGCCCTCGTGCTCTTCTGGTTCTTCCGGTCCGTCCGGGCCAAGGAGCGGGCGGGGAGGGAACCCCTGCTGTCCACCAGCCTGTTCCGCAGTCGCACCTCCAACCTGGGCCTCGTCACGCAGAACGTCCAGTGGCTGCTGCTGATGGGTTCCTCGTTCACCATCGCGGCCTACCTGCAGGTCGTGCGCGGCTACGACGCCATCCAGACCGGCGTCATCTTCACCGCCGCCACCCTCGGCCTGCTCGTGTCCTCGCTCGGGGCCCAACGGCTCGCCGAGCGGCGGCCCCAGCGCACCCTCATCATGACCGGCTTCGTCGTCACCATCGCCGGCATCGTCGTCCTGATCGCGATGGCCGGCGGTTCCCCGAACCCCTGGGCCCTCACCCCCGGTCTCCTGCTGATCGGGCTGGGCCTCGGCGTGATGCTGACCCCCTCGGTCAACGTCGTCCAGTCGAGCTTCCCCGAGGAGCGGCAGGGCGAGATATCCGGCCTCTCCCGCAGCGTGTCGAACCTCGGCTCCTCGCTGGGCACGGCCGTGGCCGGCACCATCCTGGTCGCCGGGCTCACCAGCGGCGCCTACGCCGCCGCCATGATCACGCTGGCCGTGATCGGGCTCGCCGGACTCGCCGCCGCGGTACTCCTTCCGCGGCAGCCGCCCCTGGGGACGGCGCCGGCCTCCGCCCCGGACCCCACCACACGGCACACGCCCTGACGCACGGGGAGCCGTCACCCCTCCTCTCCCACCGGCGCACGCCGGAGGGCGATCTTGACGGGTCGAGCACAGAATGACCACGAGAGGGGTGAGGGTGATGGCGGACGGGAGAGCCGAACGCATCGCGGATTTCATCGAGCCGCTACGGGTGCGACCGGGGTCGAAGGTGCACCTGGAACGGGACTTCGATCCCCGGTACAAGGGCGGCCTGAAGAAGCGGCAGGGCGCAGAGCTGCTGCGGGCCGGGGTGTCGCTGCTCGCCGAGTACCAGGACCGGCTGGCCGCGCAGGACACGTACGGCGTGGTGCTGTGCCTCCAGGCGCTCGACGCCGGGGGCAAGGACGGCACGATCCGGCACGTGATGAGCGGCGTCAATCCCCAGGGCGTGCGCGTCAGCAGTTTCAAGGTGCCCTCGGCCGAGGAACTCGACCACGACTACCTGTGGCGATACGCCCAGCGGCTGCCCGCGCGCGGAGAGATCGCCATTTTCAACCGCTCGCACTACGAGGAGGTCCTCGTCGTACGGGTGCACCCTGAGGTACTCCTGCGGCAGAAGCTCCCGCCGCACGGACCGGACCCGGACATCTGGGAACGCCGCTACCGGGAGATCAACCACTGGGAGCGCTATCTCACGGACAACGGGTTCAAGGTGGTGAAGATCTTCCTGAACCTGTCCAAGGAGGAGCAGCGCACCCGCTTCCTGAAGCGGATCGACCTGCCGGAGAAGAACTGGAAGTTCTCCGCCGCCGACGTCCGGGAGCGGGGCCGGTGGGACGACTACCAGCACGCGTTCTCCGAGATGCTGTCCGCCACGAGTACGCGGTGGGCCCCGTGGTACGTCGTGCCGGCGGACCGGAAGTGGTTCGCGCGTATCTGCGCGGCCGCGGTCCTCGCACACACCCTGATGGAGATCGATCCGCAGTACCCGGAGGTGGCGCCGGAGGCACGCAAGGACCTCCTCGTCACGAAACGGAGCCTGGAGCGGGAGGCCCCCGCCGGGGCCCCGGCCGACCCGTACGCGGCCCGGCAGAAGAAGCGCGGCTAGGCAGGCCCGCGACCGGCCCGGATGCGTCCGCGGCCCCGGATCGGAGGCACCACCATGACAGTGCGGTCGGATTCCGCGGCGGAACGGCCCCGGGCTGCCGGGGACGGCTGGTACACGCGCTCGCCCGAGGAGGTCGTGGCGGCGTTCGGCGTCGATCCCGCGGCCGGTCTGTCCACGGCCCGGGCCGCGGAACTCCTGACCGCGAACGGCCCCAACGCACTGCCCGAGGAGACGCGGACCCCGGCCTGGCGCCGGTTCCTGGCGCAGTACCGCAGCTACATGCAGATCGTCCTCGTGGCCGCCGCGATCGTCTCGCTGGCCATCCGGGAGTGGACCACCGCCATCCTGCTGATCGTGCTGACCCTGCTGAACGCGGTCATCGGCCTGCGTCAGGAAGGCAAGGCCGAGAGCGCCATGAACGCGCTGAAGTCGATGATGAAGGCGACGGCGCGGGTGCGCAGGGACGGCCGGGAGGCCGAGATCCCCGCCGAACAGCTCGTCGACGGCGACATCGTGCTGATCTCCGCGGGGGACCAGGTGCCCGCGGACGGACGTCTCATCGAGGCCAGCGCCCTGCAGATCGACGAATCGGCGCTCACCGGCGAGAGCGTTCCCGCCGCGAAGGACACCGGCCCGCTGGCGGGCAGCCGGCTCGCACCGGGCGACCAGACCAACACGGTGTTCATGAACACCCCGGTCACCCACGGCAGCGGCGTCATGGTCGTCACCGCGACCGGTGCGCACACCGAACTCGGCAAGATCTCCGGGATGCTGTCGGCCACCGAGAAGGAGGTGCCGCCGCTCACCAAGGAGCTCGACCGGCTGACCCTGTGGATCACGGCGGCGGCGGGCCTCACCATGATCGTGATGTTCGCCCTGGGCCGCCAGCGGGACCAGGCCTGGGACGTGTTGTTCGTCAGCGCGGTCTCGCTGGCCATCGCCGCCATCCCCGAGGCCCTGCCGACGGTGACCCAGGCGATCCTCTCCGTCGGCAGCCTGAACCTGGCGAAGCGGCACGCCATCGTGAAGGAACTGCCGTCGGTCGAGACGCTGGCGTTCACGTCGGCCATCAACTCGGACAAGACCGGCACCCTGACGATGAACCAGATGACCGCCGTCGAAGTGCTGAGCCCCACCGCCCGGTACACCGTGTCGGGCACGGGCTACGGGCTCGAAGGGAAGGTCCACCACGCCGCCGGGTCCGCCGCGGGCATCGAGGACGCGATCCTGCCGTACGTGGTGGCCAGCGACGCCAAGCTGGTGGGCGGCCGGGTGGTGGGTGATCCCACCGAGGGCGCGCTGCTGGTGCTCGCACACAAGGCCGGGCTGGACACCGACGCCACCCGCGACGCCCTCCCCCGGCTCGCCACCCTCCCGTTCGACCCCGAGTACAAGCTGATGGCCACCTTCCACTCGGCCACCGACGCCTCCGGGCGGCAGGTCGTGCGCTGCTTCGTCAAGGGCGCGGCCCCGGCGGTCCTGGCGCGGGCGACCACCGCACTGGCGGCGGGTGAGACGGTCCCGTGGGACGCCGATCTGCAGCGCCGCGCCGAGGCGGCGAGCGAGCGGATGGGCGGTGAGGGGCGCCGGGTGATGGCCGCGGCCGGCCGTGACCTGGGCCCGGACGGCTTCGATGCGGACGGCGATCTGCTCGCGTACGTCACCGGCCTGCGGGTGACCAGCCTCGTCGGCATGGTCGATCCGCCGCGCGAGGAGGCCAAGGCGGCGGTGGCCGACGCCCAGGCGGCGCACATCCGGGTGCGCCTGGTGACCGGGGACGACGTCACCACCGGCGCGGCGATCGCCCGGCAGATCGGCATTCCCGGCGAGGCCGTTCTCGGCGCCGACTTCGCCGCGATGAGCGAGGAGGAGCAGCTCGCCCGCATCGAGGGGATCGGTGTGGTGGGGCGGGTCGCGCCGGAACACAAGGTGCTGCTCGCGAACACGCTCAAGAAGAAGGGCGAGGTCGTGGCGATGACCGGGGACGGCGTCAACGACGCCCCGGCCATCAAGGCCGCGGACATCGGCATCGCCATGGGCAGCGGCACGGACGTGGCGAAGAACGCCGGACGCATGATCCTTTCCGACGACAACTTCGCCACCATCGTCTACGCGGTGGAGCAGGGCCGCACGATCTACGACAACCTCACCAAGTACATCCGGTTCGTGCTGCTCCTGCTGGTGACGTTCGTGCTGACGTTCCTCGGGGCGACGGTCTTCAACATCGCCGCCGGTGAGCCGTTCACCCCGCCGCAGGTGCTGTGGATCCACTTCGTCGTCAACGCCTCCTTCGGCTTCGCGCTCGGCTTCGACGGGGAGAGCGCCGGGCTCATGCGGCGCCGGCCGCGGCCGCGCGGAAAATCGGTGCTCACCCGGCCCGTGCTCGTCACGGTCGGACTGGGCGGACTGGCGATCACCGTCCTCCTGCTCACGCTGATCCGGCTCGGCGAGAGCCACTGGGACGGCGTCGGGACCGGCCAGTCGATCGCGTTCACGGCCTTTGCGCTCTGCCTCATCGTGGCCGCCTTCGAATGCCGCAGTGAGACGGAGTCGGTGCTGACCCCGTCGACGTTCGACAGCAGGCAGATGAACTGGGTCGCCCTGGCCCAGTTCGTGCTCTCCGTAATGGTGACCCAGATGGACGGGTTCCGCCGCCTGCTCGGGACGACCGAGATCGACGCGCGGCAGTTCGGCTGTGCGCTGCTGGCCGCCCTCGCGCTCCTGCTCGTGTGGGAGCTGGGCAAGCTGGTGGCCCGCCGGGCGAAGGCCGCCTGAGGAAGGTCCGTCCGTGACCACCCGGCGCGACGGCCACAGGGTCCTCTCCCTCTTGCGGTCGGTCCCCGGGATCCGCGCGGCCTCGTCGTACCGGCGCGCATGGCTGGTCAAGGACCTGGTGGCGGGAGTCGTCCTGACCACGCTGCTGGTGCCGCAGGGCATGGCGTACGCCGAACTGGCGGGCCTGCCGGCCATCACCGGCCTGTACACGACGGTCCTGTGCCTGCTCGGGTACGCGGTGTTCGGCCCGTCCCGGATCCTGGTGCTCGGCCCGGACTCCTCGCTCGGGCCGATGATCGCCGCCACCGTGCTGCCGCTGGCGGCGGCCGACGGGGATCCGGGCCGGGCCGTGGCACTGGCGTCGATGCTCGCGGTCATGGTGGCGGCCGTCATGATCCTGGCCTCGGTGGCGAAGCTCGGCTTCGTCGCCGACCTGATCTCCAAGCCGACGATGATCGGCTACATGAACGGCCTGGCCCTGACCATCCTGATCGGTCAGCTGCCCAAGCTGCTCGGCTTCAAGGTCGATGCGGACAACCTGATCGGCGAGTGCGCGGGCCTGGTGCAGAAGCTCGCCGACGGGGCGGCGGTGCCGGCCGCCGCCGCGGTGGGCCTCGGCGGGATCGCGTTGATCCTGGTACTGCAGCGCTTCCTGCCGAAGGTCCCCGCGGTGCTCGTGATGGTGGTCCTGGCGATCGCCGCGGCCTCCGTCTTCGACCTGGGCGAGCGCGGCGTCGGCCTGGTCGGGGTACTGCCCGAGGGCTTCCCGCCGTTCACCCTCCCCGACGTGCGGGCCGCCGACCTCGCGCCGCTGCTCGGCGGTGCCCTGGGCATCGCCCTGGTGTCGCTGGCCGACACGATCTCCAACGCGTCCGCCTTCGCGGCCCGCACCGGGCAGGAGGTCCACGGCAACCAGGAGATGGCGGGCGTCGGTGCGGCCAACCTGGCGGCCGCCCTCTTCCAGGGCTTCCCCGTCAGCACCAGCGGGTCCCGGACGGCGGTGGCGGAACGCGCGGGCGCCCGGAGCCAGCTGACCGGGGTCGTCGGAGCGGCGCTCATCGTCCTCATGCTCGTGCTGGCCCCGGGCCTGTTCCGCAACCTCCCCCAGCCGGCCCTGGCCGCCGTGGTCATCACCGCGTCCCTGTCCCTGGCCGACGTACCCGGAGCGGTACGGCTGTGGCAGCAGCGCAAGGAGGAGTTCCTGCTGTGCTTCGCGGCCTTCGCGGGGGTGGCCCTGCTCGGCGTGCTGCCCGGGATCGCCGTCGCCGTGGGCCTGTCCGTCCTCGGAGTCTTCCGGCGCGCCTGGTGGCCGTACGAGACCGTGCTCGGGCGGGTTCCGGGCCTGGAGGGCTATCACGACGTCCGTTCGTACCCGCAGGCCGAACAGCTGCCGGGGCTGGTGATCTACCGTTTCGACGCCCCGCTCTTCTTCGCCAACGCCAGGTCCTTCAGGGACGAGGTCAGGCGACTGGCCGGCGGGGACCCGCCGCCGAGCTGGATCGTGGTCGCGGCGGAACCCATGACCGACGTGGACACCACCGCCGCCGACGTCCTGGAGGAGCTGGACGAGGCGCTCAACGCGCAGGGCGTCCACCTCGTGTTCGCCGAGCTCAAGGACCCCGTACGGCGCAAGATCGAGCGGTACGAACTCACCCGTACCATCGACCCCGCGCACTTCTTCCCCACCGTGGAGGCCGCCGTCTCCGCGTTCCGTCTGCGCACCGGAGCGCAGTGGTCCGCCGGCCCTGCGGCCCCCGACGAGACGTGACCGCCCGCCGGGCGGCCGAGCCCCGGCGGGCGGGCGCACCGGGTCGCTCAGGCGCCCCCGTCGCCGTGTCCCCGCGCGGCCCGTCCCATGGTCAGCGCCAGGCGCCGGACCCGGCGCCAGTCCATCGGCACCGTGGCGCGCGGCACGCCGGGACGGTTGCGGGGCACGCGCACGCGCAGGGCGCCGGACGCGATGCGGCAGCGCACCGGGGTGGACAGCATCAGCGCCTCGCCGTCGACACCGACCGGGATGGCGGGCGCGTCCGCGTCGACGACGACCTCCCGGGCGGTGAGCGTGGTCAGACCGCGGCCCTGCCCGCCGTGCAGGAGCAGCTCCGCCGCTTCGGCGGCGTTCGCGACATCGACGCCCAGCACCCCCAGTTCACCGGAGTCCAGTCGCTCCCGGCGCCCGAGCCCGGCCGGATCCCCCCCTTGGTAGGGGTTGTTGCTCACCAGCACGGCCTGGGGGCCGTCCATGGCCAGCGCATCCGCACGCACGCCCAGCCGCGTTCCGCCGTCCTGCGTCAGCAGGGACGGCAGCATCTCCAGGATGGTGCGGGCCTTGTCGTCGCGGTAGGCCGGACTCTGCACGATCTCCGCGTACACGCCGAACGAGGCGCTGTTCACGAAGACGCGCCCCGGGCCGCCGGGCACCGCGTTCCCCTCGTGGATGACGCCGAGGTCGATGTGCAGTTCGACGCCGTCGGTCAGTGCGTCGAGGCAGCGGGACGGGTCCTGCCGGTCCAGGCCCAGGTCCATGGCGAAGTGGTTGCGCGTTCCGGCGCTGATCACCATGAACGGGACGTCGTGTTGCACGGCCACGGCGGCGACCAGGGCCTGCGTGCCGTCGCCGCCTGCGACGCCGAGCAGGTCGGCCCCGTCCGCGACGGCCCGCCGCGCCAGCTCGGCGACGTCGTCCGGCCGGGCAGGATCGAGCACGAACACCTCGGCGCCCAGGGCCCTGGCCCGCTCCGCCAGGCCGAACTTCTCGACCTTTCCGCCGCCCGAGCGCGGATTCATGATCAGGTAGGGCCGCTGGGCCCGGCCGGCGGGGTGTTCCGGCATGCCCGGCGCGCTGTCCTCCGCCAGGGCGGCCTTGGCTGCGGCGATGGCCAGGGCCCACAGGGCGAGCGAGACCAGCACGACCCACAACAGCCCCGCGGTCGCGTACAGCAGCAGGACGGCGAGCGGTGGGACGACCACCAGCAGCACGGCCAGCGCCCTGATCCAGCCGGTGTGGGTGAGCATCCACCACACGCCGGCGGCGGTGAGCGCCAGCCCCGCCCAGCCCAGCGCCATCAGCACGAGGCTCGCGAGGCCCCCGGCCACCAGCAGAACCACGGGCGCCGCCAGGCCCGCCACCAGGGCCAGACGTGCGGTCCAACGCCTGCTCATGGGACAACCTCCCGCCTGGGGCGGCCTCCCGCCGCGTCACCGGCTGCCGGACGGAACGCACGCCCACTTCAGGCTACGAGCGCCGCCCCCGCGCGGCCTGCCCACCGCGCCCGCTCGTGGTCGCACCGGCGGCCGCCCGCGTCGGACGGCACGGGTGACCGGGCCTCGTCCTGGCGGGCCCGTCCTCACCCCGTCGCTGCTTCCCGCCCTCGTCGCGCCGGCCCGGGAAGGTGCGCGCGGACCTGGCGGCCGGCCGCTCCTGACGCCCGCTACCGGTTAAGGGCACGTCAACCGGACCTTAAGGCTGTCTGAGAAATGTGTGGGGCCGTGACAGAAGTGAACTCTGAGCGTGCCGACGGCCGTATCCAGGACGTGGTGGGAGGACGTCGTCCAACGGATCGAGGAGTGCGGATGTCCAGGAAACGGACTATGAGTCTCAAGAAGAAGCTCGTGTTCTCTGTCGTGTCGGCAACCGTCGCGGCCGGCGCGGCCGTCGCCACGATGGCGACCGGAAACGCCGCCGTTCCCGACGACGTGGTGTGCAAGGGGTCGACGGTGACGCTGTCGGGCGAAGCGGGGGCACCGGCCGCGACCAGCGGGACGTTCCCCGTCGGGACGAAACTCAAGGTCACCAACCTCGACAACGGCCAGGCCACCACCGTCACGGTCAACGGCCCCTCCGGCAGCTGCGTCCTCCTGAACAACGCCGCCTTCGACAAGGTCCGCGAACCCGGCAAGAACCTCATCCGGCGCGCCCGCATCGAACGCGTGCCGTAGGCGACCGGAACCGGCGCCGGCGCCACCGGGCTCGGTGTCCGGGAGCGGACGGATGCCGCTGAGGGGCCCGGCCGCGTGGGGTGAACGGGGTGCGGCGGAGTGGTGGCCGCCGCACCCCGCCGCCGTCTAGAGGCCGTCCTCGCGGCCGAGGCCGCGGTCGGGTGCGCTCATGTCCCCCGTCCGGGGGGTGCCGTCCGCGAGCCCGTAGCGCAGCAGCACGGTTCCCTTGGGGCCGGCTGCCGGAGGTTCGAGGAGGGTGAGGTTCGTCGGCACCTCCCCGCCGTCGAACACCTTCTTCCCGACGCCGAGCAGGATCGGGTGCACCCAGAGGTCGAGGCGGTCGAAGAGCTTCTCGTGCAGCAGGGTCTGCACCAGGTTCAGGCTCCCGACGACCTTCACGTTCTCGTGCCGGTCGCGGATCTCCCGCACCGCTCCGGCGAGATCCGGGCCGAGCTGCGTGGACCCGGCCCACGAGAGGTCGGGCTTGCCCCGTGAGGCCACGTACTTCGGGACGCGGTTGAAGAGCGCGGCGAACTCGCCGTCCTCACCGCCCTTCTGGTGCGGCCAGTAGGCGGCGAAGAGGTCGTACGTCCGCCGGCCGAGGAGGAGGGCGTCCGTGCCCTGGTACGCGGCGCCGACCTGCGCGCCGGACACCTCGTCCAGCAGCGGTGCCTGCCAGCCGCCGAACGGGAAGCCCACCGGGTCCTCGTCGGGCCCGCCGGGCGCCTGCCCGACGAGGTCGAGGGTCGCGAACATCTCGATGTGGATGAGGCCCATGCTCCACTCCCGTTCCGATCGTGCGGACCCGCCACATCGTGCCCTGCCCGCCCCACCGGATCGGGACGCCGCACCGGCCCGTCCCCCTCCCGTGGGAGTACGGGGCGGGGTACGGGGCGGGGACACCACCGAGCGCGACGGAGGCGTCAGTTCCGGCAGGTCACCGAGAAGGGGATCTGCTGCGACACGGCGCGGACGGGATCGCGGATCTCCACGCCGATCGTGCTGTTCAGCGTTCCGGCCTTCGCGTACGTCGTCACCTGCACGGTGTCCCGTCCCGTGGCGCGGCCCCCGGCCCCCGTCCCGCCTCCCCTCAGCGTCATGACGCGCCATTGCGGATCGACCACCGAGCCGTCGTCGGACACCCAGCGGTAGGAGATCCGGACCGGTTCCGCGGCGGTGAAGGTCGCCGTGAACGTGGGTGCCCGGTCGGCGGGCGGTGAGCAGGGGCCCGTATAGGCGGTGTTCGAGCCCGCCACGGACACCTGTACGGTCGCCGCCTCGGGTGCGCTCGCCCCCACGGGTACCTGGTCGGGGCTCCGGTCCGCACTCCCGTCGCGTTCGACGAAGGCGTAGCCCAAGGCGGCAGCGAGCAGCGCGGCCGCGGCTGCGCCGCCCACCACGGCGGCCCGGACCCGTCGCCTGCGCCGGGGGGCGGCATGCACCGGCGCCGCGGCGGGCGAGGCGACGGGCGCATCCGCCGTGGCGGCTTCGAGCGGTGCGGCGCCCGCTCTCGGGGACGCCTCCGGGCCCGCGGCGACGACCGGCGCATCGACGGTCTCCGGGTCGGGGGACGGATCGGGGGACGGATCGGCGGCCCCCGCGGAACGGGCGACGGTCCGCAACGCGGCGGCGACGTGCTCGGCCGGGGTCCGCTCGGCCGGCTCCTTGCGCAGCAGCCCCTCGATGACGGCGGAAAGGGGGCCCGCCCTGCGCGGGGACGGCGGATCCGTCTCGACGACGGCGCGCAGCGTGCTCAGCGCAGTGTCCTGCCGGAACGGGGAAATGCCCTCGACGGCCGCGTACAGCAGCACGCCCAGGGACCACAGGTCCGACTCGGGTCCCGAGGGCCGTCCCAGCGCCCGCTCGGGCGGCAGGTACTCGGGGGACCCGACGACCTCGCCGGTCATGGTCAACGCCGTGCTGCCCTCGACCATGGCGATGCCGAAGTCGCTGAGCACCACCCGTCCGTCGTCGGCGATCAGCACGTTGCCCGGTTTCACGTCCCGGTGTTCGACCCCTACGGCGTGCGCGGCCCGCAGCGCGGTCAACACCTCGCCGCCGACGTGCGCGGCGCGCTGCGGGGTCAGCGGGCCCCCGGTCCGCAGCAGATCGGCCAGCGACCGGCCGCGGATCAGCTCCATCACGATCCAGGGGCGGTCGTCGTCCATGACCACGTCGTGGACCGTCACGACGTTGCGGTCCGCTATCCGTGCCGTCGCCCAGGCCTCCCGTTCCAGCCGGGCGTAGAGCCGTGCGATGTCGCCGGCGTGCAGGCCCGCCGGGGGACGCACCTCCTTGACGGCGACCTCGCGCTGCAGCGTCTCGTCGCGGGCGCACCACACGGTGCCCATACCGCCCGTGCCGAGAGGGGACATCAGGCGGTAACGGCCCGCGACCAGCCGTCCGCCGGCTCGTTCCTCCGGTGCGGTGTCCACGTCGTACATCAGGGCGATCCCCCCGTTCCTGTTCCACTTGCCTCGGCTTGCCGCCACGCACCACACGTGCGGTCCGGCCCGACGGTTCGACACGGCGGTGGAAAGCCGCGGAACTTGTCAGAACAAGCACGAAGGAACGAGAACCGAACCGGTCACGGGCACGCATGAGCGCCGCCCGTATCCGTTATTGCCTTCACCTTCACCCATTGCAACGCGCGTTGCATTCGACCACAGGCCATTGCATCGATTCACCTGCTTTCACCTGGTAATATGCAATACATCGATTGACCGCCTCGTGAATGCAACGTAGCTTTCCAAACAACTGAAGCACGTCACCGCGCGAAACGAGGAACGGTCATGAGCGAGTCCCTCCACACCGTCACGACGCTTCCGGCGCAGCGCCGGACCGGCTGCCCCTTCGACCCGCCGGCCGAGCTGACCGAAGCCCGCCGGCACGGCCCCATCAGCCGCTACACCCACCCCGGCGGCGTACCCGGCTGGCTGATCACCGGATACGACCTCGTCAGGTCGGTCCTGGCCGACCCCCGGTTCAGCTCCCGCAAGGACCTGCTGAACGTGGTCGACTTCGAGCTCCCGCCCGCGCCGCCCGGCGAGTTCCTCCTCATGGACGAGCCGCAGCACAGCCGCTACCGCAAGCCGCTGGTCGGCAAGTTCACCGTGCGGCGGATGCGGCTGCTCACCGAGCGCATCGAGCAGATCACCGCCGAGTGCCTGGACGCCATGGAGCAGGCCGGACCGACGGCGGACCTGGTGACCGCGTTCGCCAAGCCCATCCCCACCATCGTGATCTGCGAGATCCTGGGCGTGCCCTACGAGGACCGGGCCTCCTTCCAGGAACAGATCGACGCGTTCATGGGCGGGGAGGTGAGCGACGAGGAGCTGATCGCGGCCTACACCGCGACCCAGGAGTACCTCGCCCGGCTGGTGGCCGCCAAGCGTGCGAACCCCACCGACGACGTGCTCAGCGAACTCACCGACAGCGATCTGACGGATGAGGAACTGAAGGGCATCAGCCTCATCCTGCTGGCGGCCGGCTTCGACACCACCGCGAACATGCTGTCCCTCGGCACCTTCGCCCTGTTGCAGAACCCGGCGCAACTGGCCGCGCTGCGCGCCGATCCCGCGCTCACCGACGGGGCGGTGGAGGAACTGCTGCGGTACCTGAGCGTCGCGAAGACGTTCATGAGGACGGCACTGGAGGACGTCGAGGTCGGCGGCCAGACCATCACGGCCGGCACGACGGTCGTCCTGTCGTTCAACACCGCCAACCGCGACCCCGGCCGCTTCGCCGACCCCGACGTCCTCGACCTGCGGCGGCCGCAGGAGGGGCACCTGGCGTTCAGCCACGGCATCCACCAGTGCCTGGGCCAGCAGCTGGCCCGTATCGAGATGCGGGTGGCGTTCCGCGCCCTGGTCGACCGCTTCCCCACGCTGCGCCTGGCCGTTCCGGCCGACGACGTACGCCTGCGCCCGGAGGCCGCGGACATCTACGGGGTGAAGAGCCTCCCGGTCACCTGGGACGAGGACGGGAAATGAGCACGGCCCGCCTGAGCATCGACCGTGAACGCTGCATCGGCGCCGGCATGTGCGCGATGACCGCCCCCGAGGTCTTCGACCAGGACCCCGACGACGGCCTCGTACTCCTGCTGGACGCCGAGCCGCCCGCGGCACACCGCACGGCCGCCCGGATGGCCGCCGGCCTGTGCCCCTCCGCGGCGATCACCTTCGGCGCCCCGGGATCCGGCGACGCCTAGGTCGTGGGCTGCGTCGCCGGACGGTGACCCGCCGGTTCGGCCCGTACGGGAACTGCCTCAGGCCCGGCGCCGGCCCGCCGCCAGGGCGTCCTTGACCTCCTGCGCCACGCGGGCCGCGTCCTCGGGGTTGTTCACCACGTCCGTGCAGTTCATGTCGATGACGAGGACCTCGCTGGCCGAGTAGTGCTTGTGCACCCAGTCGTCGTAGCCGGACCACAGCGTCCGGTAGTACTCGACGAGGCTGTCGTCCTGCTCGAAGTCGCGGCCCCGCAGTCCGATGCGGTGCAGCACCGTCTCGAAGTCGGCCTTGAGGTAGACCATGAGGTCGGGCGCCTTGCGGTACGGCAGGCCGTCGATCTCGCGCATCATCTCGTCGAGCAGCCCCTCGTACACCTGCATCTCGAGGGAGCTGATCCGGCCGAGGTCGTGATTGACCTTGGCGAAGTACCAGTCCTCGTATATGGACCGGTCGAGGACGTTGTCCCCCTGCTTGTAGGCCTCCTTGATCGCGGCGAACCGCGTCTGGAGGAAGTAGAGCTGGAGCAGGAAGGGGTAGCGCTTCGCCTGGATCTCTTCGGGGCTCGCCGTGTAGAAGAGGGGGAGGATCGGGTTGTCGTCCACGCTCTCGTAGAAGACTTCGCTGCCCAGCTCCTTGGCCAGAAGCTCGGCCACGCTCGTCTTGCCGATTCCGATCATGCCTCCGACGCAGATCACTGGCATACCTCACTTCTCCCTGGGGATCTTCTGTTCGCGGGCGGGGAGGGCAGGACGCCCCGCACCACTGAGACGCACGCCGGAAGTCACTCGATTCCCCAAGATCTTCATGATCAGCGTCAGGTGGGCCCCGTCCGTCCTCGACCGGCCGGACTGACCGTTCCGCAGATGCCGTGTACAGCGACGAGCGCCACCGCCCCGCGGGCCGCCCTGAAGCATAAATGACGATTCGCCGCCCGTAGGTCCGACCGGCTCCGCAGGCCGGTCGGGGCCGAGCGCCGAGCGGGACGACGTGTGCCGCATCTCACGTGCCGTGCGGGAGGGCGTCACCGGACCGCTACAGATCACGGGGAATCCGGACATGCCTCCTGTCCTGGCCGGTCGTTGGGGCGGGAGTTCGTTGCCGTCGGCTGAAACCTGCTGCTAACGTCCCGTCCGACCAGGGGACATGACGAGTTCGTCCTGACGCGTGGAATGCCAGTTCTCCCCCGTCTCCCCGCCTTCTCATGGCATCCAGCGCTGCATGCCGTTGCAATCGAATCCCGACGCCTGCCCGACGTGCGGCGGCAGAACAGAGAACAACGTCATGACCAGCATCGTCATTCCGGCCGACCTCCTGCCCGCCGACGGGCGTTTCGGGGCGGGCCCCTCCAAGATCAGGCCGCAGGCGCTGGAAGCACTGGCCGGCGGCCGTGAAGTGCTCGGCACCTCCCACCGGCAGGCACCGGTCAAGTCGCTCGTCAGCCGGATCCGCGCCGGCCTCGCCGACCTGTACGACCTCCCCGACGGCTACCAGGTCGTCCTGGGCAACGGCGGAGCCACCGCCTTCTGGGACATCGCGGCCTTCGGACTGATCGCGAACCGGTCCCAGCACCTGGTCATCGGCGAGTTCTCCGCGAAGTTCGCCACCTCCGCCACCACGCCGTGGCTGGCCGGGCCCTCGGTCATCCGCGCCGAGCCCGGACTCAGCGCACAGCCGGTGGCCGAGGCCGGGGTCGACAGCTACGCGCTGATCCACAACGAGACCTCCACCGGCGTGGCCGCGTCCGTCCGGCGCGTGCCGGGAGCCGACGACGGCGCCCTCACCCTGGTCGACGGCACGTCCGCGGCGGGAGGCATGGCCGTCGACATCAGCCAGTGCGACGCCTACTACTTCGCGCCCCAGAAGAACCTCGGGTCCGAGGGCGGCCTCTGGATCGCGATCCTCTCCCCCGCGGCCGTCGAACGGGCCCACGCGGTCGCCGCCTCCGGCCGCTACATCCCGCCGTTCTTCTCCCTGCCCGTGGCCATCGACAACTCCGCGAAGGACCAGACCTACAACACCCCGGCCCTGAGCACCCTCGTCCTGCTCGCCGAGCAGCTCGACTGGATCAACGGTCAGGGCGGCATGGCCTGGGCGGCGGCACGCACCGCGGACTCCTCCTCGCGCCTCTACACCTGGGCCGAGAAGTCCCCCCTCGCCACTCCTTTCGTCACCGACCCCGGGCTGCGCTCGCCCGTGGTCGCCACCATCGACTTCGACGACCGGATCGACGCCGGGGCCCTGGCGAAGGTCCTGCGGGCGAACGGCATCGTCGACACCGAGCCGTACCGCAAGCTGGGCCGCAACCAGCTGCGCGTGGCCTGCTACCCGTCCGTCGAGCCGGCCGACGTGGAAGCCCTGACCGCCTGCATCGACCACGTCGCCGGCCGCCTCGCCTGACACCGGCCCCGGGCGGCCCCACCCGGCGCACACCGGGGTGGGGCCGGCTGCGGCCTCCGCCGAGCCCCTGGTCAGGACTCGGCCCGCATGCCCCTGGTCCATACGGGGCGGTGACCGTCGGGATAGTCTCCGGTGGCCGCCGCGGGTCCCGTCGGACCCGGGCGGATGGTCGGCACGGGGTCGTGGGGGTAGGTCGTGCGGGGGCGGTACGCGGAGCGGGAGCGGATCGAGCAGTTGCTCGCGGACGCCCGCCGGGGGGCAAGTGGTGTCCTGCTGGTGCACGGCGAGGCCGGGATCGGGAAGACCGCGCTGCTCGACCATGCCGCCGACCGGGCGCACGGTGTGCGGGTGTTGCGGGTCGAGGGCATCGAGTCGGAGATGGAGATGGCCTTCGGCGGGCTGCACCAGCTCTTCCTGCCGGTGATGGACCTGGTCGACGCGTTGCCGGGGCCGCAGGCGGCGGCGTTGCGGTCGGTGTTCGGCCTGAGCGGTGAAGGGGTGCGCGACCGCTTCGTCGTCGGGCTCGCGGTGCTCTCGCTCCTGTCGGAGGCTGCGGCCGCCGGTCCCCTGCTGTGCCTGGTCGACGACGCGCAGTGGCTCGACCAGCCGTCGGTGGACATGCTGACCTTCGCCGCGCGCCGCCTGCGGGCGGAGGGCGTGGTGATGCTGTTCGCGGTCCGCGACGGGGCGCCCGGCGCCGCGGTGAAGGGGCTGCCCCGGCTGCTGGTCGAGGGCCTGGACCGGGCGGCTGCCGCCGAGTTGGTGCCGGACCTGCCGCCGTACGTGGTGGACCGCGTCGTCGAGGAGGCCCGCGGCAACCCGCTGGCCCTGATCGAACTTTCCGCCGCGCTCACCCCGGCCCAACGGGCCGGACGGCTCGGCCCGTCCGCGCTGCCCGAAGCGGCCGCCGGGCTGCCGAGCCGGCTCCAGGACGGCTTCCTGGAACAGGTCCGGCGGCTTCCCGAGGCCACCCGGGCGGTGCTGCTGGTGGCCGCCGCCGACGACACGGGGGACCTCACGGTGGTGCTGCGCGCGTCGGGCCGGCTCGGAGCCACGGTCGAGGATCTGGAGCCGGCCGAGCGCGCCGGGTTCGTCCTGCTCTCCGGTGAGGTGCTGCGGTTCCGGCACCCCCTGGTGCGGTACGCCGCGTACCGGGGCGCCCCGCTCGCCCGGCGGATCGCCGCGCACCGGGCACTGGCCGGGGCGCTGGGCGGGGCCGGCCATGCGCACCGGCGGGCCTGGCACCTGGCCGCCGCGTCGACGGGTCCGGACGAGGGGGTCGCCGAGGAGCTGGAACGTGTCGCCGAGTGGGCCGACAGCCGCCAGGCGATGGCGTCCGCGTCCGCCGCGTACGAGCGTGCCGCCCAGCTCACCGCGGATCCGCGGGCGCGGGCGCGGCGGCTGGTCTCGGCAGCGCAGCGGGCCGCCGATGCCGGGCAGGACGAGCGGTGTGGCGCACTGGCCGACCGGGTGCCGCAGCCGCTGGAGGACCCGGGCGTCGCGGCGAACTTCGCGCGTGCCCGGGCCGTGGTCGAGCTCGGCTACCGCAGGCCGGCGACGGCGGCCCGGATCCTGGTCGACAGCGCGGACCTGACGGGCGCCGAGCGACCGGACACGGTGGCGTCGCTGCTGACCGATGCGGTCCACGCGGCGTTCTGCGCCGGGGACGCGGCGCTGATCGAGGAGGTCGCCCTCCGCTCCCCCGCCGTGCCCGTGCTGGCCGTACCGGCAAGGCTGTTCGGCGGTGACGTGCCCGGTGGACTGGAGGCGGTCCGCGCACTCGCGGACGCCCCGGCCGACGGTGTGACGGCCCGTCTGATGAGCGGCATTTACCTGCAGTTGACGGGTGATCACCGAGCAGCCCGGGAGGCTGCCGCGGGAGTCGTCGCGCACTGCCGCGACCAGGGCGTCAGCGGATGGCTGCCCACCGCGCTGCACCTCCAGGTCCAGACGGAGCTCTCCCTGGGCCGCCATGACGAGGCGTCGGCACGGGCCGTCGAGGCGCTCCGGCTGGCCGAGTACTACGACCTGGCCCACCGGGCCGCCCACCTGCGTGCCGCCCTGGCGATGCCGGCCGCCGTCCGGGGCGAGGAGGAGCGGGTCCGTGAGCTGACCGGTGAAGCGCTGGAGTACACCCGGCCGCGCGGGGTGGGGCGGGGCACGGCGGACGCCCTGTGGGCCCGGGGGGCTCTCGAACTCGGCCTCGGCCGGGCGGATGCGGCGTTGGAGCGGTTGGAGGCGGCCCGCACGGAGGTGGCCCACCCGCTGCTCTGCCTGCCGCTGCTGCCGGATCTGATCGAGGCCGCGGTGCGGGCCGGCCGCCCGGAGCGCGCTTCGGACGCGGCCCGGTTGCTCGGGGAGTGGGCCGGGGCGCTGGGACAGGACGCCCTCGCCGCGTCGGCCCGCCGCTGCCTGGCGCTGACCGGCCCGGACGGCGAGGCCGAGGCCCACTTCGTCGCGGCGCTGGCCCTGCACCGGGGCGGCAGCGGCTTCGACCTGGCCCGTACGGCGCTGCTGTACGGGGAGTGGCTGCGTCGCCTGCGGCGCCAGATCGACGCCCGGGCCCCGTTGCGCGCCGCTCTCGACGGTTTCGAACGGCTGGGTGCCCGGCCCTGGGCCGACCGGGCCCGGACGGAACTCGGCGCTGCGGGTGGGCAGACCGGGCTGACGGCTCGCGAGGACGGGCCGATCAGCGTGCTGAGCCCGCAGGAGCGCGAGGTGGTCCGGCTGGCGGCGGCCGGTGCCAGCAACCGGGAGATCGGCGCCCAGTTGTTCCTGAGCCCGCGCACGGTCGGACACCACCTCTACCGCGCCTTTCCGAAACTGGGCGTGAGTTCCCGCACCGAGCTCGCCGGCCTGCTGGCCTCATGAGGCGGCCGGCCTCATGAGGACGGGCCCGGCTCCGGCGCCGACCAGATCAGCCGGGTCTGCGTGGTCCGGTAGCCGGCCCGGGCGAACGCGGCGGCCATCGGCGCGTTGTCGGTGTCGGTGGTGGCGGTGATCAGCTCGGCCCCCGCCTCCACCTGCACGCGGGTGATCTCGGCCAGCACGTCATCGACGTAACCCTGTCCGCGCAGCTCGGGGACGACGCCCAGGTAGCCGACGTTGCGGCTGTACGGCGTCGCCGAGGGCAGGGCCAGCCCGGCGACCCGGCCGTCGGGGGTGCGGGCGATGCGCCACCAGGAGCGTTCACCGGGGCAGTCGAGGTAGAAGTCGACCTCCTCCCGGGCGGTGGCTTCCGCTCCCATGACCGCCAGGTTCCGGCGCGTCTCCCCGTCCAGGCTGCCCACCGCGATCCTCCGGAAGACGTCGAGGAACTCCTCGTCCGTACCCTCGGTGAAGACGAGGCGCCCGCCGGAGGCGGGGACTCCGGCCTCGGGAGTCCATTCCAGACGGAGCCGTTCGACCACGTCGGTCAGTCCGGCCGCCAGGGCGGCGTCCCGCCGCCAGTCCGCGGCCGCGACCGTGGCGGGGTCGTCCCGCCAGCCCTTCGGGAGGGTCAGGTTGTACAGCGGGGCCTTGGCCGCCCCCTGCTCGGCGAAGGCCCGCAGGCCCGCGCGGATCAGCCGGGCCCCGAGCGCCGCGCGGTCGGCGACCGAGGGGTCGACGTACAGGCAGTCCAGCGCGACCGGGTGCTCGCTGGTGGCCCGGCCCCACCACAGGGCCCGGGCCACCACCCGGCCGTCCTGCTCGGCGATCCAGGTCCACTCCGGGCGGTACATGCCCTGCGCGAGTTCCCCGAGGTACCGGTCGGCGGGGATCCAGCCGACCGGCTCGTCGACCGTCACGGCGGTGACGCGTTCGAGGTCGGCGCCGGTGGTGGGGCGGATCAGCACCGGGGTGCCCGTCTCCTTCGCATACGTGGTGAGGGCCGCGCCGGTGCTGAAGACCCGGGAGTCGGTCAGCCTGAAGGAGTCCGGGCGGAACGGGGCGTCGAAGAGCGGTATGCCGGAGCCGATGACGACCGGGTAACGCTTTATCACCAACTCGTCTATCTCCTCCATCAGTTGCCCGGCGAGGCCGGCCCCGCCGCACAGCCAGACGCCCTCGCCTTCCTGGCCCTTGAGGTCGCGGACGAACTCCACCGGGTCCGTGCCGACGACCTCCACGGCGGGGTCGAGCGGGGCGAGGGCGCGGGAGAAGACGTACTGCTTCAGGTGCGGATAGGGGCTGGTGACCCCGGCGGCGAGACCGTGCTCGTAGGTGGCACGGCCCATCAGTACGGTGTCGAACCACCTGTTGGGGACTCCGTCGAGGCCCAACGGCCCCCGGCTGTGGGCCGGGATCGTCTCGGGGTATTCCGCCACCGGCGCGGCGGCGAGGTCGCCCTCGAAGGGGAAGAGGTCGAACCGGTCGAACCGGCCGTCGGGGCCGGCGATGAATCCGTCGAGGGTGCTGGCGACGTAATAGGTGAGCTTGCGCACACGTCCTGCTTTCGTCGGTGGGTGCTCGGTGCTTGCCGTGTGGTGCTTGGTGACGTCACTGACGCTATGGCGGCGGCCCTGCGGCAGGCATCAGTCGTCCCGACGTAACGTGAGCGGGCTCCGGGGCGCCGGGGACGGCCGGCATCGGACGGGCCGGACGGGCAGCGGGGCGGAATCCCGCCCACCCGGGGGCGGCTGGTCCTCGCAGGGGGCTGCGGGGACCTGCCCCCGGACCACCGGCAGGGCCGAGTGGCCCAGTCCCGGGTGCCGGGGCCGTGGTGGACGGCCACAGTGGGCGCGGAGGGGAAAAGGCGGGCGCGGGCGGTGCCGCGCACGCGGGACGGCGCGGGCCGCGCCGTGCGGGCCCGCGGCCGGGAAACGGGAGAACGGGAGCACGGCGATGGCATCGGACGCGCCCATGCAGCTCGGAATGGTCGGACTCGGCCGGATGGGTGCCAACCTGGTGCGCCGGCTCATGCAGGACGGACACCGGTGCGTCGTCAACGACGTCGGCCCCGACGCCGTACGGGCATTGGAGCGGGAGGGCGCGACACCGGCGTTCTCGCTGGAGGAGCTCGTCGAGCGGCTGGAACGGCCCCGCGCCGTGTGGCTCATGGTGCCGGCGGGCGTGGTCCAGGAGACCCTGGACCGGCTGGTCGGTCTCCTGGAGCCCGGCGACACGGTCATCGACGGCGGCAACTCCTACTACCGGGACGACATCACCCGGTCCCGGGCCCTCGCCGGGCACGGCATCCACTACGTCGACTGCGGCACGTCGGGCGGGGTCTGGGGCCTGGAACGCGGCTACTGCCTCATGATCGGCGGCGAGCGGGAGCCCGTGGAACGGCTCGCCCCCGTCTTCCGCACCATCGCGCCCGGCTCCGGCAGCGCCGAGCCCACCCCCGGCCGCACCCGGACCGGGGGCACCGCGCCGCAGGGCTACCTCCACTGCGGCCCCAGCGGCGCCGGTCACTTCGTGAAGATGGTCCACAACGGCGTGGAGTACGGGATGATGGCCGCCATCGCCGAGGGTCTCGCCATCATCGAGCACGCCGACGCGGGCCTGCGCCCGCGTACCGCCGACGCGGAGACCGCTCCGCTGTCCGATCCCGAGGCCTACGGGTACGAGATCGACGTGGCGGAAGTCGCCGAGGTGTGGCGCCGCGGGTCGGTCGTCGGCTCGTGGCTGGTCGACCTCACCGCCGACGCCCTGGCCCGCTCCCCGCAACTGGACGACTTCACGGGCCGCGTCTCCGACTCCGGGGAAGGCCGCTGGACGGTGCTGGCTGCCATCGAGGAGAGCGTGCCCGCACCGGTGATCAGCGCCGCCCTCTACCAGCGCTACGAGTCCAGGGGGCTCGGCGCGTTCACCGACAAGGTGCTGTCCGCCATGCGCAGCGAGTTCGGCGGCCATGCCGAGAAGCGCCCCGGCGCGGACGCGTGAGGGGGCCCTCCGTGGACAGGGACCCCGCCGCCTGCCGGCCCGGGCCGCGCCCCGCGGACCACGTCGTCGTGCTCTTCGGCGCGACGGGTGACCTGGCCAGGCGCAAACTGCTGCCGGGTCTCTTCCACCTCGCCAAGGCGGGTCTCCTGCCGCAGCGCTACCGCATCGTCGGCTCGGCCCCGACGGCCGAGGCCCTGAGCGACGAGCAGTTCCGCGCCCACGCCCGCCAGGCCGTGGCGGAGTTCGGCCGCTCGCGACCCGACGGCCCCGCGTGGCAGGAGTTCGAGGCCGCCCTGTCCTTCGGCGCGGCCGACACGGACGCGACCGAGCCTCTGGAGAGGGCGGTGGGCGAGGCCGAGCGGGCCGTCGGCGGCGCTCCGCGGCGGCTGTTCCACCTCGCCGTCCCGCCCGTGGCGTTCACCTCCGTCATCGAACTGCTCGGGGCCACGGGGCTGGCCCGGGACGCGCGTGTCATCGTCGAGAAGCCCTTCGGGACGGACCTCGCGTCCGCCCGCGCCCTCAACGCGGCCGTCCACGCCGTCTTCGACGAGTCCCGGGTGTTCCGCATCGACCACTTCCTCGGCAAGGAGGCGGTGGACAACATCCTCGCCCTGCGGTTCGCGAACGGTCTCTTCGAGCCGCTGTGGAACCGCGAGCACATCAGCCACGTGCAGATCGACGTACCCGAACAGATCGACATCCAGGGCCGCGCCCATTTCTTCGAGGGCACCGGAACCTTCCGCGACATGGTCGTCACGCACCTGTTCCAGCTGCTCGGATTCGTCGCGATGGAACCGCCGGTCTCCCTCGAAGCGCAGTCGCTGCGGGACGAGCAGGTCAAGGTCTTCCGCAGCATGCGGCCCCTGGACCCCGCCCACGTCGTGCGCGGCCAGTACATCGGCTACCGCGCCGAGCCGGGGGTCGATCCGGCCTCCGACACCGAGACCTTCGTCGCGCTGCGCGTCGACATCGACAACTGGCGCTGGGCCGGCGTGCCCTTCCACCTGCGCTCCGGCAAGGCGCTGGCCGAGAGCCGGCACGTCGTCACCCTCGGCCTGCGCGAGCCCGTGCTGGGCATGTTCCCCCTGGACGCCCGGGAGGCGGCCGACGGCCGTGCCAACGCACTCGTCATCGACTTCGCCGACCCCGGCTCCATCACCGCCCGCTTCCTCGCCAAGGAGCCCGGCCCCACCATGCAGCTCGCCCAGGCCGACATGGTCTTCAACTACCGCAGCTCCTTCACCACCGAGAACTCCCTGGAGGCGTACGAGCACCTCATCCTCCAGGCCATGCTCGGCGACCAGTCCCTCTTCACCCGCTCCGACGGCATCGAACGCCTGTGGGAGGTCTCCGCGCCGCTCCTGGACGCGCCTCCACCCGTCGTCCCGTACGCCCCCGGGTCCTGGGGGCCCGAGGCCATCGCCTCCCTCGTCTCCCCCCACCGGTGGCACCTGCCCGAACGGCACCGGCCCGGCGCGGGCGGTGAGTGACGGCATGCTGGGACTCCCCGACCACGTCAGCACCTGCCTCTTCGACCTCGACGGCGTGCTCACCCGGACCGCGAAGGTCCACGCGGCCGCCTGGAAGCAGATGTTCGACGGCTACCTGCGGCAGCGGGCCGAGCGCGACGGTTCGCCCTTCGTGCCCTTCGACGCCGTGCACGACTACGACGAGTACGTGGACGGCCGCCCCCGCGAGGACGGCGTGCGCACCTTCCTCGCCTCCCGGGACATCACGCTGCCCGAGGGCACCGGGAGCGACGGCCCCGACCGGGAGACGGTCCACGGGCTGGGCACCCGCAAGAACGACCTGGTGCTCCGCGCGATCCGCGAGCAGGGAGTGGAGGCCTACGAGGGCTCCGTGGCCTACGTGCGCGCCGTACGCGACGCGGGTCTGCGCCGCGCCGTCGTCTCCTCCAGCGCCAACTGCCGCGACGTGCTGGTGGCGGCCGGCATCGAGGACCTCTTCGAAGGGCGTGTCGACGGCATCACCATCGCCGAGCGGGGATTGCGGGGCAAACCCTCCCCCGACAGCTACCTGGCGGCCGCCCGCCTCTTCGGCACCGCACCGCGCGATGCCGCCGTGTTCGAGGACGCGCTGGCCGGGGTGGCCGCCGGCAAAGCGGGCGGCTTCGGTTTCGTCGTCGGCGTCGACCGCACCGGCCAGGCGGACGAACTGCGGGCGCACGGCGCCCATGTCGTCGTCACCGACCTCGCCGAACTGCTGGACCACCGGTGATCACTCACGAGAACTTCGCGCCCGATCCCTGGCAGCTGCGGGAGACGGCACTCGACCTCGGCGTCCTCGCGCAGAGCGAATCCGTCTTCGCCCAGTCCAACGGGCATCTCGGCTGGCGCGGCAACCTCGACGAGGGCGAGCCCCACGGGCTGCCGGGCTCCTACCTCAACAGCGTGTACGCCAGCCACCCGCTGCCCTACGCCGAGGCCGGATACGGGTATCCGGAGTCCGGGCAGACGACCGTCAACGTCACCGACGGCAAGGTCATCCGGCTGCTCGTCGACGACCACCCCTTCGACCTGCGCTACGGCGAACTCCTGTCGCACGAACGCGTCCTGGACTTCCGCACCGGCGTCCTGAGCCGCTCCGTGGAGTGGACCACACCCTCCGGCCGGACGGTACGCCTGACCTCGCAGCGCATGGTCTCCCTCGCGCAGCGGGCCGTCGCGGCGATCTCGTACGGCGTCGAGACCGTCAACGGCCCGGCCACCATCGCCGTACAGTCCGAGCTCGTAGCCAACGAACAGCTGCCCACGACCTCAGGCGACCCGCGCATGGCCGCCGTCATCGACTCCCCGCTGCTCCCCGAGGAGCACTACGCGAACGGCACCCGGCTGCGCCTCATCCACTGCACGGCCACCAGCGGCCAGCGCGTCGCGGTGGCGGCCGACCACATCGTGCAGGGCCCCGAGGGCACCGCGTGGGCCGCCGAGAGCGAACCGGACGTGGCCCGGCTGACCGTGACCGCCACCCTCGAACCCGGGCAACGGCTCGAACTCGTCAAGTTCGTGGCCTACGGGTGGTCGGCGGAGCGCTCCCTGCCCGCCGTACGCGACCAGGTGGAGGGCGGGCTGGCCGGGGCCCGCACCACCGGGTGGCAGGGGCTGGTCGACGCACAGCGGGCCTGCCTGGACGAGTTCTGGTCCTGCGCCGACGTCGAGGTGGAGGGCGACGAAGAGGTCCAGCAGGCGGTCCGGTTCGGCCTCTTCCACCTTTACCAGGCCTCCGCTCGCGGCGAGCGGCGCCCCATCCCGGCCAAGGGCCTCACGGGCACGGGCTATGACGGCCACGCCTTCTGGGACACCGAGTCGTTCGTGCTGCCCGTCCTCACGCACACCGCGCCGTACACCGTCGCCTCCGCGCTCGCCTGGCGGCAATCCACGCTTCCCCGCGCGCTGGAGCGCGCCCGCCAACTCGGCCTGGAGGGAGCCACCTTCCCCTGGCGCACCATCAACGGCGCCGAGTGCTCCGCCTACTGGCCCGCCGGAACCGTCGCTTTCCACGTCAACGCCGACATCGCCGCGGCCGTCGAGCGGTACGTGTTCTCCACCGGGGACCGGGAGTTCCAGCGCGGTCCCGGACTCGACCTGCTGGTGCACACCGCGCGGCTGTGGCGCTCACTGGGCCACTTCGGCGCCGACGGCGTCTTCCACATCGACGGGGTCACCGGCCCCGACGAGTACAGCGCCATCGCACGCGACAACCTCTACACCAACGCCATGGCCCGGCGGAACCTGCGCGCCGCGGCGGACGCCGTCTCGCTCCACCCGGACCGGGCACCGGACCTCGGCGTCAGCGCCGAGGAGATCGCGGACTGGCGCCACACCGCCGCGCGGACGGCCATCCCGTACAACCGGCGGCTGCGGGTGCACGAGCAGTCCGCTGGATTCACCGACCAGGAGCCCTGGGACTTCGAGGCCACCTCCGAGGACCAGTACCCGCTGCTGCTGCACTTCCCGTACTTCGACCTGTACCGCAAGCAGGTCGTCAAGCAGGCGGACCTGGTCCTGGCCATGTTCACCTGCCCGGACGAGTTCACCGCCGAGGAGAAGGTCCGCAACTTCGCCTACTACGAGCCGCTGACGGTCAGGGACTCCTCCCTGTCCGCCTGCTGCCAGGCCGTGCTCGCCGCCGAGACCGGACACCTGCGCCTCGCCTGGGCCTATACGCGCGAGGCGGCGCTGATGGATCTGGACGACCTTGAACACAACACCCGGGACGGCCTCCACATGGCCTCGCTCGCCGGCACCTGGATCGCCCTGGTCCAGGGCTTCGGCGGGCTGCGCCGCATCCGCCCCACCCCGCCCGCGGACCCTCGGGACCAGCCGTCCGGGATGGCGGGCCCCGTCGAGCCGGACGCCGCGGCGCTGTTCGCACCGCGGCTGCCGTCCTCGCTGACCCGGCTGGCCTTCAACGTCCGTGTCCAGGGGCGGCTGATCCGCCTCGACATGGGACAGTCGACGGCCCGCTACACACTCCTGTCCGGAGGGCCCCTGACCGTGACGCATCACGGCACCCGGGTCGAACTCACCGTGGACACGCCGACGGACCTTCCCGTCCCACCCGCGCCCGCCTCCCCCGAACCCCGCCAGCCCAAGGGCCGCGCCCCCCGCACCTGAGGTGCGCGGCACGGCGCGCAGACGGTGCCTCAGGGCCGCCCCGGACCGGCCGCACCCGCCACGCGCGGAGGCCACGCCGCGGGGTCCAGCAGGCCCAGGACGTAGGCGCGGGCGATCAGCGCGGGGCGGTTGGGCACACCGAGCCGTCGGCAGAGGCGGGGCACGTGGGAGGTGACCCCGTCGACGGTGAGGCCCACCTCGCGGGCGATGGCCGATCCCGACGCCCCCGCCGCGACGAGCGGCAGGATCCGCGCCTCCTGGGGGCCCAGGCCGTCGGCCGGGTCCTGCGGCGGCGGCGCGGGCCGGTCTGCGCCCGCCTCCTCGGTCAGCGAGACGAGCAGGCGGGGGACGTCGTCCTGCGGGTCGGAGACCGGTTCGACGGTGACGCGGCCGTGCCGGGCCGCCCCCCGGACCTGCCAGCTCACCTCGACCGGGTAGCGGGACCTGCGGCGCGAGCGCAGGGCCTCGTCCAGTCTGAGCAGCTGCCGGTCGTTGGTCGGAGTGAGGAGGTCGAGGAGTCGGCGGCCTTCCAGTTTTCCCGGTTGCAGCTGCCATGCGGAGGCGAACGCGGGGTTCGCCCCGAGGATCAGGCCGTACGCGTCGCTGATCGCCAGCGCCACGGGCGCCCTGTCGAACAGGCTGACGAAGCGTGACCGCCAGGCCGCCGCCGCTTCGCCCGGCGCAGGCTGTGCCGGCTGTGCCACGCCCTCTCCCTCTGCCACGGCCGACTGCCCCCGATCAAGGCCCGCTGCGGACATCACCCCTACAAGAATAGGTAGTCGTCGTCCGCCGTCGCCCCGGCGGCCGCGTCACCGTGGACACGACACGGCTGACGTGACCAGAAGAGGCAGACGCCATGAATGAACCGCACACCACCGGCCCCGGACCCCTGGACGACGACGCTGCGCACCTGCCGGTCGTCGACGTGAGCGGGCCGGGGCTGACGAGCACCCCGCTGCAGACGGCCATGGGACACGCCCGCCGGCTCGGTCCGGTCTTCGTCCAGCGCTTCCACGACCGGGAGACCGTGTTCGTGAGTGCGGCGGAGCTGGTGGAGGAACTCTCCGACGAGCGGCGCTTCGCCAAGGGCATCGGTCCGGCGCTCGAGAACGTACGCGAGGTCGCCGCCGACGGACTGTTCACCGCGTACAACGACGAGCCCAACTGGGCCAAGGCGCACGACATCCTGCTCCCGGCCTTCGCCCTCACCTCGATGCGCACCTACCACCCGCACATGCTGCGGGTCGCGAAGCGGCTCATCGGCTCCTGGGACGCGCGGTTCGCCGCGGGCTCCGACGTCTCGGCCCCGGTGGACGTCGCCGAGGACATGACCCGGATGACCCTCGACACCATCGGGCTGTCCGGCTTCGGCTACGACTTCGCGTCCTTCGAACGTGAGCAGGCGCATCCGTTCGTCCGGGCCCTGGTGCGGGCCCTCGCCCACAGCCAGGCCAAGCTCGGCCGGGTGCCCGGCGCGGACCACGCGGCCGAGGACGCGGCGTTCGCCGAGGACGCCGCCTACCTGGCCCGGGTCGTCGACGAGGTGATCGAGCGGCGCAAGGCGTCGGGGGACACCTCGACGGACGATCTGCTGGGCCTGATGCTGGGCTCCCCGCACCCCCGGTCGGGCGAGGTGCTCGACGAGGCGAACATCAGGAACCAGGTGATCACGTTCCTGATCGCAGGACACGAGACGACGTCGGGCGCCCTTTCGTTCGCGCTGTACCACCTCATGAAGAACCCGGCGGTACTGCACCTGGCCCAGGCCGAGACCGACGCCCTGTGGGGTGACGACCCGGACCCCGAGCCCGCCTTCGAGGACATCGGCAGGCTGCGCTACGTGCGCCAGGTCCTCAACGAGACGCTGCGGCTGTGGCCGACGGCCGCCGCGTTCGCACGCGAGGCGCGCGCCGACACCGTGATCGGGGGCCGCCACCCGGTCCAGGCGGGGCAGCGGATGCTGGTGCTGACCCCGATGCTGCACCGCGACCCGGTGTGGGGCGACAACGTCGAGGAGTTCGACCCGGACCGGTTCGCCGCCGAGGCGGAGGCGGCCCGTTCCCCGCACGCGTACAAGCCGTTCGGGACCGGGGAACGGGCTTGCATCGGACGGCAGTTCGCCCTCCACGAGGCGACGATGCTGCTGGGCATGCTGGTGCACCGTTACCGCTTCCTCGACCGGGGGCGCTACGAGCTGCGCATCAAGGAGACGCTCACGCTCAAACCCGACGGCTTCACGCTGACCCTGGGCCGGCGCAGCCCGGCCGACCGCTCCCGCAACCGCGCGGCCCTCGCGGCGGTCCTCCCGGCCGGCCACGGGGAGCACACGCAGGCGCCGGCCGCGGGGCCCGCCCCCACCCGGGCCCTTCCCGGTACGACGCTGACGCTGCTGTACGGATCCAACTTCGGCACCTGCCGCACGTACGCGCACGACCTGGCCGAGACGGCGGCGGAGCTGGGATTCGGGACGCGTGTCGCGCCACTCGACGAGCACCGTGACGGCGGACTGCCCACGGACGGGCCGCTGGTCGTCGTCGCCGCGTCGTACAACGGACGGCCCACCGACGACGCGGCCGGATTCGTCTCCTGGCTGGCGCAGGCGGCCCCCGGTGCCGCGGAAGGCGTGCACTACGCCGTCCTGGGTGTCGGGGACCGCAACTGGTCCACCACCTACCAGCAGGTACCCGCGCTCATCGACGGCCGCCTCGCCTCGGCGGGTGCCGTACGCCTGATGGACCGTGCCGAGGCCGACGCCTCCGGGGACCTCGCGGGAGCGGTACGCGGTTTCACCGCCGGCCTGCGCCGCACACTGCTGGAGCGCTACGGCGACCCGGCGTCCGTGACCGCGTCCCGGGCGGAGGATTGCACCGGCCCGGCGTACGACGTCGTCGAGATCACGGGCGGGCCGCTCGACGCACTGGCCCGGCGGTACGACCTCCAGCCGATGACGGTGACGCACACCGGGGACCTCGCCGACCTCGGCCACCCGGCCGGCAGGTCGAAGCGCTTCCTGCGCGTCGCTCTTCCCGAAGGGGTCCGCTACCGCACCGCCGACCACCTCGCCGTCCTCCCGGCCAACGACCCCGGGCAGGTGGAGCGGGCGGCCCGGGTCGTGGGCGTGGACCCGGACTCGGTGCTGAACGTCCGTGCCCACCGCCCCGGCCGGACCACCCTGCCGCTGGACCGCCCCGTCGCCGTACGCGAACTGCTCGCCCGGTACGTCGAGCTGCAGGTCCCGGTGACCGCCGAGCAGGCGGCCGTCCTCGCCGTGCACAACCCGTGCCCGCCGGAGAGGGCCGCGCTGGAACGGATCGCGGCGGCCGCGGCCGAGGGGGCCGCGGGGGCCCGCCCGGGCAGCCTCGTGGACCTCGTCGAGGAGCACCCCGCGCTCCGGGGCCGGCTGCCGTGGCCCGTCCTGCTGGAACTGCTGGAGCCCCTGCGGCCCCGCCACTACTCCATCTCCTCGTCCCCGTCGGCAGGTCCGGGGCAGGCAGACCTGATGATCTCCCTCCTGGAAGCCCCCCACCGCTCGGGCCGGGACGGCGTGTTCCGCGGAGTGGGCTCTTCGTACCTGCACCGGGTGCGTCCCGGGGACACGGTCCTCGCCCGGGTGCAGCCGTGCCGGGAGGCCTTCCGCATTCCGCACGACGGGCGGACGCCGCTCATCATGATCGGCGCGGGAACCGGGCTCGCGCCGTTCCGGGGGGCGATCGCCGACCGTCGTGCACTGCGTGCGTCGGGAGCCGAACTGGCGCCCGCACTGTGCTACTTCGGCTGCGACCACCCTGATGTGGACTACCTCCACCGGGCGGAGCTGGAGGACGCCGACCGCGAGGGCGCCGTGTCCATGCGGCCCGCCTTCTCGCTGGCGCCGCAGGGCGAGGTCCGGTTCGTCCAGCACCGGATCGAGGCGGAGGGTGAGGAGGTCTGGCGGCTGACCGAGGCAGGCGCCCGCATCCACGTCTGCGGGGACGGCTCCCGCATGGCCCCGGGGGTCCGCGAGGCCTTCCGGCAGCTGTACGTCCGCTACAGCGGGAAGGACGGTTCGGCGGCCTCGGAGTGGCTCCGGGGGCTGGTGGCGGAGGGCCGCTACGTGGAGGACGTCTACGTGGGCGGCTGACGGGCCGTCCCGTCGAGCGCACGGTCGGCCACGGCCGCGGAGTGCCCCTCCGTGGCCGTGGCCAGGGGGAACTCCGTCCAGACGGTCTTGCCGCGCCGGGTGTAACGGGCGCCCCATCGTTCGGTGAGCTGGGCCACCAGGAAGAGGCCGCGGCCGCCCTCGTCGGTGGTGCGCGCCCGTCGCAGGTGCGGAGCCGTGCTGCTGCTGTCGGAGACCTCGCAGATCAGGCTGCGGTCGCGGATGAGCCGCAGGGTCACCGGCGTGCCGCCGCCGTACCGGTAGGCGTTGGTGACCAGTTCGCTGACGACCAGTTCGGCGGTGAAGGCCAGCTCCCCCAGGCCCCACCCGGTCAGTGTGGTCTCCGTCAGGTGCCGCGCCCGGCCGGCTGCGGCCGGCTCGGCGGCCAGCTCCCAGAAGGCGACGTGCTCCGGCGCCAGCACGCGGGTGCGGGCGAGGAGCAGTGCGACGTCGTCCGGTGGGTGATCCGGCAACAGGGCGTTCTGCACCGCCGCGCAGGTCTCCTCCAGCGAGCGGCCGGGCCCGGACAGGGCCCCTCGCAGTCGCTCGATCTCCTCGTCGAGGTCGAAGCCGCGGGCCTCGACCAGACCGTCCGTGTACAGCGCCAGCAGACTTCCCTCGGCGAGTTCCAGTTCAGCGGATTCGAAGGGGAGACCGCCCAGCCCCAGCGGCGGCCCCTCGGGCAGGTCGGGCAGGCTCACCGTGCCGTCGGGAGCCACCAACGCGGGGGGCAGATGACCCGCCCGGGCCAGGGTGCAGCGCCGGGAGATGGGGTCGTAGACCGCGTAGAGGCACGTCGCGCCCACGATCTGACCGGCCCGCGTGCGTCCGTCTCCGGGCGCCTGCTCAGCCGCCAGGCGGCTGACCAGGTCGTCCAGGTGGGAGAGGACCTCGTCCGGAGCGTAGTCGAGGCCCGCCAGGGTGTGCACGGCCGTGCGCAGGCGGCCCATGGTGGCCGCGGCGTGCAGACCGTGGCCCACGACTTCGCCGACGACGAGGGCGACGCGGGCTCCGGAGAGGGGGATGACGTCGAACCAGTCGCCGCCGACGCCGGTGGCGGCATCGGCCGGCAGGTAGAGGTGCGCGACCTCGACCGCACTGTATTCGGGCAACTCCTGCGGCAGCAGGCTGCGCTGCAAGGTCACCGCGGCCTGATGCTGCTGGGTGTAGCGGCGGGCGTTGTCGATGCACACGGCGGCGCGCGCGGCGAACTCCTCCGCCAGTGTGAGGTCGTCCCCTTCGAACGGCTCGGGCCGCTCGGCCCGCCACAGGCTGAGCAGGCCGAGGAGCAGACCGCGGGCCGTCAGCGGTACGACGATCAGTGAGTGGGCGTTCAGTCCGAAGGCGCGCCGTGTGCGCTCCGGATCCTGGAAGTACCAGCCGGGGCTGCTGCGGAGCTCCGCTTCGAGGATGGGCTGCTGCTCGGCGAGACACCTGGCCTGCGGCGTACGGGGGTCGAAGTGGAAGACCTCTCCCGCGGGGTACATCACCCCCAGCGCCTCCGCCATGACCGCCTGGACGGCCATCCTGCGGACCGGTCCGCTCGCCTCCTCGGCGCTCTCGTCTCCTTGGGCGACCGACTCCAGCAGATCCACCGAGACGGCGTCCGCGAGGTCGGGGACGGCGACGTCGGCCAGCTCCCGGGTGGTCCGGCCGAGGTCCAGTGTGGTCCCGATGCGGGCGCTCGCCCGGTTGAGGAGGGCGAGCCGCCGCCGGGCCCGGTAGCGGTCGGTGACGTCTTCCACCTGTTGGGTGACCCCGAGGATCCCGCCGGAGGGGTCCTCCATCCGGAACGCGGACACCGACACCACCCGCTCGTGATCGGGGTCGCTCCTCAGGCGGCAGTGCTGCTCGGTGAAGATCAGGGGGGCGCCCGTCTCCAGCACCCTGCGCAGCCGGCTTTCGATGGTCTTCAGATCCGGGCCGATGAGGAAGTCGCCGATGGTCCGGCTGCGGATCTCCGCCGCGGAGAGCTGCGTGTACCGGGCCAGCGCCCGGTTGATCCGCAGGATGCGCAGGTCGGGGGCGTGGACGGACAGACCGATCGGAGAGCGCCGGAACAGACCGTCGAGGACGGACCGGTCCGTCTCCCACTGGAGCACCTCCTTGGCCGGGGCGGCGACGAGGAACCACTCGCGGGCCGGGCCGGCGCGGATCACGGCGCGGACGCGCAGACCCACCTCCACCCGTCGCCCGCTGCGGTGCATGACGGGCAGGACGCCGGACCAGCCCCGGTCGCGCTCGCACGCGGCCGCTGCGGCCCGGACCGCCTCATGGTCACGAGGGTCGGACAACGACTCCAGGGCCGTGCGGCCGAGCACCTCGTCGGGCGGGTAGCCGAGGAGCTCCTGTGCGCGCTCGCTCCAGCCGACCACGCGGCCGTGGCCGTCCAGAACCGCCGAGGCGGAGTTGTGCAGTGCGAACGGGTCCTCGGGCACCTCACCCGGTCCCGTCGCCGGTGCGTCCATCGCTGCCACCCTTCGACCTGCTCGCGCTGCCGAACGGACCGCACAGCCGGCATGACCGCGGCGACCACCCGGAGTGACCGGGGACCAGAGGTCGAGCGGTCGGAGCAGTCGGCTCACCTTCAGTATCGCCGCGCCGTCGTGGGTCGGCAGAAGCTGATCCCCCGGGTGGTGACAGGGCTGGTGGGCGGGGCCGAGGGAACCGGGTACCGTCTTTGTCGTGTTCTTCCCAGAGGCCGATTCACGCGTGAGGGCGTGTATGGGCCCCTGCCGGGGTCCTTCGGCGTCGCCGCCCGTCCCGTCGCCGCCCGTGCCCCGCCGATGAATCCGTAGCCTTCACACCATGACCCGGGAGAACCCGTGACCGACAGCAAGAACATCAACAACCCCGTGGGCCAGGGCGGCGGCCAGCGCAAGAAACTGTCCCGCGCCGAACGGCAGAACAACGGCCCGCACCGCAACCTGGACCGCCAGGGTGCGGCCGACAGGAAGGCGGAGCTGGTGCGCAAGATGCGCGAGAAGGCACGCGCCGCCGAGGCCACCGGGCAGACCGGCGAGGACACCACACAGAGCTGACGCGCAGCCGCCGCAAGGCGGCGCCGCACGGGGGCAGGGCTCGGGGGCAGAGGTCGGGAGCGCCGTACCCGCACGCGGCCGCGGCCGGCATGCCCGCACCTGGACGCGCCGTCCCCCGCAGACGGAGACCGGCACCGTGCCCCCCTCGTCTACGGCAGCGGTCTGCGCAAGGCAGTCCCTCCCCGGCTCCACGCGCGGCGGATGTGGTCGGCCAGCCGGTCTTCCAGCAGAACCGTCGAGGCGCAGCCGAAGGCCACGTCGGCCTCCAGCGCGGGCTCCTCGGTGACGAGTCCGCCGATGACCTCGCGGCGCACGACCTGTTCGTGGACGGCGTCGGCCTCGACGTGCTCCGCGTAGAAGTGCTCGGCGGCGGGTCCGGCTCCGGAGCGCCGCATCGCCTTGGCCAGCCGCCGGGACCCGGGCGACGAGGTGACCTCGACGCATGCGAAGTGGCCGACGAGTGCGCCGCGCAGGGAGCGGTGCAGCCCGAAGAGGGACATCAGGTTCACGGTCGCGAGGAGGGGCGCGGGCGCATGGTCCAGGTAACGGCCGTAGGAGGGGTCGAGGCCGAGGTCGGTCATGAGGTCCGCGAAGAGCTGCGCGTGGATGCGGTCGGCGCGGCCGGCGCCGAACTCGTCGTACTCGATGGCGACCATGGCGGCCTTGGCCCGCCCGGTGAGCCGGGGAATGACCCAGGCGTGCGGGTCGGCCTCCTTGAGGTGGTAGAGGGAGCGCAGCGCCGCGTACTCGCGCAACTGCCAGAGCTCCCCCTCCGTCGCCAGGTGGTGGCTCAGGGTGCCGGAGAGGTCGGCGGGCTCGACGAGCAGCGGGGCGAAGGCGTCCTCGACCGTTCGGGGCGCATCGGACAGCTCGGTGCGCAGGGCGTCCAGGAAGCGCGCTTCCATCGCCTGGCGCAACCGCAGCAGGTCCGGGTCCCACTCGCGTGCGTCGTCCACGCCGTCGAAGCCGCGGTAGTGCAGCTCGTAGAGGAGGTAGAGGGCGAGCTGGAGGTCCTCACCCCAGGGGTCGGCCTCCGGTACGGCCCCGGGGGCGTACCGCGGCAGGCCCCCGGACCGCAGGGCGTCCGACACGGTGCCGGACAGCTCGCCCCGCCCCTCCACCAGACGGGGGCTCCGGCCGTCTGCCGGGGCGACCGGGTCCGGGCTGAGAGGGCGCATCACGGGTTCCTGTCCTCAGGCGGCGGAGTGGTTCGCTCGCGGCGGCGGTGGCTGGTGTCGCACCAGGGATACGTACGGCTGCGACGGCATGTGCAGATGGCGACCGTGAAGCGGTCGGAGCGCGCGACCGTGCCATCGTCCAGGACGATGTCGACCGGGCCCTCTATGAGGACGGGCCCCTGCGGGTCCACGGACACGCGGCGGGCGGGCCTCACCCCGTAGGCCGGGCAAGGACTGTCGTCAGAGGTTCTGGGCACGGATGACCACCAGCTCTTCCCACTCCTCGGCCTCGCTCGCCAGGCCTCGCCTCTCCAGCCAGATCCGCCGCGAGCGCAGGACCGGTCCCCAGGGAACGGACGCCTTCGCCGTGACCTGCGCGGACAGCCCGGCCCCGGCCAGCCGGTCCACGGTCTCCTCGGCCCCGCACATGCCGGAGTGCACCATCAGCAGAGCGCCGCCGGGACGCAGCAGAGCCGAAGCGGTCGCGCAGATCCGGTCGATCACGAGGCGTCCGTCCGGGCCGGCGTCCCACGCGCGCTGCGGCCCCCGCGAGGGCAGTGTCACGGCCGGAGCGGGCACGTACGGCGGGTTCGCCATGATGAGGTCGAAGCGCCGGCCGACGGTACGGGCCCTGAAGTCGCCGTGCAGGACGCGCAGGGGGAGCCGATGGAGCACGGCGTTCATACGCGCTGATACGACGGCCGGCCAGGAGACGTCCACCGCCGTGACCGAGGCGCCCCTGCGAGCGGCGTGCAGAGCGAGCGCGCCGGTCCCGGTGCCGATCTCGAGGACGCTGGTGCGGGGCCCCAGCTCCTCACGGGCGAGTGCCGCGGCGAGCAGGTGGGTGTCCGCCTGCGGGCGGTAGACACTCGGCAGGGCGACGAGGCCGTCGGTGAGAGTTCCCAAGGTGAGGGCCTGGGCCGTACTGGACACGCGTACCTCCCGGGATCGCGGCGCCCGTAAGGCCGCTTCGTGGACGTCATACGGCGGCTGCCCAGGGTGGGCGGCCTCATGCAGCGTTCCGGCGATCTTCGGACCATCGAAACCTCCTTGGCGTGCTCACGGCAGCGGCGGCCTTGCCTGGCCCTGTGCCACCGGGCCTACCAGGGGGCGCGGGCGCAGATGGTCTTGCCGCCGTCCGGGGTGGGTTCGATGTGCACCTCGGTGGTGAGGTGATTGATCAGTTGCCACCCCCACCCGCCGGTCCCGTCGAGGTGGGGCGGGCGCGGCTCGGGCGGGTCGGGACTGGTGTCGGTGACACAGATGTCGATGTGGTCGCCCTTCAGTTCCAGGTGCAGCAATGCGGGCCCACGGGTATGGCGCATGGCATTGGCCACCAGCTCGCCCACGATCAGGAGCACGGCGTCGTCGTTCCCCGGTGCAGCAGGCGGCCGGATGCGCGCGGCATGGTGGAGGAAGGCGCGGGTGGCGTCGCGCGCCGACGTCGTGGGCTGCCCGCTGCGGGGCAGGGACCGATCGAGCACGGGTGCGTCCATACGTCCTCCTTCCACCGGGCTCTACCACGCACCTGCCCGCTCCGGGGAGGAGAAACCCGGCAAAAGCCCCGGCGGTGCTCCCGGGCCAGGCGTCGGCTGAGAGATTCGCGCGGCGGCTTCCGGATGACGGCTCGTACCAGTCCAAGCACAGAACGGTTGCATCGTCTCTCAGCGGCCGGCCGTCGTAGGCGTCGGCGACCGCCGCGACCAGCGTGCGCACGACCTCGCGCGGATGCTCGGCTGCCGTCGTGCGGATGAGGCCGGGCAGGTCGACTGCTTCGGCCTCGCGTTCCTGCACACCATCGGTGTGGAGCATCGGGCGGTCACCCGCGGCGGGTAACCGGGTCCCGCAGGTTGCCCGCGGCGACGTCGACCGCGGTGCCCCGGCTCCGGCCGAGCGACCGGGCGGTTCCGCCACCTCGTCCGCGTCGACGCAAGCTGGTCGAATGGCAGGATCCGTACTCGGCGAGGACCAACTGCGCCTGGTCGACGCCGCTCTGGCCACCGCCGCCTGACCGCCCCGCCGTCGGCGGGACCGCCCGTACCGGCCCGCCGGGGCCGGTACGGCGGACTACCCCGCCGTACCGCTCAAGGTCCGACCGTCCTGTGCCGCCACCCCCGGGTGCGCGTCACCGAGCCATGCCGTGTTCAGCTGCTCCCGCGCCACGGCCAGCGCCGCGTCGATGTCCCGCGTCCCGGTCGACACGCACAGCGTGTAGACCACGTCCTCCATGTGCTGGTGCACAGGTCCATGGGGAGCTGCGGCCCGGAGCGCCGACTCCCTCTCGTACTCCTCCACCAGACGTGTCAGCACCGCGGGGTGAGTCATCAACACGATCTCGCTCCTTCACACACGTCGGGTCACGGGCGGCCGGCCGCCTCCGGCGTGCCGCATGCCCCCGCACGGGCGCCCCAACCGTGGCGCGCCGGGCACGTTTGAAAGCACGAGACGCGTGAAGAAGCGACGTAACCCAGGCCCACCTCACGAAGCAGGAGACACATCATGGGCATCATTGCGTGGATTCTCATCGGTCTGTTCGCCGGCCTCATCGCCAAGGCGATCATGCCGGGCAAGGACCCGGGCGGCATCATCATCACCATGCTCATCGGCATCGCCGGGGGCCTCCTCGGCGGCTGGCTCGGCAAGGTCATCTTCGGCGTCGACTCCATCGACGGCTTCTTCGACCTCTCCACCTGGATCGCGGCCATCATCGGCTCCGTCATACTCCTGGCCCTGTACCGCCTGGCCGTCGGAGGCCGGCACTCCCACCGGCATGCCTGATTGCGGCTGCGGCGTGTGGGCGTAGACGCCAGTCGCCTCTTCATGACCGTTCAGGCCGCATGCGCGGGGCCGGCCGCCACTGCCAGATGGCGGCCGGGTGCGGATGCGCACACCATGACCGGTGACGTGACACCCCCTGATCCGCCCGACGAGGGCACCTACGGAGATCCCATGCCTCAGCAAGAGTCCCGGGGCCCCGACCCGGTGACACTCCACCCGCGCCCGCCCTTTCCCGACCAGGAGCAGGACCATCCCGGTTCCACGGAGCGGATGGAGCCTCGACCCGACCACGGCGAGGACTCCTACCAGGGTCACGACGCACTGCTCGAACGGGCGGCGGTCGTCACCGGCGGCGATTCCGGCATCGGCCGGGCCGTCTGTCTGGCGTTCGCCCGCGAAGGTGCGGACGTCGTCTTCACCCATCTCCCCGAAGAGGCGGACGAGGCGGACGAGACGGCGCGCCTGATCCGCACGGCGGGCCGCAAGGCCGTACCGGTCGCATGTGACATCCGTGACGAGGAGCAGTGCGAGGCCCTGATCGACCGGGCCGTGCAGGAACTCGGGCGCATCGACCTCCTCGTCAACAACGCCGCCTATCAGATGTCCCAGCCCGACGGGATCGAGGCGATCACCACGGAGCAGTTCGACCGGGTGATGAAGACCAACCTGTACGGGATGTTCTGGCTGACCCGTAAGGCCCTGGAACACATGCCGCGCGGCGGCTCGATCGTCAACACCACCTCCGTGCAGGGCTACCAGCCGAGCCCGCACCTCCTCGACTACGCGATGACGAAGTCGGCGATCATCTCCTTCACCCACGGACTGGCCCAGATGCTCGCCGAGCGCGGCATCCGCGTCAACGCAGTCGCACCCGGGCCCGTCTGGACTCCGCTGATCCCCGCGACCATGCCCGACGCGACGAAGTTCGGCGAGCAGTCACCCCTGGGCCGTCCCGCCCAGCCCGCCGAGATGGCGCCCGCCTACGTGTTCCTGGCTTCGCCGCAGGCCAGCTACATCACAGGGGAGATCGTCAACGCCACCGGCGGCACACCCCTGCCCTGACCAGTTCGCCGACGGCGCACCGCGTGCGCTCCGTCGCCCCGTCAGGATGCAGGGGGTGTACGCGGCGTTCTCCGATTCGCCATGGCCAGAGGAGACGACATGGGCGACGCGGGCGATCCGTCCGAGGGTCTGTACGGGCGACTGCGGCGGGAGTGCGCCCACCGGGCGGACGATCTGTGGGCCGTCAGCCGCGCCCTGCACGCGGATCCCGAGCTCGCCTACGAGGAGCATCGTGCGGCCGGCCTGCTCACCGGCGTCCTGCGGCGCGAGGGATTCGTCGTGGAGAGGGGCACGGCCGGCCTCGACACGGCCTTCGTCGCCCGCGCGGGAAGCGGGCGGGGACGCTGCGTGGCACTGCTGTTGGAGTACGACGCGCTGCCCGGCCTGGGACACGCGTGCGGACACAACCTGATCGCCGCGGCCGGACTGGGGGCCGCACTGGCGTTGCGCAGCGTATGGGGGGAGGAGTTCGAGGGCACGGTGCTCGCCGTGGGGACACCCGCGGAGGAGCGGGGCGGGGGCAAGGTCGCCCTGTCCGAAGCGGGTGTCTTCGACGGTGTGGACGCTGCGCTGATGTTCCACCCCGGCGTGCACGACTGGGCCTGGGCGCCACTGACCGCGCAGACCCAGGTCCGCGTGGGCTTTCACGGCCGGGCAGCACATCCGACGGGCGATCCCATCCGGGGAATCGACGCCCTGGCCGCCCTCATCCAGCTGTTCAACACCGCCGCCGTGATGAGCAGGCGGTTGCCGTCCGGGGCACACGTCCAGGGGATCGTCACCGACGGCGGCAGCGCGACCAACATCGTGCCGGCTTTCGCTGAAGGCCTGTTCGGCCTGCGAGCGGCCACGAGCACCGCCCTCGATGCGCTGGTGGCCGAGATCGGCACCTGGGCGGAAGGCGTGGCGACCGCGACCGGCACCACGGTGGAGGTGACCCGCGCGGGCAAGGGCTACGCCCACTTCCGGAACAACGACGTGCTCTCGGACCAGTTCGGCGTGCACATTGCACACTCGGGAATTCGGCTCACCCAGCCTGTCGGCGGGGTGTTCCTGGGCTCCTCCGACATCGGCGACGTGAGCGGCCGGGTCCCTTCCATCCATCCCTTCGTCGCCATCCTGGGCGACGAGGCATCGGACCACACCCCCGCCTTCGCGCGCGCCGCCGCCTCCCAGCGGGGCCGCGAGGTGATGCTGGCGGCCGCCGAAGCCCTGGCCTGCACGGCGGCCGACGTCCTGACCGACCCCGGCATCACCGCCCGGGCCTGGGCCCGCCACCGGGAGAAGGCGGCGGCCGGCCTCTGATTCCCGGGACACCGCACGAGTGACACCGGGCTGTCGCACGCGTGCCCCGGGCCATGCCGGGTACGCGCGCTCCATGCCCACCTTCAAGAAAGCCAACGCCGCCCCATGGAACGACAGCACGCTCGCACTCCTGGTGCACGGATACGCGTGGCTGCCCGACCGGATGCGCGGCAGCCTTGACGGCACGGTCAGGACACGCCTGATGGGTCGGCCCGCGATCGCCCTGCGCGGCCCGGACGCGGTCACCTTCTTCTACGACGAGAAGCACGTCCTACGCACCGCGGCCCTGCCCGACCCGGTCCTGGACACCCTCTTCGGTCAGGGCGCCGTCCACACCCTCGACGCAGACGTGCACCGGGTGCGCAAGGCGATGTTCATCGCCCTCCTCAAGGACGGCGCCGGGGTCGCCGCGCTGGGCGAGTCCGTCACCCGTCGGTGGCGCGAAGCGATGGCCGATCGGCAGCAGGACCGCGTGGTGCTCTTCGACGAGGCCGCCAGGGTCCTCGCACTCGCCGTCCGCGACTGGGCGGGCGTCCCGCTCTCCGACGCGGCGGCCGCCGACCTGGCCCGCGACTGCACGTCCATGGTCGACGGATTCGCCACCCCCGGCCCCCGCCACCTGCGCGCCCGCCGGGCACGGCGCCGCCAGGAGGACGCCCTCGCCGGCCTGATCACCGATGTGCGCGCCACCCCCGAGGCGGACTCCACGGGTTCGGCCCTGGAGGCGGTGGCCTGGCACCGCGACCTGGACGGAACCCTTCTGGACCCCCGTACCGCCGCGGTCGAGCTGCTGAACATCATCCGCCCCACGGTCGCCATCGCCTGGTTCGCGACGTTCGCCGCCCACGCACTGCACCGGTGGCCCCGGCACCGCGACGCCTTGCGGGCCGGCACCGGAGGCTCGTACGCCGAGGCGTTCGCCCACGAGGTACGGCGCTTCTACCCCTTCGCGCCCTTCGTGGCGGGCCTCGCCGCACAGGACCTGACCTGGCAGGGGGAGCACGTTCCCAAGGGCGCCCTGGTACTGCTCGACCTGTACGGCCAGAACCACGATCCGGCCCTGTGGGAGGACCCGTACCGGTTCGACCCGCGCCGGTTCACCGGCCCCGAGGGGCCGGAGGAGTCGCTGGACGACCTCGTGCCCCAAGGCGGCGGGGACCCGGCGAGCGGCCACCGCTGCCCCGGAGAGGACATCACCGTCACCGCACTCGCGGCCATCGCGACGGAACTGGCGCGGCTCGACTACGAAGTCCCCGACCAGGACCTCGGGATTCCCCTGTCCCGCATGCCCACGCTCCCCCGAAGCGGCTTCGTACTCCGCCTGAGGTGAGCGGCCGGGGCCTGCACCGGCCGCCCCGGCGGACGCCGGGGCGCCCGGGAGCACTACGGCCCCCGGGCGGCAGTCTCCCGTTCTCGGCGGGCCCCACGGACACGGGGCCTGCCCGATCCGCCGCAGCGCCTCACGGCTTGATCGTCACCTCCGCACACCGAGTGACGACGGATGCGAGTTCGTGCCCGTCAGCGTGCAGCCGGCGCTGCGTGCGGGCGCCGTTGCCCCGCTCGTGCAGGTGCGCGATGGCTTCCCGGACCCGCTCGTCATCGCCCTGGTCCTTCAACGCCTCGCGCACGTGCCGGTACAAGGCCTCGATCGCGTCCTCGGCAGACGTCTCCCTCATGGTTTCGGGATGCAGCAGGGGTCCGTCCAGGCCGGAGCGTCCGGCCCGCCAGGACGCCAGTCGCAGCAGACTCGTACCGATCCTGGCCGGAGGCCGCCCGTCCTGCCAGGCGCGGGCCGCCGTCTCGACCAGGCCGCGGATGAGGGCGGCGAGCAGGACCGGCGTGGTGGCGTCCAGGCATACGTCGGCCACCCGGACCTCCACGGTGGGGTAGGCGGCCGACAGCCGGGCGTCGAAGTAGACCATGCCCTCGTCGCGCAGCACTCCGGTGTCGAGCATCGCGCGGACCTGCTCGTGGTAGCGGTCGGCGGAGCCGAAGACGTCCACCGGCCCGGCGGACGGCCACCGGTTCCACACCCGGCTGCGGTAACTCCCGTACCCGCTGTCCTCGCCCTGCCAGAAGGGCGAGTTGGCGCTGATCGCCGTCAGGACGGCCAGCCAGGGCCTGATGCGGTCCAGGACGGCGACGCCCTCCTCGTCCGACGCGACCGACACGTGGACGTGGCACCCGCAGGTCAGCTGCTCCTGCGCGGTCAGGCCGAACTGCTCGCCCAGCCACCGGTAGCGCGGCCCGACGTTCAGCGACGGCTTGACGGGCAGCGGGGACGTCGCGACCGCCGCCACCACGGCGCCGGCGCTCGCCGCGTGGTGGGCCGCCTCGCGGCGGATGCGGACGATCTCCTCCTCCAGCTCACCCATCTCGGTGACGGGTTTCGTGGCGAACTCCAGCTGCTCCTTCTGCAGTTCCTTCTCGAACTCGTGGTCACGTCGACCGCTCGTGCCGGAGCGCTGCCAGGCCGAGCGCTCCGCGGCCGCCAGCACGGCCCCCGACACGGCGAGCGGTGCACCACTGTCCGCGTCCACGAGCAGCAGCTCCTCTTCCACTCCTACGCTTCGCATGTCGCCGCCTGTGGATCGAACCGTCAGATGCCCCGAACCTGCCCCGCCTCCCCTCGGCCATGCCGCCGCCCTGCGCGTTCTCCCCGGTGGGGGCCTCCGGCGCCGGAAGGTTCCCGTCGGTCCGAGCGTCGAGCTCCATCACCGGGGCAGGCGCGCACCGGAGGTGGTCGAACTTGCCCAGAAGGGTGGCTACGGTGCGGAGGATGTGGTCGGCGGTCACGGAGCGGGCCGACTATCTGCGTCGCGCGGCGCGAGGAGCCGGGGCCGAGCGGGACGAGGTCCTGCTCGGTGCCAAGACCGTGGTCGCGGCGATGGCGGCATGGGTCCTGGCCCGCCACCTGCTGCCTCCCTCGGTGTCGACGTTCGCGCCGTTCACCGCGCTGGTGGCACTGCAGGCCACCGTGTACCGCTCGGTGCGCGTCTGCGTTCAGTACGTGCTGGCCATGGCAGCGGGAGCCACGCTCGCCGCATCGCTGGCGGCGTCGGCGGGCGTCCACGGGTGGACGTTCGGCTTCCTCACCCTGGTCGCCCTCTGCATCGGCAGGATCCGGCGCTTCGGGCAGCAGGGCACCCAGGTCGCCGTCGTCGGCTTCTTCGCGTTCTCCTCCGGACAGGGGCAGATCGCCTACATCGGCCACCTGGTCGCCTCCGTGGGCATCGGCGCGCTCTGCGGCCTCGCCGCGCATCTCGTTCTCGCCCCCGCCCGCCACACCCACCGTCGCCAGCAAGCCGTCACCGGCCTCTACACCACCATGGCCCAGCGCCTCGACGACCTCGCCGACACCCTGGAGGCAGGCGATCCCGACCGGGACCACCTGCGCCAGTGGCGACGCGACTGGCACGGGCTGTCCGCCGAATGCGAGCGCATCCGCCACGCCATCGACACCGAGATCGAAAACGGCCGCATGAACCCCCGCCGGACCGTCGGCGGCGCCGGTGAGGCCCTCCCCCGCGCCAGGGAAGCGGTCACCGTCGCCGAACGCGGCATGGACCACCTGCGCTCCATGACCCGGACCGTGGACTACGCCCTCGACAGTGGAGAGCTCGGGAACCTGCCGGCCACCTTCCGGACCCGCTTCAGCGCTGTCCTGCGCGCCGTGGCCACCGCGCTGGAGGAGATCGGCCAGGCCTCCCCGACGGATGCGGACCGGCTCGACGCGCAGATCGACGGGGCAGCCGCAGATCTTGAGCGGGTGCAGCGGCGGGAGCGGACCTCCCCGGGAGCCTCCCCGGCCGTACACGCCGTGCAGGGCACGCTCCTCACGGACGCCGGCCGCCTCCTGGTTGACCTCCGGTCGGGCTGGCAGAGCGTCGCCGGTACGTCGTAGGCCTCGACGATCGGCTTCGTCGCCCGGCCCACGGTCGGTAGCGGCCGCGGGTACCGCTGGTGGCAGGCCGGCCGGGGGTCAGCCACCCTCGAATCCGAGGACCTCGGCCACGGCGGTTTCCTGCTCCTCGACGTCCCCGGCACTCCCGGCAATCACCGCGTACCGCCAGGAACGGCCGTCGGGCGGCGCGTCCGCGTACAGCACCACGCCCTCACCGCGATCCGGATCGAACGCGAGGCGGGAGGCGCGCAGCCGGCCGAGGGCTCCTGCGAAGTCCATGGGGCTGCGCGTCCGGCCCTTCGCCACCGCCCATGCCGGGGGCGGCGCGGCCGATCCCGCGGTCAGCCGCATGACCATGGCGTGGGGTGTGGTGGTGGCCGTACGGCGGATGTTGCTCTCACTCGCGTACGCGACGCCGGCCGTGTCCACCAAGGCGTCGAGCCCGAAGGGCCCGGCGTAGCCGTGGTCGGCCAGGTGGCGGCCCAGGGCCGTTCCCCACTCCTCCAGTTCCTCGGCCACGTGCGCCCGGGACGGCGGCAGCGGAGAGACGTATCCCGTGAAGGAGCCCTGAACCGTGCGCATCGCGCCGGTGAAGAGCGCGCGTGTTCCGGAGGCGGAGACCTCCAGCTGGATACTGACCGATTCGGCGACGTCGAGGCACTCCTCCACCACCCACAGGCCCTCGGGCCCGCCCACCGTGTCGAGCGGCAGGCTCGCCCCGCCCCTGAGGTCGTCGCGGGACACGAAGCGCATTCCGTGCCCTCCCGCCGAACGGTCGGGCTTCACCACGACACGCGCGTGGTCCCTCAGGAGTTCGCGGGCCACGCCTTCGGTCTCCGCGCGAGGGCACGTCCGCCCCGCGGGCAGCCGCATGCCCAGTTTCCACGCCGTCTCGCGGAAGCCGGACTTCGTGTTGAGCAGCATGGTCATCTGCAGCGCCGCCTCGGCGGCCTGCCCCGTAGGGTACGGGTGCACCGCGATGCCGATGTCCCGGGCGAACGCGATCGCCGACGCGTCCAGCGCCGTCGGCAGCAGCGCCGCACCCTTGTCACCGGCGAGGGCCCGGACCTGCTCGACGAGGCCGGCCTCTCGCACCGCCCGTGCCAGCGGGACGGCTCCGGCAGGGGGCACCTCCACGACCGCCACCGATTCCGGGGGCACCCCCGTCAGGTCGTACACGTACCGCAGGAAGTCCCGGCTCAGCGGCACGGGCGTGACGAACACGTCCCCCGGCCGAAGCAGCCACGCCTTCCGCGGCGCCTGCTGGGCCCACGTAGTCAGGATCTGCCCCTCGTCGAGATCCACCGCCAAGTCAGAGAGAAAGTTCGCGAACACGACGATCGGGCCTGTATCAGTCACTGCGCTGCTCCTCTGGTCGCCGCACGGACCGCCCACGGTCAACGTGGGATCAACCGCTCGGCTCCCGCCCGGTGCGGCGCCCCACGGGAAGTCGCCGCTGGAACACGGAGGCAGGTCAGGGGAACGGTTCCCACGCCTCGGGGCCGGCCCCACGCCACTCCACGAAGTCGGGGTCGGTCAGGTCGACGTCCTCGGCGTTCTCCATCCCGGCAGCGGCGAGGAAGGCCCGGACATCGGCCGGGCGGTGTGCCACTCCGATGGCGACGCCGTCATAGCGGACACGTCGCCAGCCGTGCTGGTCGGGCGGGTAGATGATCAGCTTGGCGGCCATGGGCCCAGCCTCTGCCGCACCCGGCGCATCGGCACCCCTTCACATCCGAACGGGTGAAGTCCTCTGCCCGCTTGAGGTCCGGCCGCGCTCACTCACGGCTGAACCGACCGGCCGGAGCCCAGCACGGAGTCGTCGAAGGTACCCGTGCCGGGCAGCTGGTGGCGGGCGGCAATGACGGCGGCGTGCACGTCCGTCGTGCCGGTGGACACGCAGAGCGCTCGCTCGACGGCCTCCATCTCCCTGCGCACGGGCGACCCGCCTTCCGCTGCGTCGAGTACCGAGAGCGCCCAGTAACGGTCGAGGAGGCCAGGAAGCACGGCCGGGTGAGCCATCAACATGGGTGACTGCCTTTCGCCGGCGGATCGGGTTCGTGGCCGTCGTCTGCCCTCCCGATCACCGTTGAACCCTCTGGGCCCGGGCGGGGCGGCAGGCCGTGGAGCCCGCCGCCCCACCCGGGCGTCGGGGTCAGGACGGGTCGCCGTACAGGAGTCCGCGTCCGTTGGTGCCGACGTACACGCGGCCGAAGGCGTCGGGGTCGCCGGTGATGACGGCCGTGCCGGCGATGCCGCCCCACTGGTGGGCGTCGTCGTTGACGCGGAGCCAGGTGGCGCCCTTGTCGGTGGAGCGGAAGACTCCGGTGACGTCCTTGACGGTGCCGATCAGGTACAGGGCCTGGTAGGCGGCGCCCGGTGCGGCCTTGCCGAAGCCGAGGGCCGAGGCGGACTTCACCGGGGCGAGCCCGGTGAAGGTGCGGCCGGCGTCAGTGGAATGCAGGAGTCCCTGGCCGCCGCCGGCGATCCACAGGTCCCCCGGGACCCCGGGAACGGCCTTGAGCCGGCCGCCCGCGGGCAGGTTGGAGGCCCGGGCGCTGAAGGTCGCCCCGCCGTCGGTGCTGGCGTAGAGCGTGCCGCCGGCCAGGGAGTAGAACGTCCCGGCCGAGGAGCGGTCGGCGACGACGACGGCGTCGGTGCCCAGGCCGCTGACCTTCGACCAGCTCGCTCCCCTGTCGGTCGAGCGGTACGGGGCCTGGCCGGCCTGCGTCCAGATGATGGCCGAGCCGTCGGCGGACAGCGCTACCCGGCCGCTGTCGGCGCCGGCCACCGGTTCTGACGCGAAGCCGTTCCAGCTGCGGCCGCCGTCGGTGGAGTAGGCGCCGTCCTGTGCACCGCCACGGCCGACGCGGACCATCATCGAGGGGTTGGACTGCGCGAAGTCGATGGATGTGCTGTTGGTCATCATCGGGTTCTGCAGTCGCCCGGCGGGCACCTCGGTCAGGGAGTCGTGGCGGAATCCGCCCTGGTCGCCCATGGCCGTGACGACGTGGGCGCCGCCGGGCGGGGCGATCGCGTCCAGCAGTGATGTCTCCTCCAGCCCGCGGGCCCCCACGCTCCAGTGGCTGGTGCCTCCGTTGTCGGAGGCGTTGGCGTCCTTGCTGCGCATGATGCCGCTGCCGGTGCCGTACAGCACGTGCCCGGAGTCGAAGGGATCGATGGCCAGGGCGGTCATCCAGTGCCCGGTCCCGGTACCCACGTACGGAGCGGCGGAGGCGTCCCGCACCGACTTTTCGGCCAGGGCCTTCCATGTCGTGCCGCCGTCGGTGGTCCGGTAGATCTCGTCCTGCGGCCACCAGCGGTCGAGGGTGGTGACCATCACCGTGGAGGGCTTGCGCGGGTCGACGGCCAGACCGGAGAACCCGTAGCCGCCCTGGGACGGGGAGATGTTCTTCCATGCCCCGCCGGCAGGCGTGTGCTTCCACACCGAACCCGCCGTCACGCCGTTGGGGCCGAGTGCGTTGGTGTACGTCAGGTACAGCGAGCCGTCACCGGAGACCACGCCGTGCTGGGGCAGCTGACCGGTGGGCTGCCCGGGGACGGCCTGCCAGGTGCTGCCGCCGTCGGTGGAGCGGTAGAGGGAGGTGGACCTGTCGGCGACGCCGACGTAGACCGTCTTGCTGCCGGCCGGGCCGTACGTCACGAAGGAGATGCCCGCGCCGCTGCCGGCCCCGTCCTTGACGGGGAACGAGGAGACCTGGCTCCACGTCGCGCCGTGGTCGGTGCTGCGCCACAGGCCGTTCTTGCGTGTGCCCAGCAGCAGCGTGCCGTTGTCCGCGGGGTTGATCGCCAGCCGCTCGCCCGCCCCGCGGCCGTCCTCGTTGCCGCCCAGCTTGAACGGCAGGTCGGTGCGCTGGAACGTGCGGCCACGGTCGTTGGAGCGCAGGATCGCGCCGTTGCCGGCCCAGTTGTTGGTGTAGGTGCCCGTGGCGAGGTAGAGCCTGTCCGGGTCGACGGGGTCGGTGGCCAGTGCGTCGATGCCCAGCAGGTTCCAGTCCTTCTCACCGAGCCAGTCGGTCAGCGGAACCCACTGCTCGGCCCCGGTGTCCCAGCGGTAGGCGCCGCCCATGTCGGTACGCGCGTACAGCAGGCCGCTCTCCCGCTGGTTGAACACCAGCCCGGTGACGTAACCGCCGCCCACCACCTGGGCGTTCCGCCACGTGTACGGTCCGGATCCGGACGCCTGGGTCTCGGCCGTCCTCACCAGTTTCCACTGCTGGTTGGTGCCACCGTGGCCGCGATACTGGATGACCGCCGCTCCGTCGGCCGTGGAGCCACCGGAGACGTCCAGGACCTGGCCGCTCCTGCGGGAGGTGAGGACGACGGCGTCGGAACCGCTCACGTCGTCGATCCGCCATTGCTGGGAGGTGGAGGAGCTGTCGGTCTGCTGCTCGGCGGCGGCCGCCTGAGCCGTCGCGTCGCCCGCCACGCCCAGCACTTTGCCGCTGTTGCGGTTCACCAGCTCGTAATAGCCGTCCCCGGTGGGTCTCAGCCTCCACTGCTGGTTGGCGGTGTTCTGGTCGGTCCACTGCTGGATGCGGGTGCCGTCGGCGGTGGAGAAGGCGTTGACGTCCAGCGCCTTGCCGCTGCGCACGGAAACCAACCGGTAGTACGCGTCGCCGTCGACCGTCGCGGCCCGCGAGTTCTCCTGTACGAACAGGAGGTACGGCACGAGGACGGCGGGCACACCGAGCAGCAGACCGGTCGCGGTCCAGCGACGGCGGTGACGCCCGCGGTGCCCGCCCTGCGTGGGGTTCTTCATGGGGGGTGTTCTCCTTGCATGCCATCAGAGGAAAGGTGGATCCGGCTACCGGACGACCGGGTCCGACTCCTTGTGGTCACAGGCCCGCCAAAGGGGTGCCTTGAGCCGGCAGCTTTTTCGGGTCACCTCGAAGTGCGGGTGGGAACTGACGGGTTGCGGGGTCGGACGCCCGGTGCCGCAGCTGGAACCACAGACGTCAACCCCTGGCCAAAGCACCGGCTTTGCCCGCATACCCTTGCCGACGTCAAGGTGTTGCGCCGTACGCGGCGGATCGCCCCCCTGAGGGGGGCGGGAATGGGTCTCATGGATACGGATCACACGGGGCTGGTCGTCGCGGCCCAGGCCGGTGACGATCAGGCGCGCGAGGAACTGATCCGCGCGTACCTGCCGTTGCTCTACAACATCGTCCGGCGAGCGCTGAGCGGGCATGCCGACGTCGACGACGTCGTCCAGGAAACCCTGCTGCGCGTGGTGCGCGACCTGCCCGCCCTGCGGGCCCCGGAGAGCTTCCGGTCCTGGCTGGTGTCGATCACGCTCCGGCAGATCAACACGCACTGGCAGCGACGACGCGCCCTGGCGGACCGGACCGCGGTCATCGACGAGGCACTCCAGATGTCGGACGGCGGCGCGGAACTCGAGGACATGACGATCCTGCGTCTGCATGCGTCGGACGAGCGCCGTCAGGTCGTCGAAGCCGGCCGGTGGCTCGACGCGGACCATCGGGTGCTGCTGTCGTTGTGGTGGCAGGAGTGCGCCGGACTGCTGAGCCGGGACGACATCGCCGCCGCGACGGGCCTCACCGCCGCTCACGTCGGAGTACGCCTGCAACGGATGCGTGAGCAGCTGGACCTCAGCCGGACCGTCGTCGCCGCGCTGGAGGCCCGCCCGCGCTGTCCGCGGTTGGACGAGACCGTCGTCGGCTGGGACGGTCTTCGTACATCGGTGTGGCGCAAGCGGATCGCGCGGCACACCCGCGACTGCCAGGTCTGCACGGCGACGACGACCCGACGGGTCCCTGCTGAACTGCTGCTCCTCAGCCTCGCGCCGCTGGCGGTCCCGGCCGGACTCCTCGCCGCGCTGGCGGCCAAGGGTCTGCTGTCAGGTACGGCCGCGAGCGCCGTCGGGCTGGCCGCGGCACCCGTCGCCGTCGGCACGGCGACGGGTGGAGGCGCGGGTGGAGGCGCTCTGCACAGCTCGCTGATCGCCAAACTGCCTGCACTGACCGCTCATCAGCTGGTGGGGCTCGCCACCGGCGCGGTGCTCATCGCCGGGGCCGCCACCTACGCGACATGGCCCGAGCCGGCGCACCGGGCGCCCGGCGTCATCGCCGCTCCCACGGGCGGCAACCCCACGGCGATCCCGCCGAGCGCCACCACGTCGGCCGAACCGTCCCCGGTGAATCCGTCGGCCGGGGCGGCCGCTGTTCCGCTGGGCGCACAGACACTGGAGTCTGTGGACGAACCCGCCCTGTACCTCGCGTACGCCGGCGACTTCGCGACGCTCGGCCGGGTCTCGGCGTCCAGCAGCACGCAGACACGGCAGCGGGTCACGTTCACCGTCCTCCGGGGGCTGGCCGACGCACGGTGCGTCACCTTCCGATCCGCCGACGGACGCTATCTGCGCCACCGTGAACTGCGGCTCCGCCTGAGCACCGACGACGGCAGCGAACTGTTCCGTGAAGACGCCACCTTCTGCCCGAGCGCCGGGTCGGTCACCGGGTCCGTGTCCCTCCACGCGCACAACTATCCCGGATCGGTCATCCGCCACCGCGACGGCGGGATCTGGCTCGACGGCTCCGACGGCACCCGGGCCTTCGCCGACCAGGCTTCCTTCATCGTGCGCAGGGGCCTCGGTTGACAACCCCCTGAGCATCCGGACCGAGTCGGAGTCCGGTCGCCACGACCGCCACGGCGCCACTCCCGGAACCGCATGTGACCAGGGTGGCGTGCACTTCCCACAGGGCGGCCGGACCGCGGGGCCCGGCATAACGCTTTCTGCCTGCGAGATGCATCACTGAGAAATCGTCGGGGCGGCGCGACTTTTTTGTTACGCGACCACGAGTTCGGGGGCCTCCACTTCGTGGGGTGTCCTTCCCGCCGCTCACCACGTGTGCCGGCGCCGGAGGCTCCCACTCCCCCAGCAATGCATCTCCTGAAGAAAGCACCTCCCATGACCCCACACACCCACGAACCCCGGGCGACCGGTGCGCTGGAACGGCGCCGCGTCCTGCACCGCAGCCACCCCGCAGCGGATCCGACCGCACCGGCCGCTGCCCACCCGGTCACAGCGCCCAAGGCGACCCGCGATCCCCGAGGAGAGTCATGAAGGGCCTGCACCGGCTCGGACGGAGCCGCCGCACACTGGCGATAGGACTGTCGTCCGCGGCGCTGCTGGCCGGCGTCGTGACGCTTCTCCCCGACTCCGCCGGAGCGGCGACCCTGGGTACGCAGGCGACCCCCTCGGGCAGGTACTTCGGCACGGCTGTGGCTGCCGGGAGGCTGGGCGACTCGGCGTACACCGCGATCTCGGACCGTGAGTTCAACATGATCACCCCCGAGAACGAGATGAAGTGGGACGCCGTGGAACCGTCCCGCGGCACCTTCGCCTTCGGCCCCGCCGACCAGATCGTCAACCGTGCCGCGGCACACGGTCAGCGCATGCGCGGCCACACCGCGGTCTGGCACTCGCAGCTCCCCTCTTGGGTCAGCTCCATCGGCGACGCGAACACGCTGCGCGGCGTGATGAACAACCACATCACCACCTTGATGACCCACTACAAGGGCAAGGTCTACGCCTGGGACGTGGTCAACGAGGCGTTCGCCGACGGCTCCACCCAGCACCGCAGCTCGGTGTTCCAGAACGTGCTGGGCAACGGCTTCATCGAGGAGGCGTTCCGCACCGCCCGGGCGGCCGACCCCTCGGCCAAGCTCTGCTACAACGACTACAACATCGAGAACTGGTCGGACGCGAAGACCCAGGGCGTCTACAACATGGTCAAGGACTTCAAGTCCCGCGGCGTGCCGATCGACTGCGTCGGGTTCCAGAGCCACTTCGGCACCGGCGGGCCGCCGTCCAGCTTCCAGACCACCCTGTCGAACTTCGCCGCCCTGGGTGTCGACGTCCAGATCACCGAGCTGGACATCGCCCAGGCGTCACCCACCCACTACGCCAACACGGTCAAGGCCTGCCTGTCCGTGGCCCGGTGCACCGGCATCACGGTATGGGGCGTCCGCGACCGCGACTCGTGGCGCCGCGGCGAGAACCCCCTGCTGTTCGACGACAACGGCAAACCCAAGGCCGCCTACACCGCCGTCGTGAACGCCCTCGCGACCGCCCCCGCCACCGCCGACGGGACCGGTACCGGAACGATCAAGGGCGTCGCCTCCGGTCGCTGTATCGACATCGACGGTTCCACCACCGTCAACGGAACCCAGGCGCAGCTGTGGGACTGCCACGGACGAACCAACCAGCGCTGGACCTACACCGCCGACAAGCAGCTGATGATCTACGGCAACAAGTGCCTCGGCGCCAGGGCCAACGGCACCGTCAACGGCACCGCGGTGGTCATCGAGGACTGCAACGGCGGCGCCGGCCAGCAGTGGAACATCAACACCGACGGCACGATCGCCGGCGTACAGTCCGGGCTGTGCCTCGACGCCGTCGGCGCGGGCACCGCCAACCGCACCAGGATCCAGCTGTACGCCTGCTGGTCCGGCGGCGGCAACCAGAAGTGGACCGGCCTGTCCGGGACGCCGGCCCCGACGACGCCCGCGCCGACGGGCGGCACGTGTGCCCTTCCGTCGACGTACCGGTGGACGTCGACGGGGGCTCTGGCGCAGCCGGCGAACGGCTGGGCTTCGCTGAAGGACTTCACCACCGTGACGTACAACGGCAAGCACCTGGTCTACGGGTCCAACTTCTCGGGATCGTCGTACGGCTCGATGATGTTCGGTCCCTTCACGAACTGGTCGGACATGGCGTCGGCCGGCCAGTCCGGCATGAGCCAGACCGCGGTGGCGCCGACGCTGTTCTACTTCGCGCCCAAGAAGATCTGGGTGCTGGCGTACCAGTGGGGCCCGTGGCCCTTCATCTACCGCACGTCGAGCGACCCCGCCAACCCCAACGGCTGGTCGGCGCCGCAGCCGCTGTTCACCGGAAGCATTCCGCGCACCGATTCCCCCACCGGCCCGATCGACCAGACCCTGATCGCCGACGACCAGAACATCCACCTGTTCTTCGCCGGTGACAACGGCAAGATCTACCGGGCGAGCATGCCGATCGGGAACTTCCCGGGCAACTTCGGCTCGTCGTACACGACGGTCATGAGCGATACGCCGGACAACCTGTTCGAGGCGCCGCAGGTCTACAAGGTCAAGGGTCAGAACCAGTACCTCATGATCGTTGAGGCGAGGGGCGCGAACGGGCGCTACTTCCGCTCGTTCACGGCCTCCAGCCTGAGCGGTCCGTGGGCCCCGCAGGCCGCGACCGAGAGCAACCCCTTCGCGGGCAAGGCCAACAGCGGTGCCACCTGGACCAACGACGTCAGCCACGGTGACCTGGTCCGCGACAACCCCGACCAGACCATGACCGTCGACCCCTGCAACCTGCAGTTCCTCTACCAGGGCAAGTCCCCCACCGCCGGCGGCCCCTACGACCAACTGCCGTACCGGCCGGCCGTCCTCACCCTGCGGCGCTGACCTGCCCACCTCCTGACCGATCCCACCGCCTCGAGGAACCCCAGCCGTGCGTCGGCCGGGGTTCCTCTCCTTTTTGTGGACTTTCGTCGTCAGCGCTGCAGTGTCAGCAGACCCGGCCGGTAGGGCAGGAGGCCGTAGTCGGCGCCGTCGGAGCTGGGGCTGCGTCCTTGGTAGAGCAACTGCAGATGGCAGGGATCGACGGTCATGGTCTGATCCGCGCTGGTGCGGATCAGTTCGCCGTGGCTGATGTCGTTGGTCCAGGTGGCGCCGCTGTTCGCCTTCCCGGCGAAGGGGTTGCTCTCGGTCGCGGCCTGGGGCGTCCATGAGCCGTTCAGGCTGGTGGCCGTGAACGAGCGGAAGTAGCGGCCCTGGGAGCCGATCGCTTCGACGATCATGAGGTAGCGGTCCTGGCCCTGGAGCTTGTAGACCTGCGGGGCTTCGAACAGGTTGTTCGTCGTGTCACTCATGATCACGGTCGAGGTCGTGCCGAAACTGCCGGGGAAGTTCCCGATCGGCATGCTGGCCCGGTAGATCTTGCCGTTGTCCCCGGCGAAGAACAGGTACATGTTCTCGTTGTCACCGATGAGCGTCTGGTCGATGGGTCCCGTTCCGGAGCCGGCGATGCCTCCGGAGAAGAGCACCTGCGGTGATGACCAGCCCTGGGGGTTGGTGGGGTCGCTCGACGTCCGGTAGGAGAAGGCGGTTCCACCCCACTGGTAGGTGAGCACCCAGATGTTCTTCGGGGCGAAGTAGAAGAGCGTGGGTGCGACGGTGGAAGTCGACATCGTGTTCTGCCCGGCCGAGGCCATGTCCGACCAGTTGGTGAACAGGCCGAAGTTCATCGATCCCCAGTTCGTCCCCGTGTCGTGCGTCGTCGCGTACACGAGCTGCCTGCCGTTGTAGGGGACGACGGTGAAGTCCTTGAGCGAGACCCACCCCGGCTTGGGCTGCGCCAGCGCGCCCGTTGACGTCCAGCGGTAGGTCGACGGAAGACTGCACGGGCCGGAGTTGCCGCCGCCGACCTGGACGAGCCGCCACTGCTGGTTGTTGCCGCCCCAGTCGTCGTACTGGACGACGTTCGCGTTGTCGGCGGTGGAACCGCCCTGGACTTCCAGGGCCTTGTTGCTGTGGCGCGCGACGAACCTCACGTAGCCGTCCGAGCTGTCGGCCAGCCGCCACTGCTGGTTGGTCCCGTTCACATCGGCCCACTGGACGATCGGGGCACCGTTCGCGGTGGACCCGTTCTGGACGTCCAGCACCTTGCCGGAGTGGCGGGACTTGATGCGGTAGTAACCACCACCGGAGTCGACGAACTGCCACTGCTGCTGGTTCTGATCATTCCTGGTCCACTGGGTGATGCGGGCGCCGTCGCCGGTCGCCAGGTTGTAGACGTCCAGGGCCTTGCCGCTGTTGCGGTTGACCAGCACGTACGAGGCTTCGGTGTCGACGGCCGGCGCCGCGCCGGCGGGCTGGACACTGAGGAAGGTGACCAGCAGCAGCAGCGGCGCGATGACGGCGAGCAGGCGTCGTCTCAGGTGGACCGGGGACGGTTGGCGATACCACATCAGAAGAGCTCCTTCGGGGAGGGTGGGGATGAGGTGACCCCGCCGGGCCGCGGAACGGCTGCGGCCAGGGGGCCGTCACGCCGGCGGATCCAGCGGGCGTCCAGCAGTTCACGTTTCATGCGGTGGGCCGCGGGCCGGCGATGTTAGCGCTAACAAAATTGGGTATGCCGATGCGGTCAGGCGTTTCACAACGTCTCCTGGGGGGGGAAGCTCGCGGCGGGACGGGTCAGTCCTTGGTGGCGCCCGCCGTGAGGCCGCCGATCAGCTGCCGCTCGGCGACGGCGTAGAACGCGAGGGCGGGGATCATGGCGAGCACGATGTAGGCGAGGACGAGCGCGTAGTCGGTCGAGTACTGGCCCTGGAACTGCTGGACCCCGACCGGGACCGTCTGCCATTTCGGGTCGTTGAACACCAGCAGCGGCAGGAAGAAGTTGTTCCAGCTCGCGACGATCGCCAGCACCGAGACCGTGCCGAGCGCCGGACGCGCCATCGGCAGCAGGATCTTCCAGAAGAAGCGGAACTTGCCGCAGCCGTCCATGACGGCCGCCTCCTCGACCTCCGCCGGGACCGTCCGGAAGAATCCCCTCAGAATGGTGATCGTCATGGGGAGCCCGAAGGCCGCCTGGGGAAGGATCACTCCGAGCGGGTTGTCGAGCAGGTCGAAGTTGCGCAGCAGCAGGAACAGCGGCAGGACTGCCACCGCGAACGGGAACATGAGCCCGATCGTGAACAGCGTGTAGAACAGCTCCCTGCCCCGGAAGGCGTAGCGGGCCAGGGCGAACGCCGCCATCGCGGACGCCGCCACCGTGCAGCACGTCGTGCCGATCGCGATGCCCGCGCTGTTGGCGATCTGCCGCCAGAACGTTCCGTCGCCGAGTATGCCGGTGTAGTTGCCGGTCCTCCAGTGCCGGGGCAGCCCGAACGGGTTGGTCGTCAGCTCGCCGGTGCTCTTGAACCCGGAGATCACCGCGTAGACGAGCGGCACGACGACGAACGCGCCGATCAGCCAGACCACGGCGTGCAGCGACAGGCCTCGTGCGGTCCTGCGGGCGTTCACCGGCCACCTCCCGAGGTGACGGCCCCGCTCAGGTCACGGCGGAGCACGTATCGCTGGTAGAAGAGGGAGAAGACCAGGCTGATCATGAACAGCACCACGCTGATCGCACTGGCATACCCGACCTGGTAGCGCTTGAACCCGAACTGGAACATCGAGATCGCCATCGTCTCGGAGGAGTGGTTGGGCCCGCCCGCGGTCATGACCCAGACGAGGTCGAAGAGCTGGATGGCCCCGATGACCGAAAGGAAGACGCTGATCCGGATCGTCGGGCCGAGCAGCGGCAGCGTCACGTGCCAAAAGCGCTGCCAGACGCCGGCACCGTCGATGGAGGCGGCCTCGAGGATCTCGCCCGGGATGCCCTGCAGTCCGGCGAGGAAGAGCATCATGTGGAAGCCGAAGTACTTCCAGGTCATGACCACGAACAGGGTGGGCATGACCGTCGAGGGATCGGCGAGCCACTTCCCCCGCAGCCCCTCCAGGCCGAGGGCGCCGGCGAAGTGGTCCGCCATGCCGGCATCAGGAAGGAAGATCATCGTGAAGAGGACCGCCGTGACCACCTCGGACAGGATGTAGGGCGCGAAGAACAGCATCCGGTAGACGGCCCGGCCGCGCAGCCTCTGGTTGAGCAGGACCGCGGTGAGCAGCGCGAACGGCAACTGCACCGTGATCGACAGGGCGATCAGGTACAGCCCGTGCTCCAGATCGCCCAGGAAGACCTGATCGTCGAACAGCTTGGCGTAGTTGTCGAAGCCGACGAACTCGTCCAGGGGGCCGGTCCCGCCCCACTTGAAGAAGCCGGTGTAGACGGCGACGGCGATCGGGGCGAGGACGAAGACGAGGAAGAGGGCCAGAGCCGGGACGAGGAACCAGACGATCGACGCCCAGCTGTGCAACCCGCGCAGGAGAGGCCGTGCCGGGGCGGGCGGGCCCACCGTCAGGGCGTTCTGCGTCCGCTCCTCGGTCAGCGTGGACACGGGGCTAGGCACCCTTCGCAGCCTCGGTGATCGACTTGGTGACCTGCTCGGGCGTCTTCTTGCCGGCGATGAGGTCGGCGACGCTGTCGTTGACTTGCTGGCCGACCGCGGGCGGGTAGGCCTGGTCGAGGAAGAGCTGGAAGCCCGTCGCGTTGACCAGGCTGTCGGCCACCACCCTCCTGTTGGGGTCCACGAGCTGGCTCTCCGCGCCCTTGACGACCGGCAGGTAGCCGTTGGAGGCCAGCAGCTTGGACTCGTTCTCCAGGACGAAGAACCTCAGGAACTCCAGCGCCTCCTTCGGCGCGCCCTTGCGCAGCGCGAAGCCACCGCCACCGCCGAACACGTCGGTGGCCTGGCCGAGGCCGCCGTCGACCGTCGGGAAGGGGAAGAAGCCCAGGTCCGCTCCGAGGTCGGCGCCCGCGTCCTTCTGGACCGACGGCCCCCACTGGCCCATCAGCTCCATGGCGGCCTTGCCGTTGCCCATGGTCGCGGCCTGGCCGCCGGGGGTGGCGTAGCCGGCACCGAGGAAGCCCGTCTGGAACGGCTGGAGATCGACCAGCTCCTTGAGACGGGTGCCCGCCTGGACGAAGCCGGCGCCGGTGAAGTCCTTGGTGGTCGCGGCCTGCTGCAGCGCGGGGAGGCCTGCCACGCGCATGGCGAGGTAGGCCCAGTAGTAGTGGCCGGGCCATTTCTCCTTGCCCGCGAGGGCGATCGGAGTGACGCCCACCGCCTTGAGCTTCTTGACGTCTTCGAGGAGCTCGGCCCAGGTGGCCGGCGGAGCGGTGGTTCCGGCCTTGGCGAAGAGCTTCTTGTTGTACCAGAAGCCGACCATGCCGACGTCGTAGGGAACTCCGTAGGTCCGGCCCTCGAACTGATAGGCCTGCAGCGAGACCGGGGTGAGGTCGGACGCCCAGCCCAACACGTCGGTGAGGTCCTCGACCAGCCCCGCGTCGACCTGCTGCCGCAGAACGCCGCCGCCCCAGGTCTGGAAGACGTCGGGGAGCCTGCCCGAGGAAGTGGTGGCCGTCAGCTTGGACTTGAACGCCTCGTTCTCCAACGAGGTCGTCTTGATGGTCGTGTCCGGGTGGGTGGCCGTGAACGCCGAGGAGATCTGTGGGAACAGGGACTTGCCCGGCTCCGTCGTGGCGATGTTCCACCACGCGAAGGTCACCTTGCCATCGGCCGCCGGCCCCGAGCCGGACTCCCCGCCACCGCAGGCGGCGGTCAGCGAGAGGGACAGGGCGGTCAGACCCGAGAGCGCCAGGAAGCTTCGTCGGCTCGGGGGTGTGCTGGCCATGGGACCTCCGGGGTGGGGGATGCCGGTTCGAGCGCGAAAATATTTCGTAACATTCTCGATTTCGTGCTGCCACAAACTAGGAACGCGGGGCGCCACGGTCAAGCCTTCTTACCGAACTTCCCGCAGGAGCAGCCCTCTTGGAGCTTGACAACCAGGTCGCGCCGATCGGAAACTCTTCGAAAGTTTGCGATTCATGTCGCCAGCCCAGGCGTGCGCGCAGAGGAGCGAAGTTGAGCGAGCAGCGTCCGACCCTGGCCGTCATCGCCGCGGAGGCAGGGGTCTCCCAGGCCACCGTGTCCAAGGTGATCAACGGTCGCTCCGATGTCGCACCCGCGACACGCGAACGCATCGAGAGCCTGCTGCGATCTCACAACTACCTGCACCCCGGCCGGCAGGGCAGGGCCCGCAGGTCGGGCCTGGTCGACTTGATCATCGGCGGTCTGGACAGCGCCTGGGCGGTGGAGATACTGCGGGGCGTCGAGGCCGAGTGCGCCCAGCGGAGCGTGGGCACCGTCGTGTCGCTCGTCCCGCCGGGCGAGGCCACGCCGTCGAGCTGGGCCGCACTGCCGGTCCTGCACCACAGCGACGGCGTCATCCTCGTCACCGCCTCCGTCACCCAGGCCCAGCGCGCCCAGGTCGAACAGGCCGGGGTGGCGCTGGTCGTCATCGACCCGATCGACCTGCCGGGCCATGGGGTCCCGAGCATCGGCGCGACCAACTGGGCGGGCGGCCTCGCCGCCACCGAGCACCTGCTGGGCCTGGGGCACCGCCGGATCGCCGCCATCGGCGGGCGCAAGGAGATGCTCTGCAGCCAGGCCCGCATCGACGGGTACCGGGCCGCGCTGGAGCGGGCCGGGATCGAGGTCGACCGAGACCTGATCCGGTTCGGCGACTTCCAGCACGAGGGCGGGTTCCAGCGCGCCCGGGAACTCCTCGCCCTCCCCGAGCCGCCGACCGCCATCTTCGCCAGCAGCGACCAGCAGGCGATGGGCGTCTACGAAGCCGCCCGGCAGGGCGGCCTGAGCATCCCGCAGGACCTCAGCGTGGTCGGTTTCGACGACCTGCCGATGTGCGAATGGCTGTCACCGCCGCTGACGACCGTGCGCCAGCCGCTGGAGGAGATGGGCCGGCTCGCCGCCCGCACGCTCTTCCAGCTCCTGGACGGCCAGCCCCTGGTCAGCCCCCGGATGGAGCTCTCGACCGAGCTCAAGGTCCGGCTCTCCACCGCCCTGCCCCGTCTCTAGGGGGTGTCTTGCCGGTCAGGCCCGGCTCGCGGCGTCTGGCACCGCGCCTCGCCACCTTGTCGTCAGTCGCCAACCTCCCCCGGCTACCGCTGGGAGGTGCCCCCACCGCGTTGACTCTCCCCCAGCCTTCGGCCGGGGGGACCCCCATCCTTCGCCTTGCGATGCACGGCACCAGACGTCGCTCCCGGATCCGGCCTGACCGGCAAGACACCCCCTAGGAGAACTCCTTGACCGTGCCCTGGCGTGACCCCCTCCTGCCCGTGCCCGTACGGGTCGCTGATCTGCTGGAACGGATGACGCTGGAGGAGAAGGCGGGTCAGCTCGCCGGCTTCTGGGCGCTGCCCTCGGATCCGGGGGCCCCGGTCGCGCCGATGGAGGACGATTCCGGCGAGTCCGCGCCCGGCCTCGACGACATCGTCGCCCACGGACTCGGCCAGCTCACCCGGGTGTTCGGCACCGCTCCGGTCACCGCGGAAGCCGGGATGGAGCGGCTCGCCTCGCTCCAGCGGCAGGTGACCGGATCCGGCCGGTTCGGGATCCCGGCGGTCGCTCACGAGGAGTGCCTGACCGGGTTCATGACGTGGGGGGCGACGGTCTTCCCCGGACCGCTGGCCTGGGGCGCGTCCTTCGATCCCGCGCTCGTGCGCCGGATGGCCTCCGCCATCGGCACGGGGATGCGGCGGGTCGGCGTCCACCAGGGGCTGGCTCCGGTGCTCGACGTGGTCCGCGACTACCGGTGGGGCAGGACCGAGGAGTGCATCGGCGAGGATCCCTACCTCGTCGGGGCGATCGGCACCGCCTACGTGCAGGGCTTGGAGGGTGCCGGGATCGTGGCGACGCTCAAGCACTTCGCCGGGTACTCGGCCTCACGCGGCGGCCGGAACATGGCCCCCGTCGCCGCGGGGCCGCGCGAGTTCGCCGACGTACTGGTCGAGCCTTTCGTGCGGGCACTGCGCGAGGGAGGCGCCCGGTCGGTGATGAACAGTTACACCGACGTGGACGGCGTCCCGGTGGCAGCCGACGAACGGCTGCTGACCGGGCTCCTCAGAGATGAGCTCGGCTTCAGCGGTGTGGTCGTCGCCGACTACTACGCCGTCTCCTTCCTGGAGACCCGGCACGGGGTCACCGGCTCGCGCGGCGCGGCCGGCGCCCTGGCGCTGACCGCCGGAATCGACGTCGAGCTGCCCACGGCCCGCTGCTACGGCGAGCCGCTGACCGAACTCGTGCGGTCGGGAAGCCTGTCCGAGGAACTCATCGACCGGGCCGCGGAACGAGTCCTGCTGCAGAAGGCCCAGCTCGGCCTGCTCGACCCGGACTGGGAACCCGTCAAGCCCGAGCCGGTCGACCTTGACCCGCCGGAGAACCGGGCCTTGGCCAGGCTCCTGGCCGAACGGTCCACCGTGCTGCTCGCCAACGACGGCACCCTGCCGCTGCGGCCGTGCCGCGTCGCGATCAGCGGGCCGTACACCGACGACCCCCGGTCCTTCCTCGGCTGCTACTCCTTCCCCAACCACGTCGCGCTGCCGGGCGACTTCGGGCTGGAGATCCCGACGCTCGGCGAGGCGCTCACCGCCGCCGGTTTCACGGTCACCGAGGACGATCCGGACGTGAACGTGCTGGTGCTCGGGGACCGGGCCGGCATGTTCGGCCGGGGCACCTCCGGAGAGGGCTGCGACGCCGAGACCCTCGACCTGCCCGGCGACCAGGCCGCACTCGCCTCCGCCGTGCTGGACTCCGGGGTGCCGACCGTCCTGGTCATCGTCTCCGGACGGCCCTACGCGCTCGGCACGCTGGCCGAGCGCGCATCGGCCGTGGTGCAGGTCTTCTTCCCCGGCGAGGAGGGCGGGACGGCGCTGGCCCGGATCATCAGCGGGGCCGCGGAACCCTCCGGTCGGCTGCCCGTCTCCATCCCCCGCCAGATCGGCGGACAGCCCGGCACCTACCTGCACGCCAGGCTCGGCGGGCACACCGACTGGAGCTCGGTGGACCCGACCCCGCTGTTCCCCTTCGGACACGGGCTGAGCTGGACCCGCTTCACCTGCTCGGAGCTCTCGGTGGATCCCGTCGCCGCGACGGACGGGACCGTCGCCGTCTCGGTCACCGCACGCAACGTCGGCGAGGTGGCCGGGACCGAGGTGGTCCAGCTGTACCTCTCCGACCCCGTGGCGTCCGTCGTCCGGCCGCAGCGGTGGCTCGCCGGATTCGCCAGGGTCGCACTGCGGCCGGGAGCGGCCGCCCGGATCACCTTCTCCGTCCATGCCGACCGGACCTCCTTCAGCGGGCTCGACCTGCGCAGGAGAGTGGAGCCCGGGGAGATCGGCGTATTCGTCGGACGCTCCAGCGGAGACCTTCCGCTCCAGGGCTCCTTCATCCTGGAGGGGCCGGTACGTCACCCGGCGGCCGACCGGGTCCTGTCCGTACCGGTCGAGATCGTCCCGGTTCCATGACCGGGTTCTCCGGTGACCCCGTGCTGCCCGGGTTCCGGCCCGACCCGTCCGTCTGCCGGGTGGGAGCGGACTACTACCTGGTGACGTCCAGCTTCGAATGGTTCCCGGGCCTCCCCGTGTTCCACAGCCGCGATCTCGTGAACTGGCGGCGCATCGGCTCCGCCCTCGACCGGGCGTCTCAGCTCGACCTCGCCGGGTGCGAGCCCTCACGGGGGCTGTTCGCACCGACGATCCGGCACCATGACGGGGTCTTCCACCTCGTGTGCACGCTGATGGACGGCCCCGGTCATTTCGTCGTCACGGCGACCGATCCGGCGGGGCCGTGGTCCGAGCCGCAGTGGCTGGACGGCGAGGGCTTCGACCCGTCGCTGTTCTTCGACGACGGGCCGGACGACGGCGGGGGCGACGGCCGGGCCTGGTTCACCGCCGCCCGCGTACTGGACGAGGCCGCCGGCCGCACCGAGATCTGGATGCGTGAATACCTTCCCCGCGAACGACGGCTCACGGGGCCCGAGCACGTCCTGTGGTCGGGAAGCCACCCTGGCGCCCGGTGGTCGGAAGCCCCGCACCTCTACAAGACCGACGGCACCTATCTCCTGCTCACCGCCGAGGGCGGCACCGATGTGGACCACTGCGTGGTGGCCGCCCGCGCCGACCACGTGACCGGACCGTACGAGGGCGCTCCCGGCAACCCGGTGCTGCCACGAGCAGAGGGACCCGTCACCTGCACCGGGCACGCCGACCTCGTCCAAACCCCGTACGGCGACTGGCGGGCCGTCCTCCTGGGAGTCCGTCCGGGCTCCGCCCTCGGTCGCGAGACCTTCCTCAGCCGGGTCACCTGGGACGAGGGCCGGCCGGTCTTCTCCCCCGTCGTCCACACCGACCTTCGCCGCCCCCTCCACGACGACTTCGCCACCCTCTCCGCCGACTGGAACACCCTGCGCACCCCACCCGCGCGGTTCTGGACCACCGGCGAGGGACTACGCCTCCGACTCCGCCCCGAACGCCTCGGCGAACGCACCACCCCGTCCCTCCTGGCCCGCCCCCAGGAACAGCCCGACTGCGACGTCTCCACCGAACTGCACTTCACCCCCGCCGCACCGGACGAACAGGCGGGCCTCGCCGTGGTCCTCGACGACGACACCCACCTGCTCCTCCTTCGCACCACGGAAGGACTCAGCCTCCGCCACGGGCCCGAGGTCCTGGCAGGCGTTCCCGTCCCCCCGGGCCCCGTTCGGCTGGGGGTCCGCATCCGGGGCTTCAGCCACACCTTCGCCCACGCGGCACCCGGCGGCACCTGGCAGGACCTGACCACCGTCGAAGCCACTTTCCTCACACCGCTGTTCACCGGCATCCAGCTCGGCCTCTACGCCACGTCCAACGGCCGCCCCTCCGCCAACCACGCACACTTCGCGTGGTTCGACATCACGTACCCGAGCCGGCGGGAACCGCCGTGACGCCGAGGTCGGTGATCCCACGGCCGTGATCAGCGGCGGGCTGGTGTGCCGGGCACTCGCCAGGCCCTCGAAGCCGATCGTCGCGATGTCCTCGGGCACCCGGAGCCCCCGTTCCCGCACGGTGAGCAGAGCACCGATGGCCATCGGGGACAGGGGGCGCCCGGAGCAGTCGCTCCATCGCCCCGGCGCCGCCGTCCTCGGTGAACGGCCCGGGCTCGGCGCAACGGCGGGCCGTCGGCGGCCCGTGCGCGCGCAGTGCGGGGCGGCCAGCCGGGCACGGCCCCGTTTATCAAATCCGGCAGCCCTGACGACGAATTCAATCATCCCACCAGCGCGATCCCACCCATTGCGAAAATGGAAAGCGCTTCCCTGGCCTCGCCGCCTATCGGAGGAAGAATCATGCGCACATCCTTCCCAGCCTTATCGGCCCTGCTGGCCGGTGTCCTCACCGCCGGTCTCGCCCTGACAAACGCCGCACCGGCGTATGCTGCCGACCCGACCACCATGACCAGCGGCTTCTACACCGACCCCGACAACGCCGCCCTGCGGTGGGCCGACGCGAACCCGGGCGACGGGCGGGCGGCGGCGATCCGGACGTCCATCGCCCAGACCCCGGCGGCCCGCTGGTTCGGCAACTGGAGCGGCGACATCGGCACGGCCACCGGCGCCTACGTCGGTCGCGCGGACTCCTACGACAAGCTTCCGATCCTGGTCGCGTACAACATCCCCAATCGGGACGTCTGCGCCGGTCACTCCGGCGGCGGCGCCGGGAGCCGCGCCGCGTACGACGCCTGGATCGCCGCCTTCGCCAGTGGCATCGGCAACCGCCCGGCCCTCGTCGTCCTCGAACCCGACGCCCTCGGCCACGAAAGTTGCATGACGGCCGATCAGATCGCGGAGCGCAACGCCATGCTGAGGAACGCGATCGCCCAGTTCAATGCCAAGGCCCCCCATACCTGGGTCTACCTCGATGCCGGGAACCCCGGCTGGATCGGCGCCTCGACCATGGCGCAGCAGCTCGCCGCCGCCGGGGTCGGCGGGGCACACGGCTTCGTGCTGAACGTCTCCAACTACTTCACCACCGGCCAGAACACCTCCTACGGCAACGCCGTCAACTCCGCTCTGGGCTCCTACGGCTACACCAAGCCGTTCGTCGTCGACACCAGCCGCAACGGCAACGGTTCCAACGGCCAGTGGTGCAACCCCGCGGGCCGCCGGATCGGCACTCCGAGCCAGCGCGGCGGAGACGGCGCAGAGATGCTGCTGTGGATCAAGATTCCCGGCGAGTCCGACGGCAACTGCGGTGTCGGGGCCGGCTCCTCGGCCGGGCAGTTCCTGCCCGAGGTCGCCTACAAGATGATCTACGGCTACTGACGCCCTCCCCCATGCCTCGCCGAGCTCAACCACGCGATCAACGCCGAGCCCGTGCGACGGCCGGTGCACCCGCGGCATGCGGACAGCACCATCGAAAGCATTTCGAGGGCGACGACTCAGCGAAAAGCAGCCACTAAGCTGCCCAGGCGGCGCATTCTCGAAATCTTTTCGAAACTCTTGACACTTTGCGGCGAGGTTTCCAGACTGAGGCCCGAGGCTGTCCGCTTTTCTGTGTCCGGACGCCAAGGGTGCCGGCCTTTGAATTTCACGTCCCGGCGGCGAGCGTCCTTTGTCCATGGACGCGGGCGTCGTTCATGCGAATTCACTCTGCCGCACTCCCATCCTTCCGTGATTTCTTTCCTGGAGGCTCTTTCATGGGCTTACACGCCACTCCCCCCACCACCGTCCGCCGGAAGGCCGGGGGTCTTTATGGGGCCCTGGTCGTCGCCGTCCTCGGTTCGGCCGCCCTGCTGGTGGCGCCGCTGACCTCACAAGCCGCCGAGGGCACGCTCGGTGGTGCGGCGACGCAGAGCGGCCGGTACTTCGGCAGCGCCATCGCGTCGGGCAGGCTGGGCGACTCGGCGTACACGACGATCGCGGGCCGCGAGTTCAACTCGGTGACGCCCGAGAACGAGATGAAGATCGACGCGACCGAGCCCCAACAGGGCCGGTTCGATTTCGCCGCCGGTGACCGCGTCTACAACTGGGCGGTGCAGAACGGCAAGCAGGTACGCGGCCACACCCTGGCCTGGCACTCCCAGCAGCCCGGCTGGATGCAGAACCTCAGCGGCAGCGCCCTGCGCCAGGCGATGACCAACCACATCAACGGCGTGATGACCCACTACAAGGGCAAGCTCGTCCAGTGGGACGTGGTGAACGAGGCCTTCGCAGACGGCAGTTCGGGAGCCCGGCGCGACTCCAACCTGCAGCGCACCGGCAACGACTGGATCGAGGTCGCGTTCCGCACCGCGCGCGCCGCCGACCCGGCCGCCAAGCTCTGCTACAACGACTACAACATCGAGAACTGGACCTGGGCCAAGACCCAGGCCGTGTACGCCATGGTCCGGGACTTCAAGCAGCGCGGCGTGCCGATCGACTGCGTCGGCTTCCAATCCCACTTCAACAACGACAGCCCCTACAACAGCAACTTCCGCACCACCCTGCAGAGCTTCGCCGCCCTCGGCGTCGATGTGGCCGTCACCGAACTCGACATCCAGGGCGCCTCGGCCACGACCTACGCCAACGTGACCAACGACTGCCTGGCCGTCCCGCGCTGCCTCGGCATCACCGTCTGGGGTGTGCGCGACACCGACTCCTGGCGATCGGAGCAATCGCCCCTGCTGTTCGACGGCAACGGCGGCAAGAAGCCCGCCTACGCCTCCGTGCTCAACGCACTCAACGCCGGTTCTCCGACGCCCACTCCGACCCCCTCGCCCGGTACGGGGCAGATCAAGGGCGTCGGTTCGGGCCGCTGCGTGGACGTGCCCGGTGCCAGCACCACCGACGGCACCCGGGTCACCCTGTGGGACTGCAACAACCGCACCAACCAGCAGTGGTCGTACACGGCCGAGGGCGAGCTCAGGGTCTACGGCAACAAGTGCCTGGACGCCGCCGGCACCGGCAACGGCGTCAAGGTCCAGATCTACAGCTGCTGGGGAGGCGACAACCAGAAGTGGCGCCTCAACTCAGACGGATCGATCGTCGGGGTCCAGTCCGGCCTCTGCCTCGACGCCAGCGGCAACGGCACCGCCAACGGCACCCTGATCCAGCTCTACTCCTGCTCGAACGGCGGTAACCAGCGCTGGACCCGCACCTGAACCACTGAAGACCCACGGCGCGGCTTCCCCCGAAGAGCACGCGCACACCATGGAGTGGAGCCAGGATGATCCTGACTCCACTCCGTCGTGGTCCGCGCCTCAGCATCCGACGGGCCGGGGCGGCGCTGTCCGGCCCGGGCATCAGGGCCTCAGCAGTCCGCCCACCCACCAGTCGTGCGGCTTGCCGTCGTTGGCGATGCTCCGATTGCGGAGCGTCCCTTCGACGGTGAAACCGAGTCTCTCAGCGACGGCGCGCGAGCCGGTGTTCCCGACCATGGCCCACCACTCGATGCGGTGCACGTCGAGCGTGGCCCAGCCCCAGTCGCACAGGGCCCGAGCGGCCTCCACCGTGTACCCGCGTCCGCGCTGCTCCTTGACCGCCCAGTACCCGAGCTCCCAGACGCCGCGGCTGATGAGGGTCAGGCAGTGCGAGCCGACCAGGGCGCCGGTGTCCTTGCGGAACGCGCCGAGGGTGTAGTCCCTGTCCTCAGCCCACTGAGCGGGCAGCTCCTCGCCGACGAGCCTCTCCGCGTCCGCACGCCGGTACGGCACCGGCACCGGGGTGTAGAACTGGATGTCCTCGTCCTGGCAGGCTTCGTACACCGCATCCACGTCGGCAGATGTGAAGGCCCGCAGCACCAGACGGTCGGACTCAAGAGTCACCGGATCCATCGCGGCAGTATGACCACTGCCAGCAATCCTCGACCAGCGATTATCTCGCGCCGAACGCGCCCTGCCCGCCGCGCCTGAGGGGCGGCGGGCAGGGCGTGGGGGCCGTTCAGGAGCAGAGGGCACCGTTGAGCACGTAGCGCGCGGGGATCGCGTTGGCACCCGAGTACGTCGCCTGGAAGCCCAGGCTCGCGCTGCCGCCGGGCGCCAGCGTGCCGTTCCACCCGGCGTCCCGGGCGGTGACCGTGTTGCCCGACTGGCTCACCGTGGCGTTCCAGGCGTTGCTGATCCGCTGATCACCCGCGAAGCTCCAGCCGAGGGTCCAGCCGGAGATCGCCGAGGTGCCGGTGTTCCTCACGGTCACCGTCGCCGTGAAGCCGTTGCCCCACGCGTTGTCGATCCGGTACGCCACCGTGCAGGAGGCCGCCGACGCGTCGTCGTCCGCCTCCGTCGCCGTGAACGTCGCGGGCTGCACGCCGGGGCCACCGACCGTGAAGGTCGCACTGCCCGGCAATGCGTCGGCATCCTGCGCGGCGAAGACCGGAACCTGCTGCGCCGTCGCCCAGTTGACCGGACTGAACACCAGGGTCGCCGCCGCCGACAGGTCCTCGTCGCCGGAGTTGCGGGCCACCGTCACCGTGACGTTCTGCGCGGGCGCGGCCGAGAGCCGCACGTCCACCGGCGCCGAACCGCCCTCGGGGACCGTCACTGCGGCCGGTGCCACCTGGACCACGGGCACCGCCGGGGCGCTGCGCCGCTCAGCCGCAAACGCCGCCAGCCAGGCCAGCGAGGCGTTCCAGTTGATGGCCACCTCGTTCGTGGAGTAGGAGCCGATGTCGTCCACGTAGCACGCCGCCGGAGCGCAGCCCGCGAGCTTCTCCCTGGCCACCGGGTCCTCCAGTCCCGCGTTCGGCCCGCCCGCGAAGGAACCGGCCGGCGGGTGCGGCAGAGAGGCCTCGTTCTGGTGCGCCCAGAACCGGTGGTGCTGGTTCTCGGAGTAGCGGTCGCCGTAGCCGGTGACGTAGGAGAGGTCGAGCGCATTGCGGCCCAGCAGGTAGTCCAAGGACTCCAACGCTCCCAGCCGGTAGCGTGGTTGGCCGGTCAGCTCGTACGCCACGGCCAGCACCATCGCATTGTTGGTGACGGAACTGTTGGAGCCCCACACGTACCCGGTGGCGGGGAGCGGCACCCCGTAGCCCTGTCCGGCCATGGTGGACAGGTGGCCGTCGGCGGCGGCGGTCAGCAGGCCGCGCAGCCGGGCCACGTCGTCGGCGGGCAGGGTCACGCCGGGGGTGGTGGCGAGGGTGATGCGACCGAGCGTCGCGGTGCCGCCCCACCAGAACGCGTCGACGGGCTCGGTGTGGTGCGCAGAGGTGGTGACCGCGTCCCGGTACGGTGACTCGCCGGTGGTGGCCAGGAGTTCCGCCGCTGCCCAGTAGAACTCGTCGGAGACGTCGGGGTCCTCGTACGCACCTCCGCCGGTGTTGTCGGACGCCGGGGCGAGCACGTTCGGGTTGGCCTTGGCGGCCGTCCAGGCGCGGCGGGCCGCGTCCAGGCAGCGCGCGGCGAACGCGGCGTCGTACGGTGCGTACACCCGGGCGCACTGCGCGGCCGAGGCCGCCAGGTTCAGCGTCGCGGCGGTCGACGGTTGGTGCAGCTCACGCTGTTCGGGGTCGGTTTCGGGCCGAGTGGGGAGGGCAGTCCATTGGGCGTCATGCACCTTGTGGAAGGCCATCCCGGCCATCGGCTTCCCGGCCGGGACCTGCATCCGCAGCAGGAACTCCAGCTCCCAGCGGGCCTCGTCCAGCACGTCCGGCATTCCGTTGCCGCGCTCCGGCACGCGCAGCGTCGAGTCCCCGAGTGCCGCATCGCCGCCCGAACGGCGTGCGCGTTCGAAGGAGTTGACCATTTCCCAGGCGGATATGCCGCCGTTGACCACGTACTTGCCGTGGTCGCCCGCGTCGTACCAACCGCCCCGCACGTCCCGCCGGTAGTCGCACACCCCGGCCTGACAGGGGACACCGCTGTCGCCCTTGTTGGGCGCTACGCCCAGGTGCCCGGCGGGGCGGGCGTAGGCGGTACCGCCCGCCAGGGCGGCGTCGATCGCAATGCCGCTGCGCTGCTGGTAGAAGAAGGACATGCTGTCGGCGCGCAGCCCGTCGTACAGTGCGGCGGAGATGTCGAAGGGGTGGCTGCTCCGGCCGTCGACGACCAGGGTGAAGCCGGTGCCGTTGCCCGCGTACGCGCCGAAGTCCACCAGGTGCGTGGACTGGCCGGACGCCTGGTCGGCGCCGTGCACCGTGGTGGTGCCCGAGGCGGCCACCGCACCGGAGGCGTCGCGCAGTTGCCAGGCGAGCGGGGAGGTCGCGGAGCTGACCACGGTGGCCCGCTTGGGCCCGTCGGGCAGGTAGCCGAGCTGGTTGACCCGGACGGGTGTGGCGGCAGCGGCGGCCCCGCTGGCGGCGGCCGCGACCGGAACGGTCAGGGCAGTGGTGGACAGGACGCCGACGGCCAGCGCCAGGCCGGCGAGCACAGCGGCCGCGCGACGTGGCACGCCGCGGGCGGGGGTGACAGGAGGCACGGAGGGAGCCTTCCTTGTGGGGGGAGACATTCGTGGGAGCGCTCCCAATCAAGCCAGCCGGCGGACGGCCCCGTCAAGTACCGTGGTGTGTATGCAAGGCCGCGGAGTTACGCGTCCGGCGCCTCCGTCAAGCGGTTCTTCGAAGGTCGAGTGCGGCAACGGGACCTCCGCTATGCAAGGGATCGACCAAGATCTGTTTGCATGAGAGGTCCCGTTGACCGACAAGTCTGCCATCCTCACGCCGTCATGTTCCGAAGTGGACAGTGACTCCTTATTGGCCCCCGCTCACCTGGGCGATCTCTCCCGATACCTTCCGGTCGAGCTGGTGGACGCGGTTCTGGAAGAACACCACGCAGTGGAACGGCGGCGTCGCCTCCTGCCGTCGCGGGTCGGGGTGTATTTCGTCCTGGCCTTGTCGCTGTTCCCCTCCCTCGGCTACCTACGCGTCTGGAACAAGCTGACCGTCGGCCTCAGCTGGCTGAACAGGTGCGGACCGAGCGAGAAAGCTCTTCGGTACCTGCGCCGACGGCTGGGAGCTGCTCCGTTGAAGGCCCTGTTCCAGGTCGTGTCCGGGCCGCTCGCACAGCCCACCACAGCCGGCGTGCGCTACCGGCGCTGGCGAACCGTCGCCTTCGACGGCTGCAGTGCCATCAAAGTGCCCGATCACGAACGGAACCGTGCCTGGCTCGGCAAGGTCCAGGCACGGCTGGGATGGGCCGGGTATCCGCTGCTGCGGCTGATGACGCTGTGCGAGACCGGCACTCGCGGCCTCATCGGCGCCGCTTTCGGCCCGACGAGCGAGTACGAGACCGGGTACGCGCGCCGGCTGCTGCCTCTGCTGGACTCGAGCATGCTCCTCCTTGCTGACCGGGGTTTCGACGCCGACGACTTCCTGGCGGACGCTGCTGCCACCGGGGCCCAGTTCGTCATTCGCGTCACCGCACGCCGCCGACCTGCTGTTCTCGCCGTCCTGCCGGACGGCTCGTATCTGACCCGGCTGGGCGGCGTGAGGACACGCGTCATCGACGCGACGGTCACCATGACGGTCGCTGGCGGCCAGACGATCTGTGAGCATTACCGCATCGCTACGACCCTGCTCGACCACCAACGTGACCCCGCCGCCGGCCTCGTGCGGCTCTATCACGAGCGGTGGGAGGTCGAATCCGCCTACTACGCCCTGCGGCACACCCTCCAGGACGGCCTCGTGCTCCGCTCGCAGGACCGCCCTGGCCTGGAACAGGAGATGTGGGCTCAGCTGACGGTCTACCAGCTGCTTCGCATGGCGATGGTCGACGCCGTGGAGACGCGGCCGGGCCTGGACCCCGACCGCGCCAGCTTCACCATCGCCCTGGAAACCGCACGCGAGCACGTCGTTCTCGCACGCACGACCGCAGCCAGCAGTGGGAGCGATCTACTGGTAGGCGCCATCGGCCGGGCGGTTCTGGACGGCTTGCTGCCGCCACGGCGGCCACGGTCCAGCGCCCGCGTGGTCAAGGCCGGGCGCACGAGATACCCGACCCGCCCCGCCGAGCCGCGTCCCCGGCAGAGCCAGCCGATCACCGGCCTGACCGTTTCCCTGCGCGCAGCTCCTGTGACTCCGCCCAGGCCGCCTGGCCGCGGCCGAGGAGACCAGCGCAAGGCGGCCGAAGGCCTACGCCCCGTGGGTGCAGGCAACAGGAACAGAACCTTCCACCTGATGGCCGCCGAACCCGACCGCTCCTGGCGACCGCGTGAAGTCGCCATCGCCCTGGGAATCCACAACGCCGCGAGCTTCGCGACGCAGATGAACCAGTGGGCGGCCGAGGGCCTCCTGAAGAAGATCGCCTACGGGACCTACACCCTGGCCGACGCTTGGAAACAGGCCGAGTTGACGGAGGCGCCGGACGCGTAACTCCGCGGCCTTGCCTCCTCGCGACCTGACTTGACCTTGACACCGGTGTCAAAGTCTAGCGTGGATCCATCATCGACTTTCATGCACACGTCACGGTCGACGTCCCGGCCCAGTTGGCCCGAGCGCGGCAGGCCGGTGTCGGCCGTACGGTTCTGCAGTCGACGCGCATCCACCCCGAAGCGCCGACGACCCTCGACGGGCTGCGCGCGGAGTTCGCCCGGCTGCTCGCGGTGATCGGCGGTGAGGCCGGTCACGAGGACGAGTTCGAGGCCGCAGTGGACGAACTCCGCGATGCCGTCGAGGCCCATCCGGGCGAGAGTGTCGCGCTGGCGCCCGTACGCCTGGACACGCCCGCCGACCGGACGCGGGCCCGGCTGGACGACCTGCTCGCCCGCCCCGGCTTCGCCGGCATCGGCGAACTGACCCCCGCTCCCGGCCGGGCGCACCTCATCGAGCCCGCGCTCGCCGTCAGCGCCGACCACGGCGGAGTGCCGGTACTGCTCCACGGCTTCGCGCCGAACACCGCCGACGATCTGCGGACGTACGCCTCGCTGGCCGCGCGCTACCGCACGGTCCCGGTCGTCGTCGGTGCACTCGGCGGATTCAACTGGCCGGAGCTGGTCGGTATGGCCCTGGACACGCCGAACCTCCACATCGACCTCTCCAGCGCCCTGCAGGTGTTCGCCGTGCGCGCCGCGGTCCGCGAGCTGCCCGAGCGGTGTCTGTTCGGGTCGAACACCCCCTACGGAGACGTGGTCGCCGCGCGGCACACGGTCGAGGCCGCCGTCACCGATCCGGCGGTCCGCGAGCTGGTCCTCGGCGGCAACGCGGCCCGCCTCCTGACCGGCGGCTGACCGCTCACCGGGAGGGGAGCCGCCGGGCCTACGGGGCCGGCCGGTCCCGTAGGCGCACGGCGCGGACGCGGCCGGCGGAGAGATGGAGTTCGTACGGCAGGCAGCAGTCGGAACACAGGGTCGCGACGAGGGTCCCACAGGCGCACAGCTGGTTCATTCCGCCGTCCGGGGTCGCCCCGCAGCAGGCGGGCGACGCGTGCCGCAGCCGCAGGTCGCGGGCGTCGTCCGGATTGATGACGATGTTGCCCCGTGGCCCCTGCGAAACCAGTGGTCTCCCCTCCACGTCCCAGTGCTCTCCGTGGCGCGGCATCACCGGCCCGGGCACGTCGGCGACGACCAGCGGCGCACCGTACGGTTCCGTCTCGATCGCATAGCAGCCCGCCGGCACGGTCGCCGGGGACGGTCCCGGCTCATCGGCCTCCCACCACGCGTGGTGCGGAGCCTCGGGAACCGCGGGCAGCCTCGTGAGCGGCCCCGTCAGCGGCACGCCGCACGCCCCGCACACGAACACCACCGCGTCGCCCCCTCCGGCCCCGCCGTCGACGCCCTGGCCGTGGTTTCGCTGATCGTGCATGAGAGCCGACAGTACCGGGTACCCCGCCGGGTCCGGCACGACGCGGATGCCGGCCGGCGCCGGAGCACGGCACGCCGAGATCCCGGGCCGGGTGCTCCACCTGCGGGTGAACCCGCTGCGAAAGATCCCCGCCCCGGGGCCCCGCCGGACCACACTGGCCCGCGCACACCACCTGACACCGGCGGCCGTGAGCGGTCGGCCCGGTGACGACGTAAGGCGGACGGACGGCGATGGTGAACGGAACGGTCATGCTGGCACTGCGGGAGAACCCGCTCGGCGGAGGGGTGAGCGCGGAACAACTGCGCCGCATCGGAAAGGAGTTGGAGAGGCACGGCCTGGAGCTGCGCTGGGCGGCCGACGCCCGGGACGCCCGGGCCACCCTGCAGACCGAGGTGGGCATCGCGGCGGCGGTGGTGGCCTGGGACCTGCCGGCCGGACGCGCCCGCGGCGGCGGATCCCGGGGCCCGGAGGCGGACGACGGATCCGGCGAAGCCGCCGCTCGGGCGGGTGAGGCGGGCGACGACCGGACCCCCGCCGTCGGCGCCGACGTCCTCGCGCACATCCGGCGCCGGTTCAAGGACCTGCCCGTCTTCCTCGTCATGACCGATGACTCCGAGCACGACCTCGACCGGCTGCCCCTGTGGGTGTCCGAGGCCGTCGTCGGTTACATCTGGCCGCTGGAGGACACCCCCGCGTTCATCGCCGGCCGTGTGGCCACCGCCGCCCGCACCTACCACAAGGAAATCCTGCCGCCCTTCTTCCGGGCCCTGCGCCGCTTCGACGACGCGCACGAGTACTCCTGGCACACCCCTGCGCACTCCGGCGGCGTGGCCTTCCTCAAGTCCCCGGCCGGCCGGGCCTTCTTCGACTACTACGGCGAGCGCCTCTTCCGCAGCGACCTGTCCATCTCCGTCGGCGAGCTGGGCTCCCTGTTCGAACACAACGGCCCCATCGGAGAGGCCGAGCGCAACGCCGCCCGCGTCTTCGGCGCCGAGCGCACGTACTTCGTCCTGCACGGCGACTCCACCGCCGACCGGATGGTGGGCCACTACAGCGTCACCGCGGACGAGATCGCGCTCGTCGACCGCAACTGCCACAAGTCGGTGCTGCACGGCCTGGTGATCTCCGGCGCCCGTCCCGTCTACCTCGTCCCCACCCGCAACGGCTACGGGCTCGCCGGTCCCCTCCCACCCGCCGAGATCGCCCCGTCCGGGGTGGCCGCCCGGATCGCCGCGAACCCGCTGACGCCGGGGGCGGTCTCCGCCGACCCGCAGTACGCGGTCGTGACGAACTCGACGTACGACGGCCTGTGTTACGACACCGTCGCCGCAGCCCGCGCCCTCGCGCCCAGCACCCCGCGCCTGCACTTCGACGAGGCGTGGTTCGCGTACGCCCGTTTCCACCCCCTCTACGCCGGCCGCTACGGCATGGCCGTCGGCCCGGACACCTTCGAGGGGCCGGACCGGCCCACGGTCTTCGCCACCCAGTCGACGCACAAACTGCTGGCCGCGCTGTCGCAGTGCGCGATGGTCCACGTACGGCCCGCGCCGCGGGCGCCCGTCGAGCACGAACGGTTCAACGAGGCGTTCATGATGCACGGCACCACCTCGCCGCTCTATCCGGCGATCGCCTCACTCGACGTCGCGACCGCGATGATGGACGGGACACAGGGGCAGTGGCTGATCGACGAGGCGGTGACCGAGGCCATCCGGTTCCGGCAGGCCGTCGTACGCACCGGCCGTCGCATCGCCGCCGCCGGGGACAGGCCAGACTGGTTCTTCGGCGCATGGCAGCCCGACACCGTCACCGACCCCGCCACCGGGGCCACGATGCCCTTCGCAGAGGCCCCCACCGCCCTGCTCGCCCGCGACCCCGGCTGCTGGCAGCTCGCACCGGGCGCGCCCTGGCACGGATTCCGCGACCTCGCCGACGGCCACTGTCTGCTCGATCCGGTCAAGGTGACCCTGACCTGCCCCGGTGTCACGGCCACCGGCGCCACCCAGGAGTGGGGCATCCCGGCGCGCGTGCTGACCGCCTACCTCGCCACCCGCGGCATCGTCGTCGAGAAGACCGACAGCTACAGCACGCTCGTCCTCTTCTCCATGGGCATCACCAAGGGCAAGTGGGGCACCCTCATGGACGCCCTGATGGACTTCAAGAACCTCTACGACTCCGACGCCCCGCTCGACGGCGTCCTGCCGGAGCTGGTGGAGCAGTTCCCGCGCCGCTACGCCCGCACGAGCCTGCGCGCCCTGTGCCTGCAGATGCACGAGCACCTCACCCGAGCCGACTTCATCAGCTCTCTCGACACCGCCTTCCAGCAGCTCCCGCTGCCCGTGCACCCGCCCCAGCACTGCTACCGGCAGCTGATCCGGGGCGGTACCGAGCGGCTGCGGCTGGCCGACGCGGCCGGGAGGGTGGCGGCCGCCATGGTGACCGTCACCCCGCCGGGCATCCCGGTCCTCATGCCCGGCGAGTCCACGGGCGCCACCGACGGGCCGCTGCTGCGCTACCTGCGCGCCCTGGAGGCGTTCGACCGGGCCTTCCCGGGTTTCCACAGCGAGGCCCATGGCGTGACGGTCGACTCCGAGACGGGCGACTACCTCATCGAGTGCCTGCGCCGGCCGGAGGAGCCGGCCGGCCGCTGACACCCCTGCGCTCCGTGCGCGGACAGGCCGCGGCGCCGCCCGCCCCAGCCCTTGTTTCATCTATCGAATTTCGATAGATTCCAATCGTAAGTCGATGGGAGGATGGGTCGTGGGGAAGCTGACAGTGGGGGCGCTTCGCGCCGTGCTCGTGGTGGTGCTCGCCGGCACCGTGTGCGTACAGGCGTTGATGGTGTGGATGTTGGCGTCGGGTGCCGACCCGGAGGACGGGTCGCTTCCGCTGACCGCGTTCCGGGTGATCGTCGTCCTGGGCATGGTGTCGGCGCAGGTCGCCCTGGTCTCCGTATGGCGGCTGGTGGCGATGGTGCGACGCGGGACCGTGTTCTCGCATGCCGCCTTCCGGTACGTGGACGCGGTGATCGGGGCGATCGTGGCGGTTGCCCTCCTGTGGTTCACGGTCACGGCCCTCAATGCGCCGGGCCAGCGGGAGGACCCGGGTGTCACCGTCATCATGGGCGGGATCGGCCTGGCCGTCCTGGGGGTCGCGCTCATCGTGCTCGTGCTGCGGATGCTGCTGGCCCAGGCCGTCGCGCGGGACGTGGAGGCGTCGCAGATGCAGGCCGAGCTGGACGAGGTGATCTGATGCCGATCGCCGTCGACATCGACGTGATGCTGGCGCGGCGGAAGATGTCCGTGGGGGAGCTGGCGGACCGCGTGGGCATCACGCCCGCCAACCTGGCGGTGCTCAAGAACGGCCGGGCCAAGGCGGTGCGCTTCGCCACGCTCGCCGCGCTCTGCGAGGTCCTCGAATGCCAGCCGGGCGACCTGCTGCGCTGGGAGGCCGAGGACGCCGCGGCGGACGACCTGCTCGGCGCCGAAGTGGCATCGCCCGGCGCCACCGCCCGGTGACACGGCGCGCCGCCGCGAACCCCCGTCCTTCCACCTCGGAAGGGCGGGGGTTCGTCGCCGGGCGCGCAGGGGGAATGCGGAGGCCGCCTGCCGTGGGGTGGGCGGCGGCCTCCGGGAGCGGGGATGCGGTCAGGCGCGGACACCGATGACGGTCTTGCCGCGGGCGCCGCCCCGCTCGACCTTCTGCAGGGCCTCGGAGGCCTCGTCGAGCGGGAAGACCGCCTCGACGATCGGCCGGAGCCGCCCGGCCTCCACCAGGCCGGCGAGGTGGGCCAGCTGCTCGCCGTGCGGGCGCATGAAGAAGCTGCGGGCCCGGACGTTCCACTGGGCCTGCCGGGCCTCGGCGTCCGCGACGGGCACGATCGAGACCAGCGTGCCGCCGGGCTTGAGCACGCCGAAGGACCGCTCCTGGGTCTCGCCGCCGATGGTGTCGAGGACGACGTCGACGTCGGAGACGATCTCGTCGAACTTCTCGGTCCGGTAGTCGATCACCCGGTCGGCGCCGAGCTCGCGGACCAGCTCCACGCTCGCCCCGCCGGCGGTGGCCACGACTTCGGCGCCGAGCTGCTTGGCGATCTGGACGGCGGCGGAGCCGACGCCGCCGGCGGCGCCGTGGATGAGCACCCGCGTCCCGGCCCGTACGTCGGCCTGCTCGGTCAGGGCCTGGAGGGCGGTGAGCGCGACCAGGGGCAGGGAGGCGGCCTCCTCGAAGGTGAGGCCGGACGGCTTGGCGGCGACCAGGGACTGGTCCACGGCGACGTACTCGGCGAAGGCGCCGCCCACGCGGGGATCGACCCGGGAGAACACCTCGTCGCCCACCGCGAAGCGGGTGACCTCGCCGCCGACCTCGGTCACCACACCGGCGAGCTCGTTGCCGATGACCAGCGGTCCGGTCGGTTCCCCGGCGCTGAGGAAGCCCTTGACGATCAGGTGGTCCACCGGATTGACGCCGGCCGCGCGGACCTCGATGAGCACATCGCCGGGGCCGACGGCGGGGACGGGTACGTCGGTGACCCGGACGACGTCGCGGACCTGGCCGTACGTGTCGATGACTGCTGCCTTCATGGCGATCTCCTTGATCAAGTCTGTCGGGGTGAGGGTGAGGGTGGGGCTGGGGGGGGAGGGGGGTCAGGCGGTGGCGGCGGGGCTGCGCCCGGCCGCTGCGGCCCTCTCCAGGGCGTCGAGCAGTACTTCGGGGCTTTGAGCGCCCTGGAGTACGAACGTGCCGTCGATCACGAAGGTGGGGACCGCCGTGACGCCGAGAGCGGCGGCTTCGCCGAGCTCGGCGCGGACGTCGCCGACTCCCTCGGAGGAGGCGAGGAAGGCCAGGGCGTCGGCGCGGTCGAGGCCGGCCGCCTCGGCGAGCCTCGCGAGGGCCTCGCGGTCGCCGAGGTCTCCGCCGTCGGTGAAGTAATGCGCCAGCAGGCGTTCCTTCACCTCGGCCTGACGTCCGTGCCGTCGGGCGAACCAGACCAGGCGGTGTGCCTGGAACGTGTTGGTGGCCAGCGCGTCGTCCATCCGGAACGTGAGCCCCTCGGCAGCCGCAGCGCTGGTCAGCGGGCCGAAGATGGTCGCGGCGGGGCGGCCGAACTTGCGCTCGTAGACGTCGGCGGACGGCTCCGGCGTCTCGGGGGCCGCGGGGTTGAGCTGGAACGGCCGGTAGACAACGTCGACGCCCGCCGCCTCCGGGAAGGCGGCCAGCGCCTTCTCGAAGCGGCGCTTGCCGATGTAGCACCACGGACACACCAGGTCCGAATAGATCTCGACCTTCACGACGCTCGCTCCTGACGGGTCTGTCCCACGGGTGGGTCCGGTTCCGCTCCGGAAGTTCCGGACCGCTCGTTCCATAACGTAGCCGATTCTGGAACGAGCGGTCAAATACGTGCTGCCCCGGCCGCTGACCTTCGCTACCGTGGGGTGCATGGCGAGACCACGCACGTTCGACGAGGAAGCGGTCCTGGACCGGGCGATGATCCTGTTCTGGCGCAAGGGGTACGAGGCGACCGCGATGAGCGACCTCGTGGAGGAGCTCGGGCTGGGCCGCGGATCGATCTATGCGGCGTTCGGGGACAAGCACCAGCTGTTCATCCGGGCCCTCGGCCGCTACCTGGACCACCAGACCCGGCTGCTCGGCACCGCGCTCGACGACAGGCGGCCGGCGCTGCCCCAGCTGCGCGACGTGCTGGGCCGGCTCCTCGCCGCCGACGCGGCCTCCGGCAACGCCGGGTGCTTCAGCGTCAACAGCATCGCCGAGCTGCTGCCGCACGACGAGGAGGTCGCCCAGCTGGCCCGGCGGAACCTCCGTTACGCCGAAGAGGCCTTCACCGCCCAGCTGGAGCGGGCCGCGCGGGACGGGGAGCTCGCTCCTGCCGTCACCCCGCAGCAAGGCGCTCGGCTACTGCTCAACCTGGTGCAGGGCCTGCAGATCATGCGCAAGGTCGACCCCGACCCGGCCCGCGCCGCCGACTGCCTGGACTCCGCCTTCGCCCTCTTGCAGCGCCCGTCCGACACCGCCGGGACACCCGGCGAGGGCCCGGTCATGGCAGCAACGGCGCCCTGAGCCGGGCCCGGCGGAGCGGGTCCGTCACCGCCCGGAGTCGTGGCGGCGCTGCCCCCACGGCTTGCTCGGCCGACCTCGGCGTCCGTGGGGACGGCCTGGGCCACCGCTCCTCAGAGCGGTGCCGGCGGAGCTCTCCCGGCACAGCACCGTCGCCCGCCTCGTCCTCGGTTCGACCTTCAACCCGCCCGACCTGTTCTGGTACGCGGTCGGCGGCGCGGCCGGATGGCTCGTGCACACCGGGGTCAGCTGGAGGAACTCGACGAGGCAGCTGGCGGCCAGCGCGCTTCCGGCGGCCCTGAAGGGTGTGATCCGTGGAGCCACCGACACGACCAGGGCGAGCAGCAGGACGGTGTACAGCGCGTCGCCGCCGTACTTGGCCACGCTCCCGGTCGCCAAGGCCCTGAGCCCCAGGCCCAGTCCGACGGTGACCGCCGCAGCGGCCGCTGCTGTCAGACGGGTGCGAGCAGGGTCGACGGCGGCACGGTCAAGGGTTCCGGGCGGGAGGGTCACAGGGCCATACGATAATCATGACGTCCGGGCGATGTGATCCCCGGTTCAGGAACCGCGGCTGTCCTCTCCGGCCGGGTGGCTCAGTCGAATTCGAACGTGGCGACGACAGGGGCGTGGTCGGACTCCGGGAATTTGTCGTCGGTGGCGAAGGCGAGCGAGTCGTCGTGGAGGATCTCGTTGTGGATCTCCGAGCCGCGGTAGTGGGCGAGGATGTTGCGGGTGACGAGCATGTGGTCGAGCATCTGGCCCTGGCCGTGGTGGAAGAGGGTGTAGCGGGCGTCGCCCGGGACGGTGCGTTCGATGGGAACGAGGACGTGCGGGGCGAGGTCGCCGTTGTTGGTGTCTTCGACGTTGCCGCAGATCGCCAGGACCGGAACCTCCTCCGGCTCGGCGTTGAAGTCGCCGGTGACCACGATCCGAGCGTCGGGGTCGTCCTTGAGGATCTGGTCGACCAGGCGCCTTACTTCCAGGGCCTGGCTCATGCGCTTCATGGACGACAGGAAGCTGCCCTCGGCCCAGGCGTCGGCGCTGCGCCAGTTGCCCTTCTTGGGATCGATCACCTGACCGGGGATCTCGCTGGGGATCTTCGACTTCAGGTGCACGGTGATGACGTGCAGCAGGCTGCCGGGTGCTGCGTGGTCGATGTCGATCTGAGCGTGCAGGATGGGACGTTCGACTCCGATGGGGATCGGCTGGGGGTCGGGGGGTATCGCCGTGAGCCGCTGGTAGCGGGGCTCGGCGACGAGGTTGTTCTTCAGCTGTTCGTGCTTGATGACCGGCAGGTGGGTGGCGATGACCAGGTTGCGGAAATCGAAGACGGCGTCGTCGTCGGGTTTCGTGCTGACCAGCACGGCCCCGTCGAGGTTGGTCCCGTCGAGCAGTTCCTCGAGGGCCAGCAGTGCACGCGGTTGTCCGGGGCGCTCTTGGCCGTGGACTTCCTGGAAACAGGCGATGTCAGCGCGCAGTCGCTTGATCTGCGGTTTCATCAGCGTGATGCGCTCGGCCAGGGTCGGGCGCGTGCCCGGCGCGGTCTCGTCGAAGTTTTCCAGGTTGAACGTGGAAATCCGGATCTGTGTCATGGGTGCTCCCAGGACGTGTGGAGGAAGCGGTTCGGGTCTGTGGGCAGTCACACCGCGGGCGGGAGACAGGCCAGTCGTCGGCTAGGTGGCCGCGGCCAGGCAGAACTCCACGAGACCGGCGTCGACATCGAGGACGATCTTCTTCATCTCCGTCCACGGAGGCTGGAAGGCCGTTCCCCATTCGACCGTGAAGGCGAGGATCTTCTCCTCGTCCCGGCCCGAGAGGATGTGGCGGGCGTAGGCGTAGTCGTCGCTGGTACCGCACGTCGGGTACAGGTCGAACGCCGACTGGGGGGTGTATTCGGTGCCGCGTACGCCCTTCAGGGCCTCGCAGAACCGTGCGGCGAGGACCGCGGAGTCGTCGGCGTCGTCCTCGTCGATGAACTCGGCGTAGACCAGGCCGTCCTTCAGCCCGCGTTTGCCGTCGAAGAGGGGGTTGCGGAAATTCTTGGCCGGGTCGACGGACTGGTTCTGGTCGTCGCCCCACACGAACAGCATCTTCTGGGTGTAGCTGTGCACGTCGACGAACCAGTGGGTGCGGACGAAGTGGTCCAGCAACCGGCGGACGTTGCGGGTCTCCACCTCCGAGAAGGGCTCGGGTCCCTGGTAGACCTGGTTGATGTCGGCGGGGTCGTCCGAGACGTGGACGGGGGCCAGCGGATGGAAGGCGGTCCGGAAGTCGAAGAGGTGGTCGTAGTTGCGGTTGAGGTCGACGCCGACCGCGGCCGGATCGCCACCGGACTGTGCCGGATTGCGGTTGCGCCGCCACATCGGGTCGACGGTCTGGCTGTAGTGCCGGCCGTCCGGGTTGGCGAGCGGGAAGACGACGACGTCGAGTTCCTCCAGGACCGTGCGCACCTGGGCGGAGGTGAAGCTCGTACCGCCGTAGGCGAGTCCCGTACCGCCGGCGTGTGCGTGCAGCAGGTCGGCGGCGAGGTTGACCAGGATCTCGCAGCTGCCCCATTCGCGGGCGTGTACGCCTCCGACCAGGACGACGGCGGGCTTCGGCTGCTGGTGGTGCGTGCCGATGCGCAGGGCGTGGCAGGTCCGGCCTTCGAAGGTCGGCTCGGGCAGTTCGATGAGATCGGCAGTCGGGAACGCGGCGGCCAGGCTGGTCACGCCGGATTCGACCTCGGTGGTGTTCAGGTACGGCATGGCGGCCCTACCTCCTAGATGTCCCGCACCTTGAGTGCGAGCCCCTGCGGAACCGCGTCCTCGGGGGCGAACCGGTCGCCTTCGCCCACCTCGGCCTGGCGGGCCCGTCCGGTGGCGGTGGCGTCCTCGACGGTTTCGAGCGACACGCCCTCCCGGGCCAGGGCTACGCGCTGTTCGGGTGACACGTAGGCATCGAAGGTCAGGCTGCCGTCCGCGTTCTGGCGGACGCGGCCGCCGATGTCGGGACGGTGGTCGCGCAACAGGGCGCGCAGGGTTTCCGCGTCCTCGGCCGTGACACGGACACGCAGGACGGTGTACTCGCTGGACATGACGGGCCCCTCTCGGGCGCCGCCGGCCTCGGACCGGCCACGCCGGCCCGGCCGCGGGACGGCGCGTTCACGACGGGCGGACGAGTGGTGAGGACGCATTCCGGATGGGCTGTGTACGCTTACGTCCGATGTGTACCTCGTATCCTCAGCGTGCGCTCCCCTCGTAGAACGAGTCAAGTGGCGGCTCGGGCATCCCGCTCAGGAGGCTGTCGAGGCCGGCGATCAGCTCCTGCTCGTCGTCGTACTCGGCGAGCTGCGGGACCAGCGCGCGCAGGCGGGGGTACTCGGCGGCGGGCAGCCGGTGCAGGCCCAGGCGCAGCAGGAAGTCCGGTTCCTGCGGATCGTCGACCACCTGGCGCTTGTCCACCAGCAGGCAGCCGAGGTTCCAGGCCACGAAGGCGCGGTACACCGTGAGCGCGGTGGCGTCGTCGAATCCCGCCCGCGCGAGTACGGCCAGGATGTGCTCGGTCAGTTCGAGGGCCGGCGCCGGTCTCCGGGCCACCGGTACGGCGAGCGGGCGGGTGGCCACGACGGGCAGGAGCTCGCGGTGGGCGTGCACGGACGCTGCGAAGGCGCGGGCGATCCGGCGCAGCTCGGCGCGCCAGGCGGGAACGCCGCAGGAGTCGCGGGAGGCGGCGGGGGCAGGGCCGGGAGGGTCGCCGCAGGGGTCGGCCGTGGCCCGCAGCCGCTCGTTGACCTCGGTGAAGAAGGCCTCGACCAGGCCGTCGAGCAGGGCTTCCTTGCTGGGGGTGTACCGGTAGATCGCCATGGGCTCGACGCCCAGGTCGGTGGCCAGCCGGCGCATGGTCAGGGCCGCGAGCCCCTCCCGGTCCACGAGGGCGACGGCCGCGGCGAGCACCCGCGGGCGGTTCAGCCGTTCGCGCTTCTCCCGGGTGCCCGGCTCGTCCATATTCCGACCTGCCGACGGATGCCGCCCCTGCGGGCGTACGGATACTTAGTAAAGTAATCCATTATTGCACTAAACAGCGTATGCATCCTGATAGTGGACATCCGCGCCCCCCTCGAACGGGCTCTCCGTCAGGGGGCCCGCCGCGGTCATCGCAGCCGGCGAGGTGACGGGGGACGCCGCCGACTCGTGCCGGACGAGGGCGCACGCCGCACAGGCCGGCCTGTCCACCGGGATGACGGCCGTCTCCCTCGGGGCCCCGGCCGCGCCCCCACGCCCGGGGTGCATCGCTTCGACATGGCGGGACAGGACGTCCTTGAAGAGCTCCGCGCGTTGCAGCTCCCGGCTGTCCATGTGGTGCATGCCCCCCACCCCCGATGACGTCCAAGCGGTGATTGCGGTACCCAATACGGCGCAGGCCAGCACGATCCACATGAGGGCGTTCGGCACAACGGTTCCTTTCCCGGGGTGAGGCGAGGGGTCTGTGGCCGGACCTCCGGCGACACCACGACATAACGCAGCGGCATATGACGAGTTGCGCAGCGTCAGCCGATTGCAGTCATGTGCGCCCCTCCGCCGGATGGGGGCGCGCGCCGGAGCGTGAGCGCCGCGCGACCGGACGAGTGCGCGTTGTCGGCCGGCCCGGCGGGCGCGCACACACATCAGGCGGAGGCTCCCGAGGTGCACCCCCTCGCTGCGGCGCCACCGGCTGTCCCGGACGGAACTGCAGCTCGCGCAGTGTGGGGCGGCGGACCTGATGTGTTCTGCGCATGTGCAGAACCGATAAAAGACACCGGTCAACCCGTGCCCGATGCGCCACCCTCACCTGCTTGGAGCACACCCTCCCCGGCGCCCGAAGCGTTGGTTGGACTATGACAACAGCAAACAACTCGGCAATGTTTTCGCAGGGCACGAAGGACGAGGGCGGCAGCGCCCGCGCCGGGGCCGCAAGGTTGGGCAACTGGACCTACACACCGGCCTCGACGCCGTGGGCGGTCGACGAAAACGGTGTGCTGTGCCACGAGGGGCGGGACATCGACCTGCACTACTCGTCCACGGTCTTCGAGGATTTCCTCGACGCGATGAGCGCGATCGAGTACGACTTCACCCGGCGGTTCCAGGGAGCGGCTCCGGCCGAGCCGTCCGTCGACGAGCGGTCAGGGCGGAACTCCCGTGTATGAGTACGGCCATCACGACGTCAGCGGTTTCCCCATGCAGCCGGATGTCCCCGGCTTCTGGCCGGGGCCGGGGCCGGGGGCGGATCCCGGGCACCAGGCAGTCCAGGACGGGCAGCCGCTCGTCGGCCCGCCGCTCCTGGGGCAACAGCTCTTCGGGCAGCCCGAGGTGAACTGTGCCTGGGATCCGGCGGAAGAGCTGGCCCAGCTCCTCCAGGAAGCCGGAACCCCCGCCCAGGCAGATCCGTTCGACTGGATCGCAGAGGGGGGCGGCAAGACGGTCCATGTCGCCGGCAGCGCCACGGGCCTGCACCGGAACACCCAGGAGGGGCCGCGCTCGGAAACCCCTCACGGACACCGCCGCGTGCCGCCCAAGGAGGCGATGCTGACCCTCTTCCGAACGGGCAGCCTCTTCTCCGCCTTGCTGGTCGCGGTCATCGCCGCCGTCGTGAGCCTCTTCAGCGGTCTGGCCGTCGCCGACGCCCTGCGCCACAGCGCCGGGCCCCACACCACGCACGATGTCGTGAGCTGGTGGCCCCTGTTGATCTACGGGCCCTGGATGGTCGCCTCCCTGTCCATTCTCCGGGCCGCCCTACACCAACGCCGGGCCGTCCACTCCTGGGCCATCGTTCTCCTGTTCTCCACCCTCGCCACCCTGTTGTGTGTGGCTCAGGCACCCAGGACGTTCGCCGCGCAGGCGGCAGCCACCCTTCCACCCGTCGCGGCACTGGCCTGCTTCCAGCAACTCGTCCGCCAGATCACGCTCACACGACCACCCCGCCACCCCGTCCCGCGCCACCGCAACCGGAACACCCCGCCGCTGCGGCCCACCCCCGCACCGAGCAGCCCGGTCACGCCCGTTCCCAACTACCTCATGCCGGACCACAAGGCCGGCGGGCATTCCGCTCCCGGCTACAGAATTCGCTACGGGGCGTAAGAGGGCCCTGCGCAGAGCGGCGCCACAGGAACGCAGCGCCCGGCAGCCGGACGTCTTTGAGGTGTCGGACAACTGGCTCCTTCCCCGGTCCCCGGGAGCGTGATCACTTTCATCTCAGGAACGAAGATCCAAACCGATAGGTCACGGGCGGTGCCCGGTCTCAGCCCTACGGGTCTGCCGCAGCGGACGGCCGAGGTCAGGCCGTCGAGGTCCGAACCGCTCCCAACCGGTACAAAGTCGGCCGAACCGGCATGCCCATCCCCGGCCGGCCATCGTCACCGGGACCCCCGCACGAGGAACCCTGCCCACGTGGAACCCTGCCCCCGATGCCGAGCGCGGGCGGGGACCCCCAACTCCGAGAGGACATCGACATGCTCCACGACCTCGACCGCGCCGAGCGCATCCGGTACGAGCGGCTCCAGGACGCCGCGTACCAAGCCGGCGAGGAGGCCGTCGTCAAACTCCAGGCCGCACTGGCCCTCGCAGGCCTGGTCCTTCCCTCACTCAGCAACGACGGGCCGGTGGGCTGCCGTGGTCTGGTCCGGCTCGGAGGCTGCAGCACCGACGTCGCGAACCGACTCGCCGAGATCGTCGCAGCCGGCGCGGACGTCCTGCAGAACGGATAGCCCACCGGCCGACCCGGTCGCCACAAGTGACCGACCCGCGGAGGTTCTTGAATGCATGAGCGGCAGCCTTCCCCCCACGATCCGAAGGTGCCCAGAAGGACGTTCGACCCCTACCGGTTCCCGGGCATACGGGGCTGGGCGGACACCGCGCAGCCGAGCTCCGGTTGCCCGCAAGCCCCTCCGCCCGCGGGTGACAGCCCTCCGGGCGACCGTCCCCCGCGCGACCCGGCTCCGGGCGTCCCGAGTCCCGAGGACCGCAGACGACTCGAGCTCCAGGCGTGCCTCACCGCGGCGGGCGTACCGCCGCACGCCGGCGACCTCCACGCCATCGAAGTGCTCTCCATGATCGACGACGCCACGAACGCGGCGATCCGACGCTGGATCTGCGGCGCCCGCTGACCGGGGCCCGGCACACGCCGCACGGCACAGCCTGCCGTACAACGACTCCGTCACCGCGCCGTGTTAGTCCGAACAGGTGGTGCTCCTCGTGCGAATGCGTCGGCTGCCGGGCCGGGTATGCAGAATGCGTTTGCCGGAGTCGGCCGTGGGGCGAGGGGGGCCTGCGAGAGGTCCTTGAGCTGGAGGTGCACCGCCGGTGTCGGCGAACGGAAGTCCCACGGTCAGAAGGCGCCGCCTCGGCGCGGAGCTCCGCAGCCTTCGCCGGGCGGCGGGAATGACCTCCATGCAGGTGGCGAAGCACCTGCTCGTGTCGCAACCCAAGATCAGTCTCATCGAGACGGGGCGGCGCCCGATCAATCCGCGTGACGTGCGCGATCTGTGCCGGCTCTACGGAGTCAGCGAACCGGGGGTCGTCGATTCGCTGATGCGCATGGCGAAGGAGTCGGCACGGCAGGGGTGGTGGGTCGCCTGCGGGGACGTCCCCTACGGCGTGTACATCGGGCTGGAGACGGAGGCGGCCGCCATCCACTCCTATGAGCCGCTGGTGGTCCCCGGTCTGCTGCAGACCAGGGCCTACGCGGCCGCGATCATCGCGGAATCGATCCCCTGCCCGCCGGTGGAACAGGCCGCGGTCCGCCTCGACGTGCGGCTGAGGCGTCAGCACCGCGCCCATCATCCCGCCCGCCCACTCCGCTTATGGACGATCCTGGACGAATCCGTACTGCACCGCATCATCGGCAACCGAGAGGTCATGCGGGAACAGCTGGAGCACCTGAACGGCCTCGGTGCCCAGCCGCACATCACCGTGCAGGTCCTTCCCCACAGCGCCGGAGCCCACCCGGGGGTCACGGGACAGTTCTCCACCCTGACGTTCCCGGACGGCGATGCGGGTGTCGTCTATCTGGAGCGTTTCACCGGCGATCTCTACGTGGAGAAGAACGCCGACCGGCGCATCTACCACATCATGTACGACCACCTTCAGGCACAAGCCCTGAACCCCATCGACTCCCGGTACGTCATCGAAGACATGATCAAGACGTACACCCGGCCCGCTCCGCCCTCCCGTGTCAGACCGCCCGCGGAGCGTGCGGCTGCCATGGCGGGAGTCTGAGCGGGGTCGCGACCGCCGGGCGGAAGCGGGCCCACCCCGGCGCGACCGGCTCTCCTGCGATGAGGCGGTTTGAGACCCGGAATCGCGGCGAGACGGGCGTCGAACAGTGTTCGGCGTCCGCCGAGTTCCCGGTCCGACACGGGTCGCGGGCCTTGGCGCGCACAGGGGGAGGGAACCTCGTATGACCACACCTGACGAGGAAGCGCCCGCGTCCGTGCGGGGCACCGGGCTGGGGCGCGACGTGGTGCTGGCCGTCGGCCTGTTGGGCATCGGCATCGGCGGCCTGACGGCCTTCGTGAAGGCCGCTCCGGCGAGCTGGGCCGGGCTTCCGCTGCCGCCGATCGCCGCTCTGGCCGTCTTGCTGCTCGGCGGGGTACTGGCGAAGTGGAGCATCGCACCCGGCCGGCTCCGCGCCCGGCCACCGCGTCCGGCGGTGCCGCCGGCCGGCCGTGCGGCGCCCTCGCCGGGCGTCCCCGATGTCGGGAGCGAGGCCCTCGACCACGCCGCGGTCGACGCGGACGGCTTCGAGCACACGGTGGCCGCCCTGTGCGCCCGGGACGGATGCACCTCGGTGGAGGTGGTGGGGGGCGCGGGCGACCTGGGCGCCGACGTCCTGGCGACGACTGCGGACGGGCGGCGGGTGGTGCTCCAGTGCAAGCACTACTCCGAGGACAACCGGGTCGGCTCCCAGGACCTCCAGCGGTTCGGCGGCACCTGCTTCGCCGTCCACGGGGCCGATGTCGCGGTCCTCGTCACGACCGGTTCCCTCACGGCGCCCGCGGCCGAGTACGCCGAGACCTGCGGGATCCTCTGCGTCGACGGCGAGGCCCTGGCCGCCTGGACCGATCAGGAGGCGCCTGCGCCGTGGGAGGAGAGCGCGCGTCCGCCCGCACCGAGCCCGTCCTCCCCGACCCGGGAAGCATCGTCATGACCTTCACGACGGCGGTCTGACAGCCGTACCGGCCGGCTCTGACAGCGAGCGCCGTTCCGTGCCGTGCGAAGGCCAGGTCGGTGGAGCAACCGACGAGCCGGCGCGCCGCCCGGGTCGCGGTGTGCGCGCGCCGGGCGGCGCGGCGCCGGACTTCGTCAGGACGGCCTGCTGCCTCGGACTGGCCGGCGACCAGGCGCAGTGCGTGGCCGGCCTGACTGCCGGCGCAGTGACCGGCGGGACGGCGGTCTCCGCCTGCCGGGTGGTGCCCGACTGGAGCGGCCGGCGGGACGGCGGACGAGCGCGCGGGCTGGCCGGAAGTCGGCGTTCGGTTTGAGCGTGTGGATCACCGATCGCTACCCTCCTGCTAGTTGCTCAAGTCAACCAATAGGGACCGGCATGCACGACACCACCGAACACTTCCGCAGCCACGTGGAGGAGATCCTTGACGCCCTGGGGAGGGAACCGGACCGTGAGGCCCTGGTACACGGGGCCCGGCGGGTGAGCGCGGGCGAGTTACGCGGCCTCGTCCACGGCATGGCCCGTGCGCTGCAGTCGCGGGGTGTGAAGCGCGGCCAGACCGTCACCCTCCTGGCAGGCAACCTTCCCGAGACGATCGCGGCCCGCTACGCCGCCGGGCTGCTCGGCTGCGCCGTGAACCACCTCTACGGCGGCCTTTCGGCCGATGTCCACGCCGACATCCTCCGCGACGTCGAGACCCGCGCGCTGATAGTCGACCCCGCCTACCGCGAACGCGCCGCCGATCTGGCACAGCGGGTGCCCTTGGAACAGGTGCTGCTCCTCGGTGGGGGTGCGGGCCGGGATCCGGACCTGGTGCAGCTCGCCGCCGGGCAGTCCACGGAGGTCTTCGCGGGCGAGGCACAACCGGAGGACATCTGTACCATCCGTCACACCGGGGGGACCACCGGTCATCCCAAGGCCATTTGCACCACGTTCGAGCAGTGGGTGTCGGTCGGGCCGGACTGGTTGGAGCAGGGGCAGGCAAGGGCCCTCGTGTGCACCACCCTCGCCCACGCGGCGGGCATCATGGCGGACACCACGCTGCACCGCGGCGGCACCGTCGTCCTGCTGGACGAGTTCGAACCCGGCGCCGTGCTCGACGCGATCGAGCGCGAGCGCATCACCCACATGTTCCTGCTGCCGCCGCTCCTCTACCAGTTGATGGACCACCCGGGGATCGACCGCGCCGACACCTCCACCCTGCGCATGCTCACCTACGGGGGCTGCGCCTCCTCCCCGGCCCGCCTCGCGGCGGCGGTGCGGCGCTTCGGCCCCGTACTGAACCAGTTCTACGGACAGAACGAAGCGGGCGGTATCAGCGTCCTCTCCCCCCAGGACCACGATCCGCGACGCCCTGAGCTGCTGCGGACCGCCGGCAAGATCATGGACGGCGTCGAGGTCTCCGTCCGCGACTCCGACGGACGGGACCTGCCCGCAGGCGAGCACGGCGAGATCTGCGTACGGTCCCCGCAGGTGATGAAGGGCTACTGGAAGCAGCCCGAGCTCACCGCGGAGGTACTGCGGGACGGCTGGCTGCACACCGGCGACATCGGCTTCGTCGACACGGACGGCTACGTCACGATCGTGGACCGGCTGAAGGACATGATCGTGGTCGTGGGAGGCCACGTGTACACGGTGGAACTGGAAGACGTGCTCAACTCGCACCCGCAGGTCCTGCAGAGCGCAGTGCTGGGAGTCCCCGACGCCAGCCTCATGGAGCGGGTCCACGCGGTCGTCGTCCGCACGCCGGACGCCGAGGTCGGCGAGGACGAACTGCGCGCCATGGTGCGGGACAGGAAGGGGCCCATGTACGAGCCCGCCGGCATCGAGTTCGTGGACGCGCTGCCCCTGACCGACGTGGGCAAGCCGGACAAGAAGCTGCTGCGCGCCAGGGCCGCCGCCATGGCCCCGACCCCGCGCCCGTAACGGGCGTCCGGCCGGGCCGTCGTACGGCGGCGGCCGGTGTGCTGCAGTCCTGCGAACCCGTCGGCGACGGTGACCGCGAGCTGCAGATCCGGCTGGCTGTGGCCGGCGCCTGAGACCGTCGTCCCGATCCCTACCCGCGGCCCCACCGGACCGGCGGCAGCGGCGGTGGGGGGGGGGGGGGTGGGCCGGGCGGCGGGGGAGGCGGCCCGTGCGGCAGCAGGTCGATCGGCTCGCGCAGGCGCAGCCTGGCGGGGAGGTCCAGCCGCCCCTCGCGCGAGGCCACCACGGCGTCCCGTACCGCGAGCCCGGCCTCCACCGTGCAGTGCCCGCTGTGGACGGCGACGAGCAGGCCGTCGCGGACGACCCCGACGAGCGCGCTGACCCGGAAGAGCACGGTGAGGTGCACGTCCACGGTGGCGGCCCGGGCCCCGTCCACGAGGAGGTCCACCGACGGGTGGTGCGCGGAACTGATGGTGTGGGTGGCCAGGGCGACGACCTCCTCGCTGCCGGGGGACCCGCGCGTGCGCCGCGCCGCCTCCTTGAGGGCCTTGTACTTGGTCCAGCCGGAAGCCACCAGGGAGACGAGGTCGAGGTCGAGGAAGCCGTTGACTACGGTCGCCAGCTCACGCCCCACGGCCCGGTCGGCTGCGCTGGTCAGGCCCGGCACGCCCGGCAGGAGGCCCGTCACCGCATCATGGGCCTGCAGCGCGTCGGCGAGTGCTTCGGCGGCCCGCTCCCCGGGACCGAGCAGCAGGTCCCGGACGGTGAGGGGATCGGCGACGGGAGCCGTGGTCATGGGTCCTCCTCCAGGGTCTGGTCACCCGGGTCCGGGTGTGGTTCCAGCCGTACGGAGCGGGTCGGCGGGCCGGTCTCGGAGGGCTCGGCCACCTCCGTCACTGCGGGGGCCGGGCGCAGCCGGGAACCGAGGTGGTCCTCGACCCACCGCGGACCGCGGTGGCGGTGGCTGAGGAACGCGGATCCGGCGAGGGCGAGCAGGGCCGCTCCGAGCAGGCTCGAACCGACGACCAGACCGACGGGGACCGGGCCGTCGGTGGGGGCCGGCGTCGGGGTCGGCGTGGGCGGAGCCGGAGGCGTTGGCGTGGGAGGCGTAGGCGTGGGCGGGACCGGAGCGCCGCCGGTCACCGTGAACGCCGCCTCGGCACCCACCCCCGGGTCATCGGTGCACGAGGCCCGTACGGTGTACGAGGCCTCGGCCGTGTCGGGCGCCACGTCGAAGGCGGTGCCGAAGGTGCCGTCCGCTGAGGGAGCCACCGTCGTCCACTGCTTCCCCTCCCATGACAGGGCCACCTCGGGGCAGTCGAATCCCGAACCGGACACGGCCACGGTGCCGCCGCCCGACGCCGACGAGGGGGGATCGAGCGTCACCTCCGGCTGCGGCCCGGGCGCATCGGTCACCGTGAACCGCTGCCCGGCGGAAATCTGCTCGTGCCCGACGCACGTTGCGGTGACCGTGTGGTCCGTGGCGTCCGCGTCGGACGGAACGGCGAACCGGGCCGTGAACGCGCCGCCGTCCACCGTGACCTCCGCCGGTGTGACGCCGGGGAGCGGGCTGCCGTCCCACGTCAGTGCGACCGTACCGGCCCGGCCCTCGTCCGCCGTACAGCCGGCGAACCCGGATCCGGTCACGGCGACCGAGGCCCCCACGGCACCCTGGGCCGGGTCCAGGGCCAAGGCCGTGGGCACGGGAGCGGGTACCACCTGGAAGTCGGCGGTCGCCCTGACCTTGGAGTTGGCCCTGCAGAGCGCGGTGACGCCGTAGTCGCCCGCGGTCGCACCGGACGGAACCGTGATGTCGGTCGCGAACTCGCCGTCGGCGTCGGCCGTGACGACGCCGAGGCTGTCTCCGCCGTTCCCGGTGATGTCGATCTCGGCTGGCAGGCCGTCGGTCGTACAACGGATGAACCCGTGGCCGTGGACCCCCACCCTGCTACCCGGCGGTCCCTGCGACGGATCGAGCGTGAGGGACCGCGCCACCGCGGCCCGGACCGGTGAGGTCGCAGCAGGGGCGGAAGGGGGCGCGCCCCACGCGAACGCCGTGCTCAACAGCACCGCGATCAGCGAGCGGACGGCCCATGGGGCAAAGGGAAGCATGGCCCTCCGTGAGCTGCCTCCATTGTCCCCCGGCCACCGCCGACCCGCCTGCGCCGCCCGGTGCGGTGCATCCAAGGCGGAGGGGCGTCCGCATGCTGGGCGTATCCGGGCGTTCCGACAACGCAGCGAGTCCAGCAGTCCGGCACGGGTTCCACGCCGGGGCGGGGCCGCTCAGGGCGGCGGCCGCCGCGCGCTCCGGGCCCGGCTGTCGGGGCCCGCCGACGGACGGATCAGACGTGCGGCGATTCACCGGCGGCCGGGCGCCGGCCCCCGAGGGACGCGACCAATGCGTCCGCCACCGTCTGCGCATCCGCCTGCGCAACGTCCGCCGGGTATTCCGGCAGCAGATCGTCCCAGACGGGCAGCCATGACCCGTACAGCTGGGCCTGTCCTTCGGGTCGGGCGAAGAACCAGATGTGCAGGTGTGCGCCTCCGTCCCCGATGCGGTAGACGTGGGCTCGCGAGATGTGGGGCAGGGCCTGCACGTGGCGGACGATGTGAGTGGACAGGACGCCCAGCTCGGCCGCCAGTTCATCGGGCAGGTCGGCCATGTCGTAGTGGTCACGCGGATGCAGCATGAGCACCAGCGGCACACCGACTCCCGGGATCCGCGTGAGTCGCCAACTGTCGTTCAGCCAGATCCCGTTGTCTCGTTCACGGCACTCCTGGCAGTCCGACGGGTCCTCGCCGTGTCGCGGAGGTTCGGGCAGGACCGGTGGACGCAGCGACGCGACGCGCAGACCGTCCGGTTCGAACGGGCTGATGTCCCAGCCCGTCATGCGCGCGAGAGGGAGCCGGCGCTCCCCGTCCGCGGCGGTGAGGGCGTGGTCGTAGAACTCGTCAGGTTGCATGGCCATGATCCGAAGACTAGTTCGGACCTGCCGCCGGGTGAAGCCCGCGCCCGGGTGGGTGACCACCCGGGCGCCGGACGAACCTACTTGGTGCCGAGGCCGGCGTCGGTGACCTCGGGCTTGCCGGCTGCCTTCAGCACCTTGTTCAGGAGCGACAGGTCGTAGATGCCGGAGAGGTCGGGCTGCTCGATGAGCTTGGCCTTGACCGCCCAGTCGGACTCGGTCTTCAGCGTGCCGGCGAGGGGGTCGTCGGTGACGAGGATGCTCTTCCACGCGGGGTCGATGACCGCGGGTTCCAGCTCCTTGCCGCTGAGCGTCTTGAGCGCCGCGTTGGCGGAGGCCTTCGCCTGGTCCGGGTTGGCGTTGATCCACTCGTTCGTCTTCACCGTGCCGCGCAGCACGGCCTCGACGACGTCCGCGTGCTCCTTGAGGAACTTCTGCGACACGATGACGTTGGTGATGACGAACTTCTTGTCGGGCCACAGGTCGGTCTCGTCGAGGAGGACGGAGGCGCCCTCGGAGACGAGCTTGGAGGCGGTGGGCTCGGGGACCCAGGCTCCGTCGATGGAGCCCTGCTTGAAGGCGTCCGGGGTGACCTTGTTGTCGGTGCGGACGACGGAGACGTCACCCTTGCCGGACTCCGGGTCGACCTTCCAGCCCTTGTCGGCGATCCAGTTGAGGAACGCGACGTCCTGGGTGTTGCCCTTCTGAGGGGTGGCGATCCTCTTGCCCTTGAGGTCGTCCAGGGTCTTGATCGTGTCCGGGTTCACGACGAGCTTGACGCCGCCGGAGGCGGAGCCGGAGATGATCCGCAGGTTGGTGCTCTTGGACTTCACGTAGCCGTTGATCGAGGGGGAGGGGCCGATGAAGCCGATGTCGAGGGAGCCGCCGTTGAGGGCTTCGATCTCGGAGGGTCCGGCGTTGAAGGTCTGCGGCTTGATCGTGGTGCCGCCGAGCTCCTTGGCGATCAGGCCTTCCTGGATGCCGACCAGTGCGGTGGCGTGCGTCAGGTTGGGGAAGTACCCGATGCGGACCTCGGAGGCGGAGAGCTTCTTGGTGTCTGCGGCGGGGGAGGCGGACGTCTTCGCGTCATCCTTGTCGGCCTGGGAGCCGTAGCCGCACGAGGCGAGCACGCCGATCAGGAGCGGCAGGGCGGCAGCGGCGGCGATACCGCGGCGCACGGTCTTACTGGTGGTGGTGCTGGTGGCAGGCACGGAGGGCTTCCTCTCGCAGCGTCAACTCATGACGCGGGTCTTCGTCTGTGCAGCGGGGACGGGTACGGCTCGTGGGGGGTGAGGGCGTGCGGGCAGTGCACGTACGTCATCGCGCACATCGCGCCACCCCTCCCTGGCCGCTGCCGAGGCGGCCGCTGCCTACGCGGCCGCCCTCCTTGGCGAAGGTGGAGTAGATGTCGGAGAGCATGGGTCAGAAGTCCCATTCCTCGTCGTCGGCCTGCACGGTGGTCCGCGCCTGGGAGGCGAAGGACTCCCCGGCCATGCCCGCCGCCAGGGTGGTGCCGTCGGCCGGGTCGATCAGCAGGAAGGACCCGGTGCGGCGCGAGTCGGCGTACGCGTCGAGCGCGAGCGGCTCGGCGGTCCGTACGACGACGCGGCCGATGTCGTTGGCCACCAGCTGCCCGGGGTCCGGGTGCTGGGACAGGTCGTCGAGGGTCAGCCGCGAGGGGATCTCCTTGACGATCGCCTTGACCGTCCGCGTCGTGTGCTTGAGCAGCACCCGCGCACCGACCGAGAGGGGCTGGTCGGCGACGTGGCAGACCGTGGCGACGACGTCCTGGGTGGTGGCCGGCGGGTTCGCGGACGGCGCGATGAGGTCACCGCGGGAGATGTCGATGTCGTCCGCCAGACGGACCGTCACCGACTGGGGCGCCCAGGCGATGTCCACGCTCTCGCCGAGTGCGTCGATCCCGGCGATGACCGACGTGCGGCCCGACGGCAGGACGGTGACGGCCTCGCCGACGCGCAGCACGCCGGAGGCGATCTGGCCGGCGTAGCCGCGGTAGTCGGGGTGCTCGGCGGTCTGCGGGCGGATCACGTACTGCACCGGGAAACGCGCCGGGCAGGCCGTGAGGTCGTGGCTGACCGGGACGGTCTCCAGGTGCTCCAGCACCGTCGGGCCGCCGTACCAGTCCATGTGGGCGGACGGCTCGACCACGTTGTCGCCGGCGAGCGCCGAGATCGGGATCGCGGTGATCTCCGGGACGCCCAGGTCAGAGGCGTACGCGGTGAACTCCTCGGCGATCTTGGCGAAGACCTGCTCCTCGTAGCCCACCAGGTCCATCTTGTTGACGGCCAGGACCACGTGCGGGACACGCAGCAGGGCCGCGACCGCGGCGTGCCGGCGGGTCTGCTCGATCACGCCGTTGCGGGCGTCGACGAGGACCACGGCCAGGTCGGCGGTGGAGGCGCCGGTGACCATGTTCCGCGTGTACTGCACGTGCCCCGGGGTGTCGGCGAGGATGAACCGGCGCCGGGCGGTGGCGAAGTAGCGGTACGCGACGTCGATGGTGATGCCCTGCTCCCGCTCGGCCCGCAGGCCGTCGGTCAGCAGGGCCAGGTCGGGGGCGTCCTGACCGCGGCTCGCGGAAACCCGCTCGACCGCCTCCAGCTGGTCGGTCAGCACCGACTTGGAGTCGTGCAGCAGGCGTCCGACCAGGGTGGACTTGCCGTCGTCGACGGAGCCGGCGGTCGCGAAGCGCAGCAGGGTGGTCGCCGCCAGATCGGCGAACTGCTCGGTGGTGCTGGTCATGTTAGAAGTACCCTTCGCGCTTGCGGTCTTCCATCGCGGCCTCGGACAGCTTGTCGTCGGCGCGGGTCGCGCCCCGCTCGGTGAGCCGGGAGGCGGCGATCTCGGTGATCACGGCGTCCAGCGTGGTGGCGTCGGAGTCGACGGCACCGGTGCAGGACATGTCACCGACGGTGCGGTAGCGGATCAGGCGGGTCTCGGTGGTCTCGCCCTCCTTGGGACCGCCCCCCTCGCCCGCCGTCAGCCACATGCCGTTGCGCTGGAACACCTCGCGCTCGTGGGCGAAGTAGATCTCCGGCAGCTCGATCTCCTCGCGGGCGATGTACTGCCACACGTCCAGCTCGGTCCAGTTGGACAGCGGGAACACGCGCACGTGCTCGCCCGGGGCGTGGCGGCCGTTGTAGAGCTGCCACAGCTCGGGGCGCTGGCGGCGCGGGTCCCACTGGGAGAACTCGTCGCGCAGGGAGAAGACGCGCTCCTTGGCGCGAGCCTTCTCCTCGTCGCGGCGGCCGCCGCCGAAGACGGCGTCGAACTTCAGCTGCTGGATCGCCTCGGTGAGGGGGACGGTCTGCAGCGGGTTGCGGACGCCGTCGGGGCGCTCGCGGAGCTTCCCGGCGTCGATGTACTCCTGGACGGAGGCCACGTGCAGGCGCAGGTTGTGCTTCGCCACGGCCCGGTCACGGTAGGCGAGGACCTCGGGGAAGTTGTGCCCGGTGTCGACGTGCAGCAGCGTGAACGGCACCGGCGCCGGCGCGAACGCCTTCAGCGCCAGGTGCAGCATCACGATCGAGTCCTTGCCGCCGGAGAAGAGGATCACCGGCTTCTCGAACTCGCCCGCCACCTCGCGGAAGATGTGCACGGCCTCCGACTCGAGGGCGTCGAGGTGTGACAGCGCGTAGGGCGCGTCGGTCTCTTCGTGCAGGTGGGCGACGGTGGCCGTCATGCCAGACCCCTCTCGGTGAGCAGCGCGTGCAGGGCCGATGCCGACTCCTGCACGGTCTGCGTGTGCGACTCGATGCGGAGGTCCGGGGACTCCGGAGCCTCGTACGGGTCGTCGACGCCGGTCAGACCGGAGATCTCGCCCGCCGCCTGCTTGGCGTACAGGCCCTTCACGTCACGCTCGGAGCAGACCTCGACCGGGGTGGCCACGTGGACCTCCAGGTACGAGGTGCCCTCGGCGGCGTGCCGCTTGCGGACGGCCTCGCGGCTGTCCGCGAACGGCGCGATCACCGGCACGAGCGCCTTGACGCCGTTGCTGGCGAGCAGTTCGGCGACGAATCCGATCCGCTGTACGTTGGTGTGGCGGTCCTCCCGGGTGAAACCCAGGCCGGCGGAGAGGAACTCGCGGATCTCGTCGCCGTCGAGGACCTCCACGCGGTGGCCCTCCCCGCGCAGCCGCTCGGCCAGCGCGTAGGCGATGGTGGTCTTGCCCGCGCTGGGCAGCCCGGTCAGCCACACGGTGGCGCCCTGGTCGCTCACGCTCATCTGCTTCTCCGTCGGTTCTCTGCTGTCCGTGTCCGTCATCAGCCGTGCAGTCCGCACTCGGTCTTGGCCCGTCCGGCCCAGCGGCCGGCCCGTGCGTCCTCGCCCTCCGCCACGCGGCGGGTGCAGGGGGCGCAGCCGACCGAGGCGTAGCCGTCCATCAGCAGCGGGTTGGTCAGGACACCGTGTTCCGCGACGTACGCGTCCACGTCGTCCTGGGTCCAGCGGGCGATCGGGGAGATCTTGACCTTCTGCCGCTTCTCGTCCCAGCCGACCACGGGGGTGCCGGCCCGGGTGGGGGACTCGTCGCGGCGCAGGCCCGTCGCCCACGCCTCGTACGCGGTCAGGCCCTCTTCCAGCGGCTTGACCTTGCGCAGGGCGCAGCACAGGTCGGGGTCGCGGTCGTGCAGCTTCGGGCCGTACTCCGCGTCCTGCTCGGCCACCGTCCGGCGCGGGGTCAGCGTGATGACGTTGACGTCCATCACGGCTTCGACCGCGTCGCGGGTGCCGATCGTCTCCTCGAAGTGGTAGCCCGTGTCGAGGAAGACCACGTCCACGCCGGGGAAGGCGCGGGAGGCCAGGTGGGCGACCACCGCGTCCTCCATGGAGGAGGTCACGGCGAACTTCCGGCCGAAGGTCTGCGCCGCCCACGTGAGGATCTCCAGCGCGGAGGCGTCCTCCAGGTCCCGGCCCGCCTGCTCGGCCAGCGCCTTGAGCTCGCGCGTCCGCCCCGTATGACTGCTCGTCATATCTCTTCCCCTCCGGCGGTGTCGGACCGAACGCCCCGGGCCAGCAGCCCGAGGTACTTCAGCTGGAAGGCCCGGTTGCAGGCCCTGCACTCCCAGGCGCCGTGACCCGTCTCGTTCGGGAACAGGTCCTCGTCGCCGCAGTACGGGCAGTGGAACGGGGCCGCGCGCTCGCTCACGAGAGGTCCTCGTCCTTCGCGCGGGTCACCCACGCGGCGAAGCGCTCGCCGTCCTCGCGCTGCTCCTGGAAGCGCGTGACGACCCGCTCGACGTAGTCGGGCAGACCGGCCGCGGTGACCTTGAGACCGCGGACCTTGCGGCCGAAGCCGGCCTCCAGGCCGAGCGCGCCGCCCAGGTGGACCTGGTAGCCCTCCACCTGGTTGCCGTCGTCGTCCAGGACCAGCTGGCCCTTGAGACCGATGTCCGCCACCTGGATGCGGGCGCAGGCGTTCGGGCAGCCGTTGATGTTGATCGTCAGCGGCTCGGCGAACTCCGGCAGGCGGCGCTCCAGCTCGTCGATCAGCGACGCGCCGCGCGCCTTCGTCTCGACGATGGCCAGCTTGCAGAACTCGATGCCGGTGCAGGCCATCGTGCCGCGCCGGAACGGGGACGGCTTGACCCGCAGGTCCAGCGCCTCCAGCGCGGCGACGACGGAGTCGACGCGGTCCGCCTCGACGTCGAGGACGATCATCTTCTGCTCGGCGGTGGTGCGCAGGCGGCCGGAGCCGTGCTGCTCGGCGACGTCCGCGATCTTGGTCAGGGTGGCGCCGTCCACGCGGCCGACGCGGGGCGCGAAGCCGACGTAGAACTTTCCGTCCTGCTGCCGGTGCACGCCGACGTGGTCGCGCCACTGGCCGCTGGGCTGCTCGGGCGCCGGGCCGTCGGTCAGCTTGCGGCTGAGGTACTCGTCCTCCAGGACCTGGCGGAACTTGGCCGGGCCCCAGTCGGCGACGAGGAACTTCAGCCGGGCGCGGTTGCGCAGGCGCCGGTAGCCGTAGTCGCGGAAGATCGAGATGACGCCCTCGTAGACGTCCGGGACCTCGTCCAGCGAGACCCAGGTGCCCAGGCGGACACCCAGCTTGGGGTTGGTCGAGAGGCCGCCGCCGACCCACACGTCGAAGCCGGGGCCGTGCTCGGGGTGGTTCACGCCGACGAACGCGACGTCGTTGATCTCGTGCGCCACGTCGAGCAGCGGCGAGCCGGAGACCGCCGACTTGAACTTGCGCGGCAGGTTCGAGAACTCCTTGTTGCCGACGATGCGGCGCTGGATCTCCTCGATGGCGGGCGTGCCGTCGATGATCTCGTCCTCGGCGATGCCGGCGACGGGCGAGCCGAGGATGACGCGGGGCGTGTCACCGCAGGCCTCGGTGGTCGACAGGCCGACGGCCTCCAGGCGGCGCCAGATCTCCGGGACGTCCTCGATCCGGATCCAGTGGTACTGCACGTTCTGCCGGTCGGTGAGGTCGGCGGTGCCGCGCGCGAACTCCTGCGAGATCTCGCCGAGGACGCGGAGCTGCTCGGTGGTCAGCCGGCCGCCGTCGATGCGCACGCGCAGCATGAAGAACTTGTCGTCCAGCTCCTCCGGCTCCAGGATCGCGGTCTTGCCGCCGTCGATCCCGGGCTTGCGCTGCGTGTACAGACCCCACCAGCGCATGCGTCCGCGCAGGTCGTTGGGGTCGATCGAGTCGAAGCCGGTCTTGGAGTAGATCGTCTCGATGCGTGTCCGCACGTTGAGACCGTCGTCGTCCTTCTTGAACTGCTCGTTGCCGTTGAGGGGGGTGTGGTGTCCAACGGCCCACTGACCCTCACCGCGGTGGCGGCCGGTCTTTCGGCGCGCGGCGGCGGGCGTTTCGGGGGTGGCGGCCATGGCGGTACGTCCTTCTTCGGCGGCTCGTTGCAAGGGCAGGGGGAGGGGCGGCGAGTGCCCCTGGCATCGGCCCTGCGCTGAAGCAGGTGCGGCCGAGAGCCGCCCGGTTCCGGTTGTGCCGGTGGTCAGGGCGGTCTTCTGCCTTCAGGGGACTGCGGGCTGGGCGCCTGCGCTACGACGCTGTGCGGGGCGCTGTGCGGCGGTGGCTGGTTCCGTCAGCGCGCCGAACAGATGGCGCTGGACATGCGGCCGAGGTCGACGTGCCGCCGACTCACCAAGGCAATTCCAGCTCCATTCATGGCGGAAGCGTGTCATGTGCCGATTGGAGGAGTCCACTACTGTCCACGATCCGGACGCTGGGGTCCCGCAATCCGAGACGACGTGACGCCGGTCACGCAGCGGGGAGGCGCGGGATCCGGCCGCCGCGCCCCGCCCACGCCACCGGCCGGCCCGGCGGGATCGGACGGACGGGCGGTGTCCGGGCCGTGCTACGGGGGGCCGGGCGGTTCCGGTGGAGGTGGGGTGCTCGTGCGCCTCGCCTGCTTCGACGGACGTTCGGGATGCCCGCGGCCCACCCTCCCGGCCCGGGCAGCCCCGCCGTGGCGCCCTGGGTGCCGCACGTGCCGTTACGCGCCCGGCCAGGGGCCCGGGGTTTCGGTGGCCGCCTTGTCCTCCGTCTCCGTCCGGAAGACCTTGAACCCGCGACGGAGGTAGTTGTCCATCGCCGTCGGGCCGTCCTGGCTGCAGGTGTGCAGCCACACGCGCGTCGTCGCCGGGCGCTGCGGCCAGCGGTCCGCCAGCGACCAGGCCGCCTCGACGCCCAGCGTCAGCAGGTGGCCCCCGATGCGGCGCCCCCGGAAGTCCGGGAGCAGCCCGAAGTACATGATCTCCACCACGCCGTCGTCCTGCGGGTCCAGCTCGACGTACCCCGCCGGCGTCCCGCGGTCGTACGCCACCCACGTCTCCACGCCGGGACGGTCCAGCTGCTCCACCCACTGCGCCCGGGTCAGCGACAGCCGGTCCGTCCAGTGGATGTCGCCGCCCACCGAGGCGTAGAGGAAGCGGCTGAACTCGGGCGAGGGGACCTCCGCGCGCTGGACATGGATCTCAGGTCCTGGGACGGCGGCCCGGACCAGGTCCTGCGGCGAGGTCATTTCCAGGGACCAGGTGGTGAGGGTGATGGTGCTCATGCAGGTCAGGGAATCACGGCCGGCCCCGAACGGCCCAGGCGGGCCTTGATCACCGCCGGCGCCGTGGAGTGCGGCAGCAGCGCCGCCGGGTCCTGCGGACGGATCAGCTCCACCTCCACGTCGTCGGCGAAGCGGTACGGGCGGTGCGTGAGCACCCCGCCCAGGTGCCGCCGGACCCGGGACAGCTCCGCCCGGACCGTCACCGTCCGCGTCGGGTCCCCGAACAGCTCCGCCGCGAGCTCCGCCGCCGACCGGCCCCGCGGCCCCTCCGCCAGCAGGAACAGCAGCTCCGCGTGGCGCGGGCTCAGCTCCTGGGACCAGCTCCCGGCGGCCCCGTACACGGTCGCCGACCAGGCGCGCGGCCGGCTCAGGTCCAGGACGACCCGGCTCGCCGCCGTCGCCGCGCCCGGCGTCTGCGCCACGCGCAGCAGCCAGCCGCCCGGCAGCGGCTCCACCACGCAGTCCCCGAGCTGCGGCACCCACACCCGGCCGGGCCCGAACCCCTTCGGCAGCGGGACCCGGTCCGCCGGGGCCAGCCCCGTCACCGCCGCCGTCCAGCCGTGCGGGTCCAGCGCCAGGGCCTGCCCGGGCAGGCGGGCCAGCAGCGGCGCCGCGACCGCCCGCAGCCGCTCCAGCGACTCCAGGTGGCGCACCCGCAACTCCCGCTCCGCCAGGCGGGCCACCGCACTCACCCACGCCAGGGTGGCCGGGTGCATGGTGGCCAGTGGCCCGCTGACGTCCACCACGCCCAGCAGCTGCCCGTCCCGCGGGTCCCGTACCGGCGCCCCCGCGCAGGTCCACTCGTGGTGGCTGGAGACGAAGTGCTCCGCCGAGAACACCTGAACGGGCTGGCGGGCCACCAGGGCGGTGCCCACCCCGTTCGTGCCGACCACCGCCTCGGCCCAGTCGGCGCCGACCGAGAAGCCCAGCCGGTCCGCCTTGCGCAGGATCGACGCGGCTCCCTCCCGCCACAACAGCCGCCCCTCCGCGTCCGCGACGACCATGATGTGCAGCGACGTGTCCAGCGCCGGGAGCAGCCCCTCGCGCAGCACCGGCAGGACCTCCCGCAGCGGCGACACCTGCCGCCGCTCCTCGGTCTCGGCCGCCGACAGCATCCGCGAGCGCGCGTCCCGGTCCGGATGCACCCCGCAGGCCAGCATCCGGCGCCAGGACTCGGCGATCTCCGGCCGCGGCTCCGCGGGCGGCCGGTCCCCGGCCAGCGCGGCGGCCCGCACCCCTTTGAGCAGTCGCGCGGCCTCCCGCGCGTCCATGGCCGAGATGCGTGCCACATCGACCGTGCTGCCTGCGGTGTGGGCCACCGGAACCTCCCCGTGCGGAACAGGACGTACGAGGGAACCGACCGCGCCGACCGCAGGCGCCCTTCCCCGGGCGCGCGCGGCGGACGGTTCCGACTCAGAGGGTTGCAACGGTATGCAACTCTCGCCAAGTCCCGGTCACCCGACGGAAACTGTCCGGACGTCGCCTCGCGGCGTGACAGCTCCTCCTCGGGGCTTTCGGATGGGGGTGGCGCCGAGTCGGCGCGGCGCCGCCCCTGCTCCCGGTCAACGGGCCCGGATCCCGGCTCGGACCTCTCCGGACCCGTTTGGGGACGGGCTTTCGGAACCTAGTCCGCGATCCGCGCCCGTTCGACCAGCGCCGCCAGCCCCAGGGTGTGCGGCAGCGTCCCGAAGGCGGCACCCCCGTCGCCGCCCAGGCGCGAGGCGCAGAACGCGTCCGCCACCTCCGGCGGCGCCCAGCGCACCAGCAGCGACCCCTGGAGCACCAGCGCCATCCGCTCCACCACCCGGCGCCCCCGCGCCTCGATGCCCTCCAGGTCCGCGAGCTCCGTCAGCAGCCCCTTGATGGCCGAATCCAGCCGGTGATCGGCGCCCCGTGCCCGCCCCACCTCCTGGAGGAAGGCGTTCAGTGCCTGCGGTTCCCTCTGGAGCGCCCGCAGGACGTCCAGGGCCTGGACGTTGCCCGAGCCCTCCCAGATCGAGTTCAGCGGCGACTCGCGCAGCAGCCGCGGCAGCCCGGACTCCTCGACGTAGCCGTTGCCGCCCAGACACTCCAGGGCCTCCGCCACCATCGGCGTACAGCGTTTGGTCACCCAGTACTTCGCGGCGGGCACCGCGATGCGCAGGAAGGCCCGCTCCTGCTCCGTCCCGGCGTCGTAGGCGGCCGCCAGGCGCAGCGCCAGCGTGGTGGCGGCCTCCGACTCCAGGGCGACGTCGGCCAGCACGTTGCGCATCAGGGGCTGCTCGATGAGCCGCGCTCCGAAAACAGAGCGGTGCTCCGCATGGTGCACGGCCTGCGTCAGCGCCTGCCGCATCAGCGCCGCCGAGCCCAGCACGCAGTCCAGCCGGGTCGCCGCGACCATGTCGATGATGGTCCGCACCCCCCGCCCCTCCTCGCCGACCCGCCGCGCCCACGTCCCGTCGAACTCCACCTCGGCCGACGCGTTCGACCGGTTGCCCAGCTTGTCCTTCAGCCGCTGGATCGCGAACACGTTGCGCGTGCCGTCCGGCAGCACCCGCGGCACCAGGAAGCAGGTGAGCCGGTCCCTCCCGGCCGACGGCGCCTGCGCCAGCACCAGGAACCCGTCCGACATCGGCGCCGAACAGAACCACTTGTGCCCCGTCAGCAGGTACTCGCCCGCCGCGTCCAGCGGCTTCGCCGCCGTCGTGTTCGCCCGTACGTCGCTGCCGCCCTGCTTCTCGGTCATCCCCATGCCGAACAGCACCCCGGCCTTCTGCGCGGCCGGCCGCAGCTCCCGCTCGTACACGTGCGAGGTCAGCCGCGGCTCCCACTCCGCGGCCAGCTCCGGGTCCGCCCGCAGCGCAGGCACCGCCGCGTGGGTCATCGAGACGGGGCAGCCGTGCCCCGCCTCGGCCTGCGACCACACGAAGAACCCGGCCGCGCGGCGCAGGTGCCCGGCCGGCCGCCCCCACGCATCGGTGAGCCCGGCGCCCACCGCGTGCCCGAGCAGCCGGTGCCACGCCGGGTGGAACCCCACTTCGTCAATCCGGTGCCCGTACCGATCGTGCGTACGCAGTCTCGGGGGGTTCTCGTTCGCCTCCACGCCCCAGCTCTGGGCCTGGGCCGAGCCCGCGGACCGCCCGAGCTCGGAGAGCTCCCCCCGCACCTCGTCGAGGAGCTCGGGCGACGACGCCGACAGGTGCCGCTCCACCCCCTCGCTCAGGACCCGGTCGGTGCCGTAGACGTCGTAGCCCACCAGCGGCGGGGCCTGATTGGTGACGGTGTGGGTGGTGGCTGCCATGCGGATACCGTAAGGACGTGCAGCCAGCAAAAGAAACACCCGAGCGGGTCCCCGGGCGGCTCCATCGGGCCCGCGCCCTCTACCGCAACGTCTCCAAGCGCAAGATGGCGTGGCTGCTGCTGAAGGACACCGTCAATTCGTGCATCGAGTACCGGATCCTCGGCCTGGCGGCGGAGGCGGCGGCCTTCACGCTGCTGTCGCTGCCGCCGCTGTTCCTCGGCCTGCTGGGCGTGCTCGGGTACGTCGACGGGTGGACGGGCGGCACCTTCGTGGCCTCCATCGAGGAGAACATCCTGCGCGCGGTCGGCACCGTGCTCTCCGACCGGGGCGTCAACGACATCGCGAAACCGATGCTCGACGACGTCACCAACCGCGGCCGTCCCGACCTGATCTCCCTCGGCTTCGCCTTCGCCCTCTGGTCGGGCTCGCGGGCGGTCAACGTCTTCATCGACACCATCACCGTGATGTACGGGCTCGACGGCCAGCGCGGCATCGTCAAGACCCGGCTGCTGGCCTTCCTGCTGTACGTGGTGGCCCTCGTGATCGGCGCGATCGTGCTGCCGCTGATGGTCGCCGGGCCGGACGCCGTCGTGCGCTGGCTGCCCTGGAGCACCGAGGTGATCGCGGTGCTCTACTGGCCGACGGTCACCCTGCTGTCCATCGCCTTCCTGACCACGCTGTACCACGTGTCCGTACCCGTACGCTCCCCGTGGATCGAGGACGTGCCGGGTGCCCTCGTCGCCCTCGCCATGTGGGTGCTGGGCTCGTTCCTGCTGCGGATCTACCTCACGAGCACCGTCGAGGGCCCGACCATCTACGGATCGCTGGCCGCCCCCGTAGCGGTCCTGCTGTGGATCGGGGTCTCGGCCTTCGCCGTCCTCGTCGGCGCGGCCGTGAACGCCGCCATCGACCGCGTCTGGCCGTCCGTCGCCACCGCTGCGGCCCGCGAGGCCAACGAGCGGGCCCGCGAGGCGGAGGCCGCGCAGCTGATCGCACGCGCCGCCGCCTGGCGGGCGCTCGCCGAGGGCGAATCGGAGGACGACGAGGAGGGGGACGCCGGGATGCCGTCCGAGTTCCCGGAGCGGTGGTCGAACTTCCTGCCGCCGGAGGACTACTCCTCCCGCCTGCGCAAGCACTGAACCGCCGCCCCCCCAGCGGCCCGGCCCGGCCGGGACCAGGCTGGCCCGGGCGGGCGCGGGCCAGGCCCGGGCCGGCCCGAAGGCGGAGACGGCCGGCGTCAGCCCGGCCCCGGCCAGAGCCCGCACGGGCCGCGGCCGCCGGCTCTCCTGAAAGGTGGCGATGGCGGCCATGAAGGCCCCGAACGCGGAGCCGGCGGCCGCCCCGGGCCCCGAGAACGCCAGTCCGGCGGCGATCACGACGGCGAGTCCGGCCGCGGCACGCAGGGCGGTGAGGGGCCCCAGGCGGGCGCGTTCGACCCGCAGGCCCGTCAGGCGGTGTCCTTCAGCGCCCGCAGCCAGCTCATCGCGACGAGACCACCCCGCTACGCCCCGGCCGGGGCGAACAGCGAGACGGCGCAGCCGTCCGGGTCGCGCACCACGGCGTAGCGCTGTCCCCAGAAGGCGTCCCAGGGCCGCAGATGGCCCTCGTAGCCGGCGTCCGTCAACTCGGCGTACACCGCGTCCACCTCGTCGGGGGAGTCGCACAGGAACGCGAGCTCCCGCCGTCCGTCACCGGTCGGGCGGGTCCAGGACGGGTCGAAGGAGCGGACGACGTCCTCGGTGTCCCAGGCGATGCGCAGCCCGCCGGGCAGGAGGGCCTCCACGTGCGGCTGGTCGTCCGACCCGGCCGGGATGTCCAGGCCCAGGCGGCGGTAGAAGGCGAGCGAGGCGGCCATGTCGGACACGACCAGGCCGATCAGATCGATGCGGGGAGTCATGCGCCCACGCTAGGAGCCGCCGGGCCCGCCGGCCGTCAACGAATCGGCCGTGCAGGCCGCGGAAAAAAGAATTGGCGTGCCCCGGACCGCACTTGCTACGGTGATCGTGTTCCCGCCGGTCCGGCGGAGAACCGTTTTCAGCACGTACACGACCCGGAGGTGAGTTCATTGATGACTGTCGTCACGCAGGGCGCGTTCCGCACCCAGAAGACCATCAATGTCACTTCCGTGGTCTCCGGCTGACCTCACACTCTCCGCGCGCCACCGAGCGCGCGCTGCCGGGGCCACCCTGTGAAGGGTTTCCCCTTGTCTTTCTCCACCTCTCCGTCTTCTTCGTACTCGCACGCCCTCACCCCCCTCGGCTGGGACGAGGCGTGGGAGGCCGAGTTCGCCCCGTACGGCGAGCAGGGCCTGGTTCCCGGCCGCGTGGTCCGGGTGGACCGCGGCCAGTGCGACGTCATGACCGCGGACGGCATCGTGCGCGCCGACACCGCCTTCGTCACCCCGCACGACCCGCTCCGCGTCATCTGCACCGGTGACTGGGCCGCGGTCGAGGCCGCCGGCAACCCCCAGTACGTCAAGACGTACCTGCCGCGCCGGACCGCCTTCGTCCGCTCCACCTCCTCACAGCGCTCCGAGGGCCAGATCCTCGCCGCCAACGTCGACCACGCGATCATCGCGGTCTCCCTGGCCGTCGAGCTCGACCTGGGCCGCATCGAGCGCTTCCTGGCCCTCGCCTGGGAGTCCGGCGCACAGCCGCTGGTCGTCCTGACCAAGGCGGACCTCGTACCGGACCCGGTGACGCTCTCCCACCTGGTCCAGGACGTGGAGACCACGGCGCCCGGCGTCGAGGTCCTCACGGTCTCCTCCCTCACCGGGGAGGGCACGGACGTCCTGGCGGCGGTCGTCGCCGGCGGTACGAGCGTGCTGCTCGGCATCTCGGGCGCGGGCAAGTCCACGCTCGCGAACGCACTCCTCGGCTCCGACGTGATGGACGTCCAGGCCACGCGCGACGTGGACGGCAAGGGCCGTCACACGACCACCACCCGCAACCTGCTGGCCCTGCCCGGCGGGGGCGTCCTCATCGACACGCCGGGACTGCGCGGCGTCGGCCTGTGGGACGCCGAGGCCGGGGTGGGCCAGGTCTTCTCGGAGATCGAGGAGTACGCGGCCGACTGCCGGTTCCACGACTGCGCGCACGAGGCCGAGCCGGGGTGCGCGGTGACCGAGGCGGTCGAGACCGGCGCACTGCCGGAGCGGCGCCTGGCGAGCTACCGCAAACTGCTGCGGGAGAACCAGCGGATCGTCGCCAAGACGGACGCGAGGCTGCGCTCCGAGATCCGCCGGGACTGGCGCATGAAGTCGGCCGAGGGCCGGGCCAATTACGCGGCCAAGCGCACAGGCCGCTACTGACCCCACGGCCTGACGGTCAACCCCTGGCGGTCAACCCCCGACGGTCAACCGCCGACGGCCGTCACCCGACGGCCGTCACCGGCAAGGGCACCGGAACTGACGCCGCCGCCGAGGCCGGACGCCCGTCATCCGAGGGCCGTCACCCCATGGCCGTCACCCGATGATGGCCGTCATCCGAGGGCCGTCACCCGACGCCCGGCCCTGTTCCGCCAGGGCCGGGCGTCACTCGTCCAGGCCCCAGGCGAACACCCGCTCCGGGTGGATCCGGATCACCTCCGGGCTGAAGTGCGGCCCGAGCGCGTGCGGGCCCACCTCCAGCGTGGCGCGACCGCGGATCTCGACGCCCCGGACCTTCCACGGCCGGGTGCTCACCAGATCGTCCACCACCAGGGACAGGCGCGGATTGCCCTGGAGGTTGCGCCACTTCTTCGTCGTCCCCATTGCCCGTCCGCCGACCAGGACCGTGCCGTCCTCCTGCGGGAAGAAGCCCACCGGGTTCGCCTGTGGCTGCCCCGCCGCGTCCACCGTCGCCAGCCGCCCCAGGCGCTGCGACCCGAGATACGCCGACTCCGCCTCGCTGAACCCCTTGAACTCCGTCATGCCCCCAGCCTCGCGCCACGGCGCCCACCGCGCATCGGGCGCTCGGCCGACCGGCCCTCGGTCTTCGGCACTACGCCTGCGCCCGTGACGTCCGGTCAGTCGACCAGGACCGCGCCGAGCCACGCGCCCGTCACCATCAGGCACGCCAGCAGTTCCACCAGAACGCTCGTCCCCACCGCCCGCATCACCGCCCGCACCGAGGCCCAGGCCTCGCCGTGGGTGCCCAGCCGCAGCCGCTCGCTCAGGTAGATCCCGCCCACGAACCCCGGAACCGCCCCCGCCACCGGCACCACCACGAAGCCGAGCAGCGCGCCCGCGCCCGCGTACACCACCATCCGGCGCGTGACGCCCACCCCGCGCAGCCGCCGCGGCGGCAACTGCCACTTGATCACCTGGACCACCAGCAGCAGCGCGGTCGCCGAGACCAGCAGGGACCACGCGAGTGCCGACCGCTCGTGCAGTGCCCACCACAGCACGCCCGCCCAGACCAGCCAGGTCCCCGGCACCCCCGGGACCAGCACCCCGACCACCCCGAGCAGGAGCACCAGCCCCACCAGGAGCAGCTGAGGCAGATCCATGCGCTCAGCCTGACCGACCGTGGCCTATCGGGCCACCCAGCCCCGTTCGTAGGCGTGCCAGCCCAGCTGGAGCCGCGTCGTCACCCCGGACAGCTCCATCAGCCCCTTGACCCGCCGCTGCACCGTCCGCAGCCCCAGATCCAGGTGCTTGGCCACGCTCGCGTCCGTCATGCCCGCGAGCAGCAGCGTCAGGACCTCCAGGTCCGTCGTGTCGGGCACGCCCTCGGACTCCTCCGCCCCCGCCGCCCCCAGCCGCAGGGGCAGCGCCTCCCGCCACACCGCCTCGAACAACCCGGTCAGCGACTCCAGCAGCCCCGACGCGTGCACCACCAGCGCCGCCGGCTCCGCCCCCGGCCCCGTCAGCGGCACCAGCGCCAGGGACCGGTCCGCGATCACCAGCCTGGTCGGCACCTGCCGGGTCACCCGGACGCCCTCGCCCCGCGCGAGCGCCGTCGACGCCTCCCGGATCCCGGTCGGCAGGGTCAGTACGTCCCTCTCGATCACCACCCGGTACTCGACGCCCCGCGCGGCGGCCTGCTCCTCCGCCTCGTTGTCCATCGCCGTCACCACCTGGGGCCGGCTGCTGACCAGGGCGCACACCTCCTCCACCGCGCCCACCTGGAGCTGGTGGAAGCGGTGGGCCACCGCGCTCGCGCCCGTCACCACCTCCACCAGGTCGTGCACGGACGGTTCGGCCGCCTCCGCCCGGTACTCCTGGGCCAGCCGCGCCGCCGCCAGCTCCGCCTGCTCCAGCTCGTGCCGCTGCTGGGTGAGCAGCGCCCCCAGCGCCACCCCCGGCGGCGCCGCCACCCACCGGCCCGGGCGGGCCGAGGACTGCGCCGCCAGCCCGTGCCGCTCCAGGTGCCGCAGCGCCCGCTCGGTCTGCGGCACCGGCAGCGCCAGCCGGTGCGCGAGATCGGGCACCTCCGCAGCTCCCAGCGACACCAGCGCGCGGTACGCCGACTCCTGGCCCTCGTCCAGGCCTATCGCACTCAGCAACCCGTCCACCCACCCTCTTGACGCCGTTCCTGGCGGGAAGCGGCCACGGCGCAAACCCGCCTCGGACATCATCGCCGCACCCCCCGGCCCTCTGCCAAGGTGATGCCACCGCAGCGCCGACATCCGCCGGTCAGAAGGCACTTGCGGGCAACTTTGCCGTGCAATGGCAGCAGGGGGACGGAATTCACCCCGGGAGTCCGGTGCGCCCGGTATCGCGCAGCGCCGGGGCGCTGAAGTCGGCGAAGCCGGCGTACTCGTACGACGGCGGTGAGCACTGGACGCGGGCGCGGGGTGGCCGAGACGGGCGGCAGGTGGTCTGCGGTCGTCGACCACACCGGGGCCGGGGCGCAGGGGACGCGAGCGTGGAGATCGCCGATGCGTTCGGCGCCGCCGTCACCCGGACGGTCGTGCGGGCGTACGACATCCGTCTGGCCGTACGGGCGATGCGAAAAGGGGCTCCACCCGGCGGCGGCCCGGTGGGGCCCTTTTCGCGCATTCGGCCTTTTCCGTCGCTGCGCGGGGCAGAGAATGAGCGCATGAGTCAGCGGGGCGCGGACGACTGGTGGCAGAAGCTGTACGGGGACCCGGAGACGGAACCGGTCCCGGACCCGGATGCCGATCCGGATCCGGGGGACACCCTGGAGAGCCGGTTCCACTCGGCGTCGTCGGTGACGGCCCTCCCGGGGCCGCTCCCGTCCCCACGCCCGCCGGCGGAACCCGAGCAGCCCCCGCCTCCGCCCCCGCACGCCGTGCTGCCGGGGCCGCGCCGTGAGCCCGCCCCGGAACCACCGCCGCCACGGGACCCCCGGGAGCCCGGTACGACCGGGTACGGCCTCGGCAGCGTGACCGTGCCACCGGCCCTCCCTGAGGCCGCTCCCGACCTCCCGCCCGACACCACCCCGCCGGGCGCGAGCACGTGGCCCGAGCCCCGGGCGGCCGCGCCCGCCGGTACCTGGCCGCCGGCCGGGCAGCGGACGGAACCCCGTGGCGAGGACTCGGCCGTCTCCGCCCCCCGCGGAGCCACTCCGCCCGGCGGGGAGGCGGGTCCCGGAGCGCCGGCCCCCGGAACGGGCCCCGGGACGTGGCCGGACCCCGGTGGCGCCACTCCGCCCGGCGTGGAGGCGGGTCCCGGAGCCGCGGCCCCCGGAACCGGCCCCGGCGCGTGGCCCGACCCTGGCGGCGGCCCCTGGGCTGCTGTGCCCGGCGGGACCTTGCCGTCTGCCGGGGAGGACCCGGCGGCGGCCGCGGCCGCGTCCGGGGGCGGCCC
>LJCW01000380.1 GCA_001298555.1 Actinobacteria bacterium OV450
GGCCGAGGCCGTCGAGGAGACTGCCGCCCCTGCGCCGCGTGCCCGTCGTCGTGCGACGCGTGCCGTGACCGCGCCGGAGGCCCCGGCCGCCGCCGAGGCCGCTCCCGCCGCCGCTCCTGTCGTCGAGGCCGAGGCCGAGGCCGTCGAGGAGGCCGCCGCCCCGGCGCCGCGTGCCCGTCGTCGTGCGACCCGTGCCGTGACCGCGCCGGAGGCTCAGGCCGCCGCCGAGGTCGTGGTCGAGGCCGCCGCCCCGGTGGCCACGGCTGCTCCGGCCGCCGAGGAGGCCGCCGCGCCCGCGCCGCGGGCCCGTCGCCGTGCCACCCGCGCCGTGACCTCTGCCGAGGCCCCCGCCGCCGAGGCCGTCGTGGAGGAGGCCGAGGCCCCGAAGCCGACGGTCACCGTCGCCGACGCCGTGGACTCCCCCAAGCGCGGCGGCCGCCGCCGCGTCACCCGCTCCGCCGCTTCCGCGGCCTCCTCCGCCCCGGCCGCCCAGGCCACCGCCCCGGTGCAGCCCGCGGCCGAGGAGCCCGCCGCCCCGGCCCCGTCCCGGGCCGCGCGCCGCGCCACGCGTCCCGCCGTCGCCGTGTTCCGGGCCCCGGTCTTCACCGAGCCGATGTTCCAGACGCCGGAGACCGCCGCCATGGCCGCCGCCGCCGCCGCCGCAGCCGCCGAGGCGGAGGAGATCGAGGAGGAGGACGAGACCGAGGCCGAGGCCGAGGCCGTCCAGGCCCCCGCCGCGCAGCCGGCCGGCCGTCGTCGCCGCCGTGGCCGCGGTGCGGTCGAGGCCGCCCCGGCCGCCGAGTCCGCGCCGGTGTCCCTGGCCGACGTCGAGCAGATGGAGGGCGAGGCCGAGGGGGCCGAGCTCGACGAGGAGTCCGCCGACTTCGACGAGGGCGACGAGTCGGGCGAGCGCCCGTCCCGCCGGCGCCGTCGCGGCGGCCGCCGCCGTCGCCGCGGCGAGGCCGCCGACCTGGACGAGTCCGCCGAGGACGAGACCGAGCCGGAGGTCGCCGGGCAGGAGGCCGCCGAGCTCGACGAGGAAGAGGACGAGGCCGACGAGGCCGGCGCCCTGGGCTCCAGCTCCAGCCGTCGCCGCCGGCGCCGCCGCCGTCGCAGCGGTGAGCCCGCCGACGTCACGGCCGGGCCCGAAGCGGGCGAGGACGACGGCGTGCGCACCGTCGTCAAGGTCCGCGAGCCGCGCCCGGCGCGCGAGAAGGCCGAGCCGTCCGACGAGGTGCAGTCCATCAAGGGCTCGACCCGTCTGGAGGCCAAGAAGCAGCGCCGCCGCGAGGGCCGACAGCAGGGCCGCCGCCGCGTCCCGATCATCACCGAGGCCGAATTCCTGGCCCGCCGCGAGGCCGTCGAGCGCGTGATGGTCGTCCGCCAGAGCGGCGAGCGCACCCAGATCGGCGTCCTCGAGGACAACGTGCTCGTCGAGCACTACGTCAACAAGGAAGAAGCCACCTCGTACGTCGGCAACGTCTACCTGGGCAAGGTCCAGAACGTGCTGCCGTCGATGGAGGCCGCCTTCATCGACATCGGCAAGGGCCGCAACGCCGTCCTGTACGCCGGCGAGGTCAACTTCGAGGCGCTCGGCATGGCCAACGGGCCGCGCCGCATCGAGTCCGCCCTCAAGTCCGGCCAGTCGGTCCTGGTGCAGGTCACCAAGGACCCGATCGGCCACAAGGGCGCCCGCCTGACGAGCCAGGTGTCCCTGCCCGGCCGCTACCTGGTCTACGTGCCCGAGGGCTCGATGACCGGTATCAGCCGCAAGCTGCCCGACACCGAGCGCGCGCGCCTGAAGACCATCCTCAAGAAGATCGTCCCCGAGGACGCGGGCGTCATCGTGCGCACCGCCGCCGAGGGTGCGAGCGAGGACGAGCTGCGCCGCGACGTCGAGCGTCTGCAGGCCCAGTGGGAGGACATCCAGAAGAAGTCGAAGCAGATCTCGACCTCTTCGCCGAGCCTGCTGTACGGCGAGCCGGACATGACCGTCCGCGTCGTGCGCGACATCTTCAACGAGGACTTCTCGAAGGTCATCGTCAGCGGTGACACCGCCTGGGAGACCATCCACGGCTACGTCTCGCACGTGGCCCCGGACCTGGCCGACCGGCTGTCGCGCTGGACCTCAGAGGTCGACGTCTTCGCGACGTACCGGATCGACGAGCAGCTCGCCAAGGCGCTCGACCGCAAGGTGTGGCTGCCCTCGGGCGGTTCCCTCGTGATCGACAAGACCGAGGCGATGATCGTCATCGACGTCAACACCGGCAAGTTCACCGGTCAGGGCGGCAACCTCGAAGAGACCGTCACCCGGAACAACCTGGAGGCGGCCGAGGAGATCGTGCGCCAGCTGCGGCTGCGCGACCTCGGCGGCATCGTCGTCATCGACTTCATCGACATGGTCCTGGAGTCGAACCGCGACCTGGTCCTGCGGCGCATGCTGGAGTGCCTGGGCCGCGACCGTACGAAGCACCAGGTCGCCGAGGTGACCTCGCTGGGCCTGGTCCAGATGACCCGCAAGCGGGTGGGCCAGGGCCTGCTGGAGTCCTTCTCCGAGACCTGCGTCCACTGCAACGGGCGCGGTGTCATCGTGCACATGGAGACGCCGACCGCGGTCGGCGGCGGTGGCAACGGCAAGCGCGCCAAGCGCCGTGGCGGTCGTGGCCACGAGCACGACCACGAGATCGAGGGCGTCGAGACCGTCGAGGCCGAGGTCCTCGAAGCCGAGACCGAGGCCGAGGTGGCCGCCGAGCTGGCGGCTCCGGTGGCGCTGCCCGAGCCGGCGTTCGTCGCGGACGAGGAGCTCTACAGCAGCGCGGCGGAGGCGGAGGCTGCGGCCGGTCTGAGCGGCCGTCGCAACCGCCGCCGCGCCACCCGCAAGGCGACCGCCCCGGCGGGTGCCCCGCGCGGTGGGGCCGCCCAGGCCCCGGCCCCGGTGGCCGAGCCCGTGGCGCAGCCCGTGGTCGAGGTCGAGGACGAGCCGGTCACCGAGCCGGCCGAGACCGTCCTGGAGCCGGCCGCCGAGGTCGTCGCCGAGGCGGTGGAGGCCTCCGAGACCGTCGAGGCCGCGCCCAAGGGCCGCACGCGTCGCCGGGCGACCCGCAAGGCCACCGCTCCGGCGGGTGCCCCGGCACCCGCGGCGGAGACCGCAGCGGAGCCGGAGCCGCAGCCGGAGCCGGCCGCGGAGCCCGTCGCCGAGGCGGAGCCCGAGCCCGTCGCCCCGGTCGCCGAGGCCCCCGTCGAGGAGGCCGCCCCGGCCCGTCCGCGTCGGCGTGCCACCCGCAAGGCCACCGCACCCGCCGGTTCCCCGGCAGGCGCGGCGGAGGCCGCCGTGGTGGTCGTCGAGACCCCGGCCGCCGAGCCCGAGGCAGCCCCGGCCCCGGCCGAGGCGGCGGAGGCCGCCGAGGCCGACGACGCGGTCGCCGAGAAGCCGGCCAAGAAGGCGGTCCGCAAGACGGCCGCCAAGAAGGCCCCGGCGAAGAAGGCCACCGCCGCCAAGAAGGCGACGGCCGCCAAGAAGACCGTCGCGAAGAAGGCGACGGCCAAGAAGACCGTGGCGAAGCGGGCGACGAAGAAGACCGCGGCGGCCGAGCAGCAGGCGCAGCCGTCCGTCTCGGCTCCGACCGAGGCCTGATCCGCCCGGCCCGTGGGCCCCGCCTCCCGGCGGGGCCCACGGCCGCACCGGGCCCGGTTTGACCCTCCGGAACCGGGCCCGTAACCTAGACCGTCGGCATGTCCTAGATGGTTTACGTCTAGTGCGCGTCGCGCTCCTGAGCACCTTCCTCCGGCCGGGCACCGCCCGCAGGAGAGGCCGCTCGTCCAATCCGGATCACCGTGGGCCCCGGCCCGCGTGAGCGGCTGGCTTCAGGAGCATCCGTCCCGAGTGAGAGAGAGATCCGCGTGTACGCCATCGTGCGCAGCGGTGGTCGCCAGCACAAGGTTGCTGTTGGTGACATCGTTGAGGTTGACAAGATTTCCACTGCCAAGGTTGGCGACACGGTCGAGCTCTCGACCCTGCTCGTTGTCGACGGCGACGCCGTGACCAGCGACCCGTGGGTGCTGGCCGGGATCAAGGTCCAGGCCGAGGTCGTGGACCACCACAAGGGCGCCAAGATCGACATCCTGCGCTACAAGAACAAGACCGGCTACCGCCGTCGCCAGGGTCACCGTCAGCAGTACACGGCGATCAAGGTCACCGGTATCCCCACGGCTGCGAAGTAAGAGGGACTGAGACATGGCACACAAGAAGGGCGCATCGTCCACCCGGAACGGGCGCGACTCCAATGCCCAGCGGCTCGGCGTGAAGCGCTTCGGCGGTCAGGTCGTTTCCGCTGGTGAGATCCTCGTCCGCCAGCGCGGCACGCACTTCCACCCGGGCGCGGGCGTCGGCCGTGGCGGCGACGACACGCTGTTCGCGCTGCAGGCGGGCTCGGTCGAGTTCGGCACGCACCGCGGCCGCAAGGTCGTCAACATCGTTCCGGCTGCCTGATCCAGCTCCTGCTGATCAGCGGTACGTAACTTCCCGAGGGCGGATCTCAGCTCTTCCCGGCACCAGCCGGGAAGAGAGGTCCGCCCTCGGTGCGTTGGTACAGAGACACGTTTAATGGGCAGCAAGGTCTGCCTGGGACATTCCCGTATGTATCTGGAGGAACAACCATGACCACCTTCGTGGACCGCGTCGAGCTGCATGTCGCCGCGGGTAACGGGGGCCACGGCTGCGCCTCCGTTCACCGGGAGAAGTTCAAGCCGCTGGGCGGCCCCGACGGCGGCAACGGCGGCCGTGGCGGCGACGTGATCCTGGTGGTGGAGCAGGCGGTCACCACCCTGCTGGACTACCACCACAGCCCCCACCGCAAGGCCACCAACGGCAAGCCCGGCGAGGGCGGCAACCGCTCCGGCAAGGACGGGCAGGACCTGGTCCTGCCCGTGCCGGACGGCACCGTCGTCCTCGACAAGGAGGGCAACGTCCTCGCCGACCTCGTCGGCCAGGGCACCACGTACGTGGCCGCCGAGGGCGGCCGCGGCGGCCTCGGCAACGCCGCGCTGTCCTCCGCCCGCCGCAAGGCCCCCGGCTTCGCGCTGCTCGGCGTCCCCGGCACCACGGGCGACATCGTCCTGGAGCTCAAGACCGTGGCCGACGTGGCCCTGGTCGGCTTCCCGAGCGCCGGCAAGTCCTCGCTGATCTCGGTGCTCTCCGCCGCCAAGCCGAAGATCGCGGACTACCCGTTCACCACCCTGGTCCCCAACCTGGGCGTGGTCACCGCCGGCTCGACCGTCTACACGATCGCCGACGTCCCCGGCCTGATCCCGGGTGCCAGCCAGGGCAAGGGCCTCGGCCTGGAGTTCCTGCGCCACGTCGAGCGCTGCTCGGTCCTCGTGCACGTCCTGGACACCGCCACCCTGGAGTCCGACCGCGATCCGCTTGCCGACCTCGACGTGATCGAGGAAGAGCTCAGGATCTACGGCGGCGGCCTGGAGAAGCGCCCGCGCCTCGTCGTCCTCAACAAGGTCGACATCCCCGACGGCCAGGACCTCGCCGAGATGGTCCGCCCGGACCTGGAGGCCCGCGGCTACAAGGTCTTCGAGGTCTCCGCGGTCGCCCGTACGGGCCTCAAGGAGCTCTCGTACTTCCTCGCCGAGGTCGTCGCCAAGGCCCGCTCCCGCAAGCCGAAGCAGGAGGCGACCCGTATCGTCATCCGCCCGAAGGCCGTGGACGACGCCGGCTTCACCGTCACGTACGACGAGGTCGAGGACGTCTACATCGTGCGCGGCGAGAAGCCGGAGCGCTGGGTCCGCCAGACCGACTTCAACAACGACGAGGCCGTGGGCTACCTGGCCGACCGCCTCAACCGCCTCGGTGTCGAGGACGCGCTCAAGAAGGCCGGTGCCCGTGCCGGCGACGGCGTGGCCATCGGATCCGCCGAGAACGCGGTCGTCTTCGACTGGGAGCCGACCGTGATGGCCGGCGCCGAGATGCTGGGCCGCCGCGGCGAGGACCACCGCCTGGACGCCCCGCGTCCGGCCACCACCCGCCGCAAGGACAAGGAAGCCCAGCGCGGGGACTTGGCGCAGAAGGAGTACGACGAGTTCCGGCCCTTCTGATCTGCTGTTTCGCCGTTCGGCCGGTCCGGACGTCGGAGTTGAAGTGATGTTTACGCCGGTCGCCTAGGATCCACGGGTGAGCAGCACCAACACTCCCAGCGTTTCCGTCGTGGTGATCGCGTACAACGACGCCGTGCTCGTGGGCGAGGCCGTGGCCTCGGCCCTCGCCCAGGGCCCGGTCGTCGCCGAGGTGATCGCCGTCAACGACGCCTCGGCCGACGGCACCGCGGCGGTGCTGGACGAGCTGGCCGCCGTCCACCCCCGCCTGAAGGTCGTGCACCGCACGGAGAACAGCGGCGGGTGCGGTACGCCGCGCAACGACGGGATCGCGCTCGCGACCTCGCCGTACGTCCTCTTCCTCGACAGCGACGACGTCCTGCCCCCGGGGGCTGCCGACGCCCTCGTGCGCGCCGCCGAGGAGCACCGCGCGCCGGTGACCGTCGGCGCGTGCGTACGGCGGGAACTGCCGCAGTACCACGACGTGCCCTGGATGCCCGGCCTGTACACGGCGGGCGACGTGATCGAGCGGCCCGCCGACCGGCCCGAGCTGGTCCGCGACACCCTGTGCGTCAACAAGCTCTACGAGCGGGCCTTCCTGGACGCGCACGCGATCCGCTTCCCCGACGGCCGGTTCGTCTACGAGGACTTCGTCTTCACCGCGCGGGTCCTGGCCGCCGCGCCCCGCATCGCCGTCATCGGCGACCTCGTCTACGTCTGGCACGTGCGCCGCAGTGCCGCCCAGGTGTCGATCTCCCTGGACCGCAAGGACGTGGGCAACTGGCGCTCCCGGATCGAGGCCCACCGCGCGGCCCGCCGGATCATCACCGAGTCCTCCCCGGAGCTCGGTCTGGCCTGCCAGGTGAAGTTCCTGGAGTACGACCTGCGTATGTACCTGCGCGAGCTCGGCAAGGACCCCGAGTACCAGGCCGCCTGGTGGACGCTGACCCGCGACTACGTCGCCGGGTTCGACGAGGCCGCGGTCGAGGCCGCCGGGGCGCACGCCCGCTGGATCGTCCGGCTGCTGCGGGCCACCGCGACCCCGCCCGCCGACGTGGAGCGGCTCACCCGCTTCGCCGCCGAGCCGCCGCGGCTGCTGCCCCCGTACGCGACCGGTCCCGGCGGGCTGCCCGTGTGGAGCGTGGAGCTCCCGGTGGTCCTGGACGGGCTGGGCGGGCTGCCGGTGGCCGAACTGCCCGTCAGCATCGACGCCGAACCCCTCGGTCCGGCCCGGCTGCGGATCCGGGTGCGCGACCTGTACGGGCGCCTCGCCGAGGCCGGGCCGCGCACCGCCAGGCTGAGCTTCGTGCCCCGCTCGGGCGGCGAGCCGATCCCGGACAGGCCGGTGGAACTGCACGCCGCCGCCGACGGTGACGGCTGGACCGCCGAACTGCCGTTCCGGCTGACGGCCGTGGCCGCCGCCGGGCGCCGCCGGGGCCGCCGCGGAATGCAGTCCTGGGGCGTCCAGGTGGGCGTGGACTTCGCCGACGGGAGCTCCCTGGTCACCTCTCCGCGCCCCCTCGACGATCTCCTGCGCCGCCGGGCGCTGCCGAGCAGCAGGTACGGTGTTCTGCTGGCGCAGCCGTTCCGTACGGGCGGAGGATCGCTGGCCCTGCGGCTCGCACCGGGTGCCGCGGGTGCGCTGAGCCTGGTACGCAACCGTCTCCACCGGGCCAGGGCAGGCCGCGGATCGGAGTGAGACAGCCGGCGATCGTCAGGTCGCCCGATAATTCGGACAGGCCCCCCGGACGCACTCCGGGGACCTCAGGGAGGTACGCATGACTTTTCTGATCACTGGTGGCGCCGGCTACATCGGTTCCCACGTCGTCCGCGCGATGGTCGCCGCGGGTGAGGGCGTCGTCGTCTACGACGACCTCTCCACGGGCAACGAGGACCGCGTCCCGGAGGGCGTCCCGCTGGTGATCGGCTCGGTCCTGGACCGGCTGAACCTGGACGAGACCCTGCGCCGGTACAAGATCACCGGCGTGGTGCACCTGGCCGGCAAGAAGCAGGTCGGCGAGTCCGTCGAGAAGCCGCTGTTCTACTACCACGAGAACGTCGAGGGCCTTCAGGTCCTGCTGGGCGCCGTGGCCGAAGCCGGCGTCCGCAACTTCCTCTTCTCCTCGTCCGCCTCCGTGTACGGCATGCCCGACGTGGAGCTGGTCACCGAGGAGACCCCGTGCGCGCCGCTGAGCCCGTACGGCGAGACGAAGCTGGCCGGCGAGTGGCTGGTGCGCGCCGCCGGCAAGGCGCACGGCATCTCCACCGCCTGCCTGCGCTACTTCAACGTGGCGGGCGCGGCCGCCCCCGAGCTCGCGGACACCGGAGTCTTCAACCTGGTCCCGATGGTCTTCGAGCGCTTCGACAAGGGCGAGGGCGCCCGCATCTTCGGCGACGACTACCCGACCCCGGACGGCACCTGCATCCGCGACTACATCCACGTCGAGGACCTGGCCGAGGCCCACGTGGCGGCGGCCCGCAAGCTCGCCGAGTGGGGTGCGGCCGGTGAGTACAAGGACCTCACGGTCAACATCGGCCGCGGCGAGGGCGTCTCCGTACGGGAGATGGCGCAGCTGCTGAACGAGGGCACCGGGCACACCCACGAGCCCGTCGTCGTCCCGCGCCGCCCCGGCGACCCGGCGAAGGTCGTCGCCTCCGCCGACAAGATCGCCGCGGAGCTGGGCTGGAAGGCCAGGCACGACGTCCGCGAGATGATCACCTCGGCCTGGGCGGGCTGGGAGGCCAACCGCAAGGGCGAACTGCCCCACGTCGAGCGCTGAGCCGAACGTACGAAGCCGCCCGCCCCGGATCGTGTCCGGGGCGGGCGGCTTCGTACGCGGGGGAGGGGCTCGGCGCCCCCGGGGCTGGCGTTCCAGGGCTCAGCGTTCCAAAAACGCGAACAGCTCTTCCCAGCGGTCGGTGATCTCGGTGCTGGAGTAGCGCTTCACGCTGCGGAAGGCATTGTCACCGAGCCGGTCGCGCAGTTCGCGGTCCGCCATCAGCACGCGCAGGTGCCCGGCCAGCTCCATCGTGTTGCCCAGCCGGGCCAGCAGCCCGTCCTCGCCGTCCTCGACGATCGCCCGTACGCCCGGCGCGCAGTCGAACGCGGCCACCGGAACGCCCGCGGCCATCGCCTCCAGCAGGGTGATCGGGAAACCCTCGGCCCGCGAGGCCTGCGCGAAGACCGAGGCCCCGCGCAGCGCGCCCAGCACGTCGTCGGTGCTGCCCATCCACTGCACCGAGTCGGTCAGACCGAGACCGGCGGCGTGGGCCCGCAGCGTCGCCTCCTCCACGCCCGCCCCGTAGATCCGCAGGACCCAGTCGGGGTGGTGCGGGGCGGCGTCGGCCCACGCGTCGAGCAGCAGGTCCACGCCCTTCTCGAACGCGAGGCGGCCGACACTGGCGACGACCTTCTCCGTGCGGGGGGCGGGGGAGTCCGGCATGAACGGCAGCGGGTTCGGCATGCTGCCCACGTTCTCCATGCCCGCCCGGATCCACAGGTCCGCGTCCTCCGGGGTCAGCACCAGCAGCCGGTCGACCTCGGAGTAGTGGCGCCGGACCCGGTCGCCGCGGGTGGACTTCTGGCTGGCCTCGAACGACTCGTGGCTCATGCCGATGAGGGTGAGCCCCTTGGTGTCGGCGAGCGCCACCCACTCCATCGCCCAGACCTGCGTGACGATCACGACGGCGCCGGGGCCTGCCGCGCGGAAGAGCTCGCTCAGCTCCTCCGCCTTCGCCCGCATCTTCGCCCGCCGGGCCGCCTGGCGGCGCCGCTCGGGGGCGTTGAGGCGGCCCTTGATGCCCCGCAGGCGGCGGGCCTTCGGCGGGTGCGCCTCGTACAGGGTGGTCATCGCGTACGGCAGGTCCTGCGGCAGCGTCTGCCGGATCTCCTCGGCGACCGGGGCGATGCCCACGATGTGCACCCGGTGCCCGCGGTCGGTGAACAGCCGGGCCATCTGGTGCGACCAGGTCGTCACGCCGCCCAGCTCGTCGACGCTGTTGGAGACGATGAAGATGTCCCGGCTCACTTGCCGCTCCCGGTGAAGAACTTCTCGACGATCTGGCGGGCCGCGTCCCCGCGGTCGTACTCGCCGAACTCGGTGAGGAATCGCTGGCGGGCCTCGGCGTACTTCGCGTCGGCCTCGTCGAAGGCGGCGAGGGCCTGGAGGAGTTCGTCGGCCGTGGCCACCACCGGACCGGGCGCCTTCTCCTTCAGGTCGAAGTACGTGCCGCGGATGTCGGTCGCGTACTTCTCGTAGTCGTACGCGAAGAACAGCATCGGCCGGTCCAGGACCGCGTAGTCGAACATCACGGACGAGTAGTCGGTGATCAGCCCGTCGGCGAGCGCCAGCAGCGGGGTGATGTCGTGGTGCCGGGACACGTCGACGACCCGGCCCGCGACCGACGGCGGCAGCGAGACGCTGTTGAGGTAGTGGGTGCGCACCAGCAGCGTGAACCGGTCGCCGAGCCGCTCGGCGAACTCCTCCACGTCGAAGGGGAACTCGAAGCCCTCCACCGCGCCGTCCGCGCTCGCCCGGAACGTCGGCGCGTACAGCAGCACCTTCTTGTCCGGGTCGAGGCCCAGCTCGGCGGCGAGCGGCCCGCGCACCCGCTCGCCGCTCTGCGCCTCCGCGCGCTGCGCCTCGACGAGGGCGTCGTTGCGCGGGTATCCGGTGCGCAGCAGCACCTCGTCGCGCAGCCGGAAGCCCTTGGCGAGGGTGCGGGCGTCGTGCTCGGAGCGGATCAGGAAGTGGTCGAAGCGGTTGACGGCCGCCTGGAACTTGTCCTGGCCGGCCTTGCCCTGCGCCTTGGTGCGGGGCTCGTGGAAACCCATGCGCTTGAGCGCGGAGCCGTGCCAGGTCTGGATGTACGTGGTTCCGTCGCGCTTGGCCAGGGCGAGGGGGAAGCCCTGGTTGTCGACCCAGAACTCGGCCTGCGCCAGCGCGCGCAGGTACGGCCAGCTCCAGCGGCGCACCAGGGTGGCCTCCTTGGGGAAGCCCGTGGGCTTGCCGCCCGCGTACGACCAGATCGCCTCGAACGGGACGCCCTGGCGGACCATCTCCTCGTAGATCGCCTTCGGGCTGTCGCTGTACTGCTTGCCCATGTGGCTCTCGAAGACGACCGTGCCCTTCTTGACCGGCAGCTTCGAGAAGACCTCGTGGTAGACCTTCACCTTCTGCTCGCCCGAGCCGAGGTTGCGGCGGGCGCGCAGCGCCTTGCGCAGGCCCCGCTTGACCACGTTGGCGGCCTTGCCGTGCATCGCGCTGCTGATCAGCGTCTGGGTGCGGACGGCGGCGGCGCCCTCGGCGGTCAGGACGTAGGAGAGGTTGCCCTTCTTGGTGACCTCCGGCTCGAAGCGGTCGGAGACCAGCCTCGTCAGCCGCGGACGCACGCGCAGGCGGGCCGCCGACTCCAGGTCGACCCCGCCGACGGAGACGCGGGTGGTGACGCGGTCGCCGCCGGCGGTCAGCTTCAGCCGGACGTCCCAGACGGCGTCGATGATGCCGAGGGGGCGGACGGTGCTGCCGATGTCGGCCGTGGCGGTCCACTCGATCGTGTCACCGGCGTGACGCACGGTTGCCACCGGGAAGCTGAAGGAGCGCACGCCGATCTGCCGGCGGGCCCGGAACTCCAGCGTGGCGCTCAGCGCCGCCTCCGGGCTGATCCGTCCCAGCGGGTTGACCATGGTGCCCGAGAGCGTGACGGTGCCGCGCCCGTCGTCCTCGTACGAGGTCAGGCGGTTGCCCAGGGCGAGGGAGCCGAGCGGGGTGGTGTGGAAGCCCTGGTCGGTGACGTCCAGTATCCGGCGGGCCTCGGCTCCGTCCGGGCCGTCGATGTGCGCGGCGCACCAGTAGACGCGCCCGTCGCGCTCCGCGAGCGGAGAGGTCAGGCGGCCCTTGTTGGTCATGGCGTCGGCGGCCGGGATCAGGTTGTCCCAGTCCTCCTTGCCGAGCAGGTAGGCGCAGATCGCCTGGAGGAACGTGACGTTCTCGTACGCGGCCGGGTCGATGCCGGCCAGGTAGCCGTTGGCGAGCCGGGCGAACTCCTGCCGGTACGCGTCGCCCAGCAGGGGCAGGTCGCGCAGGTGAAGCACCAGGTCGTGCTTGAGGAACTTGGCGTCCTTCGCGGACTTGATGTCCGTGTGGCCCTTGGCGGCCAGCAGCTCGTCGACGCGGCGGTGGATCTCCATCCGGTGGACGAAGTTCGCGATCTCGTGGCGCCGGTTGCTGATCGACTTCGCCGCGGCCTTCTCGACCACGTTCCAGTAGTACACGTGGTTCGGGATCAGCGTGATCCGGCGGGCGGCGACGTAGGCCTGCGCGGAGAACAGCAGGTCCTCGTAGTGGATGCCGACCGGGAACTCCAGGCCCTGCTCCAGCAGGAACGCGCGCCGGTAGCACTTGTTAGTGGAGAGGGTGTCGTACACCAGCAGGTCGGGGTACTCGGTGATCGACTCCAGCGTCCGGGTGCGCGAGTAGATCCAGGGGTACCACTCGGTGGTCTTGCCCCACCGGTTGTCGAGGTGCACGCGCACGCACATGCCCGAGACCAGGTCGGAGCCGGTCCGCTCCGCGGCGGCCAGCATGTTCCGGCAGGCGTTTCGTTCCAGCACGTCGTCGCTGTCCAGGAACATGACGTAGGTGCCGGTGGCCTGCCGGATCCCGTGGTTGCGCGGCGCGCCGCAGCCGCCGCTGTTCTCCGGCAGCTGGAAGGCGCGCACTCTTCCCGGGTGCGCCGCTTCGAGCTCCTTGGCGATCGCGTACGACCGGTCCTTGCTGCAGTCGTCCACGATCACGACTTCGACCCCGTGCAGGGTCTGGTCCAAAACCGACCGGACGGCTGTCGGCAGACGCTCTGCGTCGTTGTAGACGATGACGACCACGGAGACGTCAGGCACGTGCACCTCGATCCCTTCGTTCCATTCCGCTTAACCCGTCAAAGCTACCGTGTGCCGCGCGCGGATCCGGCAGGCCGACCCTCGGCGTGCATACTTCTTAGGAAGAGGTGTGTGGCGGGTCCGGTCGCCGACAATCACCCGTTCGGACCCAGCAGGAAGTGTTCATGACGAAGCTGTCCGTAGTAGTCCCTTGCTACAACGAAGAAGCCGTGATCGACAGCTTCGACGCGGAGATCCGCAGGGTCCTGGACTCCCTGCCCGTCGAGTACGAGGTCTGCTACGTCGACGACGGCAGCCGTGACGGAACCCTCACCAAGCTCCGGAAGATCGCCGCCGAGTACGGGGACCAGACCCGGTACGTCTCCTTCAGCCGCAACTTCGGCAAGGAGGCCGGCATGCTCGCCGGCCTGCGCGAGGCCACCGGCGACGCCGTCGTGATCATGGACGCCGATCTCCAGCACCCGCCGGAGCTCATCGCCACCATGCTCGACTACCACCGGCAGGGCCACGACCAGATCATCGCCCGCCGCACCCGCGAGGGCGACAAGAAGGTCCGCTCCGCCCTCAGCCGCCTCTACTACCGGGGCGTCAACCGCTGGGTCGACGTGGAGCTCACCGATGGCGTCGGCGACTTCCGGATGCTGTCCCGGCCGGCCGTGGACGCGCTGCTGTCGCTGCCCGAGTACAACCGCTTCTCCAAGGGCCTCTTCTCCTGGATCGGCTTCGACACCGTCCACTTCGACTACCGCAACGCCCAGCGCGAGGCCGGCGAGACGAAGTGGAAGTTCGGCTCCCTGCTGAACTACGCCATGGACGGCCTGATCTCCTTCAACAACCGGCCGCTGCGCATCGGCATCTGGGCGGGCGTGTCGCTGGTGGGCCTGGCCGCCCTGTACGCGGTGTGGATCGCCGTCATGGCCATGACCCACGGCGTCACCGCTCCCGGCTACGTGACCCTCGTCGCGATCATCGTGGGCATCGGCGGCGTCCAGATGATCATGCTGGGTCTGATCGGCGAGTACATCGGGCGCATCTACTACGAGACCAAGCGCCGTCCGCACTTCCTGGTGAAGGAGGCGCACGGCGCGGACCCGCAGGCCCGCCCCGACGCCGCAGGGGTCCGCACGGGCGAGCGCGAACGCGGCGGGCTGTCCGCCTCGCGCCTGACGGTCACCGCCGAGCACGAGGTGCGCTGAGCCATGCGCAGCCAGCTCGGCCAGATCCTCCGCTTCGGCCTCGTCGGGGCCGTCAACACCGGCACCTTCTTCGTCATCTACCTGCTGCTGCATCCGTGGATGCCGTACTTCCTCGCCTACACCCTCGCCTTCCTGCTGGCGATGGTCGGCTCGTTCTTCATGAACACCTACTTCACCTACCGGACCAAGCCCACCTGGAAGAAGTTCCTCCTCTTCCCGCTGACCAACGTCACGAACTACGTGATCCAGTCCGCGGGGCTCTACGCCCTGGTGACCTGGGCCGGGCTGGACACCCGGATCGCGCCGCTCGTCGCCGCCGTCGTGGCCATCCCGTTCACGTTCCTGCTGTCCCGCAAGATCCTCGTCCCGGGCGCCGCCGCGCAGGCGGAGGAGCCCCAGCCGGCCCGCAGCGGGTCCGCGGGCTGAGCCGCCGTCCGGTGCGCCGTCCGGGTCCACCGGCTGAAACCCCTGCGCGGGCGCCGCGCACCACCCCGTAGATTGAGATGGCAGACGTACCGGCAAGGGGCAAGGGGACAGACGTGTCAGCGGCTAGGCAAGGTGTCGTGGACGCCCGCAGGATCGTGGTCAAGGTCGGATCCTCCTCCCTGACCACCGCGGCCGGCGGACTCGACGCGGACCGGGTGGACGCCCTGGTCGACGTACTGGCCAAGGCCCGCAGCGGCGGCGAGAAGGAGATCGTCCTCGTCTCCAGCGGAGCCATCGCGGCCGGCCTGTCCCCGCTCGGCCTGCGCCGGCGCCCCACCGACCTGGCCCGCCAGCAGGCGGCCGCCAGCGTCGGCCAGGGGCTGCTCGTCGCCCGGTACACCGCCTCCTTCGCCCGGTACGGCGTCCGCGTCGGCCAGGTGCTGCTGACCGGCGACGACACCAGCCGCAGGGCCCACTACCGCAACGCGTACCGGACCCTGGACCAGCTGCTGGCCATGGGCGCCCTGCCCGTGGTCAACGAGAACGACACCGTCGCCACGGACGAGATCCGCTTCGGCGACAACGACCGGCTCGCGGCCCTCGTCGCCCACCTGGTCCGCGCCGACCTCCTCGTCCTGCTGTCCGACGTGGACGGCCTCTACGACGGCGACCCGTCGTTCCCCGGCACCACCCGCATCGACGAGGTGCACGGACCCGAGGACATCGCGCACGTCTCGATCGGCAGCGCCGGCAAGGCGGGCGTCGGCACCGGCGGCATGGTCACCAAGGTCGAGGCGGCCCGGATCGCGGCCGCGGCCGGCATCCCGGTCGTCCTCACCTCCGCCAGCCAGGCCGCCGACGCCCTGGCCGGACGGGTGACCGGCACGCACTTCCACGCCACCGGCCGCCGCTCCGCGGACCGGCTGCTCTGGCTCCAGCACGCCTCGACCCCACAGGGGCACCTGGTGCTGGACGAGGGCGCCGTACGCGCCGTGACCGAACGCGGCAGCTCCCTGCTGCCCGCCGGGATCGCGGCCGTCGAGGGCGAATTCGTCGCCGGCGACCCCGTGGAACTGCGCGGGCCCGACGGCCGCGCCGTGGCCCGCGGGCTCGTCAACTTCGACGCCAAGGAGCTCCCGCAGCTCCTCGGGCGCTCCACCCGTGAGCTCGCGAGGGAACTCGGTCCGGAGTACGAGCGGGAGGTCGTACACCGCGACGATCTGGTCCTGCTGGAGGGCTGAGGTTCGGTAAAACCGCCGCGCGGCGGGCCGGGGACTGGTCAACTGTGAGGGGCGGACAGGCAGCATGGCGCAGACAGGAGGCGGCTGGTGAGACGAGCGCTGACCAGCATCAGCGGCGGCGGGGACGAGCAGGAAGAAGCCTCCCGCCTCTGGCACGTCACCCTGAGCGTCTCGGGCAAGCCGGCGCCGCTGTCCGAGGTCCGGCGCGGGCTGGAGCAGCTGGCCCATGACCACCCCTTCCTGCTGACCAGCAGGTACGCCGACGACCACGCGGAGATCCGGTACTGGGAGGAGGCCCGCGACCTCCACGACGCCGCGGCCGTCGCCCTGCGCCTGTGGGGCGAACACCGCTCCTCGGCGCAGCTCCCGCCGTGGGAGATCGTCGGCCTGGAGGTCATCGACCGCGCCACGTACCACCTCCGTGTGGCAGAGGGCTACGGCCCGCCCCCGGCACACCCGGTCGGGGTCCACCCGTACTGACGCACCCTTCTCGGCGCCCCGCACGCGCCGCTCGGCCGCGGGCGGCCTCCTGGGCCCTGTCGTCAAACTGCCGTCTGCCCCGCCCTCCGGGCGACGACGGGAGTTTGACGACAGGGCCTGGGCTCCGCGCCGCCGCGCGGGATCCGGGCCCGGGCGTCTCGCGGGGTGGGAAGCCCGGCCGGAACCGGAGGACCGGGGACTACCCTGGGCGGCATGACCTCGCTCGACGCCACCGTCTCGCCCGTGATCGCCACCGCGCAAGCGGCCCGCACCGCCGCCGCGGCCATCGCCCCGCTCCCGCGGTCCGCCAAGGACACCGCGCTCCTGGCCATCGCGGACGCCCTGGAGGCCCGTACCGCCGAGATCGTCGCCGCCAACGCCGTCGACACCGACAAGGCCCGCGCCGCCGGCACCAGCGAGACCGTCATCGACCGCCTCACCCTCACCCCGGAGCGCGTCGCGGCCATCGCCTCCGACGTGCGCGACGTCGCGGCCCTCCCCGACCCGGTGGGCGAGGTCGTCCGCGGCTCCACCCTGCCCAACGGGATCGACCTCCGGCAGATCCGCGTCCCCCTCGGCGTCGTCGGCATCATCTACGAGGCGCGCCCCAACGTCACCGTCGACGCGGCCGCCCTCTGCCTCAAGTCCGGCAACGCGGTCCTCCTGCGCGGCAGCTCCTCCGCCTACGCCTCCAACACCGCCCTCGTCGCCATCCTCCGCGACGCCGTCGAGAGCGCCGGTCTGCCCGCGGACGCGATCCAGCTCGTCCCGGGCGAGTCCCGCGACTCCGTCCGCGAGCTGATGCGCGCCCGCGGCCTCGTCGACGTCCTCATCCCGCGCGGCGGCGCCTCCCTCATCAAGACGGTCGTCGAGGAGTCCATCGTCCCGGTCATCGAGACCGGCACCGGCAACTGCCACGTCTACGTGGACGCCCAGGCCGACCTCGACATGGCCGTGGACATCCTCGTCAACTCCAAGGCCCAGCGGCCCTCCGTCTGCAACTCCGCGGAGACCCTCCTCGTCCACCGGGACATCGCCGGCGCCTTCCTGCCGCGCGCCCTCGACGCGCTGGCCGAGGCGGGCGTCACCGTCCACGGCGACGCGCGCGTCCTCGCGGCCGCCGAGGACTCCAAGGTCACCGCGCTGCCCGCCACCGACGAGGACTGGGCCGCCGAGTACCTCTCCTACGACATCGCCGCCGGCGTCGTGGACTCGCTCGACGACGCCGTCGCCCACATCCGCCGCTGGACCTCCGGGCACACCGAGGCGATCGTCACCACTTCTCAGGCCGCCGCCCGCCGCTTCACCCAGCTGGTCGACTCGACCACCGTCGCCGTGAATGCGTCCACCCGGTTCACCGACGGTGGTCAGTTCGGCTTCGGCGCCGAGATCGGCATCTCCACCCAGAAGCTGCACGCCCGCGGCCCCATGGGCCTTCCGGAGCTCACCTCCACCAAGTACATCGTCACCGGCGACGGTCACGTTCGGTAGTCGGACACCGAACACCGGGTGGCCGGAATTCCGCTCACACCCTGCCCAAAGCAGCCCCCCAGGTCTAGGCTGTGCCTGTGCCGGACGACGTGGGGGGCAAGATCCCGGACGACGGGGAGCCCGACAACGACGACCGCGGAGGCGCGGATCACGACTTCGCCTCCGTGGTGTTCGACGAGGACTTCGTCCGGAGCGCCGAAATCCATGAACCGAGTGCCGCGGAGCGCCAGCGGGCCGCCGACCGGGCGCGCGCCGAGGCGGAGGCGGCCCGGGCCGTCGCCGGAGGCTGGACGTCCGACGACGACTACGACAGCCACGCCTACGGCCGCCCCGACGGGTACGGCATCGACGAGCCCGGCTGGGAGTACGGCCCCAGCTACCCGGAAGGCCCCTACGGGGCCTACGGCGGCGCCCTGCGGCCCTACCGGGGCCGCGCGCCGTGGCTGCGGCCGGTCGCCTGGGTGCTCGCCTTCGTGATGGGTCTCGGCATGGTCGCCCTCGCCTTCAGCGCGGTCTACCGCAGCGCGTCGAGCGGCGCGGACCACACTCCCGCGCCCACCAGGACACCGCTGACGGAAGTCACCGGCGCCGGAGCGTTTATGTACCCCGTCGGCCGCCAACCCTGAAGGTAACGACCCCACTCGCGTCCGCCGGAGCTGGGGGCTTCTCTGAAGCGGGGACAGCGGGGAGAAGCAATGGCCGTTCCAGGAGATCCACCCGACGGCACCCCCGAGGGCATCGGCGGGGGCGACGAGGAGTTCCGGTCGGACGAGTACCGGTCGGTCGTGTTCGACGAGGACTTCGTCCGGGCTGCCCGGCTCCAGGAGTTCTCCGCGCAGGAGCGCATGGGTGAACACGCCCGGGCCGTGCGCAGCCGGTCCATCTGGTCCGGCAGCGGCCCCGCCCGGCCCCGGACCAGCACCCCCGGCCGGGGCGCCCGCCAGGGCATGCTGCTCGTGCTGCTCATCGCGGTGGCCTTCGCCGCGGCCGTCTACATGGGCCTGAGCAACCCGACGGTGCCCCCGTACAGCAGTCGCACCGAACCCCTGGCCAGCACCGTCGTGCCCCTGGCCCCCGCCACCGTGGTGCCCGGCGGGCGGCCCGTCGACCTCTTCGCGAAGAGCCCGGCGGCCGACTACCGTGTCGGGGCGGCCGGGATCACCCTGCCCGCCGCGCGCCGCACCCACCACTTCGCCGAAGCGCAGGTCGTCACCGCGCTGTCCATCGCCAAGGACTACCTGGTGCAGTCCTCGCTGGACCCGGACGTGCTGGCCGGCGCCGCCACCCGGCCCGTACGGGTCCTGCTCGACCCCGACCAGCTGGCACAGTTCGACCGCAGCATGGCCTCGCCCTCCGGCGACGGGCGGCACGCCGCCACCGGCTGGCTGGTCCGCTTCGACCCCGGCACCGCAGCCCTGGCCGACAGCCGGGTCCGGGTCAGCGGAACCCTCGCCTTCGAGGAGATCTCCGCGGACGTCCTCGAAGTGACCACCGACCACACCTTCGTGTACGCCGTACGCCCCGCCACCGGATCCCCGGCCGCGGAGGACGGCGCCTCGCTCTTCACCGTCCGGCGCGAGCTGCGGCTGCGCTTCGACCAGGAGGACCTCACGACCCGGCGGGCGGAACTGCTCTCCGCCTACGTGATGGCCGGCCCGCAGGACTGCTCCACCGAGCCCGCCGACGGCTTCCGCCCGGTCCTGGCCGGAGCCGGACCGGCCACCGTGGGCCCGGCCGCCAGCGACCCGTACGCCAGTGGCACCCCGCGGCGCACCGCCGGGCTGTGCGGTGTACTGGCGTCGCCCACGCCCGCCGGGAGCGCCCCCGTCAGCCCTGCTCCGTAGCCTCGCCGCCCTTGTTCCCGCCGCCCGGGCCCGCACCCGTGAACCTGTCCCGCAGCTTGCCGCCGACATCGGCCGCGCCGCCCGCGATGTCGCCGACCAGCTTGAACAGCGGGTCCTTGCTGCTGCGCACCGCGTCCGCGTAGTGCGAGGCCGACTCGCGGAAGGAGTCCGACACCGAGGTGTCCTTGTCCTCGTCCCGCCGCGGGTAGTGGCCGTCCATGATCCGTTGGTAGTCCCGGTTCTGCGACCACTTCTTCAGCTCGGCCGCCCGCACGGTGGCGAACGGATGCGTCCGCGGCAGCATGTTGAGGATCTTCAGCACCGAGTCGCGCAGGTCGCCGCCGGCCTCGTACTCCTCGGCCTGGGCCAGGAAGGAGTCCACGTTCATCTCGTGGAGGTGGTTGCCGCCCGCGAGCTTCATCAGGCCCCGCATCGAGGCCTGAAGGTCCTGCCCGACCAGCAGACCGGCCCGGTCCGCCGACAGTTCCGACTTGCGGAACCACTCCCGCAGGGCGGTCACGAGCGCCGTGATCGCCACGTTGCCCAGCGGGATCCACGCCACCTTCAGCGCCAGACCCGTCAGGAACAGCAGGATCGTGCGGTACACCGCGTGCCCCGACAGCGCGTGCCCCACCTCGTGGCCCACGACCGCCCGCATCTCCTCCTCGTCGAGCAGCTCGACCAGGCCGGTCGTGACCACGATGATCGGCTCGTCCAGACCGATGCACATGGCGTTCGGCCGCGGGTCCTGCTGCACGTACATCTGCGGGACCTTCTCCAGGTCCAGGATGTAACAGGCGTCCCGCAGCATCTCGTGCAGGTGCCGGAACTGGGTCTCGCCCACCCGGACGGAATCCGAGAGGAAGAGCAGGCGCAGGCTCCGCTCCGGGAGGAGACCGCTCAGGGCCTTGAACACGGTGTCGAACCCGCTCAGCTTGCGCAGCGCGACCAGCGCCGAACGGTCCGCCGGGTGTTCGTACGCGCGTGAGGAAATACCGGGGAACCTCCTGCGGTCCCTCGCCGGAACCTTCTCGAAACCGGTCTCCGTCATGACGCCCTCCCCCTTGATCGGCCTGAGTGCTACTGCGTCTATCCTCTCCAACGCCTGAGTCGGCGTGAGCGTGCCCCAGGCCCCCGCATACGATGTGAGCGAAGTCTCCGCCCGCTCCCCGACTCGATAGGTATCTGCCTGATGAGCCTCTCCTCCACCGCCCACAACCTGGTCGTTCTCGCGTCGGAGGGCGCCGAGCAGCACGGCGGCAACCACGACAGCCTGAACCCGTTCCTGACCGGTGGCGGCGCGCTGTGCATCCTGCTGCTGATGCTCTGGGTGACCACCCGCCTCAACCGCGACCGCTGAACCGGCGCCCGCGCACGCGCCCGCATGCGGGTCCGCACCGCTCCGCCGGGCCAGTAGGCTCTGCGCTCATGGGAGAGCAGGAGATGCCTACCGGCCCGGTCAAGCGCCGGCTCGGCGTGATGGGCGGGACATTCGACCCGATCCACCACGGACACCTGGTGGCCGCCAGTGAGGTGGCCGCCCTGTTCCACCTCGACGAGGTGGTGTTCGTACCGACCGGCCAGCCGTGGCAGAAGTCGCAGCGTGCCGTGTCCCCCGCCGAGGACCGCTATCTGATGACGGTCATCGCGACGGCCTCGAACCCCCAGTTCTCGGTGAGCCGCATCGACATCGACCGCGGCGGCCCGACGTACACGATCGACACCCTGCGTGATCTGAGCGCTCTCAACGAAGACGCCGACCTGTTCTTCATCACCGGTGCCGACGCCCTCGCCCAGATCCTGACCTGGCGCAACGCCGACGAGCTCTTCTCGCTCGCCCACTTCATCGGAGTGACCCGGCCGGGCCACGTACTCACCGACGACGGGCTGCCCGCGGACGGCGTCTCCCTGGTGCAGGTGCCCGCGCTGGCGATTTCGTCCACGGACTGCCGCACCCGGGTCGCCCAGGGGGATCCTGTCTGGTACTTGGTGCCCGACGGTGTGGTGCGCTACATCGACAAGCGTGAGCTGTACCGGGGAGCCTGAGCTTCCGGAGAGAGGGGCCCCGCGGTGAACGACCGACAGGAGCCGTACGACCCGTACGCCGCACAGGAGCAGCAGCTCCTCGGCTACGACCCGTACGGGCAGCCGGTGTACGGCCAGGCGCCCGCGCAGCAGTACGGCTACGACCAGCAGGGCTACGGCCGGCAGCCACAGCAGGCGTACTACCCGCAGCAGCCGCAGCAGCCGCAGCAGCAGTCGCACCAGCAGGCGCAGCAGCCGGCCGCCCCGGAGTACGGGCAGCAGGAGTACACCCAGGCCCAGGCCCCCGCCTACGGGTACGACACCCGGCACGCGCAGCAGGGCCGGCAGTGGATCCCGCAGCAGGCCGCCCCCGAGCCCCCCGCCCCGGCCCCCGCGGCCGAACCGGAGCCGCCGCGCGCCGACCGGGTCCCCGAACCCCGCCGCCCCGACGACGGGCAGTCCGCCCCGGACTACCGCACCGAGCAGTTCGCGTTCATCGACCAGCCGGACGAGAACTCCGAAGACGTCATCGACTGGCTCAAGTTCACCGAGAGCCGCACCGAGCGCCGTGAGGAGGCCCGCCGCCGCGGCCGCAACCGCGTGGTCGCGCTCGTCGTCGTCCTCGCCCTGTTCGTCGTGGGCGGCCTCGGCTACCTCTGGTACGCGGGCAAGCTGCCGTTCCTCGACGGCCCCGGGCAGAAGAAGGCCGCCACGGCCGCCGGCGGGGCGCAGAAGCGCGACATGATCGTCGTGCACCTGTACAACACCAAGAAGGGCGGCACCTCGACGGCGCTGCTCGTCGACAACGTCACCACCGCGAAGGGCGCCACCGTCCTGCTGCCGAACACGCTGGGCGTCCCCAAGGACGACGGCACCGGCACGGCCCTCGGCAAGGCGGTCGAGGAGCGCGGCGGCGGCGTGCGGGACTCCCTCGACTCGGTGCTCGGCACCCACATCGGCGGCACCTGGCGCCTGGACACCCCCTTCCTGGAGAACCTGGTCGAGCTGGTCGGCGGCATCGAGATCGACACCGACACCGCCGTCCCCGCCGACGACGCCGCCAAGACCCCGGCCGTCGCCCAGGGCGCGAAGCAGCACCTCAGCGGTGCGATGGCCGTGGCGTACGCCACCCACCGCGCCCAGGGCGAACCCGAGGCCAAGCAGCTGGACCGCTTCGGCAAGGTGCTCTACGGGGTGCTGCGCAAGGTCCCCGGCGACCCGAAGTCGGCGACCGTCACCGTCGAGAGCATGGGCCAGATCCTGGACCCCTCCCTGAACGCGCAGACGCTCGGCACCCTGCTGTCCAAGCTCGGCGAACACGCCAAGCAAGGCGCGTACCGCACGGACCTCCTCGCGGTGAAGCCCGACGGCGCGCTCACCGACGACGCCAACAAGACCGTCGTCAGGGAGGTGCTCGGCGGCAGCTTCACGGCGGCCCAGGCCGGTGCCGCGCCCCGCGTCGGTCTCAGGGACGCCACCGGCGACGACAAGACGCAGCTCGCGGCGAAGGCGACCCTGCTCAACGGCGGCTACACCTTCGTGGACGGCGGCAAGGCCGACAAGACCGTGCCCGCCTCGCAGATCACGTACCAGGACGACGCACAGCGGGCCAAGGCCGTCGAGGTGGCCAAGACGCTGGGCCTGCCCGAGACCGCCGTGAAGAAGGGCGAGAACGCGGTGAACGCCGACATCGTGGTGACCCTGGGCAAGGACTACAAGCCGTCCTGACCTGGCCTGATCAGGCCCTCGGCAGGTGCCCGGCCCGCGCGGGACGTTCCGCGCGGGCGGGGTCGGCGGTACATGAGACCCTTGTAAGGATCTGCCCGCCAACCCGAAAGCATGGCCAGTGACCGCCACGGACCGCTCCATCGAGCTCATCACCGCCGCCGCCCAGGCCGCGGCCGACCGGCTCGCGCACGACATCATCGCGTACGACGTCAGCGACGTGCTGTCGATCACCGACGCCTTCCTGCTCGCCTCGGCGCCCAACGACCGTCAGGTCAAGTCGATCGTCGACGAGATCGAGGAGCGCCTGCTCAAGGAACTCGGCGCCAAGCCGGTGCGCCGCGAGGGCGACCGCGACGCCCGCTGGATCCTGCTCGACTACATCGACATCGTCGTCCACGTGCAGCACAGCGAGGAGCGGGTCTTCTACGCGCTGGAGCGCCTGTGGAAGGACTGCCCCGAGATCGACCTGCCCGAGGACGCCAAGCTCACCAAGGGCAAGGCGGAGGAGCACGCCAAGCTGCGCGCGGCGGCGGGCGACGAGGACCTGGACGGTGATCTGTTCTGAGCACGACCGCCCCCCGCAAGACCGGCCGGAAGATCGTCCTGTGGCGGCACGGCCAGACCTCGTGGAACCTGGAGCGCCGCTTCCAGGGCTCCACGGACATCGAGCTGACCGAGACGGGTGTGGCGCAGGCGCGCCGCGCCGCCCGGCTGCTCGCCTCCCTGAAGCCCGACGCCATCGTGGCCTCCGACCTGCGGCGGGCCTCCGCGACGGCCTCCGAGCTGGCTGCCGTCACGGGCCTGCCCGTGGCGCAGGACGCCGCGCTGCGCGAGACGTACGCCGGTGAGTGGCAGGGCCTCACGCACGACGAGATCATCGAGAAGTACGGCGAGCAGTACGCGGCGTGGAAGCGCGGCGAGCCCGTCCGCCGCGGCGGCGGCGAACTGGAGACCGAGGTCGCCGACCGGGCGGCGCCGCTGGTGCTGGAGCACGCCGGCCGGCTGCCGGAGGGCGGCACGCTCGTCGTGGTCAGCCACGGCGGGACGATCCGTACGACCATCGGCCGGCTGCTGGGCCTGGAGGCCCGCGACTGGGAGAGCCTGGGCGGGCTCTCCAACTGCTGCTGGTCGGTACTCGGCGAGGGCGCGCGCGGCTGGCGTCTGATGGAGCACAACGCCGGCACGCTGCCGGAACCGGTGCTCGGCGACGACGACTGAGCCCGCCTCAGGGCGGCTCCCACCCGGATTTCACTTTCCGGCTGGTCACAGGCTAGAGTTCTTCTTGTTCGCAGCGCAGAACACCGGAAACGGGGGGAGCGCGGCGGAGAGCGGGGCTATAGCTCAGTTGGTAGAGCGCCTGCATGGCATGCAGGAGGTCAGGAGTTCAATTCTCCTTAGCTCCACAATCAGGATCCCGTCCCCAACTAGGGGGCGGGATCCTTCCGTTTGTACCTTCGGCGCCTGCTGACCTGCCCCGCACCCGCGTGGCAGAATCGGACCGCCGGAGGGGGAGTCGACGGCCCGATGCGGGAGGGAGTCGCTGACGGATGGGTGCACACCGGCGGCGGTGCGACTGGTGCAACAACGGCACGCCGATCGTGCGGGACATGGACCCGGTCAACCCCGACTACCAGTACTGGTGCGAGGAATGCGCGCGGGCGCTGATCATAAAAGGCGACCCGATCGAGACGTACCGCGAGCTGGAAGGGGAGCCGATCTATGGTCGGCTGCTCGACGAGCACTGCACGCTCAAGCGGTTCTACCAGTTCGCCAGAGCGTAGGACCGCGGCAGGACCGAGTGGGGAACGGGCATGGCCGACAGGTCTGCGGAACGGGGCGAAACGGGCAAATCGCAGCGCCCGGAAACCGATTTTTGGACCTGGGCCATGACCGTGTAATGTTCTCGATGTCGCCAGGGGGAACCGGCAAGGGAAACCGAGCAGGGGCCCGGCGGCAGAGAAGCAAGGGGCTATAGCTCAGTTGGTAGAGCGCCTGCATGGCATGCAGGAGGTCAGGAGTTCAATTCTCCTTAGCTCCACAGAAGAGAAGCGGGCCACCCGGATCGGGTGGCCCGCTTCTCGTTGTGCGGAACGGTCGAGCGGCGGCCGAGGCCGCTGCGGTACCCTGGCGCCATGCGTGCCGTACGCCTTCTGCTTACCGAGCCGCGCTGATCAGTACCGACCTTCGACACGGTCGGCATCGGCGCGGCGCCCCCTCCTGTGCGAGGGGTTTTTTCGTTTGGGCAGGCAGAGACGGCAGAGACGATCGATGGAGCTTCAGAAATCATGAGCGAGACGAACACCCCGGCCCCCGAGGCGGCCGAGGCGCACCGCTACACGGCTGCCATGGCCGCCGACATCGAGGCACGCTGGCAGGACGTATGGGACGCGGAGGGCACCTACGAGGCCCCGAACCCGACGGGTGACCTGGCGGGTGACGCGGCGGTCGTCGCGCGACCCAAGAAGTTCATCATGGACATGTTCCCGTACCCGTCCGGTGCGGGCCTGCACGTCGGCCACCCGCTGGGGTACATCGCCACCGACGTCTTCGCCCGCCACCAGCGGATGAGCGGCCACAACGTCCTGCACACCCTGGGCTTCGACGCCTTCGGCCTGCCGGCCGAGCAGTACGCCGTGCAGACCGGCACGCACCCCCGCGTGTCCACCGAGGCCAACATCGAGAACATGAAGGCCCAGCTGCGCCGCCTGGGCCTGGGCCACGACAAGCGCCGCTCGTTCGCGACGATCGACCCGGACTACTACAAGTGGACGCAGTGGATCTTCCTGCAGATCTACAACTCCTGGTACGACGCGGACGCGGCGAAGGCCCGTCCCATCGCCGAGCTGGTCGCCGCCTTCGAGGACGGCTCCCGTGAGGTCCCCGGTGGCCGCTCCTGGGCCGCGCTGACCGCGGGCGAGCGGGCCGACGTGCTGAACGAGCACCGCCTGGCCTACGCCTCCGACGCGCCGGTGAACTGGTGCCCCGGGCTGGGCACCGTACTGGCCAACGAGGAGGTCACCGCGGACGGCCGCTCCGAGCGCGGCAACTTCCCGGTCTTCAAGGCCAAGCTGAGCCAGTGGAACATGCGGATCACCGCCTACGCGGACCGGCTGCTGGACGACCTGGACGCGCTGGACTGGCCCGAGGCCATCAAGCTGCAGCAGCGCAACTGGATCGGCCGCAGCGAGGGCGCGCGCGTCGACTTCGCCGTCGGCGACGACGCCATCACCGTGTTCACCACCCGCCCCGACACCCTGTTCGGCGCCACCTACATGGTGCTGGCGCCCGAGCACGGTCTGGTCGAGAAGATCGTCCCGGCCGAGTGGCCCGAGGGCACCCACCAGGTGTGGACCGGCGGCGCCGCGACCCCCGGCGAGGCCGTGGACGCGTACCGCAAGCAGGCCGCCGCCAAGTCGGACGTCGAGCGTCAGGCCGAGGCCAAGGACAAGACCGGCGTCTTCACCGGCGCGTACGCGGTCAACCCGGTCAGCGGCGACCGCGTCCCCGTCTTCATCGCGGACTACGTGCTGATGGGCTACGGCACCGGCGCGATCATGGCCGTCCCGGCGCACGACGGCCGCGACTTCGAGTTCGCGCGCGCCTTCGAGCTGCCGATGCGCTGCGTCGTGGAGCCCTCGGACGACCGCGACGCCGACCCGGCGGAGTGGGAGGACGCGTTCTCCTCGTACGACGGCACCATCGTGAACTCGACCGGCGAGGGTATCTCCCTGGACGGCCTGGGCGTCGTCGAGGCCAAGGCCGCCATCACGGCGTGGCTGGCCGAGCAGGGCATCGGCGAGGGGACCGTCAACTTCCGGCTGCGCGACTGGCTGTTCAGCCGCCAGCGCTACTGGGGCGAGCCCTTCCCGATCGTCTACGACGAGGACGGCGTCGCACACCCGCTGCCCGAGTCGATGCTGCCTCTGGAACTGCCCGAGGTCGAGGACTACTCGCCGCGCACGTTCGCGCCGGACGACGCCGCCTCCAAGCCCGAGACCCCGCTGTCGCGCAACGAAGAGTGGGTCAACGTCGAGCTGGACCTGGGCGACGGGCGCGGGGTGCGCTCCTACCGCCGCGAGACCAACACCATGCCCAACTGGGCCGGTTCCTGCTGGTACGAGCTGCGCTACCTGGACCCGAACAACGCGTCGGCCCTGGTGGACCCGGAGATCGAGCAGTACTGGATGGGTCCGCGCGAGAGCGCGCCGCACGGCGGTGTCGACCTGTACGTCGGCGGCGCCGAGCACGCCGTGCTGCACCTGCTGTACGCGCGCTTCTGGTCGAAGGTCCTGTTCGACCTGGGCCACGTCTCCTCGGCCGAGCCGTTCCACAAGCTGTTCAACCAGGGCATGATCCAGGCGTACGCCTACACCGACGAGCGCGGTGTGTACGTGCCGGCCGCCGAGGTCGAGGAGCGCGACGGGGCGTACTTCTTCGAGGGCAAGCAGGTCAAGCGCGAGCACGGCAAGATGGGCAAGTCCCTGAAGAACGCCGTCACGCCCGACGAGATCTGCGAGGAGTACGGCGCGGACACCCTGCGCCTGTACGAGATGGCGATGGGCCCGCTGGACGTCTCGCGCCCCTGGGACACCCGGGCCGTGGTGGGCCAGTACCGGCTGCTGCAGCGTCTGTGGCGCAACATCGTGGACGAGGAGACCGGTGCGGTCACCGTCGTCGACGGCGAGCCGGGCGAGGACACCCTGCGCGCGCTGCACAAGGCCATCGACGGGGCCGGCGCCGACATGGCGGGCCTGCGGTTCAACACCGCCATCGCGAAGATCACCGAGCTGAACAACGCGCTGACCAAGGCCGGCCGCCCGCTGGAGCGCTCGGTCGCGGAGCGGCTGGTCCTGCTGGTCGCGCCGCTGGCCCCGCACATCGCGGAGGAGCTGTGGCACCGCCTGGGCCACACCGACTCGGTGGTCCACCAGGACTTCCCGGTCGCGGACCCGGCGTACGTGGTGGACGAGAGCGTGACCTGCGTCGTCCAGATCAAGGGCAAGGTCAAGGCCCGTCTGGAGGTCCCGCCGGCGATCTCCGAGGGTGACCTGGAGCAGCTGGCGCTGGCCGACGAGGCGGTCGTGGCGGCGCTGGGCGGGGCCGAGATCCGCAAGGTGATCGTGCGCGCGCCGAAGCTGGTCAACATCGTCGTCTGAGACGCCGTTCCCCCGGTCTAGGGGGATACCCGTACGGGCAGGTTGGGGGTTCGATGGGAACCCCTTGCCTGCCCGTGGCGTTTACGGTGGAGGGGACGGAAACGGCAGGGGAAGGGAGCCTCTCATGGAGGCGGGCGCGTTGATCATCATCTTTGCCCTGTTGGTGCTGTTCGCCTTCCTGGGGCTGGGCGCCTGGGCCGCCGTGAAGGCGGTCGGGGCGGCGAAGCGCGGTGTGGACCGTACGATCACGCAGGCCCGCCGCACCGTGGAGGACACCGCGCTGAAGGCGAAGAGCTTCGGGCAGGTGGGCGTACCCGGGACGCTGGCGCAGCTGCGGCTGGACCTGCGGACGTCGATGCGGGCCACGCAGCAGGCGCTGTACCAGGGGGTGCAGACGGACGCCTCGCTGAAGGAGTCGATCGGGCTGTTCGAGCGGCTGAGCGCGCACGGGCACGAGCTGGACGACGAGCTGAAGCGGCTGGAGCAGGAGCCGGACCGGGCGCGGATCGCCGGGATGCTGCCCGACCTCAAGGAACGGACCGCCAAGATCACGCAAGCGTCGGACTCGCTGCGTTGGGCCGCCCGCGACCGGGCCCGGCGCTTCGCGGAAGACGACCTGTCGGCGCTGTCGGCGCAGATCGACGTCGAGTCGGGGGCACTGCGGGACTGGTCCCGGGAGACGGTCGACGACCTCGCGGCGGCGGCAGAGGCCTGGGACGCGCAGCAGCCCCCGTCCGGGGCCGCAGGGCGCGCCACGCAACCGCCGTCGGGCCGCCCGGGCCACACGCCGCCCCAGCCGGCGGCCCTGAACCCCACTCCGCCGCCGGTCCGCCACCCCTGGCAGAAGACCCCGAGGCCGGAAGCGACGACCTGACGACCTGACCGGAAGACCGCCCCGCCCTGCTCCGGGGCGCCGGGTGCTGAGCCGGAGCGGGCGGCCGGCCGCCCGCAACGGCCCGGAGGGCGGTCGGCAGCGGCCCCGGGCCCAGATGAGTCGGAGGGCGGCCGGCAGCGGCCCCGGGCCCGATGAGTCGGAGGGCGGCCGGCAGCGGCGCCGGGCGGGCACTGCCGAGGGGCACTGACACAGGACCCGAGCCCGGACCCCACCGAAGCGCCACCGAAGCGCTGCCGAGGGGCGCTGACACACGTCCCGAGCCCCGGACGCCACCGAAGCAGGCGCTGCCGGCACAGGGTGTCGGTAACCGGTTCCCGGGCGTTGACGGGCGTCGGCACCGGTTCCTGGGCGCCGGGCGCCGGGCGCGCGACCGGGCTTCGCCTGTGGCCGAGCGGCTGCCCGAGGGCGGGCGGACGGGCCCGGGCGGGGCCGGGATGCGACTGCGTCCGTCCCCCGACCAGGGGCTGGGCTGCCGTAGGGCCCCTGCTGGCGGTAACCTCCGGCTCATGTCCCGCCATGTCGCGATCGTCACCGATTCCACGGCCTACCTGCCCCCGTCGGCCATGACGCGGCACGGAATCACCTCCGTCCCGCTGACCGTGGTCCTCGGGGACGAGGCACTCGAGGAGGGCACTGAGATCTCGGCCCGCAGCCTCGCCCTGGCCCTGCAGAAGCGCCGCTCGGTCACGACCTCCCGCCCCAGCCCGGAGGAGTTCGTACGGGCGTACCGGGCGGCCGCGGAGGCCGGCGCGACGGGCATCGTCAGCCTGCACCTGTCCGCCGAGTTCTCCGGCACCTACGACGCCGCCGTGGTCGCCGCCAAGACCGCCCCCGTCCCCGTGCGCGTCGTCGACACCGGCATGGTCGCGATGGCCCTCGGGTTCTGCGCCCTCGCCGCCGCGGAAACGGCCGAAGCGGGCGGTTCCGTGGACGAGGCCGTGGCCGCCGCAGAGAAGCGCGCCGCGGACATGTCGGCGTACTTCTACGTCGACACCCTGGACTACCTGCGCCGCGGCGGCCGCATCGGAGCCGCACAGGCCCTCCTAGGCTCGGCCCTCGCCGTCAAGCCGCTGCTCACGCTGGAGGGTGGCCGGATCGAGATGCTGGAGAAGGTGCGGACGGCCTCCAAGGCCATCGCCCGCCTGGAGGAGCTGGCCGTCGAACGCGCCGGGGCGGGCGGCGTCGACGTGGCCGTGCACCACCTCGCGGCCCCCGAGCGGGCCGAGAAGCTCGCGGAACGGCTGCGCGAGCGCATCCCCGGCCTGGTTGAACTCCATGTCAGCGAGGTCGGCGCGGTGATCGGCGCGCACACGGGCCCCGGGCTGCTGGCGGCGGTCGTCTCGCCCCGCTGATCACCGGAAGGAGTGGCGGGGTTATCCACAACGGGCGGGATATCCACCGGAATTGATAAATCCGGACTGCGGTCGGGATTCGACCCTACCGTCGTGCCATGACTCTTCGTACACGCAGTTCCCGTACACGCACTTCGCACTCCGCCTCAGCCGCCGAGGGATTCCGCACCCGCCCCCCCGCCGGCCCCCCCCGCCTCTCCGACGGGCGGCTGCGCCCTCGCCGGGGCCGCGCCCGCCCGCACCACCCCGAGCCCGCGGCGGTGCGCCGCCGGGCCGAAGCCCTG
>LJCW01000381.1 GCA_001298555.1 Actinobacteria bacterium OV450
CTGCGGGCCCCGCGCCGGCCGCTGGCAGGCCCGGCGGCCGGACCTGGTGGCGGCCGCCGCCCACCTGCTGCCGCACGGCCTGGTCCTCGATGGCGAGCTGGTCGTCTGGTACACCGAGGAGGGCCAGCTGTTGTTCACGGCGTTGCAGCGCCGGCCCGCCGCCCGCGCCCGCAGAGACCCGGCTCGCGCACGACATCTGGCAGCTGGCTGGCGAGGAGCCCGTGCGACGGCCTCACAGGGACCGCAGGACTGACGGAGAAGTTGTTCACCGAATACGCCCTGACGACCCCATGGAAGCTCGTTTCGGCGACGACGGACCCGGCCAAGGCCGGGAGGTCGTGCTTCTCGGCACGGCGGTCGGGCTCAACACCTTTGATCTTGGCGCTCAGGACCCGGCGCTCCAGCCGAAAGTGACGTTGTACGCGCGCTGGAGTACCTGTCGTCCGTGCTCCCCGTCGGCGTAGGCCGACGCGAGGGCTGCGGAGAACACAGAGCGGAAAGATTCGGCCGACGATACCCGGTGCGACCAGCTTGCCGCTCCAGCTGAAAAGGACGAGGCCGATGGTCACGATGGCCACGCCGAGGTGGCTCCTCGCGAGTCGTGTGACGCCGCCTGGCGTGCCTCCCCCCGGGGGGAGCGGCACGGGGCATGCGGCTGGCGGTTGGGGTCGGTGGCAGCCTGCGCCGATATGGCGTGCGTAGGTGGGGCCCGGTGCCCGGTTTTCCGGGGGCAGTACCACCGGGCCGCGTGCTCCTGCGGGTCGTCAGACGCTGGTGGAGGGAGCGGGCTTGGCCAGGCCGAGTTCGTGGACGTCGATGGCCTCGCGGACGGCGTTGGTGAAGCCGTTCCAGAAACCGGTGCCAGCGGTGGCCCTTCGGTTCTCCGCGCCGTCGAAGGTGCCGAACATAGAGCGCCGGAGTTCGGTGGAAATTTCAAGCTGGGCGCCGGCACCGGTACGGGTGCGGTTCACGAAGTTGCGGACGTCATCGCCATTGAGCTCGGAGTCAGCCGCTGCCAGGGTCACCGTGACGGACAGATCGTCGTTGTCGCTGAGGGGCTTGAGGCCATGCTTGTCGAACGCCCAGGCCAGGTTTTCCATCAACCGCCGGTCGCGGCCGCCGATGAGGATCTGGTTCTTGGGGCCCTTCTTGGGGCTGAACCCGTGGAGGGAGACGGCGTACAGGTTGTTCGTGCAGACGGCCAAGGCCGCCGGGTCGTCACAAAGCGTCGAGGTGATGTGGAGCGCCTCGTTGTTGACGAGCGCCTCGAACATCCAGTAGTCCCGCTGGACGAGTCCGGGCACGGCGGATGGCATGGCAGCGGCCGGGCCCTCCTTGTGGGAGTAGCCGGCGATGGCCAGACACAGTTCGCTCGTCCCTGCCTCAATGGCGCCGCCGTGAGGGGCCAGGATCGCCGTGCTGCGGACGGCCATGCTGGACGATCTCAGATTGTCACCGAGCTCGGGCTGGCCGCCGCACCGGAATCGGCGCATCCAGTCAGTACCCTCCTTGAAGTCAGTGCTGCTGTAAAGATCTGTGTTCGAGTGGAGGGGCTCTCTGGGCGGGATGGTCGGGGCCTCTGCGGCCACAGCCGCAGTACCGTTCCCGGCCAGGTCATTGAGTAGGGGCAGGGCGGCGATCGTGGCAGCCGCAGATGTCAGCACGCTACGCCGACTGGTGAGGTTCATGCATTGATCATCACCGAGGAACCAGCCATTCAGTAGCGAAGGGTGAGGGCATGACCTGAGCCCCATACCCCGGAAGGAGAACCGCGAGCCCCCGGCGCGCCCGGTTGCTGTGCCTGGCCCGAGCGTGACACGACGGTGGGCCGACGCCTACGAGCGGATCACGACACGGCGCATCGGCGTACGGGTTCCGCTAAGCGATGCCGAGGCAGCGCTGGTCCTCTTGGAAGCGCTGAAAGACGACCTGAGGCTCAGGGAGCGTGCTCCCCGCCTTGAGCCGATTCGCGTGGCCGATCTGCAACAGGACCCTGGCCGCGCCGTCGCCCTGCCAGGGAGGCAGGCCCTGATGGAACTCGTCGCCGAGCCGAGGCCGGAAGACGTGACCTCCAGCGGGGAGCACCTTCTTCGTGTGAGGCCCTCCGCGGGCTGCCCGAGGCTGCGGCTGGTTCACCGCCCAGGTCACTGCGAACCCGGCGAGCGCGCGCGGCTCCCGCTAGCCGGGGGCGGGAGCTGCGTAGAACGACTTGCGGACCAGAGCCCCGGTCGGTGCCTCCAGCCGATGCCGAGTGCAGAGAGAAGACTTCCGCCGTCAGCGACAGGCCGTCAGTACCTGTTCCCAACCACCATCGTCGCAGCGAGAGGGCCACGGTGCGTACCTCGCAGGACCGTGCGGGACGGTCCAAGCTGGAGCGGGCACTGTCCCGCCGGAAGGATGCCCGGGTGTGGTGAGAACAGTCGGTAGGCGTCTGGACATCGTCCGATCCAGCGATGGCGCCACGCCGTTGCGCTCGGTAGCGTCACAGCGCCGAGTCTGAGCTGCGTCGCTACGTGATCTGCACATCGCGCTACACCTGCGCGCCCAGAGAATCCGTTCTGCCGGGAGTGCCGCGCCCGGCTGCTGGAGTCACAGCAGAATCCGGCCCACCCCGCAGCCTGACGTCGCGGGGCCTTCTGGCCGCCTCCGGCGTGCTGGACCGCGCACGGCCGGTGACGCTGGGGGACCAGGCCGGAGCTACGCCGCCGAGACACGGTCCAACGCGCGAGCCCTGAGCGCAACGTCACAGGGCGAACGTCCGGCGCCGGTCACGGTCGGCCGCCATGTCCGCCGCGGCGCGGCGTGCAGCGTGGGCGTGGTGGGGGGCGTTCCAGGCCAGGGCGACACGTTCGGCCAGCGCGTAGGCATCGGCCGCGGCTCCGTTCTCGCCGAGGAGGCGGTGCAGGTCGGCCAGGGGATGGGCGAGCGGGCGGGTGGCGTAGGCGGCGTTCGCCGCGCCGCCGAACTGGCCCCGGACCGGGCGCAGATGCTCGACCAGCAGGGCCGCGGCGTCGGTGTCGGCGTGCAGGACGGCGAGTTCGCTGCGGTAGTCGAGCTCCATGCCGTAGAGGTGGTCCGTCACCGGTTGCGGGGGAAAGCGTACGTCGCGTGCCTCGTCCAGCCGGCCCTGGCGGGCCAGCACGAGAGCGTGCGCCACGGCTACGGGGGCACCCACGGCCTCGTGCACCTCGCGGACGCTGCGCGCGATGTCGGCGGTCCGTCCTTGAGTGAAGCGGATGGTCCACAGGCCGAGCGTGCGCGGGCCGGTCGCGTGGTGCGCCCCGACCCGCTGGAACAGCTCTTCCGCCCGGGCGTACCGTTCCTCCGCCTCCCGGAACCGGCCCGCGATGGCGGCGAGCATGGCCAGGGTCGTGACGTTGATGCCGTGGGCCCACAGCATCCCGTAGCGGTGCGCGAGATCCAAGCCCGCGGTCGTGTGCTTGTGGACGGCTGCGGGCTCGTTGCGGACGGCCGCCGTCACGGCATCGAGGTGCTCGCACACCCAGCGGTGGGCGGGCAGGTCGTGCTCCGCGGCCAGCCCGCGCAGTTCGGCGACGAGCGGCGGCCGGGTGGCGCCCTGCAGCTCGTACGGCAGCAGCTTCGCCGAGGTCATCAGGGCTGAGGCGAGCAGCCTTGGTCCGCCGACGGAGCGGGCCACGGCCAGCTGTGCGTCGGCGGCGTCGCCGGCACGCACGGCATCCTCGCCGGCCACGGCGTCGGCGAGGACCTGGAGCACGCGGGCCCGTGTCGCCCCGTCCAGGGAGTGGTCGCGGGCGAGCCGTTCGAGACGCGCCAGCGCCGTCCGGTCGAAGAACCCCTCCAGGCGGCTGCGCCAGGGCGAGGGCTCTGTCCAGGCCCCGTAGACCGCCGCCACCAGGTCGTCGCGATGGGCCCGTACCGCGAGGTCCACGGCCTGCTGGCGGGTGCGCCGGGCCGCGGCCGTGGCGCCGGCGCGCAGCTGCGCCCCGAGCAGGCGCAGCAGGAGGGCGAGGGTGGCGTCGGGGTCCGCGTACGGGTCGGCGGTGGCCGCGCCGTGCACGTCCAGCGCCTGTGAGATCAGCCCGACCGCGACGTCGTGCGCGTACCGGCGCTCCGCCAGCTCGGCGGCGCGCAGGGCGTATTCGACGGCCAGCGGCGCGTTCACGGCGCTGCCGGATCGGGCGAAGTGGTGGGCGAGCGCGGCCAGGTCGTCGGGTCGCTGCCGGTGCAGCGTCCGGGCGATGCGGTCGTGCAGCCGGGATCGCCGTACGGCGGACAGGTCGGCGTAGACGGTGTCGCGGACCAACGCGTGCACGAAGCCGACCCGGCCGGGTCCCGCCTCGGTCAGCAGGTCCGCGGCGAGTGCGGCGTCGAGTCCTTCGAGTACGGCCTCCTCGTCCGCGTCGGACGCCTCGACCAGCAGGGCGACGTCCGCCTCCACCCCTACGGCGGCGGCGAGACGCACGGCAGCCAGAGCGGCGTCGGGCAGCAGGGCCAAGCGCCTGCGCAGGACGTCCCGGACGCCCTGGGGGACCTCGGAGAGGGCCACCAGCGCCCCTTCGCTGTCGAGCAGGCGCGCGCTCTCCCAGACGTAGAACGGATTGCCGCCGGTCCGTGCCGTGATCGTGGCCACGGTCGCCGTGTCGACCGGCTCGCGGCAGACGGCGCCGACGACGGTCGCGACGTCGCGCGCCGAGAGTCCGCCGAGCGCGATCCGGTGCGGGAGGCGCGGGGCGAGCTGCGCGAGGGTCTTGCCCAGCCGGTCCGTCGCCTCGGCGGGCCGGTAGCAGGCAGCGGTGAGCAAGGGGACGCCGGTGACCGCGGCGGCTGCTTCGAGCAGGGCCAGCGTTTCCCCGTCGGCGCGGTGCAGGTCGTCGAGCAGCACCGCGAGCGGCCGCCCGGCGGAGGCGGCGGTGAGCCACGCTGCGAAGGCGCGGTGCGTACGGAAGCGGTCGGCTGCCGCCTCGTCGCGCGTGGCGGCAGCCGTCCCTTCCGGCTCGTGCAGGAGTACGGCCAGGTCCGCCGCGTGCGCGGGAGGCACCTCCCGGGCGAGCGCACCGAGTGCCTCCACCCACGCCCAGGCAGGCGGAGCCCCCTCCTGCCCGGGGCAGCGGCCGGTCACCACGGTCCAGCCATCCCGGCGCAGCCGGTGCGCGAACCGGTCGAGGAAGGCGGACTTGCCGGCTCCCGCTTCGCCGGTGACCAGCAGTAGTCCGCCGGCGGTACGGGCGTGTCGTGCCGCGGTGTCGGCGGCGCGGAGTTCCTCGTTCCGGCCGAGGAAGAGGGGCGGTCGGCCGACGGGCAGGGGGCCGGAGCTCCGGGCGTTGCCGTGGCCGGGCCGGTCGATCTCCGTATGCGGCTCCGGTCCGGCGGTGTCGGGCCGGAGCTCCGGCACGTGCGCGCGCAGCACGTCCAGCCGCTGGTCGAGTAGGGCGTGCTCCAGCTCGACGAGGGCGGGGGAGGGATCGCAGCCCAGCTCCTCGCGAAGCACCGCCCGGGCCCGGCGGAGCGCGGCCAGGGCCTCGGCGCGCCGCCCGCACGCCCAGTGGGCGAGTGCGAGCAGCCGCCAGCCCTCCTCCCGCAGCGGGTACTCGCCCACCAGGGACTCGGCGGCAGGCGCCGCCCTGACGGTGTGTCCGGTGCGCAGGTCCGCGGCGAGGGCCAGCTCGCGGGCGTCCGCCCGCAGCGCGGCCAGCCGGGTCGCTTCGGGCCGGGCCCACGTCTCGTCGGAGAACTCCTGGAAGGCCGGACCCCGCCACCAGGCCAGCGCCTCGGCCAGCAGTTCCCGTGCCTGCGCGGCCGGGGCGCGCTGCGCCCGGTCCAGCCGGTCCTCGAACCGCCAGGCGTCCACAGCGTCCTGGGGGAGGAGCAGGGCGTACCCGGGAGCGGAGGTGACCAGGACCGTCGCGGGCGTGCGCGGCGGCCGATCGGGTTCGAGCACGCGGCGCAGGTTGGACACGTAGGCATGCAGTGACACGGTGGCCTTGGCCGGCGGGGTGCCGCGCCACAAGTCCTCGGCAAGCCGGTCGACGGACACCACCGCCCCCCGGGCCGCGAGCAGGCAGGCGAGCACGGCCCTCTGCCGCGGCGCTCCCAGGGGGACCGGCGTTCCTCTCGTCTCGGCCTCCAAGGAGCCCAGCACTCGTATGCGCAACACGTCCGGAAATCTACCGGAGGTGGCGGGAACGAGTCGTCAACGAAGGTTGAACGCCCAGGTCGGAGGCGGTTGCGGCACGGTCCGTAGAGACGGCCCACGTGTTCGCCAAGCCAACACCAAGTGGCGGCGGGCAGTTTCGGTACGTCCATTGCCCCGTATGTGATCCATGGAGCGAGCGAGAGTGTCCCCCAGCACCACCTCCCAACGACCCCACACCCGCGAGATGGTCTTGCTCCACCGCGCCTTCCGCCGCGAGTCGGCGTTGCTGTCGCGGCTGGTCCGGACCGTTCCACAGGGTGCGACCGCCCGCGCCGCACGTGTCGGTGCGGATCCGGCCGCGTACACGGCGGTCGGACTCAGGCAGTACGCCTCTTCCGGCCGGGCCCTGAGGGCCCCCTTCTTCGAGCTCGACGGTGGCGCGGCGCGATGACCGTACTCGACTCCGCCCCCGCGGCCCTGGACGCCTACCGGACCTGCGAGTTCGTCACCCTCGGCAAGAAGGGAACCCCGCTGGCCTGGCCCACGGCGGTGGCCCGGCGCCCGGACGGGACCCTCCTGGTGACCACCTCCCTGGCCTTCGCGCAGAAGGCGCTGAACGTGCGCCGGGACGGCAGGGTCGCCCTGCTCTTCTCGGACCCGACGGGCAGCGGCCTCGATGCCGCCCCGCAGGTCTACGTGGGAGGGTGGGCCCAGTGCCCGGACGAGATCATGACCGGCCCGGAGGGGGCGGAGGAGTACTGGCGGATGCTCTTCGAGCGACAGCCGCACAGCCGTTCGTACCTCTCGCTGCCCATGCGGCCACTGATGCAGTGGTACTACCTACGGCTCCTCATCACCATCGAGCCCGAGCAAATGACCGTACGGCCGCCCCTGGCCGCGCTGTCGGAACCGGGCGCACCGGCAGCCGTCACCGGGACCGAGGCGCTGTGCGGCGCCGCGCAGCTGAGCCGCTTCCCCACGGCCGTACTGGCCGCGCGGGACGCCACCGGGGCGCCGTTGCTCGCCCGGACCCGGCCGCGACCCACCCCGGCGGGCTACCTGGTGGACGTGCCGCCCGACTGCGCGGTGGAACGCGGGCCTGCCTCACTGCTCGTGCACCGGCACGACGAGCGGCTCAACCACATGTACAACGCCTCCCTCCGCGGGGACCTGAGGCGCACCGACGAGGGCTGGTTGCTGGTCCCGTCGGCCGTGGTCGAACCGATGGGGTCGGGGCGGCCGATGGACGCGTTCCGCGTCCTGCGGCACACGAAGCGCTCCACCGACCGCTACCTGGAGCGCCGGGGGCTGCCCCGGCCCGCGGTGCAGTGGGACCGCTTCCGTGCCCTGGCGAAGCCCGCTGCGCAGAAGGAGCAGGCTTCATGAGCTTGCTGATGGCCCGCCTCGCTGCCGCGCTCACGGGCGTCCGGAGCCGGTCCGCACACCGACGCCCCCGGATCAGGGCCGGCGAGGACCGTATGCGGCAGGTGATGCGTTCGCCGCACCACTGACCCGCGAACCGCCTGGGCGTCGGCACATGCCGGGGGCGGCCCCCCGCCTTCGGTCGCCGCGCAGGTCCTGTCGTCTCGTACAGGCCCTGCTGACCGACCCCTCGCTGAACCGGCAGGCATGTCTCCCGGCAAACTGCACGACCTGGCCCAGACTCCGGCAGCCGATGGAGACACCCGGCGAGGCCACCCGCCCACCTCGCCTTCCCCGCCGTCTTGTGGTCCTCGCGGTGCGCGGCCACTTCTCCGGTCGTCCAGAGCTCGGCGAACCGCCCGTTACCTGTGCTCAGTTCGCCGATCAGCGCGGCCAAGCGGCTGTCCTGGGGGAAGAGGCCGAGCTCACTACGGAGCAGTGGCCTTGAGGTGGACGACCAGAGGGCAAGCGCACTCAGCGCACGAAGCCCGTTACTGTGCCGGGGTGGCCGGGGTGGCTGGGAGAGGTCAGGCTCCAGAGCATCAGTCCCACGACGATTGCCAGCAGGATCAGCCCTGGCACGTTCTCGGGCCCCCAACCGGCGGAATGCCGAACCGGTGGGCCGGGTGCGACGTCGTCGCGTGCAGCGTCGGAGTCGGCGCGCTGCCAGGGCGCGACATCCGCCTCACCCCGGGCGATCCGCGCGGCCACGTGGCGTACGTCTGCCGCATGGTAGGCCGGCTCGCCGGTCAGGTCCGGGGAGGGCGCAGTCGAGGTACGTACGCTGTTGGCCCGCGCCACGGCCGTGATGCTGATCGGCCTGATCTGCGGCCACATCTCCCGGACTTCGGCCTTCGTCAGCCAGCCCTCGCCGTCCTGACGGTCCTGATCGTCCCCTGCCCCCATTCGAAATCCCCCTCCTCGCTCGCCGATCACCCTTGGCTTGATACCCAGACCGCCGAAAGATCACCCGGCCGGCAGTCATACTCGAACTCACGCCCACCACGTCGCGCGTTCGATATCCACCACAAGCTGGAACGCAGCATGGCGACGCGCGCGACCCCGCGCCCCGAACCCGGCTGACCGGTGCTGACCCCCTCGCGCCGTTGTCAGGAGCGCGCGAGCCGGGCCGCGAGGTAGGGCGCGGTAGCGCTGCGGCGGGCTCTCGCCACCTTGGCCGGCGGGCCCGCCGCGACCACCCGACCGCCCGCGTCGCCGCCGCCCGGCCCGAGGTCGATGACCCAGTCGGCGGTGGTGATCGTGTCCAGGTCGTGCTCGACGAGGACGACCGTGTTGCCAGCGTCGACCAGCCGGTGCAGCTGCCGCAGCAGCAGCGCGACGTCCGAGGGGTGCAGCCCCGCCGTCGGCTCGTCGAGCAGGTAGAGCGCGTGGCCGCGGCGGGCGCGCTGCAGTTCAGTGGCCAGTTTGATGCGTTGCGCCTCACCGCCGCTGAGTTCCGTCGCGGGCTGCCCCAGCCGCAGGTACCCCAGTCCCACCTCGCGCAACGTCTCCAGACTGCGGGAGGCGGCCGGGACGGCGGACAGGAACTCGGCGGCGGCGTCGACGGACAATCCCAGCACTTCCGCGATGTTCTTGCCGCGGTAGGTGACTTCCAGCGTTTCGGCGCTGTACCGGGCACCCTGGCAGGTCGGGCACGGTGCGTAGGTGCCGGGCAGGAAGAGCAGTTCCACCGCGACGAATCCTTCGCCCTGGCAGGTCTCGCAGCGTCCCTCGGGCACGTTGAAGGAGAACCGCCCCGCCGAGTAGCCGCGCGCCCTGGCTTCGTCCGTCGCCGCGTACAGCTTGCGCACCGCGTCGAACATCCCCGTGTAAGTCGCCAGGTTGGAACGTGGAGTTCGGCCAATGGGCCGTTGGTCGACCCGGACGAGCCGGTCGAACGACTCGACTCCCGACGCGTCTCGGACGTCAACGACCAGCTGCGCCTCGTCGGGCTCCTCGGGTACGAGTCCGAGGTGGCCGCGGACGACCTCCGCGAGCACCTGCGTCACCAGTGTCGACTTTCCGGAACCGGACACGCCCGTCACCGCCGTCAGTACGCAGAGCGGTACGTCGACGGACACGTCGTGCAGATTGTGGCGGGAGACGCCGCTCAGGTGCAGCCAGCCATGCGGTGTGCGCGGGCGGTGATCGAGCGGTTTGGCGCGTCCGAACAGGTACTGGCTCGTGGCCGACTCCGCCACCCGCTCCAGACCGGCGACCGGGCCGCTGTACAGCACCCGGCCGCCGTCCTCGCCCGCGCCGGGGCCGATGTCGACCACCCAGTCCGCCCGCCGTACGACGTCCATGTCGTGCTCGACGACGAACAGCGAGTTGCCCGCCGCCTTGAGGCGCTGCAGCACGTCCAGCAGCGGCTCCGCGTCAGCCGGGTGCAGGCCCGCGGAGGGCTCGTCCAGGACGTAGACGACGCCGAACAGCCCCGAGCGCAGCTGGGTGGCGATCCGCAGGCGCTGCGCCTCGCCGGGCGACAGGGTCGTCGAGCGGCGCCCGAGGCTGAGATATCCGAGGCCCAGGTCGAGCAGTACCTCGACCCGCGCTACCAGATCCTGGCAGATCCGTACCGCGACCTCGGTCGTCTCACCGGATCGGGCCGTCGACGTGGTGGCGTCGGCCTCGGACCGCCTCGCGACGGGCCGCAGCAGCGTCACGACCTCGGTGAGCGGCATCGCGTTGATCTCGGCGATGGAACGTCCGGCGAAGGTCACGGCGAGCGCCTCGGGCCGCAGACCGCTGCCGTGACACTCGGGGCAGGGCACACTCCTGACGAACCGGAGCGCCCGTTCGCGCATCTTCTCGCTCTTGGAGTCGGCGAGGACGTGCATGACGTGCTTGCGGGCGCTCCAGAACCTGCCCTGGTAGCCGTAGTCGATGCGGTCCTCCTCCGGCTCGATGTACACGGAGGGCTGCTCGTCCGTGTACAGCAGCCAGTTCCGGTCCCTCTTCTTGAGCCTGCGCCACGGTCGGTCGATGTCGATTCCCAGGCCGCTGACGACACTGCGCAGGTTGGCGCCCTGCCAGGCGCCCGGCCACGCGGCGATCGCCCCCTCGCGGATGCTCAGTGAGGGATCCGGGACGAGCAGGTCCTCGGCGACGTCGTGCACGACCCCCAGTCCGTGGCACTCCGGGCAGGCGCCGGCCGCGGTGTTGGGTGAGAACGACTCGGCTTCCAGCCGTGCGGCCCGGGGCGGATAGGTGCCGGCGCGGGAGTACAGCATGCGCAGCAGATTGGACAGCGTGGTGAGGGTGCCGACCGTCGAGCGCGAGCTCGGCGACCCGCGCCGCTGCTGGAGGGCCACGGCCGGTGGCAGTCCGGTGATTTCCTGCACGTGCGGTGCGCCGACTTGCTGCAACAGCCTTCGGGCGTACGGTGCCACGGACTCGAAATAGCGCCGCTGGGCCTCCGCGTAGAGCGTGCCGAACGCGAGCGAGGACTTGCCCGAACCGGAGACGCCGGTGAAGGCGACCATCGCATCCCGCGGAACGTCGACGTCGATGTTCCGCAGGTTGTTCTCACTGGCGCCCCGGACGTGCACGAAGGGGTCGGTCGCGTCCTTGTTCACCGTTCCTGATTACCTGATCGCGCCGGGAACCGCGCGACAGGCGCCGTCACCTGGCTTCGCTCACACGAGCGTCCGGATCGTTGGTTCGACTCGAATGGACCCGACAGACGCGTGCGGATCCGAACGGCCCCCGGCGGCGGGGCCTTCGCCAGCGCCAGATAGGGGAAGGTCATGGCATCTGGGTGAACCCTGCGAGGGCTGTGCACGCGGCTGCGCTCGCGGGCGCCGCCTCGCCATCAAAGGCTGCGCCCTGGCCTCACCGGCTGACCGGCCCGCCGCGTGATCCTCCGCGCCAGCCACCGGCCGCTCAAAGGGTTCCCGGGTGCGCGTGCCGGCATCGCCGCTCACCGCTGGCCGATGGGCGGCGTGCCGGTGGTACGGGCTGCACAGGCGGTCATTCAAACCGGCCCACGCCCGTGACCAGGCAGTTTCGCTTGCATGACCTGGTTGATCGGTGTGTGGTTGTTTCGCGTCGGAGGACGACGGGTAGCCGCACGGTGCGCCGCCGGAGCCCGAAGTTCCGCCTGGCGGGCCGGCGGCGGCACCACCGTTCCACCGGATCCGGGTGAACGGATCGGCAGACTGTGGCCGGAGCCACGGACCCCGTCGAGCGAGCAACTCCCGAGAGTCAGGCTTTTTGCGCCGTCTCATCATCGCCGTGCCGCGGTCATGCCGTGACACCGAGGGAAGCCATCATGAAAGCAGCCGTATACGAAGGACCGCGAAAGGTCGCAGTGAAGGACGTACCGGACGCGAAGATCGAACACCCCTGCGACATCATCGTCAAGATCACCACCACCAACATCTGCGGTTCGGACCTGCACATGTACGAGGGCCGCACCTCGTTCGCGTCCGGCCGCACCCTGGGACACGAGAACATGGGCCAGGTGGTGGAGGTCGGCTCGGCCGTCCGCAAGGTCCAGGTCGGCGAGTACGTGGTCCTGCCCTTCAACATCGCCTGCGGCTTCTGCAAGCAGTGCGAGCAGGGTCTGACCAACTACTGTCTGACCATGCAGCCGGAACCCGCCCTCGCGGGAGCCGCCTACGGATTCGCCGACATGGGCCCCTACCAGGGCGGCCAGGCGGAGCTGCTGCGAGTGCCCTACGGCGACTTCAACGCGCTGCGTCTGGGGGAGGACGCCGCCGAGCGGCAGACGGACTACGTGATGCTGGCCGACATCTTCCCCACCGGGTATCACGCCACCGGGATGGCCCACGTGAAGCCCGGTGACCAGACCATCGTCTTCGGGGCGGGTCCGGTCGGGCTGATGGCGACCTACTCCGCCCTCCTCAGGGGCGCCGACCGCGTCTGGACGGCCGACCACCAGCCCGACCGGCTGCGCAAGGCGGAGGAACTCGGGGCCATCCCGATCAACACCGGCGACCAGAACCCGGCGGAGGTCGTCAAGGAGGCCACCCTCGGTCTGGGCGCCGACAACGGCTGCGAGTGCGTCGGCTACCAGGCTCACGACCCCCAGGGACACGAGGACGCCAGCCTCACGCTCAACGGCCTGATCGACTCGGTCAGGTTCACGGGCGACATCGGCGTGGTGGGCATCTTCCTGCCCCAGGATCCGGGCGGCGCAGAGGCTCAGGGTGAGCTGGAAGCGCAGGGCAAGGTTCCGATCGACTTTGGGCTGATGTGGTTCAAGGGCCAGCGCATGGGGACCGGGCAGGCGCCGGTGAAGAGGTACAACCGGGCGCTGCGGGACCTGATCGCCGGCGGGAAGGCGAAGCCGAGTTTCGTCGTCTCCCACGAGCTCAGCCTGGACGAGGCCCCCACCGCCTACGAGCACTTCGACGCCCGCGACGAAGGCTGGACCAAGGTCGTCCTGCATCCCAACGGACACGGCAACGGCCACAAGCGGTAGAAGACCCGGACGCCGTCCGCCTGCTCCGCGGCCCGCGGGACATATCCGGCCGGCGAACGGCGTCCGGCCCGGTAGGGCGTCCGGTCCGGTAGGGCGGAGGCGGACTCCCTTGATGCGCGCTGTCTCTGTCGGCAAGCCGGATCTGCACGCGCTCGTCAGGTCAAGCCATGGCTTCGCTGTTTTGACACTCGTCAGGCCCGTGGCGCGCGTCATGTCCACGCTGGGACCGGGCGGCAGCCCTCATCAGCTCTCACTGAAGGGATGAGTACGATGGCACATGAACTCCGCGGCCGGAAGGTCGCGATCCTGGCGGCCGACGGCGTCGAGCGGGTCGAGCTCGAGCAGCCGCGCGGCGCCCTGCACGGCGCCGGGGCGGAGACAGAGGTCCTCTCCATCCATCCTGGCGACATCCAGGCTCGCCAGGGGGACCTGGACTCGGCAGGGACCCTCCCCGTCGACCGGCTCGTCTCGGACGCCTCCACAGACGACTACGACGCCCTGCTGCTGCCCGGCGGCACCATGAACCCCGACCAGCTCCGTGCCAACAAGGACGCCGTCGGCTTCGTCAAGGCCTTCGTGGACTCGGGGAAGCCCGTGGCCGCGATCTGCCACGGCCCGTGGACCCTGGTGGAGGCCGATGTCGTGCGCGGACGCCGGCTCACCTCGTGGCCGAGCATCCGCACGGATCTGCGTAACGCAGGGGCCGACGTCGTCGACGAGGAGGTCGTCATCGACGGCCAGTTCACCTCGAGCCGGTCGCCCGCTGACCTGCCGGCCTTCTGCGCCGCCATCATCGAGCAGTTCGCCCATGCCGGCCGCCCGGACTCCGGTACCTAGTTGGCGTGTGGGCGTACGCGTGAGCGCGCTCGACCAAGTACGAATGAACGACGTGGCGGCCAAGGGCCAGGTCGCCCGCGAGCAGATCTTCGACGGCCTCCTGGCCCGACTCGACGAACCGGCCGGGTGACAATCAGCCGACCGCGGGACGCCAGAAACCCGTGTTCCGATAGCGCCACCAGTAAAGGACCGTCTGATCGACTGGCCACACGGCCAGCTGAACGCCCTGGGGCTCGAAGTGGTCGCGCTCGGGATCGATAAGCCGCCAACTCCGATCCTGCGGCTCGTCGTCCCCCGGCGGGCGGACATGCTCCACGGACCGCTCATCACAGGCCCCGAATGCCTGGTAGTTCTGTTGCGCCTCGACCAGCGAGGTCCGATTGGCGCCCACTGCCCAGTCGGGCCAGCGCAGCTGCAGGGCGTCGTCCTCCCAGAAGCACACCGGGCAGATCTCATACGAGCCGGGCGGCTCGCCCATTGTCAGACGGCCGCAGCACACACAGGGATACTTCAGGATCACGCCCGACATCCTGTCCCACCCCACAGTGAGCCCCAACCGGTTTCTCAGGGTTGACGGCGAGACCCGCACATCAGAGGGGTGCCCAGGTCGACGTCGGGAAAGGGTTTGCTCACCTGGGCATGATGCCTCAAACCGCCAACGCGGTGGCGGGCACACGGCCTTCAAACTGAGTACGCTGGTTGGCCGGCCGTACGCTGAGTTTGGCGGACTGTTCCTGGTCCCCCTTGCTCGATGTGCTCGACATGCCCCGCGGGGGACCTGCGTCAGCGTGCCCTCGCTCGGGAGATACGCGCGCTGCGGCGGGATCGTGCTCCCACGCCGCTGCCCGGCGCCCCCCGACGCCGCGGCGGCCGGCTCACGCGCTCACCCCGAGAACGCCCGGCCGCTTCCACTGCGCCGCGTTCAGGTCGGCCCACCCCGCTCTGCCGCTCCAGCCACCGCACCCGACATCCGCTCGGTGCAAGGTCACCGCGGGCACGATCTCGTCCCCAGCGGACCGGCCCGCAGTCACCAGCGCCCGCACGCCCGCGCAATGGCTGGCAGCCGATCGGCCAGTCCGGGCACCACCGAACGGCCCGTCCCTGCTCGACCATGACCCCGTCGGTGCCGCACGCGGGCCGGAAACGCGGGCGGAGCCTGTCGTGCCCGTGCTCTGGCGGCTCCATAACTGGAGCCCGTGGAGCTAGCGTTGTCCTCCAAGGAGCAGACGGTGACAGCGGGCCCGTCGTGGATCCGCTTCGATGCGCTCAACGCCCACGAGAGGGTGAGGGCTGGTCGTCTGTCCGTGCTCCGGCGGCGGACGGTTATGGCCTGGCCGGATGGTCGGCAAGCGAGGCGGGCCCGAGGGCTGTGGCGGGCGCCGGTTCGCATGTCTGCAGTCCTGTGACGTGGTTGCCGTTGGTGCCGTAGCCGGCGAACGTCGCCCAGCCGCCGGGGTCGATCAAGCGGCACGGGGCTTCTTGTCCGTTGACGTAGGTGACGGTGAGAGCCAGGGCGTCGCTGCAACCGTTGTGGACGTCGGTGTAGCGCCAACTCTCTTGATAGTCGGCGCAAGCCGGTGCCTGTGGTCCTGACGCGGCGACGGCGGGCAGAGCGCCGGGGACCCAGACGGTGGCCAGGAGGAGGGTGAGCACGGCGTGGCGCGCCAGGCGTGTTCTGAGGTTCGTCATGCCCCGTATCTTGCGGGCCCCCCGCCCGCCTTGCAATTTTCTGCAAGAAATTTCAGCCATGTGTGCGGAGCTTGTCCGCCCACGACCCGCCACCGCTCGCTGTGGCGGGACGCCCGTGATTGCCGCGTGTGGCCACCATCGACGGCCCGTCAGCACTTCGACTCCGGGCTGCGACCGCCGAGACCGTGCATGGTGTGCTGGTACGAGGCGACCCTGATGACGACCTGCTGACGGTCCGCAACGCCGACTACCTCGGCATGGGCGGTATCCCCGGGGCGATCCAGCTGACGATGTGGCCCACCAAGACCAGCCTGGCGGGGATCGGCTACGCCGCCGCACCCGAGTCCGCCACAACGTGCGCTACGCCAACGTGGTCTGGGACCCGATGACGGTCGCGGTCGGCGAACAGGTCGTGGCCGAGGGGCTGGCCTAGGCGTTCGTGCGGGAACTGGCGGGCGAGCCGGCCATGGGCCCCGTGGACGACGGCGCTGTCCGGCCCGGAAGTGAACGACTGACCGCGTACGTGTACGGCGACGCCAACGCACGGCACATGGGGCACCAGCCTGTCGACTGCCCGACTTCGCTGGATATGCGGCTGGCCTTCAGATCGTGGACGCCCGTGTGGCAGCCTCCGGCCTCACCGCTGCCCAGAGCGCGGTGCTGCCCGCACGCGACATCCTCGCGAACGCAGGGATACCGAGCAGCGCGTGACGCGCGGGCCGACGCCCCTTCCTGTCAGGGGCGCGGCGGTATCCCGCGTATCCCGCTTCCTTCCCGCCACGGACCGGTGACCCGCGCAGGCCTCCCGCCCCTCGGGCCGAGCCGGACCGGTCGGCTCAGGTCCAGTCGACGGCGAAGGCCCGCCCGGGGTTCCGCGTGAGGATGTGGTCCACCAGCTCCGCACCCAGGGTGGCCACCAGCCGTGGTCGCAGCCGGCGCAGCAGGTACGGCATCCCGGGGCCGCCGTCGACCGACCGCGCCCCGGAGACGACGGTGTCCCCGCCGAGCAGCAGCCGATGCCCGAAGCCCGCGTCGGCCAGCGCCTTCACCGCGTCGGGCATCCGCCAGTCGGTGGCGTGATGCGCGAGTGAGGGCCCGTCGAACGCCAGGTAGCAGCCCGCCTCCGCGGCCTGGCGCTGCACCACGCCGTCGGGGGAGCGGTTGAGGTGCCCGAGGACTATCCGGTGAGGTGGGACCTCCAGCTCGTCACACAGCAGGTCGATTACGTCGAGTGCGCCCGTGCCGTGCTCCAGGTGGACGGCTATGGGTGCGCCGGTCTCGTGGTGGGCCTCGGCCGCGGCGGCCATCGTCCAGTGTGCGTGCGCGTCGAGGGCGTGGAAGCCGCCCGCAACCTTGATGAGCCCGGCGCGGACGCCCGATGCGCCGATGCCCGTGGTCAGTTCGGTGACGAAGAGGTCGGCGAGCCCGCCGCGCAGCGCGTCCAGGAACTCCGGGTCGTAGTGGGCGGCTTGGTGCAGCCCGGTCGCGCACACGACGTGCACCCCGGCCGCGCGGGACAGCGGCGGCAGGTCCGCGGTCCGCCGTCCCATGCCGTACGGCGTCCACTGGACGACGCTCGCACCGCCCGCGGCGCGGAACGCGGCCAGTTCGGAGCGCGCTGCCGGGACGTCGTCCAGCTCCTGGCCCGGGAGCTTCGGGCTGCGGATGAAGAGGTGGTCGTGGGCGTCGCACACGCCGAGGTCCTCGGGGCGCACGTCTCCGAGGACCGTGCGGACGGCGCTCACCACTGCCGTCCGCGCGGCAGTTCGTGCCTACCGGGAGCCGACACGTGCAGCACCTCGAAGACCTCGCCCGAGGCCTTGGGCGTGTGGTGGTCCCAGAGTGAGAAGTGGACCAGCTCCCAGCGGTGCGAGTCGACGGCGGCCGCGGCGGGTACGGCGCCGTCCTGCTCCGACAGTCGTCCCGCTTCGCGCACCGCGTCCTCCATGAACTCCGACAGCGGCACCGCTTCCGGGACCCGCTGTCGCCGGCGTACCGCGGCGGCGGCGGGGGAGCGGGCCGCGGAGCCCTCCTCGTAGGCCAGCCCCGTCCACTGCCGAACCTCGGGCCGGCCGAAGTCGTTGACGGGACCCTGGAAGGCGCCTCCCCACAGGAAGGTGTTCATCCCCTCCATGGTGTTCCAGAGGTAGAACGGCGCGTACTGGTTGACCGGCGAACCGTGCACCCCTCGCTCGCGCATCAGGTACGTCTTGAAGCCGAGGCCCTCCCAGTCGTCGAGGGCGTGCCCGAGGCGGGCAACGCGGTCGCGGATGATGTCCATGTCGTAGTCGGCGGGCAGGGTCATCTCGTACTGCATGGCGTGCATCGTGAGCTCCTTCCTCAGGCGGGGTAGTGGCCCACGTGTTCGTGCCACTCGACGGTCGAGCCGTCCTCAGCCGCTTCCACGACGGCGAGATGCGTCATGAAGGTGCCGGGGGCGGCGCCGTGCCAGTGGCGCTCGCCGGGCTCGATCCACACGGTGTCGCCCGCCCGGATCGCCGTGACGGCACCGCCCTCGCGCTGGACCAGTCCCTCGCCCTCCAGGACGTGCAGGACCTGGCCGCGCGGATGGCGGTGCCAGGCGGTGTGCGCGCCGGGGGCGAAGTGCACGCTGAACATACGCAACCGGGACGGTGACTCGGGGGCGGCTATCTCGTCCAGCCACACCGTGCCCGTGAAGTGCTCCGCCGGGCCCTGCAGGGTGTCAGGTCGCTTTGTCGTGATGTGCATACGGGAACTCCTCAGGATGCGGGTCGAAGAAGGGAGAGCAGACCGCGTACCCCTGCGTCGAAGGCCGCGGGCGAGCCTGATGCGCGGGCCAGGACATAACCCCCCTGCACCGTGGCGAGGACCGTCGCGGCGATCTCCCGCGCGTCGAGGGACCGGGCGAACTGGCCCTGCTCCTGGCCCTCTTCGACGATGCGGGCGAGCTGCTCACGCAGCCAGCTGATCGTCTCGTCCACCGGGGCCCGCAGGTCCTCGTTCGCGACCACGTCCGGGTCCATCGTCAGGCGGCCCACGGGGCAGCCGCGCAACACGTCACGTTCACGCTCCAGATAGGCCCGGATCCGCTCGTAGGGCGTCCCGGGCCCCTCCAGCGCGCCCTGCGCGGCGGCGCGCAGCTCCTCGGCGGTGCGGCGGATCGCAGCCAGCGCGAGGTCTGGTTTGCCCTGGAAGTGGTGGTACATGCTGCCCTGGCCCGCGCCCGCGCGCTCCAGGATCGCCTTGGGGCTGGTGCCCACGTAACCGCGTTCCCACAGCAGTTCGCGAGTGGACTCGATCAGTCGGTCCTGAGTGCTCATGAAGACAGTGTACATACTAGTAGGTACAGAATGCCAGCTGGACCGCCTGTCCTCGGGTGGAGCAAGCCGGCCTCGCCGACGCCACGTTCAGCCAGAACGTCATCGTGTTCGACGAGGAGTTCGTCGCGGAGCTGCTCGCGGACGTCTCGGTGGTGTTGGCGTGGTCGACGCCGATGCTGTCCTTGCTGTTCTTGTTGGTGACCGTGTTCGCGTTCTTTTTCGCCGTTCCGTTCTGGCACGACGCCGCGAGCTGCGACTGCAGGTCCAGGCGGAGCTGATTCGAGCGCGCTCGCTGGTTCTTCCGCCAGGGTGTCGCCCTGACCTGTGTCAATGGGTGCTTGGATGATGGAAACGTGCACCGATACAGCCGTCCACAGCCCGGTGGCTGGAGTGTCTTTCGGCCCGCCTAAGCTCCGATCATGGATTTGTGCGAGCGGTGGGCGGAGTGGAACAGGCTGCGGGGCCAGGTACCTGCGTGGCATCCGGTCGGCGTGGTGGTCGACGCCCCCGGGCCGGTCGTACGCCGGCACTACGGGACTCATGGCACCGTCGAGCACGCCCCCCTCGCGCCCGGGACCGACATTGCCGTGCTGGTGCGCCTCCAGCAGGAGGCGTTCGCCGAACGCGGTGAGCCGGTGGAGTGGAAGGTGTACGGGCACGACTCGCCGGACCTGGAGCCGGCGCTGACGGCTGCGGGATTTACCGCGGGCTGGGAGCGTTCCGTGCTGATCGCTGGCCCCCTGCGCGATGAGGAGCGCGGCACCCCGGCCGCCGAGGTGGCCGGCCGTCCTGCGGAGCCGCCCCGGCAGGGGGTGCACAACCTGTACGGCGTGCGGGATCAGGCCGAGCGGGCATGGAAGGTCGCCGTCGGATCCCCGGGACACCACGCGATGCCCTACGCGGAGATGATCGCGGACGGCGCCTCGGATGACGGTGACGTGTTCATCGAGGTCCTGCTGGAGGACGGCCTCGTCGTCGCCGTCGCCTGGATGCACGCCGAAGAAGGCTGCCCCTTCGCCGTCGTGGGCGGTCTGACCCGCGACGACGCGGATTTCGTCAACGCCTGCACCGACGGATGGCGCAGGCGCTGGCGGGGCACAGCCCTCCTCGCGGAGGCCGGCGGGCTTCTGCGCGCGCGGCTCCTGAAGGCAGGGTTCAGCGAGGCCGCCACCGTCCGTTCCTACCATTGGAGCCCGCCGGACGCCCCCGAGACGACCCGTCCCGCCCAATTCCTCGACTGGCTCCACGACGACGGCCCGCTGTGGGACCGCGTCTACGCGGACTTCAACTTCAAGCCGAGCACCACATACCGGCCCGCGATCACAGATCCCTCCCCTTCAGCCGTCTGGAACCTGCACTCCCACCACCGCCTCGTGCCGGACCTCCCCGCGGAACTCGACGCGATCGTGCGCCGCGGACTCCTCGCCGCCACCAAACCTGGGGAGTTCGTGTACTGGCTGGACTGGCAGCACAACGGCTACCGCTACGACCCCCGCCGCACCGACCTCCCCGGACGGCCGCCCCGCCCCGGCGAAGGCACCTACCCCAACGGCGACTACTACCTCCACCTCACCGATGACCTGCGCCTGGGCACCTTCGGACACCCCTGGGAACAGACACTGACCGTCTGGGGCGCGACACTCCTCGCCGCCGTCGAGGCGGAGCTGACGGAGCTGCTCGGAGAGCCGGTCAGGCACCGCCACTGAGCGTGACCCAGGTCCGCGGTCAGACACGATCACAGCAGACCGGGAACGACCTCGCAGCCCAGGTGCCGCACCTGTGGGGCACTGACTCGTCCAGCGCGGTCGCAGGACGCAAGGATCGAAGCAGGGCAGGCCGACCCGGGGGTCGGCCCTGCTGGTGCGGCAGTCGCGCGGCAGCGCGGTGCTGTTGTTGTCCCTGCTGCGGAGTCACCGGCTTCAGGGGGCCGCCGGTCTCCCGGCGAAGTGGTGTCCCCACCGCCGCTCCACCTCGCGCTCGCCTTCGGCATCAACGAGAACACCGCCATCCGTTACGCGGACTCCGTACGGACCCTGCTGCACCATGCCGCTGAACAGCCACTTCGATGAAGTCTGCCCGACCAGTACATGCCTTTGATGGGGGACGGCCGCCAGCCCGGCCGTGGGCCCGCGCGGAGGCCAGCCCGCCATTGGTGTTCGCGACGATCAGTTCGCGCTGAAGTCCGCGAGCACGGACGACGTCGCGAACATCGCCCGCCCCTCCATCGTGGAGGTGTCGATGCCCTACTCGATGACGTGCAGGCTGACGCCGCGCTCGCGCAGATCGGCCCCAAGCGTCACCGGGTGCAGAACCGAACGGGAAAGGCGGTCGAGCCGGGTGACCTGTTTAATGCGACGTTTTCAGTGACGGGGTAGTACGCCCAGGAGAGTTGCGGTCAGGGCCTGCTTCAAGTAGTCCTCCAGGTTCAGGTGGAAGCGGGCCAGGTCGGGCTCGGCCTGGTAGGCCGCCTGCAGACTGGGTGGGGGGGTGCTGTACGCCGACAGCGCCCCGGCCATGACCATGGTTTGCAGACTGAACAGGGTGGCGTTCTCACCCAGTTCCGGCAGGTAGGTCCGGAGCAGGTCGGTCATGGTCGTCAGGCGGTTCAGAGAGGCGCGCTTGTAGCGGGCTGCGACCTCGACGGAGACATTGTGTTCGAGAACGCTGCCCTGTGCACCGAAGAGCTCGCACAGCACCATCCGGCCGGACAGTGAGCGGCTGAGGACCTCAGCCACCGCTGCCGCTCGCTCGGGCATGGAGAGATCGTTGTCGAGAGCGGCCAACTCCTCTGCCAGTTCTGCCAGCCACTCCTGCAAGAAGCGGTCGAGCAGTTCCAGGAGCACCGCTTCGCGGGACTCGAAATAGCGCAGCACATTCGGCTTGGCGAGCCCTACCCGGCGGCTGAGCTCGTTGAGGGTGACCGTGGCCACCGGCATCTCGTCGAGCATGGCCGATGCCACGTCGAGGATCGCCTGCCGGCGGATCTTCCGTTGTTCCTCTGTTCGCGCGCGCTGGAAAGTCACGCTCCTCAGTCTAGATTGCGTACCGCCGGTACGTTGACATCGTACCGACGGTATTTTACCGTCAGAGGCGCAAGATACCTTCGGTACTTTCAAAGGCTGGGAGTCTGGCATGAGCGATGAGTGGACGACCGCAAGCATTCCTGACCAGCACGGACGGGTGGCCGTCGTGACCGGCGCCAACACCGGCCTGGGATTCGAGACCGCCAGGGCGCTCGCCGAACGCGGGGCCTCCGTGGTGCTCGCCGTGCGCGACGTTGAAAAGGGCGAGAAGGCAGCGGCCCGCATCGGCGGCGAGGTGACCGTACAGGCGCTGGACCTGACCTCGCTCGACTCCGTCCGGGCAGCGGCCCAGGCCCTGCGATCCCGGTACGACCGGCTCGACCTGCTGATCAACAACGCCGGCGTCATGTACACCCCGAAGCAGACGACCGTCGACGGTTTCGAGATGCAGTTCGGGACCAACCACCTGGGCCACTTCGCACTCACCGGCCTCCTGCTGGACCTGATGCTGCCGGTGCCCGGCTCGCGCGTGGTTACGGTCAGCAGCACCGGCCACCGCATCCGGGCCGCGATCCACTTCGACGACCTGCAATGGGAGCGGTCGTACAGCCGGGCCGGCGCCTACGGTCAGTCCAAGCTGGCCAACCTGATGTTCACCTACGAGCTGCAGCGCCGGCTCGCCCCGCACGGCACCACCATCGCGGTGGCCGCACATCCCGGCCTGTCCAGCACCGAGCTGGTCCGTAACAGCCCTGCGGCCATCCGGCTTCCGCTCACCTGGCTCGCACCGCTGGTCACCCAAACCCCGGCGATGGGCGCGCTGCCGACCCTACGCGCCGCCACCGCCCCCGCCGTACTGGGCGGCCAGTACTACGGCCCCGGCGGACGCCTTGAGATCAAAGGTCACCCTCAGCTGGCCACCTCCAGCGCGCAGTCGTACGAGACAGCCGTCCAGCAACGGCTGTGGGCCGTCTCCGAAGACCTCACCGGCGTGATGTTCCCCGTCGCCCAAGCCCAGCAGAACCCGATCCCGTCCGGACCAGCCATCACCAGTTAGCCCGCGCGCCCTACTCCTCGTCTTCCTCGTCGAGTCCGAGCCCGGCCGCGTCCGGGTCACCCAGCGGCCGCAGGGCGCCGGCGCCTCCCCCTCACCGCCAAGGGAAGCGAGCGGCCACAGGCCAAGCAGCGAGCCCCAGCACCGACCACCGGTCGGCCGGCTGAGGCAAGGCTCTGGGGTCCCCTGTCAACCAGCCCATGCCCCAGAGCAATCACGGCGCCCTCGACAGGTGCAATAACTTGGCTACTGCGCGCATGAGTTGGTGGATGTCACCAGTGTCCCACTCGTCCAGCGTGCTGGGGGGTGTCCAGGTAGAAAGGCGCGAGGGCCTCTCAGCGACACCATCGCTTGAGACGGAGACAACGTCCGCAGAGAAGGGACAACGGGGGGTACGTTCCGGGCATCGCAGCCCCCCTGTTTCCGCTACGAGGAGGCGCCACACGGTGACGCCTGTTGAACGGGAGCGGCGTCGCCGTGCCCCGGGTTGCGGCACCGTGGTGAGCAGTACGGGCTGTCGGATCTTCTGGTCTTCCCGAACGGGGTGTCTGCGGCGTGCCAGGTGCTGTCGCATTCGGGGCAGGTGAAGCGGGGCCAGGGGGGCGCCAGCCCTCGACCAGGGCTTTGAAGGCGGCGCCGTCGGCGTCGATCGCTGCCAGGCGGGCCTTTGCCATGCGCCAGGCCTTCGTTCTGCACGTGGTACCGCAGTACGGCCGGCTCTTGCGCACTCCGGCGGGAAGGGGCGTTCCGCATGTCGGCGGAGAACCTGCTGAGCCCGCCGGTCGGGGATGTTGCGATCACTCGTCCGGCCGCCTTCGCCGCGTCCTGAGCGGCCCCGGCCAGCCGCCGACCCTAGATTCGAAGGCATCCGTACCCGGTCCGCGCGAAACGGTCTCCAACCGCCCGATCCACCCGTCGGCGCGTGGCTAGCGAAGGGCAGGGCATGACCGAGCGCCCCAACATCCTGCTGATCGTCACTGATGAGGAGCGCGTCTCCCTCCCGCGCCCTTCGGGATTCTCCCTGCCCGGGCGGGAGCGGATCGCGGCGCGGGGGACCACCTTCGAGCGCTACTACACCGCCTCCGCGCAGTGCAGCTCTGCACGGTCGGTCATCTACACGGGGAGGCATCTGCCGATCACGGAGATCTACGACAACGACAACATGCCGTACATCCGCCCGCTCGACCCGGCCCTGGGCACACTGGGCACGATGCTGAGGTCAGCCGGCTACTACACGACCTACCAGGGCAAATGGCACCTGTCGAACTGTTACGTCACCGCAGAGAATCCCGGCCCCACCACGAACGCCCTGGAACCCTACGGCTTCAGCGAGTTCAACGACTGGGGCGACATCGACGGCGGCGCCTGGGCCGGCCTCAAGCTCGACCCGGTCATCGCCGGCCAGGCCGTGCGCTGGCTGCGCAACCGCGCGCCCGTCATCAGCAGGGACCAGCCGTGGTTCATGGCTGTCAACTTCGTGAACCCACACGACATCATGAGCTTCGACTACGGCGGCCGCCCCCAGGTCCAGCTGCCCTTCGGCCTCGCCCACGCCGTCGTCACGCGCGCTGCCGCAGACATCCCCGTCTACCAGCGCCGCTGGGACTTCGACCTGCCCGCAAGCCTGCACGACGACCTCTGCGGCGCCGCGCCCGCGGTCGCGGAGTACGCCCGGATGCTCGATACGGTCTTCGGGCCGGTCGCCGACGACCAGCACTGGTACGACGGCCTGAACTTCTACCTCAACGCCATCCGCGACGTGGACCGCAGCGTCGAGTTCGTCCTTGACGCGCTCCAGGCGTCGGGCCAGGCGGACCGCACCGTCGTGGTCTTCACCTCCGACCACGGCGAGATGGCCGGCTCCCACGGCCTGCGGCAGAAGGGCAACCTGATCTACGACGAGAACTTCCACGTCCCCTTCATGATCGCCCACCCCGACGTTGCCGGCGGCACCCGCACCCAAGCGCTCGCCTCCTCCGTCGACATCGCGCCCACCTTGCTGGAGATCGCCGGCCTGGACGCCGCCCAGATCGCCACCTTGCACCCCGCGCTCAAGGGCCACTCGCTGATGCCCGTGCTCCACGGGCATCCCGTGCGCGAGGGGATCCTGAACGCCGTGGAGTCGATCACGACGCTCGACGCCTCGTTCTGGTTCGAGTTCGCCGACCCCGAGGCGCCCAAGCGAGTCGCCTCCGGCGACCTGCGCCCTGACTGGGGCAAGCGCGGCTTCCTCCGCGGCTACAGCGACGAGTGCTACACCTTCGGCCGCTACTTCTCCCCCTTGCGCCCCAACCGTCCCGCCGACACCCACGCGCTGCTCGCCGACAACGACGTCGTCCTCTACGACCGCGAACAGGACCCCGCCGAGATGCACAACCTCGCCGCCGACCCCGCCCACCGCGACCTGGTCGAGCGTTACCGGGCTCTGCTGGAGAACCTCATCGACACCGAGATCGGCACCGACACCCGCGCCTGAGTCACCGAACGCCCCCAACTGCTCGGCTGGCCGACCTGGCACGGCGACGACATGCGCCCCGAAACCCTGACACAGCAAGGACGCTGACCCACCCCCACCAGAGCCAGCTCCCGGCAACCATCCCCACCGCCCGGTCGCGGCGCCCCGGCCGGAAGTCTGGAACGACGGCACCTACACCGACTCCCTGTGGACGAGCGCCAACCTGGGCGAGGCCGTCCCGGACGGGATGACGCCCGCGACCTGGTCGTTCGTCAAGGCGTTCCTGGGTGACGTCATGGTCGGCGCCAGCCTGGAAGGACGCCAGATGTACGGGAACATCGGCGGCCGCTTCTACATGAACCTCAGCATCACGGCCACCCGCGGCCGCGTTCGGACAGGGCCGGAAGCTTGCCCAGGCCCACGAGCTGGTGATCGGAGGTCTCCCGGAGGGCGTGGACCTTTCACTGCTTCCCGCATCCAGGCTGAAGGGCTGGCGGGACACAATCGGCGAGGTCTCGCCCGTGATGCGCCGGATCCGCGCCAACGGCAAGCAGCTGCCGGCGTTCTTGCAGGAGGCGCCCGAACGCTGTGAGGAGCTGCGGTTCCGCGTCGCCGCCGCGCCGACCCCGGAGGACCTGTCCACCCTGTGGGAGTCCGAGGTGGCGCCGTACTTCCGCCGCTGCTGACACATCCTCCAGGCCGCCACCCGCCAGGGCGGAGACTCCCTGGTCAAGGTACGCGGCAACCTACAGTCTCTGGGGGGCGAAGAGGACGCCGACCTGATGACCACCGGCCGCGGCGACGAGGGCCAACTGGCCAGCATGGGACCGCTGCTCGGTCTGGAACGGCCAGCGCGCGCGAGACCGACCGCGACACCTACACCCGAACGTACGGCCACCGCGGCCCGCACGAGTTCGAGGTGTCCCTCCCGAGGCCTGCCGAGGACGCACGGTGGATCGACCGGCAGCTCGCCGCACTCGGCCCAGTCGAGGAGCACGCCGCGCCGAGGCTCGCACGGCAGACCACCGCCCGCGCGGCAGCATGGGAGCGGCTGGCCGCCGAACACCCCCGACGGGCGGCGGGTATAGGGGCGCGGTGGACGCCTGGGCGGCCTCGGCACGCCTGCGGGAGGCCGCCTGGACCGGTCTTTTGGCTGCTGCGCACGCTCGTGCTGCGCGCCGGAGAGCTCAGAGGGGCGGAGGAGCACCTGTTCTTCCTGTACCAGGACCTGCTCGGGCCCGGTACGGGAACCGGCACTTCCGACGGCGAAGCTCCTCCGCCGGTGGTCCGCCCACCGGCGAGCGTCGTTCCCCTGTCTGCGCTCCTTCCTTCAGACGCGCGGACACGCGGTGCGGTCGCACTTTTCGGTGCGCTCCCGGCGGCGCCCCCATCTGACAAACTCCCATAAAACGGTGCACTGGATGGAGCCGCATGTTCAACTTGATCTACTCGGCCCCGTACGCCGTGACCGGGACGGTCTTCGTCGCCGTCTTCCTCCTGTTCGCGGCCCTCGGCGTCCTGCTGGTCCGCCGGCCTGCCGCCAGAATGTTCAGCAGGGAGCAGCACTGGCGGGCGGTGACCACACTGGCCCTGCAGACCTGTGCCAGTTTCTTCGCGCTCCTGCTCGCGCTGGCTGCCATCACCACGGTCGAGAATCACGCGGACGCCCGCAACAAGGTTTCGGTGGAAGCCTCGGCCATCGCCGTGCTCATCCGGGCGGCGTCGGAACTGCCCCAGCCCACGCGCGGGAAACTGGAGCAGGAAATCGCCTCGTACGTAAGGTACGTGGTGAACGAGTCCTGGCCCCAGCAACGCCGGGGCAAGACTCCCACCGGGGCGGTGGAAATCATCTCCGGGATCCAGCAGACCATCTTCAGCTTCGAGCCGCGCACTCCCAAGGATGAGATCATCCTGGCCAGCAGCATCACGGCGTTCCAGGGCCTGGTCGAGGCACGGCGCGAGAGGATCTCCGCGACGAGCGAAACCCTTCCTCGCCTCCTGACGACGGTGCTCACCCTCGGCGTGCTGATCACGATCGCGCTCTCGTGGTTGCTCCCCGTGCAGTCACGCGGCGTTCACTGCCTGATCACCGGATCCATCACCGTCACCGCCAGTCTGATCCTCTTCACCATCGTCGCGCTGAGCTACCCCTTCCGAGGTGGTGTCGCGATCAGCCCCTCTCCCTATCTCGTTCTGCTGGAGACCCGCCTGCCGCACTGAGCACCGGAAGGAAGCACGGGCACGCCGCGGGGTTCAGTCCATCGAACGGCTCCGGCGCCGGTGGAGCCGGTGCTGGCGCAGGCCGCGGAGTCGGTGCCGGGGCCGGCCGCGGTGCGGGGTGGCGTACGAGCAGAAGCTGGACTGGCACCGGGCGCTGCTGTTCACCCGGGGCCGACCCGGGCGGGCGGGTGGTGTTGCAGACCCGGCGCGGGGCGCTGGTCCAGGACCGCTGGCCGGACCTGGTGGCGGCCGCCGTCGAGCAGCTGCCGCCCGGCCCGGCCCCCTTGATGGCGAGCTGGTCGTCTGGGACACCGAGGAGGACCAGTTGTCGCTTACGACGTTGCAGCGCCGGGCCGGCGCCCCCGCTCTCGGAGCCCGGGCCCTGGCAGCCACAGTGGCCGGCCTACTTCGTCGCCTTCGACCTCCTGCAGCGTGACAGCCAAGAACTCCTTGCATGCCCGTACGCCGAGCGCCGCACGCACCCTGCTGGAGAACCTGTTCACCGAGCACGCTCTGACGGTCCGGTGGACACTCGTGCAGAAGGCAACGGACCTGGCCAAGGCCCGGGAATGGCTGGAGTCCTGGACGGACGTGTCCGAGGTGGAGGGGATCCTGGTCAAGCCCCTGAACGGCAGCCACCAGGCCGGGTATCGAGGGTGGACCAAGATCGGGAGGCGGCACACCACGGAGGCGGTGGTCGGCGCGATCACCGGCACCCCGGCCCGCCCGCACCCCGGCCCGCCCGCACCCCGGCCCGCCCGCAGCTCGGGCTCCTCGGGGCCGCCGGGCTGGCCGGTCAGGCGTCGCAGGGCCGGTCAGCGCACAGCCAGCCGCCTGCTTCGCCGTACGACCCGACCGGTGCGGTGAACTTTCCGGGTCGCGGCACTAGTAGTGCTTGGTCAGGTTGGTGTTGTTGGTGCGTGTCCTGTGGGTGCGGTGTGTCGT
>LJCW01000382.1 GCA_001298555.1 Actinobacteria bacterium OV450
CCTCTGACCCCCGTCCCACCCCACCGGCCCCGAGTCCGCGGCCCCTTCCCCGACCCCGTGCCCCGTTGCCCCGTTACCCCGTCCGCCGGATCAGGGCCAGGTACATCGCGTCCGTGCCGTGCAGGTGCGGCCACAGCTGGACGTCCGGGCCGTCGCCCAGGGCCGGGACGCCCGCCATGTACGGCCTGGCGTCGATCAGTTCGGCCGCGATCGGCGTGGCGCCCGCGCCGCGGCCCGTGAGGACGTCGTCCACGACCACCCGCGTCTCCGCCAGGTGCGGGGAGCACGTGGCGTAGCCCACGACCCCGCCCACGCGGACCGCCGCCAGGGCCTCCCGCAGCAGGGCGCGCTGGAGCGGGGCGAAGCCCTCCAGGTCCTCGGGGCGGCGGCGCCACCTGGCCTCCGGGCGGCGGCGCAGCGCGCCCAGGCCGGAGCAGGGGACGTCCATCAGGACCCGGTCGAAGGTGCCCGGCCGCCACGGCGGCCGGGTGCCGTCGGCCGTGATGACCTGGTAGGGGCCGGGGTTGCCGGCCAGGGCGCGTTCGACGAGGCGCGCCCGGTGCGGCTGCTTCTCGGAGGCCAGCAGGAACGCCCCGCGCTGTGCGGCGAGGGCCGCGAGCAGGGCCGCCTTGCCGCCGGGTCCCGCGCAGCCGTCCAGCCAGCGCTCGTCGCCGCCCTCGACCGGCACGGCGGCGAGGGCCATGGCCACCAGCTGGCTGCCCTCGTCCTGGACGCCGGCGCGTCCCTCGCGAACGGCCTCCACTGCGCCCGGCTCGCCGCCCTCGGCCATCCGCACGGCGTACGGCGACCAGCGGCCCGGCAGCGCCGAGTCCTCGCCGACCGCCTCGACCAGTTCCTCGGTGGTGGACCGGCCCGGCCGTGCCACCAGCGTGACCTCGGGGCGCTCGTTGTCGGCTTCGAGGAGGTCCTCGATGCCGGCCCGGCCGCCGCCGAGGGCGTCCCACAGGGCGCTGACGACCCACCTGGGGTGCGAGTGGTAGACCGCGAGGTGCTCCTCGGCGTCCTCCTCGTACGGCGGGGCCACCCGCTCCAGCCAGCCGTCGAGGTCATGTGCGGCGATCTTGCGCAGCACGGCGTTCACGAACTTGGCGCGCCCGTCGCCGAGCACCACGCGGGCCAGCTCGACGCTGGCGGAGACCGCCGCGTGCGTGGGGATGCGGGTGCCGAGCAGCTGGTGGGCTCCGAGCGAGAGCACGTCCAGGACCGGCGGGTCCACCTCCCGCAGCGGCCGGTCGATGCAGGCCCTGATGACCGCGTCGTACGTGCCCTGCCGGCGCAGCGTCCCGTACACCAGCTCGGTGGCCAGTGCGGCGTCCCGGGCCTGGAAGTTCTCGTCCTGGCGGGCCTTGCGCAGCAGCGGGGGCAGGACGAGGTTCGCGTACGCGTCGCGCTCGTCCACCGCCCGGAGCACCTCGAAGGCCAGGATCCGGACGGGGTCCTTCTTCGGGCGGCGGTACGGCTTGGCCTGCCGCTGGCCTGCGGCGTTGCGCGGGGGACGGGACTGTTCGCTCACGTGAAAGGTGCTCCGGGTTTACGAGGTGCTGCTGTGGACTGCGGGCCGGTCCCCGAAGCGGAGAGCCGAACGGGAATCCGACGGGGGCGGGAATCCGAACGAGATGCCGGTACGGATCAGCGTACGTCCGCGGCGCCGACCCGCTCGCCGTGAGCGATGCGCACTCCGCGCGCCCAGTCGGCGCCGCGCATCGGCTTCTTGCCCTGGGGCTGTACCCAGAGCAGTTCCACGGCGTGCGAGCCGGTGCCGACGTACACGTTGTTCTTGGCCGGGGCGAGTTCGCCGGGCGCCAGGTCGGTGCGGTCGGTGACCAGGCCGAGGGAGATCAGCTTGAGCCGCTCGCCGCGGAAGACGGTCCACGCACCGGGTGCGGGCGTGCAGCCGCGCACGACGCGGTCGGCGCGCATCGCCGGGGCGTTCCAGTCGATCCGGGCGTCCTCGACGGTGATCTTGGGGGCGAGCGAGATCCCGTCGGCGGGCTGCGGGACGGCGCGCAGGGTGCCGTCCTCGATGCCGTCCATGGTGGCGGCCAGCAGGCCGGCGCCGGCGAAGGCGAGGCGGGTCAGCAGGTCGCCGCTGGTGTCGGTGGGCCGGATCTCCTCGGTCAGGTGCCCGTAGACGGGGCCGGAGTCCAGGCCCTCCTCGATGAGGAAGGTGGAGGCGCCGGTGACCTGGTCCCCGGCCATGATCGAGTGCTGTACGGGGGCGGCGCCGCGCCAGGCCGGCAGCAGCGAGAAGTGCAGGTTGACCCAGCCGAGGCGGGGGATCTCCAGGGCGCTCTTGGGCAGCAGCGCGCCGTAGGCGACGACGGGGCAGCAGTCGGGGCCGATCTCGCGCAGCCGGGCCTGGAACTCGGGGTCCCGCGGCTTGGCCGGCTTGAGGACCTCGATGCCGGCTTCCTCGGCGCGCTCGGCGACCGGGCTGGCGACGAGCCTGCGGCCGCGGCCGGCCGGTGCGTCGGGCCGGGTGACGACGGCGGCGACCTCGTGGCGCCCGGAGGCGATCAGGGCGTCCAGGGCGGGCACGGCGACCTCGGGGGTGCCTGCGAAGACGAGCTTCACTGGGTCCTACCTCGCTATCTCGGCTGTCAGCAGCGCACCAGTCTATGGTCCCGGCGCCGCAGGGGGCTCCCCGGCCCGACCGGGCGGGCGGCCGGGCGGTCCCTGGCGGCCCGTCAGGGGGCGTACGCACACACGCGCGCCTCTCGCATATGCCGACACGCCCCCGGAGCGTGACTTCCGTGCCGTTTGGCGCGTTGGTCAAGAGAGATTGACCGAAACCGGGCCGCGCTATCAGAACGGTGTCTGCGGCCCGATCCGCTCTTCAGCACCGGTTCGAGAGGCTTCTTCATGGCCGACCACGCCACCCACGACGCCCAAGCACGGGCCAGCCTGCACCTCCTGGTGCGGGACATCGAGCGGGTTCGCCGGCAGGTGGATGCTCTGCGTACGCTCACCGCCCAGCTCGGCAATGTGTACCGCCCGCGCCGCTCGGGTCCCTCCACGGGCTTCGTCGTCTACGGCCGGGCGCCCGCTCCCACCGTCCGTCTCGCGCAGGAGCTGCGGGACAGCGTCGAGACGCTGGTGACCGCAGCGGTGGACTTCGACCGCTCGCTCGGCTTCTCGTGGGACGCGGTGGGTTCCGCGCTCGGCGTCACCAAGCAGGCCGTGCACCGCCGGTACGGGGCCCGCAGGGCCCAGGCCGCGGAGTCGGCGGAGCCGCTGGCCGAGGGCACGACCACGCGGACCCTCGGGCCGCTGCCCACGGTCCCGGCGGCCCGTTCGGTGCCGCCGCAGCCGGTGCGCGAGGACACGCAGGCCCCGGCCGCGGCGGGGCGGCCCTCAGCGTTCCCCGGCCCCCGCAACGGCTGACCCCGCCGCGCCGCCGGGACGCCGACCCCCGACGGCCGGGCGGTGAAGCCCTGCCCCCCGTCCCGCCCCTGGCGAGGGACGGCCTTCGTGGTCGCCCTTCGCCGGGGGCGTCCCGCTGCACGGCACCGTCCCGGACCTGTGCGGCGCCGGCCCGGACTCCGGGCGCCCGCCCCCGCACACCCCGCCGCCTCGCACGCCGACGGCCTCGGCGCGGACCCCGCCACCGCCGACCGCAACCCGTCCGCCGCCCTCCCGCACGTCCAGGGAGGACCGGCCGCGCAGCTCGTACTCGGTGGGCGCGAGATGTGCCATCTCCTTCAGCCGCGGCCCCAAGACGACCCCGCCCCGGTCGCCGACCGTGCCCGGCCGGCGTCCAAGGGCTGTCCCGTTGATCCCCGGCAATCCCCGCCTGATCCCCGGCAGGCACGCGACGCCGGCTACGGCACCTCGCCGCCGCAGGGCGGCGTCGGCCGCGTACCGGCCGGCCGCGACCGCGGCCGCACCGGACGCGTTGCCGGAACGCCCGGATACGCCCGGATACACCGCGCATGCGGGCACCCCTCCGCCTTGCGATGCACCGCTGTCCCTAGATCCCCGGTGGATCAGCCCGCGGCGTCGGATGCGCCCTCAGCCGATGTCCGGGGGGTCGATGCGGACGCGGACCGACTCGGCGGCCGAAACCCCGCGCGCCAGCCGGGCCGCCTGGGCCGACTTCAGGGCGGCGGCCAGTGCGGCGCCGCTGCCGGGCGGGACGCGGACCAGGGCCCGCTCCCCCGGCGACGGCTCACCGCGCCGCCCCGGCACCGGGACCGGGCCCAGCACCTCCGCGTCCGGCGGCAGCCCGGCGCCGGCCAGGAAGGCCTCCACGGCCTCGCCCCGGCCGGCCACGGCCGCCATCCGGGACACCGGCGGGAAGCCGAGCTGGGCCCGCTCCGCGAGCTCCCGTACCGCATGGCCGACCGGGTCCCACCGGACGAGGGCCTGGACCGGCCGCAGCGTCGGCTCTGCGACCACGACGACCTGCCCCTCCCCCCGGACCAGCGAGGCGGCCGCGATCCACCGGCGCAGCGCGTCCTCCCCGGCCCGCAGGTCGGGCCGGGTCAGCATCGCCCAGCCGTCCAGCAGCAACGCCGCCGCGTATCCGGCGCCCGCGGCGACCGGCTCGGCGCCGGGGGTGGAGACCACCAGCGCGGGCCGGTCGGGCACCTCGTCCAGGACGTGGTCGCGGCCGGACGTGCGGACGGGCACCGCCGGGAAGGCCCGCCCCAGCTCCTCGGCGGTCCGCCGGGCGCCCACCACCTGGGCGCGCAGCCGGAACGACCCGCACTCCTCGCAGTGCCAGGCGCTCTCCTGCCGGCCGCACCAGCCGCAGTGCAGGTCCCGCGCGTCGGGAGCCTCCAGCGGGCCCGCGCAGACGGTGCAGCGGGCGGGGGTGCGGCACCGCTCGCACGCCAGCCGGGGGGCGTAGCCGCGCCGGGGCACCTGCACGAGCACCGGCCCGGACTTCAGCCCCTCCCGTACGGTCTCCCAGGCCAGACTGGGCAGCCGGGCCGCGCGGGCCGCCTCGTCTCGGGCGAGCAGTTCGTCGCCCACGGTCCGGATGCGGGGCGCGCAGGCGCGCACCGTCTCCCGGTCGGCGACGAGCGGCCTGGCCCAGCCCGTCTCGACCAGCTGGGCGGCCTCGACGGTGCAGCTGGTGCTCCCGGCGAGGAATCCGCAGCCGTCGCCTACGGCGCGCAGTTCCAGCACCTCCCGTACGTGCGGGAACGGCGCGCGGTCGTCACTGTGGCTGGAGTCGCCGTCGTCCCAGATGGCGACGAGCCCGAGGTCCCGTACGGGCGCGAACATCGCGGCGCGGGTGCCGATGACGGCCCGCACCGAGCCGCGGTGCACGGCGAGCCACTGCCGGTAGCGCTTCTCGGGGCCGGATTCGGCGGTCAGCAGCGCGTGCCGTCCCTCGCCGAGCAGGGCGGTCAGGGCCGCGTCGACGCGGGCCGCGGTACGCCCGTCGGGCAGGACGGCGAGGGCGCCGCGCCCGGAGGCGAGGGTGGCGGCGACGGCCCGGGCCAGTTCGTCGGCCCAGCCGGGCCCGGGCAGGGCGGTCCAGACGGCGCGGGGTGTGCCGCCGCCGGCGAGGGCGCGCAGGAAGGCGGGGCCGGAGCCGTACCGCGTCCAGCCGCCGGGTTCGGGGGCGGCGGGCGGCGGGAGCGGTTCGGGTGAGGGCTTGGCCTCGGCGCGGGCGTTGCGCGGGGGCAGGGCGAGCTGGAGGACGTCGGCCAGGCTGCCGGCGTACCGGTCGGCGACGGCCCGGGCCAGGGCCAGCATGCCCGGGGTGAGCACGACCTCGGGCGATACGACGTGCGCCAAGGCGGCGAGGGCGCCGTTGTAGTCGGATTCGGCGCGGCGTTCGACGATGAACCCGTCGATGAGGCCACCGCCCTCGCGACGGCCGCCGTGCACGCGGTGGCCGCCGGCCCCGAAGCGGACGCGGACCCGGACGCCCGGCTGTGCGGCCTCGGAGAGTTCGGCGGGTACGGCGTAGTCGAAGAGGCGGTCGAGGTGGAGCACGCCCTTGTTGACCAGCACGCGGGCGACGGGCAGCTCCTCCGCGAGGGCGGCTCCGCGCCAGGTGCGCGGCTTCGCCTTGGGTGCGTTGGCCTTGGCCTCGGCGACCATCTCCCGCATCAGCGCGAGCTGCTCCGGCCGGGCGTCGGCGGCACCCGTCGGCTCGGATTCGTTCTCGCTGCTCACAGCTGCATTTTTACCAAACGGCACCGACAGCGGGAGCCGGTCCGCGGGCCGGGGGCTCCCCCGTGCGACGGCGGCCCCGCGGGCTCCGGCCGTGTTCCGGTGCCATCCCGAGTTCAGGCCGGGCGGCGGCGGGTGTTGCCGTCCTTCACAGCCGGGCTTGCGCCCGGCTCCGGATGAAGCCGTCGCCCCTCGCACCGGGAGGGCGCCGCCACGGTAGCGGGCGGGCGCAGACGGCACCAACGCATTACGGCCCCGGACCAGGAGGTCCGGGGCCGTACGGCTGCGTACGCGCGGTACGCGGGGGCCTTAGAGGCCGGCGGCCGCGCGCAGCGCCTCGGCGCGGTCGGTGCGCTCCCAGGTGAAGTCCGGCAGCTCGCGGCCGAAGTGGCCGTACGCGGCGGTCTGGGCGTAGATCGGGCGCAGCAGGTCGAGGTCGCGGATGATCGCGGCCGGGCGGAGGTCGAAGACCTGGCCGATCGCGTCCTCGATCTTCTGGACCTCCACCTTGGCGGTGCCGAAGGTCTCGACGAAGAGGCCGACGGGCTCGGCCTTGCCGATGGCGTACGCGACCTGGACCTCGCAGCGCGAGGCGAGGCCGGCGGCGACCACGTTCTTGGCGACCCAGCGCATCGCGTACGCGGCGGAGCGGTCGACCTTCGACGGGTCCTTGCCCGAGAAGGCGCCGCCGCCGTGGCGGGCCATGCCGCCGTACGTGTCGATGATGATCTTGCGGCCGGTGAGGCCGGCGTCGCCCATCGGGCCGCCGATCTCGAAGCGGCCGGTCGGGTTGACCAGCAGGCGGTACCCGTCGGTGTCGAGCTTGATGCCGTCCTCGACGAGCTGCTTGAGCACGTGCTCGACGACGAACTCGCGGATGTCCGGGGCGAGCAGCGAGTCCAGGTCGATGTCCGAGGCGTGCTGCGAGGACACGACGACGGTGTCGAGGCGGACGGCCTTGTCACCGTCGTACTCGATGGTGACCTGGGTCTTGCCGTCGGGGCGCAGGTACGGGATGGTCCCGTTCTTGCGCACCTCGGACAGGCGGCGGGAGAGCCGGTGCGCGATGTGGATCGGGAGCGGCATGAGCTCGGGCGTCTCGTCGCACGCGTAGCCGAACATCAGGCCCTGGTCGCCCGCGCCCTGCTTGTCGAGCTCGTCCTCGTCGCCCTCGACGCGCTTCTCGTAGGCGGTGTCGACGCCCTGCGCGATGTCCGGGGACTGCGCGCCGATGGACACCGACACGCCGCAGGAGGCGCCGTCGAAGCCCTTCTTCGAGGAGTCGTACCCGATCTCGAGGATCTTGTCGCGGACGAGCTGCGCGATCGGCGCGTACGCCTTCGTCGTCACCTCACCGGCGATGTGGACGAGACCGGTGGTGATGAGGGTCTCCACGGCCACACGCGAGGTCGGGTCCTCGGTGAGAAGTGCGTCGAGGATCGTGTCGCTGATCTGGTCAGCGATCTTGTCGGGGTGACCCTCGGTGACGGACTCCGAGGTGAACAGGCGACGGGACACAACGCTCCCTGGGGTTGCAGCGGCTGCTGGCTGATCATTTGGCGGAACCGGACCGGGAGCTGCGCCCGGTCTTGTTCCGAATGCAGTTTATCGGTCGCCACCGTTTGCCGGACCACCTGTCTCGCCTTGTGGGAGGCACGTGACCTGCGGCACTACATTCTGGCTCATGGAATGGTCTTCGAGAAGGGTCGTCGCTCAGGCGCGTCGGGGGGCGAGTCGCGAGGTGACCTGATCCCAAATCACCTCGGCCAGCGCCTCCTTCGGTCCATAGGGAACCGGGGTCTCAGCCCCGTCGGAGGCGAGGATGACGGCCTCGTTCTCCTCGGAACCGAAGGTCTTGCTTTCGCCGACCTCGTTCACGACGAGAAGATCACACCCCTTGCGGAGCAGCTTGGCCCGGCCGTTCGCGAGCACGTCGTCGGTTTCCGCGGCGAAACCGACCACGATCTGCCCCTCCCGGGCCCGGTCGGCCGAGATCTCGGCGAGCACGTCGGGGTTGCGGACGAGGGCCACGGGGGCCGGTTCCTGTCCGTCCTTCTTCTTGATCTTGCCGCCCGCGTACTCGGCCGGCCGGAAGTCGGCGACGGCCGCGGCCATCACGACGGCGTCGGCGTCGGCCGCCGCCTTGAGGACGGCCTCGCGCAGCTGGACGGCCGTGCCGACGCGTACGACGTCCGCCCCGGCCGGGTCGGGCAGCGCGGTGTTGGCCGCCACCAGGGTGACCCGGGCCCCGCGGGCGACGGCGGTGCGGGCCAGCGCGTAGCCCTGCTTGCCGGAGGAGCGGTTGCCGAGGAAGCGGACCGGGTCGAGCGGCTCGCGGGTGCCGCCCGCGCTGATCACCACGTGCCGGCCGGCGAGGTCGGGCTCGGCCACCCCGCGGGCCAGGACCCTGCGGCACACCTCGTAGATCTCCTCGGGGTCGGGCAGCCGCCCCTTGCCGGTGTCCTTGCCGGTGAGCCGGCCGACGGCGGGCTCGATGACGAGGGCGCCGCGACGGCGCAGCGTGGCCACGTTCTCCTGGGTGGCGGGGTGCTCCCACATCTCGGTGTGCATCGCCGGGGCGAACACCACCGGACAGCGTGCGGTGAGCAGCGTGTTGGTGAGGAGGTCGTCGGCGAGGCCGTGGGCGGCCTTGGCGAGCATGTCGGCGGTGGCGGGGGCGACGACGACGAGGTCGGCGGCCTGTCCGATGCGGACGTGCGGGACCTCGTGGACGGTCTCCCAGACCTCGGTGCCGGCCGGGTTCCCGGACAGCGCGGCCCAGGTGGCCTCGCCCACGAAGTTCAGGGACGCCGCCGTGGGGACGACCCGCACCTCGTGCCCGGACTCGGTCAGCCGGCGCAGCAGCTCGCAGGCCTTGTAGGCGGCGATGCCGCCGCTGACTCCGAGCACGACCTTCGGCTTATCCACCGCACACGCCCTCTCTCGCTGATCGTCGTACGTGTCTATGACACACCACAGGCCCGGCAGATGGTCTGCCGGGCCTGTGGTGAAAGGAATTCTCGGTGCCTTACTGGGCCGGGGCCTCGATGGCCTCGGAGGTCAGCAGACCCGCGTTGATCTCGCGCAGCGCGATCGAAAGCGGCTTCTCGTGGACGTGGGTGTCCACCAGCGGGCCGACGTACTCGAGCAGGCCCTCACCGAGCTGCGAGTAGTACGCGTTGATCTGACGCGCGCGCTTGGCCGCGTAGATCACGAGGCTGTACTTCGAGTCCGTGGCCTCGAGCAGCTCGTCGATCGGCGGGTTGATGATGCCCTCGGGCGCAGTGATGGAAGAGGACACGCTCTACCTTCCGAAGATGGGTTGAAAGATCGAAACGTTGACGAACACCGATCGACTGAACATCGATCAACGATCAAACAACTTCCATCAAGGCTAGCAGCTCACGCGCCACGTCCTCGACGGAGGTGTTGACCAGGGTGGTGTCGAACTCTGATTCGGCAGCGAGCTCGACCTTGGCGGACTCCAGCCTGCGCTGGATGACCTCGGTCGACTCGGTGCCGCGGCCGGTGAGCCGGCGGACCAGCTCGTCCCAGCTCGGCGGCGCCAGGAAGACGAGCTGCGCCTCGGGCATGGACTCGCGGACGAGTCGCGCGCCCTGCAGGTCGATCTCCAGGAGGACGGGCTCGCCGTTCTCCAGTCGTTCCGCCACCGCGCCGCGCGGTGTGCCGTAGCGGTTGCCCGCGAACTCGGCCCACTCCAGCAGCTCGCCGTTGGCGATCAGCTTGTCGAACTCGTCGTCGTTGACGAAGAAGTAGTGGACTCCGTGTCGCTCACCGGGCCGCGGCTTGCGGGTGGTGGCCGACACCGAGAGCCATACCTCGGGGTGGACCTTGCGCATATGCGCGACGACCGTGCTCTTGCCGACCCCCGAGGGGCCGGAGAGCACGGTCAGCCGCGGACGAACCTCTGCTGCCATAGAGCGATTATCCAGGTTCTCGGGACTGCCTGAGAACGCCGGGAGAACTTCAGGCAACGCGTCAGCCGGCAGGAGTGCCGAACTCACGCTCCAGAGACGCGATCTGGTTGGAGCCGAGACCTCGAACACGCCGGGACTCGGAAATGCCGAGGCGCTCCATGATCTGCTTGGCGCGGACCTTGCCCACGCCAGGCAGGGACTCCAGCAGGGCGGAGACCTTCATCTTGCCGATGACGTCGTTCTCCTGGCCCGTCTTGATGACCTCTTGGAGCGAGGCGCCGGAGTGCTTGAGTCGATTCTTCACCTCGGCCCGCTCCCGGCGAGCCGCGGCGGCCTTTTCGAGCGCGGCTGCGCGCTGTTCAGGGGTAAGGGGCGGAAGAGCCACGCCTACGTCACCTCGGATGTCGAACTGTCGGATACGGACCGGTGGGGAACCCTAGGGCGCCACACCAGGCGAATGCCCGAACAGCGGTGGAACTCGTTCGCTGCTCGTTCACTCTGATCGGAGACTAGCGGCATGGACCGCTCCAGTCAGCGAGAACGGACGAAAAGTCCTGGTCAGCCTCCACTGAACCGTACATCACAGACAAAACACCCCGGTTTTGTCCGGTGAAAGACGTTCGATTTTCGTCAGACCGTACGACGTGCGGTGCGGCCGGCCCTGCCCGCGGGCCCCCCGAACGAGGTCAGGCCGAGACCGCCGCGCGGATTTCGTCCGCGAACCGGGTGGCCGAGTCGCGCAGGGCCGAGGCGTCCGGTCCGTGCTTCAGCACGCCCCGCGACACGTTCGGGACCACGTTGCGCACGGCCGCGCCGAAGACCGCCGGGAGGTCGGCCGCCGTCGCGCCCTGCGCACCGATGCCCGGGGCCAGCAGCGGGCCGTTGATGTCCAGGTCGAAGGAGGACAGGTCGCCCAGCGTGGCGCCGACCACCGCGCCGAAGGAGCCCATAGGGGAGGCGCCCGCGTTCTCCGCCGCGAGGTGCCCCAGCATCGTCGCGCCGATGGTGCGGCCGTCCTCGCGCACGGCGCGCTGGACCTCCGCTCCCTCGGGGTTCGAGGTGAGCGCGAGGACGAAGAGACCGGCGCCCGAGCGGCGCGCGAGTTCCACGGCCGGCTGCAGCGAGCCGTAGCCCAGGTACGGGGAGACCGTCAGGGCGTCGGAGAACAGCGGGGACGACGGCTCCAGGAAGGTCTGGGCGTAGGCGGCCATGGTCGAGCCGATGTCGCCTCGCTTGGCGTCCATCACGACCAGGGTGCCCGCGGCGCGCGCGTCGGCCACGGTCTGCTCCAGCACCGCGATGCCCTTGGAGCCGAAGCGCTCGAAGAAGGCGGCCTGCGGCTTGAAGACGGCCACCGAGTCGGCCAGCGCCTCCACGACGGTGCGGGAGAACTTCTCCAGGCCCGCGATGTCGTCGTTCAGGCCCCAGGACGAGAGGAGGGCGGCGTGCGGGTCGATGCCCACGCACAGCGGGCCGCGCGCGTCCATGGCCGCGCGCAGGCGGGTGCCGAAGGGGGTCACGGGGGTCCCGGTCTCGGGCGTCTCGGTCACTGGGCGGCCTTTCGGGTTTCGGCGCCGACGGCCTCGGCGAGGGTCGCGTACGGACTGACGGCCAGGCGCGCGGCCAGGCCCTTGTGGATGGCGCGGGCGTAGAACGGGCCCTCGTAGATGAACGCGCTGTACCCCTGGATCAGGGTCGCGCCGGCCAGGATGCGCTGCCAGGCGTCCTCGGCGTTCTCGATGCCCCCGACGCCCACCAGCACCAGGCGGTCGCCCACACGGGCGTACAGGCGGCGCAGGACCTCCAGGGAGCGCTCCTTGACGGGGGCGCCGGACAGGCCTCCGGTCTCCTTCACGAGCTCGGGGGCGGACTTCAGGCCCAGCCCCTCGCGCGCGATGGTGGTGTTGGTCGCGATGATGCCGTCCAGGCCCAGCTCCAGCGCCAGGTCGGCGACGGCGTCCACGTCCTCGTCCGCGAGGTCCGGCGCGATCTTCACCAGCAGCGGGACCCGGCGGTCGGTCACGGTGCGGTCCGCGGCCTCGCGCACGGCCGTCAGCAGCGGGCGCAGGGACTCGGTGGCCTGGAGGTTGCGCAGGCCCGGCGTGTTCGGCGAGGAGACGTTGACGACCAGGTAGTCGGCGTGGCGGGCCAGGCGCTCGGTGGAGGCGACGTAGTCCGCCACGGCCTCTTCCTCGGGCACGACCTTGGTCTTGCCGATGTTGACGCCCACGACGGTCTTGAAGACCGGCACGCGGGCCGCCAGGCGGGCCGCCACGGCCGCCGAACCCTCGTTGTTGAAGCCCATGCGGTTGATCAGCGCGCGGTCCGGCACGAGGCGGAACAGCCGCTTCTTGGGGTTGCCGTCCTGCGCCCGCGCCGTGACCGTGCCGATCTCGATGTGGTCGAAGCCGAGCATGGACATGCCGTCGATGGCGACAGCGTTCTTGTCGAAGCCCGCTGCGAGGCCGAAGGGGCCGTGCATGCGCAGTCCGAGCGCCTCGGTGCGCAGCTCCTTGTACCGGGGGGCCAGGGCGGCGGCGGCGAAGGTGCGCAGGACGGGGGTGCGGGCCGTGAGCCGGATCCAGCGGAAGGCCAGGTGGTGGGCCTGCTCCGGGTCCATCCGCTTGAAGACCAGGTTGAAGAAGAGTTTGTACATGTCGAGAAGATCCCTTGTGCGCTCATGACGAGGGGGACACCGACGCGCATCGCGCATCCGTGTCCCCCTCCTCGTACGGGCTGCTAGTCGCGGGCCGCGGTCAGGTGCTCCGCGTGCTCCTGGAGCGAGCGGACGCCCACGTCCCCGTGGCCGAGCGCCTCGATGCCCTGGACGGCCGCGGCGAGCGCCTGGACCGTGGTCAGGCACGGGACGCTGCGCGCCACGGCCGCCGTGCGGATCTCGTAGCCGTCGAGGCGGCCGCCGGTGCCGTACGGGGTGTTGACGATCAGGTCGACCTGGCCGTCGTGGATGAGCTGGACGATGGTCTTCTCGCCGTTCGGGCCCTCGCCCTCGCTGAGCTTGCGCACCACGGTGGCGTTGATGCCGTTGCGGCGCAGCACCTCGGCGGTGCCGGAGGTGGCCATCAGCTCGAAGCCGTGTGCGACCAGCTCGCGCGCCGGGAAGATCATCGAGCGCTTGTCGCGGTTGGCGACCGAGATGAACGCGCGGCCCTTGGTGGGCAGCGGACCGTAGGCGCCGGCCTGCGACTTGGCGTAGGCCGTGCCGAAGACGGAGTCGATGCCCATGACCTCGCCGGTGGAGCGCATCTCCGGGCCCAGGACGGTGTCGACGCCGCGGCCGTGGATGTCGCGGAAGCGCGACCACGGCATGACGGCCTCCTTGACGGAGATCGGCGCGTCGAGCGGCAGGGTGCCGCCGTCGCCGGTCTTCGGGAGCATGCCCTCTTCGCGCAGCTCGGCGATGGTGGTGCCGAGCGAGATGCGGGCGGCGGCCTTGGCGAGCGGGACCGCGGTCGCCTTCGAGGTGAAGGGGACGGTGCGGGAGGCGCGCGGGTTGGCCTCCAGGACGTAGAGGATGTCACCCGCCATCGCGAACTGGATGTTGATCAGGCCGCGTACGCCGACGCCCTTGGCGATGGCCTCGGTGGAGGCGCGCAGGCGCTTGATGTCGAAGCCGCCGAGGGTGATCGGGGGCAGGGCGCAGGCCGAGTCGCCGGAGTGGATGCCGGCTTCCTCGATGTGCTCCATGACGCCGCCGAGGTAGAGCTCGGTGCCGTCGTAGAGGGCGTCGACGTCGATCTCGATGGCGTCGTCGAGGAAGCGGTCGACCAGCACGGGGCGGGTCGGGGAGATCTCGGTGGACTCGGCGATGTACGCCTCCAGGCGCGCCTCGTCGTAGACGATCTCCATGCCGCGGCCGCCGAGCACGTACGAGGGGCGCACGAGGACCGGGTAGCCGATCTCGTCGGCGATGGCCTTCGCGCCCGCGAACGTGGTGGCGGTGCCGTGCTTGGGGGCGGGCAGGCCCGCCTCGGCGAGGACCTGGCCGAAGGCGCCGCGGTCCTCGGCGGCGTGGATGGCCTCCGGCGGGGTGCCGACGACCGGGACGCCGTTGTCCTTGAGGGCCTGGGCGAGACCGAGGGGGGTCTGGCCGCCGAGCTGGACGACGACACCGGCGATGGGGCCGGCGAGGGACTCGGCGTGGACGATCTCCAGCACGTCTTCGAGCGTCAGCGGCTCGAAGTACAGGCGGTCGGAGGTGTCGTAGTCGGTGGAGACGGTCTCCGGGTTGCAGTTGACCATCACGGTCTCGTAGCCGGCGTCGCTGAGGGCGAAGGAGGCGTGGACGCAGGAGTAGTCGAACTCGATGCCCTGGCCGATGCGGTTCGGGCCGGAGCCCAGGATGATCACCGCGGGCTTCTCGCGGGGTGCGACCTCGCTCTCCTCGTCGTAGGAGGAGTAGAAGTACGGGGTCTTCGCGGCGAACTCGGCGGCGCAGGTGTCGACCGTCTTGTAGACCGGGCGGACGCCGAGCGCGTGGCGGACCTCGCGGACGACGTCCTCGCGCAGGCCGCGGATCTCGGCGATCTGGGCGTCGGAGAAGCCGTGGCGCTTGGCCTCGGCGAGCAGCTCGGGCTCCAGCTTCTCGGAGGCGGCCAGCTCGTCGGCGATCTCCTTGATCAGGAAGAGCTGGTCGACGAACCAGGGGTCGATCTTCGTGGACTCGAAGACCTCTTCCTGGGTGGCGCCGGCGCGGATGGCCTGCATGACGGTGTTGATGCGGCCGTCGGTCGGACGGACCGCGGTGGCGAGCAGCTCGTCCTTGTCGCCGACGGGGCCGACGAAGGTGAACTGGGAGCCCTTCTTCTCCAGGGAGCGCAGGGCCTTCTGGAGGGCCTCGGTGAAGTTGCGGCCGATGGCCATGGCCTCGCCCACCGACTTCATGGTGGTGGTGAGGGTGGCGTCGGCCACCGGGAACTTCTCGAAGGCGAAGCGCGGCGCCTTGACGACGACGTAGTCGAGGGTGGGCTCGAAGGAGGCCGGCGTCTTCTCGGTGATGTCGTTGGGGACCTCGTCGAGTGTGTAGCCGATGGCCAGCTTGGCGGCGATCTTGGCGATCGGGAAGCCGGTGGCCTTCGAGGCGAGCGCCGAGGAGCGCGAGACGCGGGGGTTCATCTCGATGACGATGACGCGGCCGTCGACCGGGTCGATCGCGAACTGGATGTTGCAGCCGCCGGTGTCGACGCCGACCTCGCGGATGATCGCGATGCCGATGTCGCGCAGCCGCTGGTACTCGCGGTCGGTGAGCGTCATGGCCGGGGCGACGGTGATGGAGTCGCCGGTGTGGACGCCCATCGGGTCGAAGTTCTCGATGGAGCAGACGACGACCACGTTGTCCTTGGTGTCGCGCATCAGCTCCAGCTCGTACTCCTTCCAGCCGAGGATGGACTCCTCCAGGAGCACCTCGGTGGTCGGGGAGAGCGTGAGGCCCTGGCCGGCGATGCGGCGCAGCTCGTCCTCGTCGTGCGCGAAGCCGGAGCCGGCGCCGCCCATGGTGAAGGAGGGGCGCACGACGACGGGGTAGCCGCCGAGGGTGTCGACGCCCTTGAGGACGTCGTCCATCGAGTGGCAGATGACCGAGCGGGCGGACTCGCCGTAACCGATCTTGGCTTTCACGGCTTCGACGACGCCCTTGAAGAGGTCGCGGTCCTCGCCCTTGTTGATGGCCTCGACGTTGGCGCCGATGAGCTCGACGCCGTACTTCTCCAGCACACCCTGCTCGTGCATGGAGATGGCGGTGTTCAGCGCGGTCTGGCCGCCGAGGGTGGGGAGCAGCGCGTCGGGGCGCTCCTTCGCGATGATCTTCTCGACGAACTCGGGGGTGATCGGCTCGACGTACGTGGCGTCGGCGATCTCCGGGTCGGTCATGATCGTCGCGGGGTTGGAGTTCACCAGGATGACCCGCAGGCCCTCGGCCTTGAGGACGCGGCAGGCCTGGGTGCCGGAGTAGTCGAATTCGGCGGCCTGTCCGATGACGATCGGGCCGGAGCCGATGACCAGGACGGACTGGATATCGGTGCGCTTAGGCACGCTCGGCCTCCATCTGGGCGGTGCTCATCAAAGACGTGAAGCGGTCGAAGAGGTACGCGGCGTCGTGCGGGCCGGCTGCCGCTTCGGGGTGGTACTGGACGGAGAAGGCCGGCTGGTCGAGCAGCCGGAGGCCTTCCACGACGTTGTCGTTCAGGCAGACGTGCGAGACCTCGGCGCGGCCGTAGGGGGTCTCGGAGACCTTGTCGAGGGGCGCGTCGACGGCGAAGCCGTGGTTGTGCGCGGTGACCTCGACCTTGCCCGTGGTGCGGTCCTGGACCGGCTGGTTGATGCCGCGGTGGCCGTACTTCAGCTTGTACGTGCCGAAGCCGAGCGCGCGGCCCAGGATCTGGTTGCCGAAGCAGATGCCGAAGAGCGGGGTCTTGCGCTCCAGGACGCCCTGCATGACGGCGACGGGGCCGTCGGCGGTGGCCGGGTCGCCCGGGCCGTTGGAGAAGAACACGCCGTCCGGGTTGACCGCGTACACGTCCTCGACGGTGGCGGTGGCGGGCAGCACGTGCACCTCGATGCCGCGCTCGGCCATCCGGTGCGGGGTCATGCCCTTGATGCCGAGGTCGACGGCGGCGACGGTGAACTTCTTCTCGCCGATGGCGGGGACGACGTACGCCTCCTTGGTGGCGACCTCGGCGGAGAGGTTCGCGCCCTTCATCTGCGGGGCGTCCTGGACCTTCGACAGCAGCACGGCGTCGTCCATGACGGCCTCGCCGGAGAAGATGCCGACGCGCATGGCGCCGCGCTCGCGCAGGTGGCGGGTCAGGGCGCGGGTGTCGATGCCGCAGATGCCGACGACGCCCTGCCTGACGAGTTCCTCGTCCAGCGAGCGCTGCGAGCGCCAGTTGGACGGGACGCGGGCGGGGTCGCGGACGACGTACCCGGCGACCCAGATGCGGGCGGACTCGGGGTCCTCGTCGTTGACGCCGGTGTTCCCGACGTGCGGGGCGGTCATCACGACGACCTGCCGGTGGTACGACGGGTCGGTGAGGGTCTCCTGGTATCCGGTCATGCCGGTGGAGAACACGGCCTCGCCGAAGGTCTCCCCCACAGCGCCGTAGGCGCGGCCGCGGAAGATGCGACCGTCCTCCAGGACGAGTACGGCGGGAGCTTTGGCTGCTCCCCTGGTGGAGGTCGTCATCGTTCGGCGCCTTCCGTCGTGATGGATTGGTTCATGAGATTGATCGCCTCGACCCAGGCGGCGTGTTCGGCCGCGCGGTCGGAGCGGAATCCGGAGTCGATCAGCTTGTCGCCGTGCGCCCAGGTGACGACGAGGAGACCGCCCTCGGTGAGTACCTTGCCCGCGATTCCCTTGTCGAGGCGGGCGCCGCGCAGCTGCGCGGCCGGTACGAAGAAGTCGGTGGCACCCGGACGGACCACGTCCAGGCCCGCGTCGGTGAGCGTGAGCTCGACGCGGCTGCGCACTCCCAGGCCGTGGGCGACGATCCGGTCGAGCCACTGACCGGCGGTGGTGGACCCGTGGTAGCGGCCGGTGAGGGCCAGCCGGTGCGCGGGCAGACCGTCGGGGGCGGCGGGCAGCTCCGGCAGATCGTTCTGCAGGGCGCCGCGCCATTTCCAGCCCTGCCGCATCAGCCAGTACACGAACGCGATGAAGACGAGCAGACCGATCACCCACGCGATGCGGGCGCCCCAGTCCGTCACCTCCGCCGACCGTCGTTCGGCGGCCGCGGCGGCCAGTTGGATCACTGCAGGTGTCACGCCAGATTCCCGTCCACGACCGTTGCCCGGCCCCGCAGGAAGGTGTGAGTGACGCGGCCCGGCAGCTCACGGCCCTCGTAGGGCGTGTTGCGGCTGCGGGAGGCGAAGTGTGCGGGGTCCACGACACCACGGTACGAGGTATCGACCAAGGTCAGGTTCGCGGGTTCACCAGCCGAGACGGGCCGGCCGTGGTTCTCCAGGCCGCCGATCCGCGCCGGTGCGAAGGACATGCGCTGGGCGACGCCGGCCCAGTCGAGCAGTCCGGTCTCGACCATCGTCTCCTGGACGACGGAGAGCGCGGTCTCCAGGCCGACCATGCCCATGGCGGCGGCGGCCCACTCGCAGTCCTTGTCCTCGTGCGGGTGCGGGGCGTGGTCGGTGGCGACGATGTCGATCGTGCCGTCGGCGAGCGCCTCGCGCAGGGCCAGCACGTCGCGCTCGGTGCGCAGCGGCGGGTTGACCTTGTAGACCGCGTTGTACGAGCGGACCAGCTCGTCGGTGAGGAGGAGGTGGTGCGGGGTGACCTCGGCGGTGACGTCGATGCCGCGGGACTTGGCCCAGCGGACGATCTCGACGGAGCCGGCGGTGGAGAGGTGGCAGATGTGCACGCGGGAGCCGACGTGCTCGGCGAGGAGGACGTCGCGGGCGATGATCGACTCCTCGGCGACGGCCGGCCAGCCGCCGAGGCCCAGCTCGGCGGAGACGACGCCCTCGTTCATCTGGGCGCCCTCGGTCAGGCGGGGCTCCTGGGCGTGCTGGGCGACGACGCCGCCGAAGGCCTTCACGTACTCCAGGGCGCGGCGCATGATCACGGCGTCGTCGACGCACTTGCCGTCGTCGGAGAAGACGGTGACACGGGCGGCGGACTCGTGCATGGCGCCCAGCTCGGAGAGCTGCTTGCCCTCCAGGCCGACGGTGACGGCGCCGATGGGCTGCACGTCGCAGTAGCCGGATTCCTTGCCGAGGCGCCAGACCTGCTCGACGACGCCGGCGGTGTCGGCGACCGGGAAGGTGTTCGCCATGGCGAAGACGGCGGTGTAGCCGCCGGAGGCGGCGGCGCGGGTGCCGGTCAGGACGGTCTCGGAGTCCTCGCGGCCGGGCTCGCGCAGGTGGGTGTGCAGGTCGACGAGGCCGGGGAGGAGGACCTGGCCCTCGGCCTCGATGACGGTCGCGCCCTCGGCGGACAGGTCCGCTCCGACCTCGGCGATGGTCTCGCCGTCGATCAGGACGTCCTGCGCCTCGCCACCGAGTACCTTCGCCCCACGGATAAGGATCTTGCTCATGATTACTTGCTCTCCTCGGTGCGGGGCGTGCTGGTGGTGGTGACGGCGGGCTCGGAGCCTCCGAGCAGCAGGTACAGGACGGCCATCCGGGTGGAGACGCCGTTGGCGACCTGCTCGACGGCCGTGCAGCGGTCGGAGTCGGCGACCTCGGCGGTGATCTCCATGCCGCGGTTCATCGGGCCGGGGTGCATCACGATGGCGTGCTCGGGCATCTTGGCCATGCGGTCGCCGTCGAGCCCGTACCGGCGGGAGTACTCGCGCTCGGTCGGGAAGAAGGCGGCGTTCATGCGTTCGCGCTGCACACGCAGCATCATGACCGCGTCGGACTTCGGCAGCACGTCGTCGAGGCTGTACGAGACCTCGCAGGGCCAGCTCTCGACGCCGATCGGGACCAGGGTGGGCGGGGCCACCAGGGTGACCTCGGCGCCGAGGGTGTGGAGCAGCTGGACGTTGGAGCGGGCGACGCGGCTGTGCAGGACGTCGCCGACGATCGTGATGCGGCGGCCGCCCAGGTCCTTGCCGAGACCGGCGTCGCGGCCGACGAGGCGGCGGCGCATGGTGAAGGCGTCCAGCAGGGCCTGGGTGGGGTGCTCGTGGGTGCCGTCGCCGGCGTTGACGACGGCGGAGTCGATCCAGCCGGAGGTCGCGAGCCGGTAGGGGGCTCCGGAGGCGTGGTGGCGGATGACGACCGCTTCGGCGCCCATGGCCTCCAGGGTCAGCGCGGTGTCCTTGAGGGACTCGCCCTTGGAGACCGAGGAGCCCTTGGCGGAGAAGTTGATGACGTCGGCGGACAGGCGCTTGGCGGCCGCTTCGAAGGAGATCCGGGTGCGGGTCGAGTCCTCGAAGAACAGGTTGACGACGGTGAGGCCGCGCAGGGTGGGCAGCTTCTTGATCGGCCGGTCCGCGACGCGTGCCATCTCCTCGGCGGTGTCGAGGATGAGGACGGCGTCGTCGCGCGTGAGGTCGGCGGCCGAGATGAGGTGGCGCTTCATCTGGGTGCTCCGTAGGTCGGTGGGCCAGAGCGGCGGGGAGGGCCGGGCGGCGGGGCGGAGGGCGTGCGGGCAGGGCAGGGCCCCGCGCGGACCCCGGTACCGGGGCCCTTCACTCGTTCGGGCTACTGCCCGGCGGACGTGTCGGTCCGCTGGCCGAGCAGCACGGCGTCGCGGCCGTCCTCCTCCTGGAGCTGGACCCTGACGGTCTCCCGCAGCGACGTGGGGAGGTTCTTGCCGACGTAGTCGGCGCGGATCGGCAGTTCGCGGTGGCCGCGGTCGACGAGGACGGCGAGCTGCACGGCGCGGGGGCGGCCGAGGTCGCCCAGGGCGTCGAGGGCGGCCCGGATGGTGCGGCCGGAGAAGAGCACGTCGTCGACGAGGACGACGAGGCGTCCGTCGATGTCGTCGCCGGGGATCTCGGTGCGGCCGATCGCACGGGCGGGCTTCATCCGCAGATCGTCGCGGTACATGGTGATGTCCAGGGACCCGACCGGGATCTTCGTACCGGTGATCTCCTGGAGCTTGGCGGCCAGCCGGCGGGCGAGGTACACGCCGCGGGTGGGAATGCCGAGGAGCACCACGTCGTCGGCGCCCTTGGCGCGTTCGACGATCTCGTGGGCGATGCGGGTCAGCACCCGCGCGATGTCCTGTGCCTCGAGCACGGGGCGCGTCGCCTCGGTGCTTTGGGCACCGGCGTTCTGAGCAGCCTGAGCGTCCATGAAAAGGACCTCCTTCTCCGCCTCACGGGACGGACCTTAAAGGACGTCTGATGTACGTGGTCCACGGTACCAGGACGATTGCGGGGAACCCGCACGGGGCCCGGGCGGCGCCCCTCGTACGTGGGCGTCCGTCATCATTCGGCTTGACGCATCCAAGTAACGCTGCGTAACCTCACAGTGAGTTACCAGCCGCGCGGCGGAGCCGCACGTGGTCCATGTCGTAGCGTCCATGTCGTCACAGCGTCACAGCGTCCGGGAGCGTTATGTCCAGCGAATACGCCAAACAGCTCGGGGCCAAGCTCCGCGCCATCCGCACCCAGCAGGGCCTCTCCCTCCATGGTGTCGAGGAGAAGTCCCAGGGTCGGTGGAAGGCAGTGGTGGTCGGGTCGTACGAGCGCGGGGACCGCGCCGTGACCGTCCAGCGCCTCGCCGAGCTGGCGGACTTCTACGGAGTGCCGGTGCAGGAACTCCTGCCGGGCACGACTCCGGGCGGGGCCGCCGAGCCGCCGCCGAAGCTGCGCCTGGACCTGGAGCGCCTGGCGGGCGTGCCCGCCGAGAAGGCGGGCCCGCTGCAGCGTTACGCGGCGACCATCCAGAGCCAGCGTGGGGACTACAACGGCAAGGTGCTGTCGATCCGCCAGGACGACCTGCGCACCCTCGCCGTCATCTACGACCAGTCCCCCTCGGTCCTGACCGAGCAGCTGATCAGCTGGGGCGTGCTCGACGCGGATGCGCGTCGCGCCGTGGCGCACGAGGACATCTAGTTCTCCGGTCCTCGCGTCCAGGACCAGCAGAAACGTACCGGCGTGGGCCGGGAGCCACAGTGGCTCCCGGCCCACGCCGGTTTTCGCGTGTCCGCCGGGGAAACGGACGGAGGGCCCGCAGCGCGTGTGCGCTGCGGGCCCTCCGTTCTCGCCGAACCGACCGGGGCTACTCGCCCCGCCGCAGGCTCGGCTTCAGGTCCTTGAAACGGGCCAGCAGCCCGTTCACGAACGAGGGGGACTCGTCCGTCGAGAACTCCTTGGCCAGCTGGACGGCCTCGTCGATGGCCACGGCGTCCGGGGTGTCGTCCACCCAGATCAGCTCGTAGGCACCGAGCCGCAGGATGTTCCGGTCCGCGACCGGCATCCGGTCAAGCTCCCAGTCCACTGCGTACGTGATGATCAGGTCGTCGATGCGGTTCACCTTGTCGGCGTAACCCTCGACGAGATCCATCGTGAAGGCGCTGACGGGCGGCTGCCGGTCGTCCGACCGCGCGTGGCGGATCCAGTCCGCGAGGACCTCGCGCACGGGCACCCCGCGCTGGTCGGCCTCGAACAGGATCTGGAAGGCGCGCTTGCGCGCGTTGCTGCGGGCAGCCACGGTTAGCTGTTCACCCGGCCGAGGTAGTCGCTGGTGCGGGTGTCGACCTTGATCTTCTCGCCCGTGGTCACGAACAGCGGGACCTGGATCTCGTGGCCCGTCTCCAGGCGCGCGGGCTTGGTGCCGCCGGTGGAGCGGTCGCCCTGGACGCCCGGGTCGGTGTGCTCGATGACGAGCTCGACCGCGGCCGGGAGCTCGACGTAGAGCACCTCGCCCTCGTGCTGGGCGACGGAGGCGGTGAAGCCCTCGATGAGGAAGTTGGCGGCGTCGCCGACGGCCTTCTTGTCGACCATCAGCTGGTCGTAGGTCTGCATGTCCATGAACACGAAGTACTCGCCGTCCATGTACGAGAACTGCATGTCACGGCGGTCGATGGTGGCCGTCTCGACCTTCGTGCCGGCGTTGAACGTCTTGTCGACGACCTTGCCGGAGAGCACGTGCTTGAGCTTGGTGCGCACGAAGGCCGGGCCCTTGCCGGGCTTGACGTGCTGGAACTCGACGACGGACCAGAGCTGGCCACCGTCGAGCTTGAGCACCATGCCGTTCTTGAGGTCGTTCGTGGAAGCCACGGTTGCGGAATCTCCTGCACTGGAAGACCACGGGTGCGCGCACAGTCCGCCACGGCGGACTAGAGCGCGAGCAGCTCCTTGGTCGTAATGGTGAGTAGCTCGGGACCGCCGTCCGCCTCGGGGCGTACGACGAGCGTGTCATCGATCCGGACACCTCCACGGCCCGGGAGGTGAACCCCCGGTTCGACGGTGACCGGCACGCAAGCGTCCAGTTTACCCATTGCCGTAGGTGCAAGCTGCGGGTCCTCGTCGATTTCGAGGCCGACACCGTGTCCGGTCGACGGAGCGAGGGCCTCACCGTGCCCTGCGGAACCCAGTACGGAGCGCGCGGCACGGTCGACTTCGCGGTACGCCGCACCGGGCAGCAGCGCCTCGCGGCCCGCCCGCTGAGCCGCGAAGACGAGATCGTAGAGCTCGACCTGCCAGTCGGCCGGGCTGGTGCCGATCACGAAGGTCCGGCCGATCTCACACCGGTAGCCGCGGTAGTTGGCGCCGAGGCAGACGGAGAGGAAGTCGCCCTCCTCCACGCGGCGGTCGGAGGGCCGGTGCCGGGAGCGGCCGGAGTTCGGCCCGGTGCCCACGGAGGTCGGGAAGGCCGGCCCGTCGGCGCCGTGGTCGACGAGGCGGCGCTCCAGTTCCAGGGCGAGGTGGCGTTCGGTCCGGCCCACCAGGATCGATTCCAGCAGCTCGCCGAGCGCCTGGTCGGCGATCTCCGCGGCGATCCGCAGGCAGGCGATCTCCTCCTCGTCCTTGACGAGGCGCTGCTGCTCCACGGCGGTCCCCAGGTCGGCGAGCCGGGTCCGGGGGGCGACGGAGCCCAGGGCCCGGTGGCGGGCGACGGTGAGGTGGTGTTCCTCGACGGCCAGCGACTCGGCGCGCAGCGAGCCGGCCATGTCCCCGGCCGCCACGGCGGCGTCGCTGCCGGGGCCGTCCAGCACGAAGAGCCTGAGCTGTTCGTCCAGGCGCCCCTCGCCGGCATCGCCGGTGGGCGGGCCGACGGTGAAGAGCACGTCCTCGCCGCCCGGTCCGACGAGCAGGACGGCGCCCTGCGGGGACGCCCCGGCGAGGTAGCGGACGTTCGCCGGACGCGTGATCAGTGCGGCGGCGTTCCCGGCGGCGGCACAGCGGTCACGGAGCAGGCCCCTGCGGGCCGCGTACACGTCTGACATGTCTTCGAGCCTACGAGCGCACCGCGCATCCGGCCTGGTGAGCACACCCGTACGTGGGCGGGGGCGACGGCGGTCGACGCCGCCGGCCCCCGCTCCGGGGCCCGGATCCCGTCAGCCGCCGACGTACGCCGCGAGGTGCTCGCCGGTGCGCGTGGAGCGGTCGGCGACCAGCTCTGCGGGGGTGCCCTCGAAGACGATCCGGCCGCCGTCGTGGCCCGCGCCGGGCCCCAGGTCGATGATCCAGTCGGCGTGCGCCATGACCGCCTGGTGGTGTTCGACGACGATGACCGACTTGCCGGAGTCGACCAGCCGGTCGAGGAGGCCGAGCAGCTGCTCGACGTCGGCGAGGTGCAGTCCGGCCGTGGGCTCGTCGAGCACGTAGACGCCGCCCTTCTCGGCCATGTGGGTCGCCAGTTTGAGCCGCTGCCGCTCGCCGCCGGAGAGCGTGGTGAGCGGCTGGCCGATGGTGAGGTAACCGAGGCCGACGTCGGCGAGACGTCCGACGATGCGGTGGGCGGCCGGCAGGTGTCCTTCGCCCGAGCCGAAGAACTCCTCGGCCTCGGTCACGGACATCGCGAGCACCTCGCTGATGTCACGGCCGCCGAAGTGGTAGTCGAGCACCGAGGCGTCGAACCGCCTGCCCTCGCACTCCTCGCAGGTGGAGGCGACCCCGGCCATCATCGCCAGGTCGGTGTAGATGACGCCGGCGCCGTTGCAGGTGGGGCAGGCGCCCTCGGAGTTGGCGCTGAACAGCGCCGGCTTGACGCCGTTGGCCTTCGCGAACGCCTTGCGGATCGGGTCGAGCAGTCCGGTGTACGTCGCGGGGTTGCTGCGCCGGGACCCCTTGATCGCTCCCTGGTCGACCGAGACCACGCCCGCGCCGCCGGGGATCGAGCCGTGCACGAGGGAGCTCTTGCCGGAACCCGCGACGCCCGTGACGACGGCGAGGACGCCGAGCGGGATGTCGACGTCGACGTTGCGGAGGTTGTGGGCCGTGGCCCCGCGGATCTCCAGCGTCCCGGTGGGCTTGCGCACCGTCTCCTTGACCTTGGCCCGGTCGTCGAAGTGCCGGCCGGTGATGGTGCCGCCGGTGCGCAGCCCTTCGACGGTGCCCTCGAAGCAGACGGTGCCGCCGCCCGCGCCGGCGCCGGGGCCGAGGTCGACGACGTGGTCGGCGATCGCGATGGTCTCCGGCTTGTGTTCCACGACGAGCACCGTGTTGCCCTTGTCGCGCAGCCGCAGCAGCAGGTCGTTCATCCGCTGGATGTCGTGGGGGTGCAGGCCGGTGGTGGGCTCGTCGAAGACGTAGGTGACGTCGGTGAGCGAGGAGCCGAGGTGCCGGATCATCTTGACGCGCTGTGCCTCACCTCCGGACAGCGTGCCCGACGGCCGGTCGAGGGAGAGGTAGCCGAGGCCGATCTCCACGAACGAGTCGAGGGTTCCCAGGAGCGTCGCGAGCAGCGGCGCCACCGAGGGCTCGTCGAGGCCGCGGATCCATTCGGCCAGGTCGCGGACCTCCATCGCGCACAGGTCGGCGATGTTCTTGTGCTTGATCTTCGAGGAGCGCGCGCCCTCGTTGAGGCGGGTGCCCGCGCAGTCGGGGCAGGTGGTGAAGGTGACCGCCCGCTCCACGAAGGCCCGGATGTGCGGCTGCATGGACTCGGTGTCCTTGGCGAGCATCGACTTCTGGACGCGCGGGATCAGGCCCTCGTACGTCATGTTGATGCCCGCGATCTTCATGCGGGTCGGCTCGCGGTGGAGGAGGTCCTGCAGTTCCCTCTTGGTGAACTTGCAGATCGGCTTGTCCGGGTCGAAGAAGCCCGACTCGATGTAGAGGCGGGAGTTCCAGCCGCCCCCGGTGTAGCCGGGGATCGTGAACGCGCCCTCGTTCAGCGATTTGGTGTCGTCGTAGAGCTGGGTCAGGTCGATGTCGGTGACGGCGCCCCGGCCTTCGCAGCGCGGGCACATGCCGCCGGTGATGCTGAAGCTGCGCCGCTCCTTGACCTCCTCGCCGCCGCGCCGGACGGTGACCGCGCCGGCGCCGCTGATCGATGCGACGTTGAAGGAGAACGCCTTGGCCGAGCCGATGTGGGGCGTGCCGAGGCGGCTGAAGAGGATGCGCAGCATGGCGTTGACGTCGGTGGCGGTGCCGACGGTCGAGCGCGGGTCGCCGCCCATCCGCTGCTGGTCGACGGTGATCACGGTGGTCAGGCCTTCGAGCACGTCGACTTCGGGCCGGGCCAGGGCCGGCATGAAGCCCTGGACGAAGGCGCTGTACGTCTCGTTGATCAGCCGTTGCGACTCGGCGGCGATGGTGTCGAACACCAGTGAGCTCTTGCCGGAGCCGGAGACGCCGGTGAACACCGTCAGGCGGCGCTTCGGGATCTCGATGCTGACGTCCTTGAGGTTGTTCACGCGCGCGCCGTGCACGCGGATCAGGTCGTGGCTGTCGGCATCGTGCAGCGCGGGCCTGGCCATGCTCATCGTGTCTCCGTCGTCCGTCGTTCGTCGGTTGCGGGGCCTGGTCGATCCGACCAGCTTCGCGGGAGAGGTGCTCAGCTGTCCTGGAGAAGCCCGAGGACGTTGCCGTCGGGGTCGGTGAAGGTGGCCACGAGGCGCCCGCCGCCGACGTCGTGCGCGGCGTCCTTCACGGTGGCGCCCGCGGCGGTCACCTCGGCCAGCTTGGCCTCGATGTCCGGGACGTGCCAGTAGGCGACGGGCGAGGTCATGCCCTGCGCGGCGCCGCCGGGGACGAGCCCGATGCTCTGGCCGCCGGCCTCGTAGCCGACGTAGTACGGCTCGTCGGTCTGCGGCTTCACACCGAGCAGCGCGGTGTAGACGTCCTTGGCTGCGGCCAGGTCGGAGACGGGGTGCAGAACGGTCTTGATGCCGGGGGTGGAAGACATGGTCACTCCTGGGGTGAGGGGGCCGGGAGCCGCCTTCGGGCGGCCCCTCTGTCCATGCCGATCACGCTAGTCGCGCCCCCTCTTCCCGCGCTTCTCCGATCCTGACCGGTCCCGCCGGCCGGACGGGACTTTGACGACACGACCTCAGAAGGCGGGGGTGCCGAGGGTGCGGGCCAGGGCTTCGTCCAGGGCCCGGGAGGTGGCCTGCACGTCCAGGTCGGAGTTGTCGATGATCGGCAGGCCGGAGCCGTACCAGCCCGCCATCCGGCCGTGGATGCGGGCGACCTCCTCGTCCGAGAGGCGCCGGTTCCCCGAGCGGGCGGCGTTGCGCTCCAGGACGATCTCCAGGCCGGGCAGGAGGACGACGGGCAGCAGGGCGGGGCCGACGTGGCGCTTCCACCCGCCCAGGCCGACCACGGGCCGGTCGGGGAAGACGGCGTCGTCGAGGATGCAGGAGATCCCGTTGGCCAGGAAGTTGCGGGCGGCGAAGCCGCAGGTGCGGCGGGCCAGGCGGTACTGGGCCTCGGAGTGGTCGTTCCAGCCGGCCTGCGGGTCGGCGAAGCCCGAGCACACCCACTCGCGGACGTCGTCCAGGCTCACGTGCGCGGTCGGCACGGGCCGGGTGCTCGCCCAGTGCCGGGCCACCGTGGTCTTGCCGGCGCCCGCCGGGCCGATCAGCAGCACGGCGAGTGTGGCTCCGCCGGTGCCGGACACGGCGGGCGGCAGCGGAATGTGCCCCGTGGTCTCGGGGCCGGGCGGCGGTGCCTGCGGTGGCGCGGCCTGAGGTACCGGCGCCGAAACCGGCCACCCCTGTGCAGGAGGTATGGGCGGCTGCGGGGGCAGGGCCGGATGATGCCCCGGCTGCCCCCACCCCGCGCTACCGCCCCCTACTCCTTGCTGCATCCGCTGCCACTCCGTCTCGTTCCACCCACTGATGCGAGAACGTTATATGACCACGGGGGCGGAGCCTCCCACCAGCACCGTCAGAGCGTGACTTCGTCCGCCAGCGCGCGCAGCGCCAGCCGGTACGAGCCGATGCCGAAGCCCGCCACGGTCCCGGTCGCCACGGAGGCGATGACCGAGGTGTGCCGGAACTCCTCGCGGGCGTACGGGTTCGAGATGTGCACCTCGATCAGCGGCGCGGTGCGCTGCGCCGCCGCGTCCCGCATGGCGTACGAGTAGTGCGTGAAGGCACCCGGGTTGATCACGACCGGGGTCTTGCCGTCCGCCGCCTCGTGCAGCCAGCGCACGAGCTCGCCCTCGTCGTTGGTCTCGCGGACCTCGACGTCGAAGCCGAGTTCCTCGCCCAGTGTGCGGCAGGTCTCGACGAGCCCGGCGTACGAGGTGGCCCCGTACACGTCGGGCTCGCGCGACCCGAGCCGGCCCAGGTTCGGTCCGTTCAGGACGAGCACCTTGCGGCTCACGCGGACACCTCGCCGTACGCGGCGATCAGGTGGGCGGGGTCGGGGCCCTCCAGGACGGTGGGCTTGCCCAGCCCGTCGAGGACGATGAAGCGCAGCAGGTTGCCGCGGGACTTCTTGTCGACCTGCATGGTCTGGAGCAGCTTGGGCCACTGGTCGCCGCGGTAGGTCAGCGGCAGTCCCACGGCGGCCAGGATCTCCCGGTGCCGGTCGGCCGTCGCGTCGTCGAGGCGGCCCGCGAGCCGGCCGAGCTCGGCGGCGAAGACCATGCCGACCGACACGGCTGCGCCGTGCCGCCACTTGTAGCGTTCGTTCTTCTCGATGGCGTGGGCGAGGGTGTGCCCGTAGTTGAGGATCTCCCGCAGACCCGATTCCTTCAGGTCGCTGGAGACGACGTCCGCCTTGACCTGGATCGAGCGCACGATGAGCTCCGCGGTGTGCGGGCCGTCGGGCGTGCGGGCCGCCGCCGGGTCCGCCTCGATGAGGTCGAGGATCACCGGGTCGGAGATGAATCCGGCCTTGATGATCTCCGCGAGGCCGCTGACGTAGTCGTTGACCGGCAGCGAGTCCAGCGCCGCCAGGTCGCACAGCACGCCGGCCGGCGGGTGGAAGGAGCCGACGAGGTTCTTGCCCTCGGCGGTGTTGATGCCGGTCTTGCCGCCGACCGCCGCGTCGACCATGGCGAGGACGGTGGTCGGTACGGCGATCCAGCGCACCCCGCGCAGCCAGGTGGCCGCGACGAAGCCCGCGAGGTCGGTGGTGGCGCCGCCGCCGACGCCGACGATGACGTCGGTGCGGGTGAAGCCGGACTGGCCGAGGGCCTTCCAGCAGTAGGCGGCGACCTCGGCGGTCTTGGCTTCCTCGGCGTTGGGCACCTGGATGGCGATCGCCTCGTAGCCCTGCTCGGCCAGGTCGTCGCGCAGCGCCTCACCGGTCGAGGCCAGCGCCTCGGGGTGGATCACGGCGACCCGCTGCGCCTTCGTGCCGATCAGCGTGCCGAGTTCGCCGAGCAGCTGCCGGCCGACCAGCACGTCGTACGCGTCGTGTCCGGCGCTGGCGCCGACCTGGATCCGCGTCACCTGGTCTGTCATACGTCCTTCAACTCCAGAGCGTCGAGGACCGCCTGGGCGACCTCTTCGGGGGTGCGGTCGTCGGTGGCCACGACGACGCGCGCGACTTCGGTGTACAGGGGGCGGCGGGCCTCCATCAGCTCGCGCCACTGGCGGCGCGGGTTGACGGCGAGCAGCGGGCGCGCGGCGCCCAGGCCGACGCGCCGGACGGCTTCCTCGACGTCCATCGACAGATAGGCGACGGGCAGCCCGGACAGCAGCTCCCGGGTGCCCGCGTCGAGGACGGCGCCGCCGCCGAGGGCGAGGACGCCCGTGTGCTCGGAGAGCGCGGCGGAGACCGCCTGCCGCTCCAGCTCACGGAAGTACGGCTCGCCCTCGTCGACGAAGAGGTCCGAGATCTCGCGGCCCTGGGCCGCGACGATGTCGGCGTCGGTGTCCCGGTAGGGGACGCCGAGCCGCTCGGCGAGCAGCGCCCCCACCGTGGACTTGCCGGAGCCCATGGGCCCGACGAGGACGACCAGTGGTCCGCCCGTCACCGGATCTGCAGGTTGTCGAGGTACGAGCGGACGTTGCGGCGGGTTTCGGCCACGGAGTCGCCGCCGAACTTCTCCACGACCGCGTCCGCGAGGACCAGGGCCACCATCGCCTCGGCGACGATCCCCGCCGCCG
>LJCW01000383.1 GCA_001298555.1 Actinobacteria bacterium OV450
CGGGCCGTACGGGCGCCGCGCGGCCCTCGCCGCGCCCGCCGCCGCGCACGCCGGCGGGCGGGGCCCGGGCGGCGCCTCCGGAGGGGACCCGGAACGACCACCGCAACGACGCAGAAGGCAGACTGACAGCGTGAACTGGGATGACGAGAGCGACGACCGGATCGTGGCGGCGGCCGCCGACGGCGAGGACACCGCCGTCGAAGCGGCCCTGCGGCCCAAGGACCTCGGCGAGTTCGTCGGCCAGGAGAAGGTCCGCCAGCAGCTGGACCTCGTCCTCAAGGCGGCCCGCCAGCGCGGGGCCACCGCCGACCACGTCCTGCTCTCCGGCGCTCCCGGCCTCGGCAAGACCACCCTGTCCATGATCATCGCCGCCGAGATGGGCGCGCCGATCCGGATCACCTCCGGCCCCGCGATCCAGCACGCCGGCGACCTCGCCGCGATCCTGTCCTCCCTCCAGGAGGGCGAGGTCCTCTTCCTCGACGAGATCCACCGCATGTCCCGGCCCGCCGAGGAGATGCTGTACATGGCCATGGAGGACTTCCGGGTCGACGTGATCGTCGGCAAGGGGCCCGGGGCCACGGCCATCCCGCTGGAGCTGCCGCCGTTCACCCTCGTCGGGGCGACGACCCGGGCCGGCCTGCTGCCGCCGCCGCTGCGCGACCGCTTCGGTTTCACCGGGCACATGGAGTTCTACGCCCCCGAGGAGCTGGAACGCGTCATCCACCGCTCGGCCCGCCTCCTCGACGTGGAGATCGACACGGCCGGCGCCGCCGAGATCGCCGGCCGCTCCCGCGGCACCCCGCGCATCGCCAACCGGCTGCTGCGCCGCGTACGCGACTACGCGCAGGTCAGGGCCGACGGGGTGATCACCCGGGAGGTGGCCGGCACCGCGCTCCAGGTGTACGAGGTCGACGCGCGCGGGCTCGACCGGCTGGACCGGGCCGTGCTCGAAGCCCTGCTCAAGCTGTTCGGCGGCGGTCCCGTCGGGCTGTCGACCCTCGCCGTCGCCGTCGGCGAGGAGCGGGAGACCGTGGAGGAGGTGGCGGAGCCGTTCCTGGTGCGGGAGGGGCTGCTCGCCCGTACCCCCAGGGGCCGGGTCGCGACCCCCGCCGCATGGGCTCACCTGGGGCTCGTCCCGCCTCAGCACGCCGGCAGTGGATCAAGCGGACAACAGGGCTTGTTCGGGGCCTGACGGCGCGGAGGTTCGACCGGTCAGGAACTGCGGTGCCATGCTGGGCGTTGTTCCATCGGTGCGGACTCGCCTAGACTCCGCCGATGCCGACCCTTCAGGTCGGCATGCCCACCCCCGTAGAAAAGGCCGTCTCCCGTGCGGTCGTGCGAAGGATCTCCGTCCCGTGAATCTCGTGACACTCCTCCCGTTCATCGTGCTCATCGGGGCGATGTTCCTGATGACCCGTTCCGCGAAGAAGAAGCAGCAGGCGGCCGCGCAGATGCGTGACCACATGACGCCCGGTACCGGTGTCCGCACCATCGGCGGCATGTACGCCACGGTGAAGGAGATCGGCGAGGACACCGTCACCCTCGAGGTGGCCCCCGGTGTCCACGCGATCTACGCGAAGAACTCCATCGGTGCCGTCCTGGAAGACGCGGAGTACAACCGAATCGTCCACGGCGCCGGTGATGATCTGACGATCGACACGCCGGTCGTCCCGGACGACGCCTCCTCGCTCACCCTGGACAAGGGTGACGAGGCCGACGCCCCGAAGCTCGACCTGGGCAAGAAGGACGAGCCCAAGGCCGACGAGCCGAAGGCGACCGAGGCCAAGGCCGACGACGCGGACGAGGCGGAGCCCAAGGACGGCAAGGGCGACGGCGAGGCCGGCGCGAAGTAGCGCGCGGCCGGGGACCGGGCAGACGTCCGACCGGCGGCCGCCGCGGTCCCCGTCAGTGACACTTCTGCGGGGGGCAGGGGTCCCCACCACACATTTCGTGGCCGTCCGCGCGCTGACCCGGCGCAGGGCGGTTGGACAGGGAGATACGACAAGGTGGCAGCACCGAAGAAGGGCCGACGGCCCACGGGGGCTCAGGGGAGGCCGGGGCGCGCCCTGGCGATCATCCTGATCGCAATGGTGGCGCTCACCGCGGGGATGTTCCTCACGAAGCAGACGACTCCCCGCCTCGGCATCGACCTCGCGGGCGGTACGAGCATCACGCTCAAGGCCAAGAGCGAGCCCGGCAAGCCGGACGCGATCAACGAGACCAACATGAACACGGCGGTCGGCATCATCGAGCGCCGCGTCAACGGTCTCGGCGTGTCGGAGGCCGAGGTCCAGACGCAGGGCCGCGACCACATCATCGTGAACATCCCCAAGGGGACGAACGAGAAGCAGGCCCGCGAGCAGGTCGGTACCACCGCCCAGCTGTACTTCCGCCCGGTCCTGGCCTTCGCCGACGGCGCCCCGGCGGCCCCCGCGGCCACGCCGAGCCCCTCCGCGAGCAGCTCCGGCGCCCCGAAGGCCGAAGGCGCCGCCAAGCCCAGCGCCCAGGCCACCCCGTCGTCCAGCGCCACTTCCCAGGGCCGTGTGCTCAGCGAGGCCCTCAAGGCCCCTGGTGCCACCGCCTCTCCCTCGCCCTCGGCGAGCGAGTCGAAGAAGGCAGACGACAAGGCTCCGGCCCCGAGCCCGACCCCGTCGGGCGTCGAGGCGGCCGCCGCCGACCTCCAGGCGAAGTTCGCCGCCCTGGACTGCACCAACGAGGCGCAGCGCGCCGCGGCGGGCAAGGGCGCCAAGCCCGAGGACCCGACGCTGGCCTGTGGCAAGCGCGGCGACACCTGGGGCAAGTGGATCCTCGGTCCCGCCGGTGTCGCCGGTACGGACGTCAAGGACGCCAAGGGTGTCATCGACTCCCGGCGCGGCCAGTGGATCGTCACGATGCAGTTCACCGACAAGGGCGCCGACAAGTTCGCCAAGATCACCGGTGAGCTCGCCACCAAGCAGATGCCGCAGAACCAGTTCGCGATCGTGCTCGACGGCGAGGTCGTCTCCGACCCCTCCGTCAGCCAGGCGCTGACCGGCGGCAACGCCGAGATCTCCGGCGGCTTCAACCAGCAGTCCGCGCAGGACCTGGGCAACATGCTCTCGTACGGCGCCCTGCCGCTCTCCTTCAGCGAGGACAGCGTCACCACCGTCACCGCCGCGCTCGGCGGCGAGCAGCTCAAGGCCGGCCTGATCGCCGGCGCCATCGGCCTCATCCTCGTGGTGATCTACCTGCTCGTGTACTACCGGGGCCTGGCCTTCATCGCCATCGTCAGCCTCCTGGTGTCCGCGATCCTCACGTACACGATCATGGCGCTGCTCGGAAAGGGCATCGGCTTCGCACTGAACCTGCCCGCCGTCTGCGGTGCGATCGTCGCGATCGGCATCACGGCGGACTCGTTCATCGTGTACTTCGAGCGCATCCGCGACGAGATCCGCGAGGGCCGCACCCTGCGCCCCGCCGTGGAGCGGGCCTGGCCGCGCGCCCGGCGCACCATCCTGGTGTCGGACTTCGTGTCGTTCCTGGCCGCCGCGGTGCTCTTCATCGTCACCGTCGGCAAGGTGCAGGGCTTCGCCTTCACCCTGGGTCTGACGACCCTGCTCGACGTGGTCGTGGTGTTCCTGTTCACCAAGCCGATCATGACGCTGATGGCCCGCACGACGTTCTTCTCCAGCGGTCACCCCTGGTCCGGGCTGGACCCGAAGCGGCTCGGCGCCAAGCCGCCGCTGCGCCGGTCGCGCCGCACCGGCACCGGCTCCGTCACCGCTCCCGTCGACGTAAAGGAGGCGTGAGAGATGTCGAAGCTGGGAGATCTCGGCGCCAAGCTGTACCGCGGTGAGGTCGGCTACGACTTCATCGGCAAGCGCTTCATCTGGTACGGCGTTTCCATCCTGATCACCATCACGGCGATCGTGGCGCTGGCCGTCCAGGGCCTCAACATGGGCATCGAGTTCAAGGGCGGTGCCGTCTTCACCACCCCGAAGACGGCCGTCTCCGTCGCCACGGCGACCGCGGGCGCGGAGAAGGCCTCGGGCCACGACGCGACCGTCCAGGAGCTCGGCACCGGCGGCCTGCGCATCCAGATCTCGGGTCTGGACACGGGCGACGCGGCGGGCGTCAAGAAGCAGCTCGCCACCGACCTCAAGGTCAACGAGGCCGACATCAACGCGGACCTGGTCGGCCCCAGCTGGGGCGACCAGATCGCGAACAAGGCCTGGACCGGCCTCGGCATCTTCATGATCCTCGTGGTGATCTACCTCGCCATCGCCTTCGAGTGGCGGATGGCGGTCGCCGCGCTGATCGCCCTGATCCACGACCTCACGATCACCGTCGGCGTGTACGCGCTGGTCGGCTTCGAGGTCACGCCGGGCACCGTGATCGGTCTGCTGACGATCCTCGGTTACTCCCTCTACGACACCGTCGTCGTCTTCGACGGTCTGAAGGAGGGCTCGAAGGACATCACCAAGCAGACCCGGTACACGTTCAGCGAGATCGCCAACCGCAGCATCAACGGCACCCTGGTCCGCTCGATCAACACCACCGTCGTGGCGCTGCTCCCGGTCGGGGCCCTGCTCTTCATCGGCGGCGGCCTCCTGGACGCCGGCATGCTGAACGACATCTCGCTGTCGCTGTTCGTCGGCCTCGCGGCCGGTGCGTACTCCTCGATCTTCATCGCGACCCCGCTGGTCGTGGACCTCAAGGAGCGCGAGCCGGCGATGAAGGCCCTGAAGAAGCGGGTGCTCGCCAAGCGCGCGGCCGCCGCGGCGAAGGGCGAGTCCCCGGAGGACGAGGGCCACGAGGCCGAGTCCACCCCGCAGGTCGTGGCCCAGGGCCGGGCGGGACGGCGCCGGTGAGCCCGCTGTCCCCCGAGGTGCGTGAGCTGCTGCTCAGCCGGATCAAGGACGTACCGGACTACCCGATGCCGGGCGTGATGTTCAAGGACATCACCCCGCTGCTGGCCGACCCGAAGGCCTTCGGGGCCCTGACGGACACGCTGGTGGAGCTGGCCGGGCAGTACGGCGCGACGAAGATCGTCGGGCTGGAGGCGCGCGGGTTCATCCTCGCGGCGCCGGTGGCGGTCCAGGCCGGCATCGGCTTCGTGCCCGTGCGCAAGGCCGGAAAGCTGCCGGGTGCCACGCTCGCGCAGTCGTACGAGCTGGAGTACGGCACCGCGGAGATCGAGGTCCACGCCGAGGACCTGGCGCCCGGTGACCGGGTCATGGTCATCGACGACGTCCTGGCCACCGGCGGCACCGCCGATGCCTCGCTTTCGCTGATCCGGCGCGCCGGTGCGGAGGTCGCCGGCGTGGCGGTGCTGATGGAGCTGTCGTTCCTGCCGGGCCGCGAACGGCTGGCCGGCGCCCTTGCGGGCGCCCCGCTGGAGGCACTCATCGTCGTCTGACGACGCCCTTCACGAAGCGGCGGCCGTCCGGGATCCCCGGGCGGCCGCCGCTTCGCATGTGCGGGAACGACCGCCCCGTCCGTGTGGTGGGCGCGGGGAACGGGCCGACGCAACCCTCGCTACCATGGGATGTCCGGACCTGACCGGGGCACCGGATCCTCCCCCGGACTCCGTCCCGGAGGGACCCCCAGAGGAGCGCTCTTGCCAGACGAGGTCCAGCCAATCTCCGCCGCGCAGCCCGACCCGCAGGCCGAGCGGGCCGCAGCGGCCTCCGCCACGCCCCCGCCGGCTCCGCCCGCCAAGCCCGCGCCCGCGAAGCCCGCGCCCGGCAAGCCGGCGCCCGGGAAGTCGGCGGGGTCCTCCAACCGCGTGCGCGCCCGGCTCGCCCGCCTCGGTGTCCAGCGTTCCAACCCGTACAACCCGGTCCTGGAACCCCTGCTCCGGATAGTCCGCAGCAACGACCCGAAGATCGAGACGGCGACGCTGCGCCAGATCGAGCAGGCGTACCAGGTCGCCGAGCGCTGGCACCGCGGCCAGAAGCGCAAGAGCGGCGACCCGTACATCACCCACCCGCTCGCGGTGACCACCATCCTCGCCGAGCTCGGCATGGACCCGGCCACCCTGATGGCGGGACTGCTGCACGACACGGTCGAGGACACCGAGTACGGGCTGGAGGACCTGCGCCGCGACTTCGGCGACGCCGTCGCACTGCTCGTCGACGGCGTCACCAAGCTCGACCGGGTCAAGTTCGGCGAGGCCGCGCAGGCCGAGACCGTCCGCAAGATGGTCGTGGCGATGGCCAAGGACCCGCGCGTCCTCGTCATCAAGCTCGCCGACCGCCTGCACAACATGCGCACCATGCGCTACCTCAAGCGGGAGAAGCAGGAGAAGAAGGCCCGCGAGACCCTGGAGATCTACGCCCCGCTGGCGCACCGGCTGGGCATGAACACGATCAAGTGGGAGCTCGAAGACCTCGCCTTCGCCATCCTCTACCCGAAGATGTACGACGAGATCGTCCGCCTCGTCGCCGAGCGGGCACCCAAGCGCGACGAGTACCTCACCATCGTCACCGACGAGGTGCAGACCGACCTCCGCGCCGCCCGCATCAAGGCCACCGTCACCGGCCGCCCCAAGCACTACTACAGCGTCTACCAGAAGATGATCGTCCGCGGCCGTGACTTCGCGGAGATCTACGACCTGGTGGGCATCCGCGTCCTCGTCGACACCGTCCGCGACTGCTACGCGGCGCTCGGCACGGTGCACGCGCGCTGGAACCCGGTCCCCGGCCGGTTCAAGGACTACATCGCGATGCCCAAGTTCAACATGTACCAGTCGCTCCACACGACGGTCATCGGACCCAGCGGCAAGCCCGTCGAACTCCAGATCCGCACCTTCGACATGCACCGCCGTGCCGAGTACGGCATCGCCGCGCACTGGAAGTACAAGCAGCAGACCGTCGCCGGGACCTCCAAGGTCCGCACCGACGTCCCGCAGGCCGCCAAGGGCAGTGCCGGCCAGGACACCGTCAACGACATGGCCTGGCTGCGCCAGCTGCTGGACTGGCAGAAGGAGACCGAGGACCCGGGCGAGTTCCTCGACTCGCTGCGCTTCGACCTCTCCCGCAACGAGGTCTTCGTCTTCACGCCCAAGGGCGACGTCATCGCGCTGCCCGCCGGTGCCACCCCCGTGGACTTCGCGTACGCCGTCCACACCGAGGTCGGCCACCGGACCATAGGCGCACGCGTCAACGGCCGTCTCGTCCCGCTCGAATCGACGCTGGACAACGGCGACCTGGTCGAGGTCTTCACGTCCAAGGCCGAAGGCGCCGGCCCCTCCCGTGACTGGCTCGGCTTCGTCAAGTCCCCCCGCGCCCGCAACAAGATCCGCGCCTGGTTCTCCAAGGAGCGCCGCGAGGAGGCCATCGAGCACGGCAAGGACGCCATCGCGCGGGCCATGCGCAAGCAGAACCTGCCGATCCAGCGCATCCTCACCGGCGACTCGCTCGTCACGCTCGCGCACGAGATGCGCTACCCCGACATCTCCTCCCTCTACGCGGCGATCGGCGAGGGCCACGTGGCCGCGCAGGGCGTCGTGCAGAAGCTGGTGCAGGCCCTCGGCGGCGAGGAGGCCGCCAACGAGGACATCGAGGAGAGCGTCCCGCCGTCCCGCGCCCGCGGCAAGCGGCGCGGCAACGCCGACCCCGGAGTCGTCGTCAAGGGCGTCGAGGACGTCTGGGTCAAGCTGGCCCGCTGCTGCACCCCGGTCCCCGGCGACCCGATCATCGGCTTCGTCACCCGCGGCAGCGGCGTATCGGTTCACCGCGCCGACTGCGTCAACGTGGACTCCCTCTCCCAGCAGCCCGAGCGGATGCTGGAAGTCGAATGGGCGCCGACCCAGTCCTCGGTCTTCCTGGTCGCCATCCAGGTCGAGGCGCTGGACCGGTCCCGGCTGCTGTCGGACGTCACCCGGGTCCTGTCGGACCAGCACGTGAACATCCTCTCCGCGGCCGTCCAGACCTCCCGCGACCGCGTGGCCACCTCCCGCTTCACCTTCGAGATGGGCGACCCCAAGCACCTGGGACACGTCCTGAAGGCCGTACGGGGCGTCGAGGGCGTCTACGACGTCTACCGCGTCACCTCCGCCCGCCGGCCCTAGCCGAGCGCGCGGCGCACGCACGAGGGCCCCGGTACGGAATGCCGTACCGGGGCCCTCGTCCGTCAACCGGCGGTCATCAGCCGCCGAACTCCTCCAGGCCCTTCAGCGCCTGGTCGAGCAGGGCCTGGCGGCCCTCCAGCTCGCGGGCCAGCTTGTCGGCCTTCGCGTTGTTGCCCGCAGCACGGGCCGCGTCGATCTGCTCACGCAGCTTGTCCACCGCCGCCTGGAGCTGACCCGTCAGGCCGGCCGCACGCGCCCGCGCCTCCGGGTTCGTACGACGCCACTCGCCCTCCTCGGCCTCCTGGATCGCCCGCTCCACCGCGTGCATCCGGCCCTCGACCTTCGGCCGGGCGTCGCGCGGTACGTGGCCGATGGCCTCCCAGCGCTCGTTGATCGAGCGGAACGCGGCCCGGGCCGCCTTCAGGTCCGTCACCGGGACGAGCTTCTCGGCCTCCTCGGCCAGCTCCTCCTTCAGCTTCAGGTTCTCGACCTGCTCGGCGTCGCGCTCCGCGAACACCTCGCCACGCGCCGCGAAGAACACGTCCTGCGCACCGCGGAAGCGGTTCCACAGATCGTCCTCGGCCTCGCGCTGCGCCCGGCCCGCCGCCTTCCAGTCCGCCATCAGCTCGCGGTAGCGGGCGGCCGTCGGACCCCAGTCGGTCGACTTCGACAGCGACTCGGCCTCCGCGACCAGCCTCTCCTTGACCTTGCGGGCGTCCTCGCGCTGCGCGTCGAGTGAGGCGAAGTGCGCCTTGCGGCGCTTGGAGAAGGCGGACCGGGCGTGCGAGAAGCGGTGCCACAGCTCGTCGTCCGACTTGCGGTCCAGCCGCGGCAGACCCTTCCACGTGTCCACCAGGGCACGCAGCCGCTCGCCCGCACTGCGCCACTGGTCGCTCTGCGCCAGCTGCTCGGCCTCGGCCACCAGCGCGTCCTTGGCCGCACGGGCCTCGTCCGTCTGCTTGGCCTTCTGGACCTTGCGCTCCTCGCGCCGCGAGTCCACGGTCGCGACCAGCTTGTCCAGCCGGACGCGCAGGGCGTCGAGGTCGCCCACGGCGTGGTGCTCCTCCACCTGCGTGCGCAGGTGGTCGATGGCCGTCTGCGCGTCCTTGGCGGACAGATCGGTGGTCCGCACCCGTCGTTCGAGGAGGCCGATCTCGACCACCAGGCCCTCGTACTTGCGCTCGAAGTAGGCCAGGGCCTCCTCAGGGGTGCCCGCCTGCCACGAGCCGACGACCTTTTCGCCCTCGGCAGTACGCACGTACACGGTGCCCGTCTCGTCGACGCGGCCCCACGGGTCGCTGCTCACAGCGCCTCCTCCACCTGATGCCTGCGAGGGGTTCACCCCCTGGGCATCGTCCACAGTTTCCTGGGGCGGGCAGCGCCCGCCCTGCACAACGCCAACATAGGCGACCGCCGGGCCGGCTGTCCGCATCCCGCACGACGGAATATCGCCGTACGGGCAGGACGCCGGCCGGGCCCGAGGCCGCCGGAACCCGTCAGTTCCGGGTGACGGCGCCCTTCTGGACGGTCACCGGGGTCTTCGGGGCCCCGTCCTGGCCGCCATCGGCCGTACCGGCCTTGGCCACTTCCTCGAGCGCCTTCAGACCCGCCGCGTCGATCTTGCCGAACGGCGTGTACGACGGGGCCAGCGGGCTGTCCTTGTAGACCAGGAAGAACTGGCTGCCTCCGCTGTGCGGCTGGCCGGTGTTGGCCATCGCCACCGTGCCCGCCGGGTAGATCACCTGGCCCTGCTCGTTCGGCTTGCCCAGCGAGTCGAGGTTCTCGTCCGCGATGGTGTAGCCGGGGCCGCCCATGCCCGTGCCCTCCGGGTCACCGCACTGCAGTACGAAGATCCCCGACGTGGTCAGCCGGTGGCACTTGGTGTTGTCGAAGAAGCCCTTGTCCGCCAGCGACTTGAACGAGTTGACGGTCTCCGGCGTCTTCGCCGCGTCCATCTCGAACTTGATCTCGCCCGCGCTGGTCTTCAGGTCGAACGTGTACTTCGCGTTCTTGTCGATCGCCATCGCCGGCGCGGGCGACTGCTTCGGCGAGGGCGCCGCCGACGGGTTCGCCGCCGGGTCCGCCGCCCGGTCCTTCTTGTCCTTGTCGAACACGCCGCCGACGACGAGGCCCACCAGCGTCGCGACCACCACGGCCACCGCGGCCCCGATCACCGCCGCACGCTGCCGCGCCTTGCGTCGGGCCTCGGCCCGGCGCTTCTGCTGGCGCTCGTACTTCTCCCTGGCGAGCTGTCGCCGCCGCTGATCGCTCGTGACCACCGGGTCGTCTCCTTGTACGTGTCTGGCACCGCTGTCCGGTCTCGGTTAGGCCGTACCGTATATGGGTTCGCTGTGTAACGAGCGGCGCCGGTAGGCTCTGAGCAGCAGCATTCCGACACACGGCCGCTGCCGAAGCTCCCGCCGGACGACGATTGAGGACGAACGTGCTGATTGCCGGGTTCCCCGCCGGGGCCTGGGGGACCAACTGTTACGTGGTCGCCCCCGCCGCCGGTGAGGAGTGCGTCATCATCGACCCGGGCCACCAGGCCACCCGGGGCGTCGAGGAGACGCTGAAGAAGCATCGACTGAAGCCCGTCGCCGTCGTCCTCACCCACGGCCACATCGACCACGTGGCCTCGGTGGTCCCGGTGTGCGGAGCCCACGACGTCCCCGCCTGGATCCACCCCGAGGACCGCTTCATGATGAGCGATCCGGAGAAGGCGCTGGGCCGCTCCCTGGGCGCGCAGCTGATGGGCGAGCTCACCGTCGGGGAGCCTTCCGACGTCAAGGAGCTCACCGACGGGACGAAGCTGGCGCTGGCCGGCATGGAGCTCACCGTGTCGCACGCGCCCGGGCATACCAGGGGGTCGGTGACCTTCGGGATGCCCGAGGCGGGGGACGTCCCCCCGCTGCTGTTCTCGGGCGACCTGCTCTTCGCCGGCTCCATCGGCCGTACCGACTTCCCGGGCGGCAGCCACGCCGACATGCTCGAGTCGCTGGCCCGCGTGTGCCTGCCGCTCGACGACGCGACCGTGGTGCTGCCCGGTCACAACGAGCACACGACCATTGGCCGTGAGCGCGCCACCAACCCGTACCTGCGGCAGGTGGCCGCCGGCCTCGGAGACGGCTTCACGTCTCCACGACGAGGAATGTGACGAGAGTTTCGTGAGCACCTTCAAGGCCCCCAAGGGCACGTACGACCTCATCCCGCCGTACTCGGCGAAGTACCTGGCCGTCCGGGACGCGATCTCCGGCCCCCTGCGGCTGTCCGGCTACGGGTACGTCGAGACGCCCGGCTTCGAGGACGTCGACCTGTTCGCCCGCGGTGTCGGCGAGTCCACCGACATCGTGACCAAGGAGATGTACACCCTCACGACGAAGGGCGGGGCCAACCTCGCGCTCCGTCCCGAGGGCACCGCGTCCGTGCTGCGCGCGGCGCTGGAGGCGAACCTGCACAAGGCCGGCGGCCTGCCGGTGAAGCTCTGGTACTCGGGTTCGTACTACCGCTACGAGCGCCCGCAGAAGGGCCGCTACAGGCACTTCTCGCAGGTCGGCGCAGAGGCGATCGGGGCCGAGGACCCGGCGCTGGACGCCGAGCTGATCATCCTGGCCGACCAGGCGTACCGCTCGCTGGGCCTGCGCAACTTCCGGATCCTGCTCAACTCGCTCGGCGACAAGGAGTGCCGCCCGGTGTACCGGGAGGCGCTCCAGGGTTTCCTGCGCGGGCTGGACCTGGACGAGGAGACCGTCCGCCGGGCCGAGATCAACCCGCTGCGCGTCCTCGACGACAAGCGGGCCGAGGTGCAGAAGCAGCTCGTCGGCGCGCCGATGCTGCGGGACTACCTGTGCGACGCGTGCAAGGCGTACCACGAGGAGGTGCGGGCGCTGATCACGGCGGCCGGAGTCGCCTTCGAGGACGACGAGAAGCTCGTGCGCGGCCTGGACTACTACACGCGGACGACGTTCGAGTTCGTCCACGACGGCCTGGGCTCGCAGTCCGCGGTCGGCGGCGGCGGCCGCTACGACGGCCTGTCCGAGATGATCGGCGGGCCGGCGCTGCCCTCGGTGGGCTGGGCGCTGGGCGTGGACCGTACGGTGCTGGCGCTGGAGGCGGAGGGCGTCGAGCTGGACATCCCGCCGACGACGTCCGTGTTCGCGGTGGCGCTGGGCGAGGCCAAGCCGGTGCTGTTCGGTCTGGTGACCGAACTGCGGCAGGCGGGTGTCGCGGCGGACATCTCCTACGGCGGCAAGGGCCTCAAGGGCGCCATGAAGGACGCCAACCGTTCCGGCGCCCGCTTCGCGATCGTCGCGGGCGACCGCGACCTCGCCGAGGGCGTGGTCCAGCTGAAGGACATGGAGTCCGGGGAGCAGGGCCCGGTCGCCGTGGCGGACGTGGTCGAGGTCCTGCGGGCCAAGCTGGCCTGACGGGCGGCGACCGATGTTCCCGGTGGGGCCGGAGGCGCTCGGCGCACTCCGGCCCCACCGGCGTCAGAGCAGGTCGTGCCGCATGGCCGTGGTCACCGCCGCCGTGCGGTCGGTGACCTCCAGCTTTCCGAAGATGCGCAGCAGGTGCGTCTTGACCGTCGACTCCGCCACGAACAGGCGGCGGCCGATCTCCGCGTTCGTCGCCCCCTCGGATACGAGCCGCAGGACCGCGACCTCCCGGTCCGACAGGCGCGGACGCTCCGGGCGGGTGCGCAGCCGGTCGACCAGACGGCCCGCCACCGACGGGGCCAGGACCGTCTCGCCGCGCACCGCCGCGCGGACGGCCTCGGCCAGTTCCGCCCGGGCCATGTCCTTCAGCAGGTAGCCCGCGGCCCCGGCCTCCACCGCCCGCAGGATGTCCCGGTCGTTCTCGTAGGTCGTCAGGACCACCACCCGCACCGGCAGTCCGGCCGCGCTGATCCGTGCGATGGACTCGACGCCGTCGCCGCCCGGCATCCGCAGGTCCATCAGGATCAGGTCCAGGCCGCCGGGGACCAGCTCCGCGGCCAGCGCCTCGGCCTGCGGGCCGTTCGAGGCCTCGGCGACGACCTCCAGGTCGGGCTCCGCACTGAGCATGCCGCGCAGGCCCTCCCGTACCACCGGGTGGTCGTCGGCCAGCAGGATGCGGATCATGTCGTACGGCTCCTCAGCGGATCGGGAGGGTCACGGTGACGGTGGTGCCGGTGGCGGCGCCGGCCCCCGCGGCGCCGTTGCCGGCCCCCGCGGTGCTGTCGACGGCCGCAGTGCCGCCGACCTCCGCCGCGCGGGCGCGCAGTCCCCGCAGTCCGTAGCCGGACGCGGGGGCCGACGGGTCGAAGCCCCGCCCGGTGTCCCGGACCGTGACGGTCAGTTCGCCGCCACCGTAGGCCAGGGACACCGCACAGCGCGCCCCGGGCCCGGCGTGCTTCGCGGCGTTCGACAGCGCTTCCTGGCAGGACCGCAGGGCCACCACCTCCAGCGCCGCGGCCAGCGGCCGGACCTCCCCGCTCACCGACACCGCCGCCGGCGGGTGCCGGCGGGCCGCGAGGCGGCGTACCGCGTCCGGCAGGGAGCCGGCGTCGAGGTCGGCGGGGGCGCCGCCGGCCACCAGAGCCCGGGCCTCGGCCAGGTTCTGCCGGGCGGTGGCTGCCATCAGCTCCAGGTGCCGGTGGGCCTGCGCGGGATCCGTGTCCAGTTCGGACTGCACGGCCTGGACCAGCATCAGCAGGCTCGTGAAGCCCTGGGCGAGGGTGTCGTGGATCTCGCGGGACATGCGTTCCCTTTCGGCGTGGGCGCCCTGTGCGGCGGAGAGCCGGGCCACCTCCTCCCGGCTGGCGTCGAGTTCGGCGATCAGCGAGGCACGCTCCTGGCTCTGCTCGATGATCCGGATGATCCAGGCGCCGAAGAAGGAGGAGAAGGCGAAGGTGACGAACGAGCCGACCGCGTTCACGAAGACGACGTGGCCCTCCGGCCGCCACAGCAGGGCCCAGCCGGCCACCGGCAGCAGCGACACCACCGCCATCGCGCCGACCGCCCGGCGCAGCGGCAGCAGCATGAAGCAGTGCGGGGCGAGCGCGAACGTGATCAGCCGGGTCTCGCCCACCAGGAACGCGGCGGGCAGGAACAGGGCCAGCAGCACGCCCAGGTAGCGCAGGGACAGCGCGGGTTCGGAGCCGGGGTCCTTCACGAGCAGGGGCCGGCCGGCCCACACGTACCAGGGGATCAGCAGCGTGAGCAGGGCGGCGGCGGGAAGCCGGTACGACAGCGGCGGGAAGTCCGCGCCCAGGACGAAGGCGACCGTCGCGGTCCACACGACGCCGAAGTAGAGGTCCCACGGCCCGAACGCCCTGTCCCAGACATGGGTCTCGCGCGCTCCGGCCGTCCTGGTGAAACCGTTCAGCCGTCGCGGCGGTTCTTCCACTTGAAGGTCAGCAGACACAGGACCAATCCTCCGACGACCCAGCCCCCCAGGACCAGGGCGACCTTCCCGTACTCCCAGCTTCCGGCCTGTTCCAGGACGGAGGCGGACTCCGGCAGGAACACCCCGCGCAGCCCCTGGCACATCCACTTGAGCGGGAACAGCGCCCCGATGTTCAGCAGCCAGTCCGGGATCGCGTTCACCGGGATGAAGACGCCGGAGATGAACTGGAGGATCAGGAAGGGCAGGACGACCACCGAGCTGGCGCTCTTCCCGGACTTGGGCAGGCTGCTGATCGCGATGCCGAGCAGGGCGCAGCCGGTCAGCCCGAGGGCGAAGATCCAGCCGAAGGTGAACCACTTGGACGCCGAGGCCGGCAGGCCGAGGTCGAACAGGGTGGAGCCGACGAGCAGCAGGATCGCGGTCTCGGCGACGCCGGTGGCCAGGACCATCCAGACCTTGCCGAGGAAGTACGCGGCCGGCGGCATCGGGGTCCCGCGCAGCCGGCGCAGCACCTTCTCGTCGCGTTCGACGGCGATCGAGATCCCGAGCGACTGGAAGCTGGTGGACATGATGCCCGCGGCGACCATGCCCGCCGCGTACAGCTGGGAGGCGGTGACCCCGGTGTTCTCCACGCTGTCGCTGAAGATCGAGGCGAAGAGGGCGAGGAAGACGATCGGGAAGGCGAAGGTGAAGATCATCGCATCGCGCTGGCGGACGAACTGCTTGATCTCCAGCGCCCCGCGGCTCAGTCCCAGGGTCCAGGCGCCGGGCAGTGCCTTCGCGGCAGCGGCGGTCCGGCCGGCGGTGGCGGTGGTGGCCGTCGTGCTCATCGTGCGTCCTCCGGCTGCAGTGTGGGCGTGGGTACGAGCTGACCCGTGAGGCGCAGGTACACGTCCTCCAGGGTGGGGCGGCCGATCCGCAGCCCGGGGATCTCGCCCTCGAATCGGGCCATGAGCTCGGCGACGGTACGGGTGGGGGTCTCGGTGGCGATGCTCTGCGGGGTGCCGTCGGCCCCGGTCCACTCGACGGTGGCGCCGGTGCCGAACCGGGTGCGCAGCTCGGCCGGTTCGCCCTCGGCGACGACCCTGCCGCTCGCGATGACCGCGAGCCGGTCGGCGAGGGCCTCGGCCTCCTCCAGGTAGTGCGTGGTGAGCACGATGGTGGTGCCCTCGCCGGCGAGCAGCCGGATCAGGTCCCAGAACTGGCGGCGCGCCGCCGGGTCGAAGCCGGTCGTCGGCTCGTCGAGGAGCAGCAGTTCGGGGTCGCCGATGACGCCGAGCGCCACGTCGAGCCGGCGCCGCTGGCCGCCGGAGAGGCCCTTCACGCGCTGGTCCCGCTTCTGCTCCAGTCCGACCAGGGCGATGACCTCGGCCGGGTCGCGCGGGGCCGGGTAATAACGGGCGAAGTGCTCGACCGTCTCCCGTACCGTCAGTTCCGCGGGCGCCGACTCGTCCTGCCAGACGATCCCGACGCGCGAGCGCCAGGCCCGCCCGCCCGTGGCCGGGTCCGCGCCGAGCACGCTGACCTCGCCGCCGTCCCGTTCCCGGTGGCCCTGCAGGATCTCCACCGTGGTGCTCTTGCCGGCTCCGTTGGGCCCCAGGAGTCCGAAGACCTCTCCCTGCCGGATCGTCAGGTCCAGTCCGTCCACTGCGGTGACCTCGCCGTACTGCTTGCGAAGCCCCCGTACCTCCACCGCGTTCTGTGTCATGTCCCAAATGGTGTGGCGGAACCCGCCCTACCGGTCCCCCCGTGCGGTCGTCCTTATGTCCATCGAACGGTGGACACACAGGTCCGTACGGCACAATGGCCGGTGCTTGTTGACCTTGCAGATGTGGAGCGGGCGGTATGACGACACGAAGTACGGACGCAGACACCGCTCCGCGGACGGTCGGTGCGAGCCGGGCGCTGGCGCTGCTGCTGGTGATCACGGGCGCCGCGGGACTGCTCGCGGCCTGGGTGATCACGATCGACAAGTTCAAGCTGCTCGAAGACCCGAACTTCACGCCGGGCTGCAGCCTGAACCCGATCGTCTCCTGCGGCAACATCATGAAGAGCGAGCAGGCGTCCGTGTTCGGCTTCCCGAACCCGATGCTGGGTCTGGTCGCCTACGGCATCGTGATCTGCGTCGGCATGAGCGTGCTGGCCGGGGCCCGGTTCCGGCCCTGGTACTGGCTGACCTTCAACGCCGGGACGCTGTTCGGCGTCGGCTTCTGCACCTGGCTGATGTACCAGTCGCTGTACAACATCAACTCGCTGTGCCTGTGGTGCTGCCTGGCGTGGGTCGCCACGATCTTCATGTTCTGGTACGTCACCGCCCACAACGTGCGGCAGGGCCTGCTGCCCGCCCCCGGCTGGCTGCGCTCCTTCCTGGACGAGTTCACGTGGGTGCTGCCCGTGCTGCACGTCGGGATCATCGGCATGCTGATCCTGACCCGCTGGTGGGACTTCTGGACCTCCTGAGCCGCCATGGGGACCGGCCGCGGGCGATCCGGGCCCGCGGCCCGCTGTCGGTGGACTCGCATAGGCTTCCCGTGTGGAACCAGACCTGTTCACCGCCGCTGCCGAAGACCGCCAGGAGAAGGACCCGGCGAGCTCCCCGCTCGCCGTGCGGATGCGCCCCCGCACCCTGGACGAGGTCGTCGGCCAGCAGCACCTGCTGAAGCCCGGCTCGCCCCTGCGGCGGCTGGTCGGGGACGCCGCGGGCGGCCCGGCCGGAGCCTCGTCGGTGATCCTGTGGGGCCCGCCGGGCATCGGCAAGACCACCCTCGCGTACGTGGTGAGCCAGGCGACGCAGAAGCGGTTCGTGGAGCTGTCCGCGATCACGGCGGGCGTGAAGGAAGTACGCGCCGTCATCGAGGGCGCCAAGCGGGCGGCCGGCGGATACGGGAAGGACACGGTCCTCTTCCTCGACGAGATCCACCGCTTCAGCAAGGCGCAGCAGGACTCGCTGCTCCCCGCCGTCGAGAACCGCTGGGTGACGCTGATCGCCGCGACCACGGAGAACCCGTACTTCTCGATCATCTCCCCGCTGCTGTCGCGGTCGCTGCTGCTCACCCTGGAACCGCTGACCGACGAGGACCTCAGCGCGCTGATGCGGCGGGCGCTGACCGAGGAGCGCGGCCTCGGCGGCGCCGTCTCCCTCCCGGCGGACGCCGAGGCGCACCTGCTGCGGATCGCGGGCGGCGATGCCCGGCGGGCGCTGACGGCACTGGAGGCCGGCGCGGGTTCGGCGATCGCCAAGGGCGAGTCCGAGATCACCCTCCAGACGGTGGAGGAGGCCGTCGACCGGGCCGCGGTGAAGTACGACCGGGACGGCGACCAGCACTACGACGTGGCGAGCGCCCTGATCAAGTCCATCCGCGGTTCGGACGTGGACGCCGCCCTGCACTACCTGGCGCGGATGATCGAAGCGGGGGAGGACCCGCGGTTCATCGCCCGCCGCCTGATGATCTCGGCCAGCGAGGACATCGGGCTGGCGGACCCCACGGCCCTGCCGCTCGCGGTCGCCGCGGCCCAGGCGGTGGCGATGATCGGCTTCCCGGAGGCGGCGCTGACGCTGTCGCACGCCACGATCGCCCTCGCCCTGGCCCCGAAGTCGAACACCGCGACGACCGCGATCGGCGCCGCGCTCGCGGACGTCCGGGCGGGCCTGGCCGGTCCCGTGCCCACGCATCTGCGGGACGGGCACTACAAGGGGGCGGCGAAGCTGGGCCACGCGGTGGGCTACGTCTACCCGCACGACGTACCGGGCGCGATCGCCGCCCAGCAGTACGCCCCCGACGCGGTGCACGGGAAGCGGTACTACGAGCCCACGCGCTACGGCGCGGAGGCCCGCTACGCGGACGTGGTGGAAAAGGTCCGCGAGCGGCTGCGCGGCGGTGGTTCCAGCCCGTCCGGAGCCTGACGACCGGCGCCTGAGGACCGGAGCGCGGGGCGCAGCCCCGGCTCGTCGGCTGCCCGGCGGGCGGTCAGCCGCCGGCGGCGGCGAACAGGGTGTGCATCGCCCGGCGCAGGCCGCACACGTCGCGGACCGGAGCCGGGAAGTCGAAGCGGGCGTCGAAGGGGGAGCCCTCGCCCGTGAAGCGGACCCGCAGGCCCAGGCGGTCCAGCGCGAGCGGGACCGCGGTGACGGCGGCGCCCTCCCGCGGGCCGAGCAGCGCGCACAGGTCCGCGATCCGGTCGCGGTGCGCGGCGGCCAGGTGCTGGAGGAGCTCCGTCTCGTGGTCCGCCATCGGATCCGGTTCGGCCGCGGCCAGGTCGTCGGGGTCCACGTGACCGGCGCCCCACAGGTCGTCCACCGAGATCTCGCCGACCTCCAGGCGCAGCATCACGTACGAGGGCGGCCCGTGCAGCCCGAGCAGTTCGCCCACCGGCCGGCGCGCGGCCAGCAGCGCCGCGCAGGCGGTGCGGTCGTCCCCGCGCACCCGGGTCAGCCATCCGGCCAGCCACGCACGGCCTCGGATACGATGGGGCACGGACACCGGCGCCACATCCGTGATCTCGATCACGGCCGTGAGGTCGTCGTCCTGGGCGTAAGCGGCCGCCCTGGCGGCCGCGGATTCCCCTGACACCAGGAGAATCACGTCCCCGTCCGGGGTGACGGTCCGCGCGACCGGCATCCCCGTCCCGAACTCCGGCTGGTCATGAGACCGCACCTGGTCGAAAGCACCCGGCAGTGTGAGGGATACTGAGGCGTTGGACTCTACGAGGGTTCGTACGCGTTCGGCTCCGGTGAGCTGCCGAACGCCTTCCCTGGGACGCGGCTGACCTTGCTTATCGTCGGCGCAAGCGGATTCTGTTTCGTCTGAATCCGAACTGCGCTGCGCACTGGGCAGGGGGATCCCATGTGGTCGAGACATTACGTCCTCCTCGATAAGGTAAGCCTCACCTAACTTACATGGAGGTAGGTTCCCCGTGAACCAGAAGCGACCCAAGGTCAAGAAGTCGCGTGCCCTCGGCATTGCGCTGACCCCGAAGGCCGTCAAGTACTTCGAGGCCCGCCCCTACCCGCCGGGCGAGCACGGCCGTGGCCGCAAGCAGAACTCGGACTACAAGGTCCGCCTGCTGGAGAAGCAGCGTCTGCGCGCTCAGTACGACATCTCTGAGCGTCAGATGGCCCGCGCGTACGACCGCGCCAAGAAGGCCGAGGGCAAGACGGGCGAGGCGCTGGTCGTCGAGCTCGAGCGTCGCCTCGACGCCCTGGTCCTGCGTTCGGGCATCGCCCGGACCATCTACCAGGCTCGCCAGATGGTCGTTCACGGCCACATCGAGGTCAACGGTGGCAAGGTCGACAAGCCGTCGTTCCGTGTCCGCCCGGACGACGTCATCACCGTGCGCGAGCGCAGCCGCGAGAAGGTTCCGTTCCAGGTTGCCCGTGAGGGTGGCTACGCAGGCGAGGGCGAGACCCCGCGCTACCTGCAGGTCAACCTGAAGGCCCTGGCCTTCCGCCTGGACCGCGACCCGAACCGCAAGGAAATCCCGGTCATCTGCGACGAGCAGCTCGTCGTCGAGTACTACGCCCGCTGATCCAGCGGACGTAGCCTCACAGGCTGGTCAGCCCGCCGGTTCCCCCTTGGGGGAGCCGGCGGGCTTCCTGCTGTCCGGGCGGCCCCCCGCGCCGGCCCCCCCCGCCGTGCCCTTCGTCCCCGCCGTGCCCGTCGTGACGCCGGCCTCGACTGTCCTCCCCGCCTCGCCGGTCCGGGGCCTGGGCAGCGGCTCCGGCGCCGCCGCCACCGGCTCGGGTCCCCGCAGCGCCCGCTCGACCAGTTCGTCCAGGGGCAGCGCCCGGCCGTGCCGCGCACACGCCGCGTACCGCTCCGCGCCCAGCACCTCGCCCGCCCGCTCCCGGCACATCAGCCGCGGGGCGTTGAAGTACCCCGAGCCGAACAGCTGCAGGCCCACCCCGTCCCACATCGGCTCCGCCGCGCCCTGGAGCACCGCCGCCTCGGCCGGATGCCCCTCGGCCGCCGTGACCAGGGCCAGCAGCTCCACCGCCAGCACCAGCCCGACCAGGTCGCGGAAGACGTGGTTGATCGTCACGCACTCCGTCAGCAGCAGCCGCGCCCCGGCCGTGTCCCCCGCGTCCAGGGCCGCGAACGCGAGGACGTAGAGGGCGTACGCCTTCGTCCAGCGCTCCCCGTGCTCCTCACAGATGTCCCGGACCTCCCGGCACAGCGACAGCGCACCCGCCAGGTCCCCCTGGAAGGCCAGCGCCATCGCCAGCTCCACCTGGCACATCAGCACGTTGCTGTTCAGCTCCCCGGTCTCCCGGTACTGCTCCAGCGCCGCGCCCAGCAGCTCCCCAGCCCGCGCCATGTCGTCGGAGACCAGCGCCAGGCAGCCCAGCCGGTGCACCGCGTAGGCCGACGCCACCGCGTTCCCGCTCCGCGCCGCCGCGTCCCGGCACTCGTACAGGGCGCTCATCGAGGCGACCCTGTCGCCCTGGAGGGCCGCCACGTAGCCCAGCACCCACAGCGCCTTGAGCCGCGACCCCACGTGCTCCGACGCGGACGCACCGGGCTCGAGCGACCGGTCCAGCCAGTACCGGCCCTCGGTGAGCCGGCCGCAGCCGGCCCAGTAGAACCACAGCGTCCCCGCCAGGTACTGCCCCAGGTGGAGCTCGTCCGGCTCGTCCAGGCAGCACTCCAGGGCCAGCCGCAGATTCGGCAGCTCGGCCTCCACCAGCGCCGCCATCTCCTGCTGACGCGGGCTGAACCAGTCCAGCTCGCACCAGGTCGCCAGCCCCGTGTACCAGTCCCGGTGCCGCCGCCGCAGCCGCGATGCGTCGCCGAGCGACTCCAGCCACCCCGCCCCGTACGTGCGCACCGTCTCCAGCATCCGGTAGCGCACCCCGGCCGCCGTCTCCTCCCGGGCCAGCAGGGACTGGGCCAGCAGCTCACCGAGCACGTCCAGCACGGACCCCACCGGCAGGTCGGGCCCCGCGCACACGTACTCGGCGGCATCGAGGTCGAAGTGCCCGGCGAACACCGACAGCCGCGCCCACAGCAGCCGCTCCTGCGCCGTGCACAGCTCGTGGCTCCAGCCGATCGCCGTCCGCAGCGCCCGGTGCCGTGGCAGGACGCCGCGCGCCGTGCCCGTCAGCAGCGCGAACCGGTCCTCCAGCCGCGTCAGCACCTGCTCCGGGGACAGCGACCGCAGCCGCCCCGCCGCCAGCTCCAGCGCCAGCGGGATCCCGTCGAGGCGGGCGCACAGCTCCACCAGCGCGGCCCGGTTGGCTCCCGTCACGGCGAAGCCCGGATCGGCGTCCGCGGCCCGGTCGGCCAGCAGTTCCAGTGCCTCGTCGGGGCCCGGCGGGGCCAGCGGGAAGGTCCTCTCCCCGCGAAGGCCCAGCGGCCGCCGCCCGGCGGCCAGCACCCGCAGGCCGGGGGAGCGCAGCAGCAGCTCCCGCACCAGCTCCGCGGTCTCGTCGACGAGCTGCTCGTACCCGTCGACGACGAGCAGCAGCCTTCGCTCGGCCAGGTGCTCGGCCAGGACGGTCCGGGGCGGCCGCGTGGTGTGGTCGGTGAGCCCGAGCGATTCGGCCAGGGTGAGTTCGAGCAGCGCCGGATCGCGCACGCAGGAGAGCTCGGCCAGCCACACGCCGTCGCAGTGGCGTTCCTGCGCCCTCTCGGCGGCCTCCCGGGCCACCGCCAGGGCCAGCCGGGATTTGCCGACCCCGCCCACGCCGGTCACGGTGACCAGTCGCGAGGCCTCCAGCAGCCTCCCCACCTCGGCGAGTTCCGCACCCCGCCCGACGAAGCGGCTCAGCTCCGAGGGAAGATTGCCGCAGGTCCTCCGTCGATCAGAGCTCTGTCGCATGGGACACGGAGGGTACTGGTCCGGATGCGCCGCGTACAAGGCGGCTCCGCCCGGCTCCGAATTGCGGTACGGCGGTGGATCTCCGGCGCGATAGGGTCGGAGAACGACTTTTCCACGTAATGATCAACAGGCAGAGAGCGGTGCAACGTGTCCGGTGGAGAGGTGGCCGGGATCCTCGTGGCCGTCTTCTGGGCCATCCTGGTCTCCTTCCTCGCCGTGGTGCTGGTGAGGCTGGCCCAGGTGCTCAAGGCGACCACCAAGCTGGTGGCCGACGTGACCGACCAGGCCGTCCCGCTGCTGGCGGACGCCTCCACCACCGTCCGCTCCGCGCGCACCCAGCTCGACCGGGTCGACGCCATCGCGAGCGACGTCCAGGAGGTCACCTCGAACGCCTCCGCACTGTCCTCCACCGTGGCCTCCACCTTCGGCGGGCCGCTGGTCAAGGTCGCGGCCTTCGGCTACGGAGTCCGCAAGGCCCTGGGCAAATCCACGGAAGAGGCGCCGCGGAAGGCGTCCCGACGTACCGTGATCGTTGGCCGTACGGTGCCGGCCGCCCGGCGCCGGAAGCAGAAGGGCTGAAACCTCCGATGTTCCGCCGAGCCTTCTGGTTCACCGCAGGCGCAGCCGCCGGCGTGTGGGCCACCACCAAGGTCAACCGCCAGCTCAAGAAGCTGACACCGGAGAGCCTCGCCGCCCAGGCCGCCGACAAGGCCGTGGAGGCGGGCCACCGCCTCAAGGACTTCGCCCTCGACGTGAAGGCGGGAATGTCGCAGCGCGAGGACGAGCTGAACGATGCACTGGGGCTGCACCAGGACCCCGACCGGCCCGACAACGTCACCGCCCTCCCCGGGCCGCGGCGGATGCGGGCCATCCAGCACCACAAGACCACCCACCAGAATTTTTCGTACGACCGGAATGAGGACCACTGATGGAGTCGGCTGAAATCCGCCGCCGCTGGCTGAGCTTCTTCGAGGAGCGCGGTCATGCCGTTGTCCCTTCGGCGTCGCTCATCGCGGACGACCCGACTCTGCTGCTGGTCAACGCGGGCATGGTCCCGTTCAAGCCGTACTTTCTCGGCGAGACCAAGCCCCCGGCCCCCCGGGCCACCAGCGTGCAGAAGTGCGTCCGTACGCCGGACATCGAAGAGGTCGGCAAGACCACCCGCCACGGCACGTTCTTCCAGATGTGCGGCAACTTCTCCTTCGGCGACTACTTCAAGGAAGGCGCCATCAAGTACGCCTGGGAGCTGCTCACCAGCTCCGTGGCGGACGGCGGCTACGGCCTGGAGCCGGAGAAGCTCTGGATCACCGTCTACCTCGACGACGACGAGGCCGAGACGATCTGGCGCGACGTGATCGGCGTCCCCGCCGAGCGCATCCAGCGCCTGGGCAAGAAGGACAACTTCTGGTCCATGGGCGTCCCCGGTCCCTGCGGCCCGTGCTCGGAGATCAACTACGACCGCGGCCCCGAGTTCGGCGTCGAGGGCGGCCCCGCCGTCAACGACGAGCGCTACGTGGAGATCTGGAACCTGGTCTTCATGCAGTACGAGCGCGGCGCCGGCGACGGGAAGGAGGACTTCCCGATCCTCGGCGACCTGCCGTCGAAGAACATCGACACCGGCCTCGGCCTCGAACGCCTCGCGATGATCCTGCAGGGCGTGCAGAACATGTACGAGACCGACACCCTGCGCGTCGTCATGGACAAGGCCACGGAGCTCACCGGCGTGCAGTACGGCGCCGCCCAGGGCACCGACGTGTCGATGCGCGTGGTCGCCGACCACATGCGCACCTCCGTCATGCTCATCGGCGACGGCGTCACCCCCGGCAACGAGGGCCGCGGATACGTGCTGCGCCGCATCATGCGCCGCGCCATCCGCAACATGCGCCTCATGGGCGCCACCGGCCCGGTCGTCCAGGACCTCGTCGACGTCGTGATCAACACGATGGGGCAGCAGTACCCGGAGCTGGTCACCGACCGCAAGCGCATCGAGACCGTCGCGCTCGCCGAGGAGGCCCGCTTCCTCAAGACCCTGAACGCCGGCTCCAACGTCCTCGACTCCGCCGTGACCGAGACCAAGGCCGCCGGCGGCGCGGTGCTCGCCGGCGACAAGGCGTTCCTGCTCCACGACACCTGGGGCTTCCCGATCGACCTCACCCTGGAGATCGCCGCCGAACAGGGCCTCTCCGTGGACGAGCCCGGTTTCCGCCGCCTGATGCAGGAGCAGCGGGACAAGGCCAAGGCCGACGCCAAGGCCAAGAAGACCGGCCACGCCGACGTCGCCTCGTACCGCGAGATCGCCGACAGCGCCGGCGCCACCGAGTTCACCGGCTACGCCACCAACCAGGGCGAGTCCACCATCGTCGGCCTGCTGGTCAACGGCGTCTCCGCGCCGGCCGCCTCCGAGGGCGACGACGTCGAGGTCGTCCTCGACCGCACGCCCTTCTACGCCGAGGGCGGCGGCCAGCTCGCCGACCAGGGCCGCATCAAGCTCGACTCGGGCGCCGTCATCGTCGTCCGCGACGTGCAGCAGCCCGTCCCGGGCGTCTCCGTGCACAAGGGCTCCGTCCAGGTCGGCGAGGTGACGGTGGGCGCCTCCGCGTACGCCGCCATCGACGTCAACCGCCGCCGGGCCATCGCCCGCGCCCACTCGGCCACGCACCTGACCCACCAGGCGCTGCGCGACGCCCTCGGCCCGACGGCCGCCCAGGCCGGCTCCGAGAACTCGCCCGGCCGCTTCCGCTTCGACTTCGGCTCACCGAACGCCGTCCCCGGCACGGTCCTCACCGACGTCGAGCAGAAGATCAACGACGTGCTGTCCCGTGAGCTGGACGTCACCGCCGAGATCATGAGCATCGACGAGGCGAAGAAGCAGGGCGCCATCGCCGAGTTCGGCGAGAAGTACGGCGAGCGGGTGCGCGTCGTGACCATCGGCGACTTCTCGAAGGAGCTGTGCGGCGGCACGCACGTCGCCAACACCGCCCAGCTCGGCCTGGTCAAGCTGCTCGGCGAGTCCTCCATCGGCTCCGGCGTGCGCCGCGTCGAGGCCCTCGTCGGCGTGGACGCGTACAACTTCCTCGCCAAGGAGCACACGGTCGTCGCCCAGCTCCAGGAGCTGGTCAAGGGCCGTCCCGAGGAGCTGCCGGAGAAGATCGCCTCCATGCTCGGCAAGCTGAAGGACGCCGAGAAGGAGATCGAGAAGTTCCGCGCGGAGAAGGTCCTCCAGGCCGCCGCCGGCCTCGCCGCGGGCGCCCAGGACATCCGTGGCGTCGCCCTCGTCGTCGGCACCGTCCCGGACGGCACCGGCGCCGACGACCTGCGCAAGCTGGTCCTCGACGTCCGCGGCCGCATCCAGGGCGACCGGCCGGCCGTCGTGGCCCTCTTCACCACGGCGAACGGCCGCCCGCTGACCGTCATCGCCACCAACGAGGCCGCCCGCGAGCGCGGTCTGAAGGCCGGTGACCTGGTCCGCACCGCCGCCAAGACCCTCGGCGGCGGCGGTGGCGGCAAGCCGGACGTCGCCCAGGGCGGCGGCCAGAACCCGGCCGCCGTCCCGGACGCCATCGCCGCGGTCGAGCGCCTCGTCGTCGAGACGGTCTGACCATGACGCTGCGCCGTGGCCGCCGTCTGGCCATCGATGTCGGGGACGCCCGGATCGGGGTCGCCTCCTGCGACCCCGACGGGGTGCTGGCCACGCCGGTGGAAACCGTTCCCGGCCGGGACATCCCCTTCGCCCACCGGCGGCTGCGGCAGCTCGTCGAGGAGTACGAACCCCTGGAGGTCGTGGTCGGCCTGCCCCGCTCGCTCAGCGGGCGGGAAGGGCCGGCCGCGGCCAAGGTGCGCGCCTTCGCGAACGAACTCGCCAAGGGCATCAAGCCGGTGACGGTCCGTCTGGTGGACGAGCGGATGACCACGGTCACCGCCGCGCAGGGGCTGCGGGCCTCGGGAAGGAACGCCAAGAAGGGCCGTTCGGTGATCGACCAGGCGGCCGCGGTGGTGATCCTTCAGAACGCTCTTGAGACCGAACGGGTATCAGGTAATCCGCCCGGTGAGTGCGTCGAAGTGGTTGTCTGATCGCGATACGGTAACGTTCCGCGCGATGCGACGGCATTCGAACAAGTCGTCGTCTACCACTTCAGAGGCGGAACCGGGTGCCGCGGCGGACAGGGCCGTTGCCTCCGTCTCGCGGCTCTAGGGGATCGATGACTGAGTATGGCCGGGGCCGTGGCCCCGAACCGTGGCACCCGGAGGACCCTCTGTACGGGGACCAGGGGTGGACCGGGCACGAGGCCCAGCAGGCTCAGATGCCCTATGCCGGCGGCCCGCAGCAGCAGTACCCGCAGGAGCCGCAGTACCAGCAGCAGCCCCAGCAGCCGCACCAGTACCAGCAGGACCCGCAGAACGGGCAGTACCAGCAGGACCCGCAGTACCAGCAGCAGTACGTGCAGCAGGGCCAGTACCCGCAGCAGCAGGGCTATGCCCCGCAGCAGCCCCACCAGGCCCAGCAGCAGCTCCAGCAGCCGCAGCAGCCGGTGTACGACGGCCAGGGCTGGGACACCGGCCAGAACCAGTACGCCGCCGTCCCGCAGGCCGACCCGTACATCGGCGCGGACCCCTACGCCCAGCAGCCCGTCGGCGGGTACCCGGGCGAGGCCCCCGACCTCTACGGCACGGCCGAGGCCTACCCGCCGCCGCAGCCCCCGGGCCGGCGCCACCTCGTCACCGAGGAGGAGCCGGAGCCGGAGTACGCCGAGGAAGCGGCCGAGGAGACCTCGTCGATCCTGCCCGGCGGCGAGGACGACGACGGCGACGAGCCGAACGGCGCCGGGCGCCGCGGCCGCCCCAAGGGCAAGCCCAAGAGCCGCAACGGCGCGGCCTGCCTGATCGCGGCCGTGGTGATCGTGGCCGTCCTCGGCGGTGGCGGCTACTACGGCTACGACTACCTCAAGTCCAAGTTCACCACCGGCGAGGACTACGCCGGCGAGGGCGAGGGCTCGGTCTCCGTCGACATCCCCAAGGGCACCGGCATCGGTGAGATGGGCCGCATCCTCAAGGCGCACGGCGTCGTCAAGAGCGCCGACGCGTTCGTCGCCGCCGCCAAGGCCAACCCCAAGGGCGGCGCCATCCAGGCAGGCTCCTACACCCTGAAGGAGCACATGTCGGGCAAGGCGGCCGTCGACATGATGGTGGGCGGCGCCGGGGTCAACGCACTGGACGTCATCCCCGGCTGGAAGAACGCCCAGGTCTACAAGGCCATCGACGACAAGCTCAAGCTCAAGGAGGGCACGACCAAGGACGTCGCCGCCAAGGAGGCGAAGAACCTCGGTCTGCCCGACTGGGCCAACAACAGCAAGGACATCAAGGACCCGCTGGAGGGCTTCCTCTACCCGGCCCGCTACGACCTCAGCAAGGACGCGACCCCCGAGTCGATGCTCAAGCAGATGGTGGCCAAGTCCAACGAGGCCTACGCCGGCGCCGACCTCAAGGGCCAGGCGGCCAAGCTGGGCCTGGCCAACCCGCTCCAGCTCGTCACCGTCGCGAGCCTCGTCCAGGCCGAGGGCAAGTACCAGCACGACTTCGACAAGATCTCCCGGGTCGTCTACAACCGTCTCAAGCCGGGCAACACCGAGACGTACGGTCTGCTCGACTTCGACTCCACGGTCAACTACATCAAGGGTTCGAGCACCCTGGACGTCGGTTCCGTCAACGACCTCCGCAAGATCGACGACCCGTACAACACCTACAAGATCAAGGGCCTCCCGGCCGGCCCGATCGGCAACCCGGGCCCCGACGCCCTCAAATCGGCGATGAACCCGGCCACCGGCCCGTGGTACTACTTCGTGTCGGTGAACGAGAACGAGACGCTCTTCGCCGTGACGAACGAAGAGCACAACAGGAACCGCCAGCGGTACGAAGAGGAACGGAAGAAGGCAGCAGGGCAGTGATACGCGCAGCCGTGCTCGGTTCACCGATCGAGCACTCCCTCTCACCGGTGCTGCACCGCGCCGCCTACCAGGAGCTCGGCCTCGACGACTGGTCGTACGACCGCTTCGAGATAGACGAGGCCGCGCTCCCGAAGTTCGTCGCCGGTCTCGGCCCCGAGTGGGCCGGGCTGTCGCTGACGATGCCGCTCAAGCGGGCGATCATCCCGCTGCTCGACGGCATCAGCGACACCGCCGCCTCGGTCGAGGCGGTCAACACGGTCGTCCTGACCCGGGACGGCCGCCGTCTCGGTGACAACACCGACATCCCCGGGATCGTCTCCGCGCTCCACGAGCGCGGCGTCGACGAGGTGGACAGCGCCACCATCCTCGGCGCCGGGGCCACCGCCTCCTCCGCGCTGGCCGCACTCGCCCGGACCTGCACCGGCGAGGTCACGGTGTACGTGCGCTCCAAGGCCCGCGCCGACGAGATGCAGGAGTGGGGCGAGCGCCTCGGCGTCGCCGTCCGCACGGCCGACTGGACGGACGCGGCCGAGGGGCTCGGCGCACCGCTGGTCATCGCGACCACCCCGGCACGCGCCACGGACTGGCTGGCGGACCACGTACCGGCCGGCGGCGCGGGCACCCTGTTCGACGTCCTGTACGACCCCTGGCCGACCGCCCTCGCGGCCGCCTGGTCGCAGCACGGCGGCCGGCTCCTCGGGGGCCTGGACCTCCTCGTCCACCAGGCGGTGCTCCAGGTCGAGCAGATGACCGGCCGCCACACCGCGCCGCTGGCGGCCATGCGGGCCGCCGGCGAGGCCGCGCTGCGCACCCGCCACTGATCCCGCCCGCCGATCCCCGCCGGCACACCTGATGCACTGAGCGGGCCGATCTTGCTCGCGTACCGGGCCACCCGCCAGGGTGGCGCCGGGTGCACCGCCGTCCGCCAGCTGGACCGGAGGGCGGCGCACCGGCCCGGACGTGGGAGGATCGGGTGTGGCGGGTCCGGGCGCCGAGCACCCGGCCGCGCCGCCGCAGTACCAGGCGCGAGCATGAGGAGCATCGTTGAGCAGGTTGCGTTGGCTGACCGCGGGAGAGTCGCACGGACCGGCACTGGTCGCGACGCTGGAGGGTCTTCCCGCCGGCGTTCCGGTCACCACCGAGCTGGTGGCGGATCATCTGGCCCGGCG
>LJCW01000384.1 GCA_001298555.1 Actinobacteria bacterium OV450
CGGGGAAGTTCTTGGGGGTTTTGCCCCCCGGTTTGCCCGCGTCCCGGCCGCGCCCGCGCCCCTCGACCCGCGCGTCCAGCGCGGGGGGCCGCGACTGGCCGCGGCGGCTGCCCGGGCCGCGGCGCGGGCCGCCGGCCCCGCCGATGCCGGGGGTCTTGGCGCCACGGGGACCGCCCTTGGCGCCGCCGCGCGCCGCGTCGCCGCGGGCACCGCCGCGGCTGCGCTCGCCCTCGGGGCCGACGTCGTAGCGGCGCTCCTCGGGACGGGGGTTGCGGGGGCGCTGCGGGGCCTGGTCGCGGTCACGGTCGCGCGGGGCGCCCGAGCCGGAGCCACCGCCGTAACCGCCGCCGGAGCTCCCGCCGCGGTAGCCACCGCCGCCGGAGGAGGAGCCGCCGCGGTAGCCACCGCCGCCGGAGCCGCCACGCTGGCCGCCTCCACCGGAGGAGCTGCCGCCGCGGTAGCCACCGCCGCCGGAGGAGGAGGAGCCGCCGCGGGAGTTACCGCGCCCGCCACCACCACTGCCGCCGCTGTTCCTGTTACCGCCGCCGTTGCCGTTGCCGCTGCTTCGCATCAAAGTTCCGTCGTCTTGTCGTCTTCATCGGTATCCGGTGCATCCGGATCGAACGACGGAACACCCTCTTGCGTCTCGGCTTCGATCGCGTCCGCCTCGGGGAGGAAGGGCGCGAGCTCCGGGAGCTCGTCCAGGCCGCGCAGGCCCATCCGCTCCAGAAAGTAGTTCGTCGTCCTGTACAGGATCGCACCTGTTTCGGGTTCCGTGCCCGCCTCGGCCACCAGACCGCGCTGGAGCAGGGTCCGCATGACCCCGTCACAGTTCACTCCGCGGACCGCCGAGACCCGCGATCGGCTCACCGGCTGTCGGTACGCGACCACCGCCAGCGTCTCCAGGGCGGCCTGGGTCAGCCGGGCCTGCTGGCCGTCCAGCACGAAGCGCTCGACGGCGGCGGAGTACTCCGCGCGGGTGTAGAAGCGCCAGCCGCCGGCGACGAGCCGCAGCTCGAAACCGCGGCCCTGCACGGTGTACTCGTCGGCCAGCTCGCGCAAGGCGTCCGCGACCTCACGCGGGGTGCGGTCCAGCACCTTGGCGAGGTGCGCCTCGGTCGCGGGCTCGTCCACGACCATGAGGACGGCCTCCAGGGCGGGCTTCAGCGCCAGGGCCGCCACGGCGCTCTCCGTCGTCATTCCTTGACCTCCACGATCCGGTCGAACTCGTCGGTCACCTTCGGCATCCCGTCACCGTCGCCGCCGCTCCAGCGGACGGTGAGCGTCCGCAGCGCCTCCTCCTGGTCGAGGACCACCGCCCTCTCCCGGTAGAGCTCCAGGAGGGCCAGGAAGCGGGCGACGACGGTGAGGGTGTCGTCCACGCCCTCGGTCAGCTCCGCGAAGGTGGCCTCGCCGCGCGCCTTGAGCAGGGCGACCACGACGGCGGCCTGCTCGCGCACGCTGACCAGCGGGGCGTGGATGTGGTCGACGTAGACCTGCGGCTTGGCCTTGGGCTGCATGGCCTTGACCGCCAGCCGGGCGAAGCCGTCCGCACCGATGCCGATGACGACCTCGGGGAGCAGCTCGGCATGGTGGTCCTCCAGGCCGACGGTACGGGGGTGACGGCGGCCCTCGTCGGCGGCGCGGCGATCGAAGATCTCGGCGATCTGCTTGTACGCGCGGTACTGGAGCAGCCGGGCGAACAGCAGGTCGCGGGCCTCCAGCAGGGCGAGGTCGGCCTCGTCCTCGACCTCGGCGGCGGGGAGCAGGCGGGCCGCCTTGAGGTCGAGCAGGGTCGCGGCCACGACGAGGAACTCGGTGGTCTGGTCGAGGTCCCAGTCGGGGCCCATCGCGCGGATGTGCGCCATGAACTCGTCGGTGACCTTGGAGAGGGCGACTTCGGTGACGTCGAGCTTGTGCCGGGAGATCAGCTGGAGCAGCAGGTCGAAGGGCCCTTCGAAGTTGGCGAGCCGCAAGGTGAACCGCCCGCCGGCCTCCGCCGCGCCCTCCCCTGCACCCTCCACAGGCCCCTGCGGGGCCGCCGCGGGGGCATCAGCGACCTCGGGGGCCCCGGCGGGCCCTTCACCCGCCTCGCCCGTCACAGGCCCCTCAGCGGGCGCATACGGCTCTTGCGGCTCGGTCGACACCAGGGCACCCGGCCCGCGGCCCAGACTGCGGCGAGCGGGGCGGCCGGGATCGGCGGGAAGGGGCATGACGGTCCAAGGCAGTACGGAGCGGGCGGCCGCCCCAAGCCTCCCACGCCCACACCACCCGCAGCCCCGAGCACGACCGTCTTCACGCCGTGGTCGGTCATCGCGGTGGGGTGCGGGCTCGCGGGGAGGGAGGGAGGGAGGGGGCCGGGCACACGGGACGGAACGACGGCGGAGGCGCCGTAAGGCTCGGGAAAGCCGGCCCGCAGGCCGCACACGAGCGCGGGGCCCGCGGCCAGGGGGCTGCAGGCCACCTGACGGGGCATCCCCCGCACACCACCGACACCGACCCGCGAAGACCACCGCCCTCACCACCCGGCGGCTTCAGAGCCACCGCCCCCGCAACGCCGGCACCACCACCAGCGGACCGCCGGCCACCGCCCCCGCGAAGCCGCCGCCGTTACCGCCCCAGGCCGCCGCCCCGGCTGCGCCGGCACGTCGCCGGAGGCGGGTCAGCGGCCGCGGAGTCTGCGGACCAGGATGCTCGCGTCGCCGCGGGACTCCAGGTCCGCCAGGACCACGGCCACCGCCTCGCGGACGATGCGTCCGCGGTCCACCGCCAGCCCGTGCTCGCCGCGCAGCACCAGCCGCGCGTGCTCCAGGTCCATCAGCTCCTCGGCGGAGACGTAGACCGTGATCTTCTCGTCGTGCCGTTCCCGCCCGCTGGGCCTGCGGTTCGCACCGCGGCCCTGGCCCTTGCCCCGCCGGGATTCCGGACTGACAGAACCTTCCTGCGGGCGGCGGGGTGCACCCACCACCGGCTCCGTACCGGCCGCCGCCTCCCGGCTGCGACCCTCGCCCGCCGTGCCCTCCGCCGACGCCGCCGCATGTTCCCCGGCGGGTGACTCCTCCGGGCCCCGCCTCGGCGAGGACGACTGGAGCGCCATCCCCCCGGTCGTACGGAAGAGTTCGTCGGCCCCGGGCAGACTCACTCGGCGTGACACCGGGCGAGCACCTCCCTGGCCAGCTGGCGATAGGCGGCGGCCCCGACGGAGTTGGAGGCGTACGTGGTGATCGGCTCGCCGGCGACCGTGGTCTCCGGGAAGCGCACCGTGCGGCCGATGACCGTGTGGTAGACGTGGTCGTCGAAGGCCTCGACGACGCGCGCCAGCACCTCACGGCTGTGCACCGTACGGGAGTCGTACATCGTGGCGAGGATGCCGTCGAGCTCCAGCTCGGGGTTGAGCCGCTCCTGCACCTTCTCGATGGTCTCGGTCAGCAGTGCCACACCGCGCAGTGCGAAGAACTCGCACTCCAGCGGCACGATGACCTTGTGAGCCGCCGTCAGGGCGTTCACGGTCAGCAGACCGAGCGAGGGCTGACAGTCGATCACGATGTAGTCGTAGTCCGCCATCAGCGGTTTCAGCGCCCGCTGCAGCGTCGACTCTCTCGCGACCTCGCTGACCAACTGCACTTCGGCAGCGGACAGGTCGATGTTGCTCGGCAGCAGGTCCATGTTGGGGACCGCCGTCTTGAGCAGCACCTCGTCGGCCGACATGCCCCGCTCCATGAGCAGGTTGTAGACCGTCAGGTCGAGTTCCATCGGGTTCACGCCGAGGCCCACGGACAGCGCGCCCTGCGGGTCGAAGTCGACGAGCAGCACGCGGCGCCCGTACTCGGCGAGTGCGGCGCCCAGGTTGATGGTCGACGTGGTCTTGCCCACGCCGCCCTTCTGGTTGCACATCGCGATGATCTTCGCCGGACCGTGGTCGGTCAGCGGACCCGGGATCGGGAAGTACGGCAGCGGCCGTCCGGTCGGGCCGATCCGCTCCCGGCGCTGGCGGGCAGCGTCGGGGGCGAGGGTGGCCGCGTACTCGGGGTCGGGCTCGTACTCGGCGTCCGGGTCGTAGAAGTGCCCTTCGGGCACGTTTTCGTAGTCGGCGAAACCCACGGGCTTTTCGCCGCTCAGGTCGCCGGCCCTGGAGTTCACGTCTAGGCCGTCCATGCTCTTTTGGGGCGTCGTCATGTGCTGGTGGTTTGCGAAGGTGCGGACTGCGACGGAGCCGACCGCTTCGAGCCCGGCGGGTCCTTGGCCCCGGTCAGGCGTCCCTGCTCGACCACCTCCGGGAGCAAATGTCGACTCATTCACAAGTCGTCTTACCTCCTCGGACGTGACCAGGACACTTATCGATAGGTCAGCGTGGCACCATGCCGACGGTTGGCGACTCTATGGCGTGTCACCACTCAGCGGCAACACAATCCGTCGGACCGGCAACGATGTGTCGGCAACCGAACACCACTCTGTCAAGGGCGTCCGGGCTGTCGTCGCGAAGTTTCGCGGGTGTGCGAAAGGGTTAAAGGGTTACGTTCGAGGCGAGTTGAGCCGCCCCCGCGCGTACCCCGAAAACGCCTCCGGCCGGACCTTGGGGCAAGGTCCGGCCGGATACGTGAGATTGACGTCAGTCGTTGACGCTTCAGCCGAGCAGCGCGCCCAGCTCAAGGGTCGGGAGGCCGTGGGCCTCGGCGACCGGACCGTAAACGACCTGGCCCTCATGGGTGTTGAGGCCCAGCGCCAGGGCGGGGTCACGGCGCAGCGCCTCGACCCAGCCGAGGTTCGCGAGCTGCACGATGTAGGGCAGGGTCGCGTTGGTCAGCGCGTAGGTGGAGGTGTTCGGCACCGCGCCCGGCATGTTGGCGACGCAGTAGAAGACCGAGTTGTGGACCTGGAAGGTCGGCTCGGCGTGAGTGGTCGGACGGGAGTCCTCGAAGCAGCCGCCCTGGTCGATCGCAATGTCGACAAGGACACTTCCGGGCTTCATCTTGGCGACGAGCTCGTTGGTGACCAGCTTCGGCGCCTTCGCACCCGGGATCAGCACGGCACCGATGACGAGGTCGGCCTCGACGACGGCCTTCTCCAGCTCGTAGGCGTTGGAGACGATCGTCTTGATCTTCGTGCCGAAGATCTTGTCGGCCTCGCGGAGCTTGTTGATGTCCTTGTCGAGCAGGGTCACGTGGAAGCCCATGCCGATGGCGATCTGCGCGGCGTTCCAGCCGGAGACGCCGCCGCCGATGACCACGCACTCGCCGGCGTGGGTGCCGGGGACACCGCCGGGGAGCACGCCGCGGCCGCCGGCCGAGCGCATCAGGTGGTAGGCGCCGACCTGCGGGGCCAGACGGCCCGCGACCTCGGACATCGGGGCGAGCAGCGGGAGGGCGCGGTTGGCGAGCTCGACCGTCTCGTACGCGATGGCGGTGGTGCCGGACTCCAGGAGGGCGTCCGTGCACTCGCGGGAGGCCGCCAGGTGCAGGTAGGTGAAGAGGGTCTGGTCCTTGCGGAGGCGGTGGTACTCCTCGGCGATGGGCTCCTTGACCTTCAGCAGCAGGTCGGCGGTCGCCCAGACCTCGTCGGCGGTGCCGAGGATCTCGGCACCGGCGGCGACGTACTCCGCGTCCGTGATCGAGGAGCCGACACCGGCGTTCTGCTCGATGAAGACCTGGTGGCCGTTGCGGACCAGCTCATGCACGCCGGCGGGCGTGATGGCGACCCGGAACTCGTTGTTCTTGACCTCGCGGGGGATGCCGACCTTCATCGTCGATCACGGTCCTTGGCTCAGGGGATATTACGGGGCACTTCCATACATACCCGCCCACAAGAACGCGCAACGGGATGCACCACGGGATGTCGTGGTGAAGCCAGTCTAATGAAGGACGACGCGCTGTCTAGCCTTGCAAACCAATAATCTCAGTCGGAACCACTACGGATTTCGCAGGCTGCGGGGTCGTCTCCCAGCAATCTGTCGGCCGCAGAGCGGTGCAGCCTCGCAGCGGCCGGGTCCCCGAGCCTGTCCAGCGTGTCGGCCAGCCGCACCTGGAGCGCGGCCTGAAGCCGCAGGTCTCCGGCCCGGCGCGCGAGCTCCACCGCCTCGCGGCAGGTGTGCAGCGATTCCTCGGGCCGCCCGGCGTACTCCTGGATTCGCGCCATCTCGCTCAACGCCTTTGCCTGGCCCGGCACATCGGCCAGTTTCCGGTAGCCCGCGGCGGCGGTCCGCCAGCTGCGCAGCGCGTCCCCGTAGCGGCCCGCGTACGTGTGCACGTTGCCGAGCCGTCCGTACAGCCGGGCCTCGTCCGCGCGCTCCCCGCGCGCCAGGGCCTGGGCCAGCGCCCGGCCGAACCAGTCGGCGGCGCGGTGCCAGTCGGCGAGCTCCTGGTAGGCGCCCCCTACGGATTCCATCGCCCGTCCGGTGGCGTACGGGTCGTTCGCGGCCCGTCCCGCGTCCAGCGCGGCCCGGTAGCGCTCCAGGGCCTCCTGGGTGCGGCCGGTCTCGGCGTCCAGGTCGGCCAGGTTCAGCAGGGCCGCGGCCTGCTCCCGGTACAGGCTGCGGCGCTCGGCCACGTCCAGGACCAGGCGGTGCAGCCCGTACAGCTCGGGGGCGGCAGCTGCGGTGCCGCGGTGCTCCGCCAGGGCCCGTACGAGGGCTGCGACCAGCCGACGGGCCAGGGTGTCCAGCCCGCCGTCGGCGACGGCGGCGCGGCGGCCGCGGACAGCGCGGGCAGCCGGGTGTCGAGCCGGGTGGCGGCGGCCCGCCGGTCGGGGAAGCGCAGCGCGCGCGGCAGTCCCTCCAGCTTCTCCGGCCCGAGCAGGCGGGGGCCCGCGCCTTCCCCCCCCCCCCCCCCCTCGCCGGTTTCGGCCATGACCCGGCAGGAGTGCAGCAGGCGTACGGTGCGCTCCAGCATGCGGGCGCGGGCCAGCTGGACCTCGGCGGGGCGCTCCTTGGCCTCCAGCAGGGCCTGGATCAGCGGTGCGAGGCAGCCGGGCAGCAGGAAGAGCCCGTCGGCGGCGTGCCGCACGAGGCCCAGTCCGGCGAAGTCCTCCAGGGTGGACTGTGCGGCGGCCACGGAGCAGCCGGCGAGGGCGGAGGCGGTGTGCGAGTCGACGATGCCCGCGGGGGCGAGCGGCAGCAAGCGGAGGGTCCGCTGGGCGGGCTGCGGCAGGGACTCGTAGACGAGCCGGAAGGCGCGGCCGAGCGGGCCGCTGGTGCCGGGGGGCATCTCGTGGAGCTGTTTGGCCACGTCGGCGACGGCGGCCTTGGGGTGGGCCGCGAGCCAGCCGCCGGCCAGGGCCAGCGCGGCGGGCTGCCCTCCGCACTCCTCGACGAGGGCCTCGGCGGCGAGGGGGTCGACCGCGATGCGGGTGTCGCCGATGCGCTGGACGAGCATCTGGACCCCGGAGGGGGTGTCGAGCCCCCCGAGGGTGCAGGGGCGGACATCCGGAATCCCGGTGAGCGGCCCCTCGGCGGTGATGACGACGAGGCATTCGGGGGTGTCCGGCAGCAACGCGTCGACCTGGTACGGGTCGGCGGCGTCGTCGACGAGGAGGATCGTGCGCCGTCCGGTGAGGGCGGCGCGCAGGGCGGAGCTCAGTTCGTCCTCGGCGGCGCCGGGGGGCGTGGCCTCGCCCAGCCCCTCCAGCAGGGTCCGGATCGCCCGCTCGGTGGCCACGGTCTCACCGCCCGGGGTGGTGAGGCGGACCCTGAGCACCCCGTCGGGGTAGTCGTCGGCGACCTCGCGGACGAACGCCTCGGCCAGGGCGGTGCGCCCCGACCCGGGCCGGCCGGCGACGAGCAGCACGCGCGCCCTGGGCGATTTGGCCTTGCGTCCCGAGAGGGTGTCGAGCCCGGTCCGTGCGATGTCCTCGCGCAGCTCCTTGAGCTCACGCCGCCGCCCGACGAAATCCGTCACGGATCCGCTCCTCTCCCTGCCTTCGGGTTGCGAGCGTAGTTCACGCAGAGCGACGACCCGTGTGGAGCGCGGCCTGGGGATCGCCCGATCGGATCAGCGGATGGTCACACCGCGGGTTCGTTCGGCCCAGCCGGGCCTGCGCGTCCGCCCCGCGGGCGGTGCCGCGCCGGCCCGGCAGCCGGTCAGGCCTCGTAGGGGCGGGCCGGCCAGGGGGCCAGGGCGGGGCGGAGGGAGTCGATGCCGCCCGGGGCGGCCTGGGCCGCGGAGAGCGCCAGCACGCCCGTGACCAGGCCGGGGTTGCCGAGTCGCCCCTCCAGCACGCCGCGCACGAGGTCGGCCAGCGGAACGCGGGCGATCTCCATGTCAGCCTCCTCCTCCGAGACCGCGTACCGCGCGCCCTCCGCCTCGGACAGGCCGCGGGCGAGGAAGATCCGGATCGCCTCGTCCGATCCGCCGGGGGAGGCGAAGAAGTCGGCGAGGACCCGCCAGTCCTCGGCCTTGACGTGTGCCTCCTCGTACAGTTCCCGCTGGGCCGCGTGCAGCGGGTTCTCGCCGGGCACGTCGAGCAGCCCGGCCGGGAGCTCCCAGAGCCTGTGCCGTACCGGATGGCGGTACTGGCGCAGCACGAGCACGTTCCCGTCCTCGTCGAGCGCCAGCACGCACACCGAGCCCGGGTGCACCTGGTAGTCGCGGCGCACCACCGCTCCGTCCGGCATGCTCACCTGGTCCGAGCGGACCGACGTCTTCGCGCCCTCGAACGGGGTCCGTGAGGCGATGACCGCCCACGACTCCCCGTTGTCCGCGATGCCCATGGCCATGATCCGTACCCCGTGTCCTTCCGAGAACGCGACAGCCGGGGCAAGATCCCTGCCCCGGCCGTCTACGTTATGCGGTCAGACCCTCACTTGGCCTTCGCGGCCTGCTGGCGCTCCACCGCTGCCTTGACCAGACCCGCGAACAGCGGGTGCGGCCGGGTCGGGCGGGAGCGCAGCTCCGGGTGGGCCTGGGTGGCCACCAGGTAGGGGTGCACCTCGCGCGGGTACTCGACGTACTCGACGAGCTTGTTGTCCGGGGAGGTGCCGGAGAAGACGAGGCCCGCCTTCTTCTCCAGCTCGCCGCGGTAGGCGTTGTTGACCTCGTAGCGGTGGCGGTGGCGCTCGTCCACGTACGCCTGGTCGCCGTAGACCTCCCGGACGATGGAGCCCTCGGCGAGCTTCGCCGGGTACATGCCCAGGCGCATCGTTCCGCCCAGGTCGCCCGCGCCCTCGACGAAGGCCAGCTGCTCCTCCATCGTGGAGATCACCGGGTGCGGGGTGGAGGCGTCGAACTCGGTGGAGTTGGCCTCCGCGATGCCCGCGAGGTTGCGCGCGGCCTCGATCACCACGCACTGCAGGCCCAGGCACAGGCCGAGCAGCGGGATCCTGTTCTCGCGGGCGTAGGTGATCGCGCCGACCTTGCCGTTCACGCCGCGGTCGCCGAAGCCGCCGGGCACACAGATCGCGTCGACGTCGGACAGCTGCGCGGCGGCGCCGGCCGGGGTCTTGCAGTCGTCGGAGGTGACCCACTTGATCTGGACGCGGGCCTTGTTGGCGAAACCGCCGGCGCGCAGCGCCTCGGTCACCGACAGGTAGGCGTCGGGCAGGTCGATGTACTTGCCGACGAGCGCGACCTTGACCTCGTGGTCGGGGTTGTGGACGCGGTCCAGCAGGTCCTCCCACACCGTCCAGTCCACGTCGCGGAACGGCAGGTCGAGCTTGCGCACGACGTACGCGTCGAGGCCCTCGGTGTGCAGCACCTTCGGGATGTCGTAGATCGACTTGGCGTCGATCGCGGCGACCACGGCCGCCTCGTCCACGTCGCACATCAGCGAGATCTTGCGCTTGATGGAGGTGGGGACGTCACGGTCGGCGCGCAGCACGATCGCGTCGGGCTGGATGCCGATGTTGCGCAGGGCCGCGACCGAGTGCTGGGTCGGCTTGGTCTTGAGCTCGCCGGAGGGGCCGATGTAGGGCAGCAGCGAGATGTGCACGACGAAGACGTTGTCGCGGCCGACCTCGTGGCGGACCTGGCGGACGGTCTCCAGGAACGGCAGCGACTCGATGTCGCCGACGGTGCCGCCGACCTCGGTGATGACGACGTCGACGTCCTCGGTCGCCATGCGGCGGATGCGGTGCTTGATCTCGTTGGTGATGTGCGGGATGACCTGCACGGTGTCGCCGAGGTACTCGCCGCGGCGCTCCTTGGCGATGACCGTGTTGTAGACCTGGCCGGTGGTGACGTTGGCCGAGCCGTCGAGGTCGACGTCGAGGAAGCGCTCGTAGTGGCCGATGTCCAGGTCGGTCTCGGCGCCGTCGTTGGTGACGAACACCTCGCCGTGCTGGAACGGGTTCATCGTGCCCGGGTCGACGTTCAGGTACGGGTCGAGCTTCTGCATCGTGACCCGGAGGCCGCGCGCCTTGAGCAGCGCACCCAGGCTCGACGCCGTCAGGCCCTTGCCGAGGGAGGAGGCGACACCCCCGGTGACGAAGATGTGCTTGGTCGTCATGGCTGTGCTCGCCAAGAGGGGGCTCCCGTGGTCGCGAAGTGAGGTGCGGTGCGTCCGGCGCCGGCCACCTCGAACCGGAGGCTCTCAGGGGGCGCCGAAGCTGCGGTTTCGGGGCTCCTGATTCGCACAGGCAGACCACCGGTCCACGGGGTACCAGCCTATCAGCGCCGGGGCCCGTCCGCCTCCGGGCACGCGCCGCCACGAGTGCTCGACGCAGCGCCACCGGCCGCCCCGCGGCCGGTCACACCGCAGTTGCCGCTGGTCACCCGTTTGGTCGAGTCATATTGCCCCCCGACTTAAGGAGATCACTAGGGTGCCGTCATATCCTGCTCGGATATCGCTTCACATCGCCGCCGAGCAGTCCGGCAGACGGCGTAACCCGGCCGCATCCGGAATCATGAGCTCAGTGCGGGGATCCACACCCACGGGACCGCGCAACCGCGCAATGCAAGCGCCCTTCGGGGCGGACGTGGCCGTTCGACTGGAGATCTACGTGTCCGGGCGCATCGAGGATTACGCACTGATCGGGGACATGCAGACCGCCGCACTGGTCTGCCGGGACGGATCGGTGGACTGGTTGTGTCTGCCGCGTTTCGACTCCCATGCCGTCTTCGCGAGCCTCCTCGGCACCGAGGACCACGGCTTCTGGCGCATCGGCCCGGTGCTGCCGGGGAGCACCGGCGCCCCCGTGGCGACCCGCCGCCGCTACCAGGGCGACTCGCTGATCCTGGAGTCCGAGTGGGACACCCCGCGCGGCACGGTCCGCGTGACCGACTTCATGCCGCCCCGCGAGGACCACGCACCGCAGCTGGTGCGCATCGTGGAGGGCGTCAGCGGGCGGGTCCCGATGCGCTCCGCGCTGCGCATGCGGTTCAGCTACGGCCGGGTCGTGCCCTGGGTGCACAAGGTCGACGGGCGCACCGTCGCCGTCGCCGGCCCGGACTCCGTCTGGCTCGACACCGACGCGCAGACGTACGGCCGGGACCTGACCACGTACTCCGACTTCACCCTCGGCCCGGGCGACCGCAAGGCCTTCTGCATCAGCTGGCAGCCCTCCCACAAGGGGGCCCCGGACACCCCGGATCCGCAGGAGGCGCTGGCGACCACCGCCTCGTTCTGGCGCGAATGGGTCGACCACTGCACGTACCACGGCCCCTACCGCGAGGCCGTCATCCGCTCCCTGATCACCCTCAAGGCGCTCACGTACGGCCCCACCGGCGGCATCGTCGCCGCGCCCACCACGTCCCTGCCGGAGGAGATCGGCGGCGTCCGCAACTGGGACTACCGCTACACGTGGCTGCGCGACGCCGCCATCACCCTCTCCTCGCTGCTGCGCACCGGCTACCGCGAGGAGGCCCAGGCCTGGCGCGAGTGGCTGCTGCGCGCGGTGGCCGGCGACCCGGAGAACCTGCAGATCATGTACGGGATCGCCGGCGAGCGCGAACTCGGCGAGACCGAGCTGGACTGGCTGCCCGGGTACGAGAACTCCCGCCCGGTCCGGGTCGGCAACGGCGCCGCGCACCAGCTCCAGCTGGACGTGTACGGCGAGGTCACCGAGGCCCTGCACCTGGGCCACATGACGGGCCTGGCGCGCAACGACTACGCCTCGGTGCTCCAGTTGAAGCTGATCCGCTACCTGGAGACGCACTGGGACCAGCCGGACGAGGGCATCTGGGAGGTCCGCGGCCCGCGCCGCCACTTCGTGCACTCGAAGGTCATGGCCTGGGTCGCGGTGGACCGCACGATCAAGCTGATCGAGAGCGGCGACGCGGACGGCCCGCTGGAGCGGTGGCGCGAGCTGCGCGACGAGATCCACCAGGACGTGTGCGAGAAGGGCTACGACAAGGAGCGCAACACGTTCACGCAGTCCTACGGGTCGAAGGAGCTGGACGCCTCCCTGCTGCTGATCCCGCAGATGGGCTTCCTGCCGCCGGACGACAAGCGGGTCATCGGCACCATCGAGGCGATCCAGCGCGAGCTGTCCACGCCCGACGGGTTCATCCTGCGCTACCCGACGACCGGTGACGAAGCAGGCGTGGACGGCCTCGAAGGCGACGAGGGCGCCTTCCTCGCGTGCTCGTTCTGGATGGCCGACGACCTGGCGATGATCGGCCGGGTCGACGAGGCCCGCCAGCTCTTCGAGCGGCTGCTGGCCCTGCGCAACGACCTCGGACTGCTGGCGGAGGAGTGGGATCCGCGGCTCCAGCGCCAGGTCGGCAACTTCCCGCAGGCGTTCAGCCACGTCCCCCTGATCGACACCGCCCTGCGCCTCACCGCCAGCGGGGCGTACGGCGGCTGACCAGGTGGGCGGCGGCGCGGCCGGCGCCCACCGCGCCGCCCTCGTCGGCCCCGCCTACGCTGGAAGGGTTCGTCTCCTGCGCGAAAGGGGCGCGGCCATGGCTCCCCACTCGAAGGCCGGCACGGCTCTGTTGGCGCTCCGCGAGGACCTGGCCGGTGAGGTCTTCGCCCCCGGCGATCCCGGGTACGACGAGGCCCGGACGATCTTCAACTCGATGATCGACCGCAGGCCGGCCGTGATCGCCCGCTGCGAGAGCGAGGCGGACGTCGTCACCACCGTCCGCTTCGCCCGGGAGCTGGACCTGCCGGTCGCGGTGCGCGGTGGCGGCCACAGCGTCGCCGGGATGTCCCTCAACGACGGTGGCGTCGTGGTCGACATGCGCCGGATGCAGGAGGTCACGGTCCATCCCGGGGCCGAGGCCGTACGTGTCGGGGGCGGCGCGGTGATGAGCGTGCTGGACCGCGCCTGCCAGCCCTACGGCCTCGCCACCACGGGCGGCCGGGTCTCCACCACCGGCGTCGCCGGGTTCACCCTCGGCGGCGGATCGGGCTGGCTGGACCGGAAGTTCGGGCTGGCCGTCGACAACCTGCTCGGCGTCGACCTGGTCACCGCGGACGGCAGCGCCGTCACGGCGACCGCCGAGGACAACCCCGAGCTGTTCTGGGCCCTGCACGGCGGTGGCGGGAACTTCGGGGTCGCGACCTCGATCACGCTGCGCCTGCACGAGCTGCCGGAGTTCGCGATCTGCCTGCTGCTGTACCCGCCGGAGGCCGGACCCGAGGTGGTGCGCACCTACCGCGAGGTGCTCGAGAGCGGCCCGGCCGAGGTGGGCGGCGGCGTGATCTACATGACCGCCCCACCGGAGCCGTTCGTACCGCCGCCCCTGGTCGGAACCCTCGTGGCGGGCGCGCTGCTCACGTACGCGGGCGGCGAGGAGGCGCTGCGCAAGCTGGCCGAGCCGCTGCTCGCGCTGCCGCACTCGGCGGAGGTGCTCATGGCCCTCCCGTACGCGGACTTCCAGTGCATGCTGGACGACCCTCCGGGCCTGCGGAACTACTGGTCGGCGGAGTACCTGACCGGCCTGCCCGACGAACTCGTCAGCGTCTTCTGCGCGCTCGGCGACGTGATGCCGGTGCCGACCCCGACCCAGCACGTGCTGTTCCCGCTGGGCGGCGCCATTGCGGACGGACCCGCGGAGTTCCCGGTTCCGTACCGGGACTCGCCGTGGGCGGTGCACCCCTTCGGCGTCTGGGAGGACCCGGCCGAGGACGAACGCTGCCGGCAGTGGGTCCGCGACGTGCGCAACCACGTGCAGCCGTGGAGCACGGGTGCGGTCTACCTCAACTTCACCGGCGACGAGGGCCCCGAGCGGGTGGCGGCGGGCCTCGGCGCGGAGAACCTGACCCGGCTGGCCGCGGTGAAGCGGGCGTACGACCCGGACAACGTGTTCCGCTTCAACCACAACATCAAGCCCGCGTGACCCGGTCGGCGTCCCGGCCCGGACGGGGACATACCGGACCTCTCCCCTGCCCGGTGATGCGCCGGGAACCGGACGGCCGGTAGCGTCCCGCGACATGGACAACCAGGGCGGGATCACCGTTCAGCGGGCACTGGAGCTGCCCGGGCTGCGCAGCGGGCTGCCGGAGGTGGTGGCGGGCGCCGACCGGCTCGGCCGGACCGTGCGCTGGGTGCACGCGGGCGAGGTGCCGAACATCGCGTCCCTGCTCAAGGGCGGGGAACTGCTGCTGACCACGGGGCTGGGCCTCGGCACCCGGCCCGCCGAGCAGCGTGCCTTCGTACGGCGCCTCGCGGACCGGGGGATCGCCGCGCTGGTGGTCGAACTGGGCCCGCGCTTCACCCGGCTCCCGGCGACCCTCGTCGAGACCGCGCGGACGGCCGGCCTCCCGCTGGTCCAGCTCCACCGCGAAGTGCCGTTCGTGGCGGTGACGGAGGAGGTCCACACCGAGATCGTCAACCACCACTACGCCCTGCTCCAGCGGGCCGAGGAGATCCACCGGCGGTGTACGGAGGCCCTGCTGAGCGGCGGCGGGATCCCCCAGGTCCTGCACATCCTGGCCGACTTCACCGCCAACCCGGTGTTCCTGGAGACCCCGGACGGGCAGCTCCTGTACGCGGCGGGCCCGGTCTCCGGGGAGGCCGCGGCCGATCCGCTCCAGGTGTGGGAGGGCCTGCGGGGCCAGCGCGAGGCGGAGCCGTCCGCCAACACGGTGGTGGTCGACGTCCCCGGCGGCGGCCACGGGACCGGCTCGGTCCGCGCCCGGGTGGTCCTGCTGGGCGTGTCGGCGCCGCTGCTGCCCGTCCACCGGATGGCGGCGGAGCGGACGGCGGGCGTGCTGGCCGTCGTCCTGATGCAGGCCCGCCAGGAGGAGGAGCTGGCCGCACGGGGCCGCGGCGACTTCCTGACCGACCTCGCGGAAGGCCGCATCTCGGCGGAGGACGCCCCGGCGCAGGCGCGCGTCCTGGGCTTCAAACCGGGGGCCGGTCCGCTCCTGCCCGTCGTCATGCGGCTGGGCTCCGACCTCGGCCCGTCGGGGAACTGGGCCGTCCTGGCCCGGGCGGTCCTGGAGGAACTGTCGTCGGTCGGCGTGCCCGTGCTCCTCGGGGTCCGGCCCGTGGAGGGCCGGGTGCCGCTGCTGGTGTCGCTCAGGGCGGAATCGGAACGCACCGCGGTCGCGGACCGGGTCGCGGCGGCGCTGCGGGCCGGTGTGGAACGGGCCGGCCTGGACCGCGCGGCGGCCCCGCCGGCGGTGGTCGTCGGCGTGGCGGGCGGCTGGGCGGCGGCCTCCTCGGGCCTGCGGCACGCCGCCGAGACCGCCACGGCGGCCCACGGGCTGCCCTCCCGGCCCTGGTACGACGCCCGGCGGCTGGACATCGACCTGCTGCTGTGGCGGCTGCGGGAACACCCCGACCTGGCGGCGTTCGTGGACCGGGCGATCGGGCCGCTGCGCGTCCACGACGCGGCGTCCCGCCCACCGCTCCTGCCCACCCTGGAGACGTACCTGGCGCATGCGGGGCGGAAGGCGGAGACGGCGCGCGAGCTGCACCTCAACCGGCAGACGCTGTACAACCGCCTGGCCCGCATCGCGGAACTCCTGGGCACCGACCTGGACGACCCGGAGACGGTCCTCTCCCTCAGCCTGGCCCTCCGGGCCCGCCGCCACCCCACTTCCTGACGCCCTCCCCGCACCACTCGCCCCTGCGGGCCTCCGTCCGGCGACCAGGGGGCCGGCGGACGGCGACCGGGGCTCGGGAGGGGTCAGGGGCGGGGGGCGGACGTGAGTTCGTCGTAGATCGACAGGATCTGGGCCACCGTGTCGTCCTCCGTGGGCCAGCTGGCGGCCTGGGCGTGCCCCGCCGCCGCCAGTGCGGCGCACCGCGCCGGGTCCGACAGCAGGTCCGTGACCGCCGAGGCCAGCGCGGCCGGGTCCCCGTACGGCACCAGGACAGCCGCGTCCCCGACCAGCTCCGGCACGCCCCCGACCGCCGTCGCGACCAGCGGGACCCCCGCCCGCAGGGCCTCCTGCGCCAGCACGGACCGCGCCTCCCACCGGCTCGGCAGCACCGCCACGTCCGCCGCCGCCAGCAGCTGCGCCGCGTCCCGGCGCCGTCCCAGCAGCCGCACCGGCAGTCCCTCCGCCTCGATCCGCCTCGTCAGCTCGGCCCGCTGCGGGCCCTCCCCCGCGATCCCCCCCAGCGGCAGCGGCCCCAGCACCCGCCACGTCCGCGCCGCGTCCAGGAGCACGGGATACCCCCGGTGTTCCACCAGGCTGCCGACCGCGATCAGCAACGGCCTTCCCACCGCGCCCAGTTCCGCCCGCGCCTTGCCGGGATCCGCGGCGGCGTCCGGTCCGGCCGCCCCCGGCGGCCCCATCGGCACGGCCACCGGCGCCAGCCTGGCGTCCCGCGCGCCCCGGGCCCGTGCCAGGTCCACCTGGTCCGAGGACGCCCCCAGCACCACCGCCGCGGCCCGGGCCACGCGGCGTTCCAGCACCCGGCCGAGCCGCCCCCACGCCCCGTCGGCCGCCGGGCCGCCGCCGTGCCAGCTCACCACGAGCGGTACGCGGCGCCCGCGCAGCGCCAGCGCGGCCCGCATTCCGGCCCGTACGCCGTGCGCGTGCACCACGTCCGCCCCGGCGCACGCGGCGCGCAGCGCGTTCGCCGCGTCAGGGGTGAAGTGCGCCCCGGCGCCGGTGAAGTCGTACTCCCCCTCCGCTTCGACGGGTGCGCACACCGTGACCCGCAGCCCGCGAGCGGCGAGCCCGGTGGTGAGCGACCGTACGTGCGCGCTGCTGCCCGCGCCGACGCCGCCCAGCACTTGGACGGTACGGAGCGGTGGCCGCCCGTACGGCTGCGCGGGGGCCGGGGTCGAGACCGGGGAGCTGCTCACGGGCCGAAGCTCCAGGGTGAGGGAGGCAGAGTCGTCGCCCAGGATGCCAGTCCGCACGCGCGTTCCGGGACCATACGGGTGCGGATCCCGCAGGAGATACCGCCGCGCGCCCCCGAGCCTCACCCACACGGCGTAGCGCGGGACCCGGCGCGCGGGCCCGGGACGGTGTCCGTCCCGGGCCCGGCCCGGGACGGAGGACAAGGCCTAGGCGTCGGCCCGCGCCGCCGCCAGCAGTTCCTCGGCGTGCGCCCGCGCGGAAGCGGAGTCCTCGTGGCCGGCCAGCATGCGCGAGAGCTCCCGGACACGGTCCTCGCCTTCGAGGACGGTGACCCCGCTCCGCGTCACGGATCCGTCGTTGGTCTTCTCCACGAGCAGCTGCCGGTCCGCGAACGCGGCGACCTGCGGCAGGTGCGTGACGACCACGACCTGCGCCGACTTGGCCAGCTTCGCGAGCCGCCGCCCGACCTCGACGGCGGCCTTGCCGCCGACGCCCGCGTCGACCTCGTCGAAGAGGTACGTCGGCACGGGGTCGGAGCCCGCGAAGACGACCTCCACCGCCAGCATCACGCGCGACAGCTCACCGCCCGAGGCGCCCTTGGCGATCGGCCGCGGCTGGGCGCCGGGGTGGGGGGCCAGCAGCAGTTCGACCTCGTCCGTGCCCGAGGGCCCGTACGCGACCGGGCGGCCGTCCACCTCCACCCCGTCGGGGTCCTCGACCTGCCGGATGTCGATGGTCACCCGCGCGTGCGGCATCGCCAGCGACGCCAGCTCCTGCGTGACGGCCGAGGCGAACCGCGTGGCAGCCTCCACCCGCGCGTCGGTCAGCGCCTGTGCCAGCAGCGACAGCTCGGCCCGCAGCCCGTCGCGTTCGGCGGTCAGTTCGGTGATCCGCTCGTCGTCGCCGTCCAGTTCCAGCAGCCGCGCCGAGCCCCGTTCGGCCCACTCCAGTACGGCGTCGATCGAATCGCCGTACTTGCGGGTCAGCTGGGTCAGGGCCGCCCGCCGCTCCTCCACCGCGGCGAGCCGCAGTGGATCGGCGTCCAGGTCGTCGGCGTAGCCGGCGAGTTCCCCGGCGACGTCGGCGAGCAGGATCCCGAGCTCCCCGATCCGTTCGGCGAGGGCGCCGAGCGCCGCGTCGTGGGTCCGTACGGCCTCCAGGGCCCGGTGTGCGCCCGCGACGAGCGTGTTGGCGTCGACGCCCTCCGGGTCCTCGACGTCGCCGGCGAGGGCCGCATGGGCGATCTGTGCCGCCGAGGCCAGCGATTCGGCGTGGCCGAGCCGTTCCGCCTCCGCCGCCAGCTCGGTGTCCTCGCCGGCCAGCGGTTGCACGGCGGCGATCTCGTCGAGGCCGAAGCGCAGCAGGTCGGCCTCCTGGGCGCGTTCCCGGGCCCGGGTGGTGATCTCGTCGAGTTCGACGGCGACGGCGCGCAGCCGCCGGTAGGCGGCCCCGTACTTCTCCAGCGGGACGGCGACCGCGTCGCCGGCGTACCGGTCGAGGGCCTGGCGCTGGCGGGCGGGCCGCAGCAGCCCCTGCTGGTCGGTCTGCCCGTGTACGGCGACGAGGTCGTCGGCGAGCTCGCCGAGCAGGCCGACGGGCACGGAGCGGCCGCCGACGTGGGCGCGCGAGCGCCCCTCGGCGGACACGGTCCGGCTGATCAGCAGGGCGCCGTCGTCGAGCTCGGCCCCGGCTTCCTCGGCGCGCACGGCGGCGGGCGCGTCGGGGCGCAGGACGATGCGGCCCTCCACGACCGCCGCCTTGGCCCCGATCCGCACCAGGGCCGGGTCGGCGCGACCGCCGAGCAGCAGGCCGAGGCTGGTGACGACCATCGTCTTGCCCGCGCCGGTCTCGCCGGTCACCGCAGTGAAACCGGGCGACAGCTCGACCACCGCGTCGTCGATGACCCCGAGCGACCGTATCCGCATCTCCTCAAGCACGGGACGACGATACCGAGGTTTCACCGGTGCCATGTGACGTCACCCGTCGAGAGTTTCCCGAACGCATGTGCTATTAGTGGGGCGCTCCGCGCCATCCCGACACCGGCAGCGCGAACTTGGCGACGAGCCGGTCCGTGAACGACGCGTGGTGCAGCCGGGCGAGCCGCACCGGCACCGCGCCCCGCCGGACCTCCACCCGGGCCCCGGCCGGCAGCTCCAGGGTCCGGCGGCCGTCGCACCACAGCACCCCGTGCGGGACCCCGGTCTGCACCTCCACCGCCAGCACCGAGTCGGGCGAGGTGACCAGCGGCTTCGCGAACAGGGCGTGCGCACTGATCGGCACCATCAGCAGCGCCTCCACCTCCGGCCAGACCACCGGCCCGCCCGCGGAGAAGGCGTACGCCGTCGAACCGGTCGGGGTCGCGCAGACGATCCCGTCGCAGCCGAAGCCGGACACCGGGCGCCCGTCGATCTCCAGGACCACTTCGAGCATCCGCTCGGGCGACACCTTCTGGACGGCCGCCTCGTTCAGCGCCCAGTCCCGGTGGATGACGTCGCCGTTCGTCCGTACGAGCACGTCGAGCGTCATCCGCTCCTCGACCTCGTACGCCCGCGTCACGACCCGGTCCACGACCTTGTCCAGGTCGTCCCGCTCGGCCTCAGCGAGGAACCCCACCCTGCCCAGGTTCACGCCCAGCATCGGCACGCCCGAGCCGCGCGCGAACTCTGCGCCGCGCAGCAGCGTCCCGTCGCCGCCCAGCACGATCAGCAGCTCGCAGCCTTCGAGCGCCACGGGGGTGCACTCGGCCACCAGCTCCACCTCGGGCGGCAGCGGCAGGTCCCTGGCCTCGTGCTCGACGACCCGTACGCCCAGCCCGCTCTTCAGCAATCCCTGTACGACCAGCTCGGCACTGCGGATGGCCGCCGGCCGCCCGGTGTGCGCGAGCAGGAAGACGGTCCGCCCCTCCGTCGGGACCGGTGATTCCGAGGTGTCCGACCTGTCCGCTGATTCAGTCACTGCGGCCCCTCCGCTACTGCTCGGTCAACATCCTCCGGGTCGAGTGCCGGTGCCCCCGCCCGCAGCCACAGAAAGTACTCGACGTTCCCCGACGGGCCGGGCAGCGGACTCGCGGTGACTCCGAGCACGCCGAGCCCCAGCTTGGCCGCCTGGGCCGCCACCTCACGCACGGCCTCCGCCCGCAGCTCCGGGCTGCGCACGACGCCGCCGCTGCCGAGCCGGTCCTTGCCGACCTCGAACTGCGGCTTGACCATCAGCACCAGGTCCGCGTCCGGCGCGCAGCAGCGCACCAGTGCGGGCAGCACCAGCCCGATGGAGATGAAGGACAGGTCCCCGACGACGAGGTCGACCGGGGTCCCGTCGAGCTGCTCGACCGTGAGCTCGCGGACGTTCGTCCGGTCCCTGACGGTGACCCGGTCGTCGCTCTGCAGCGACCAGGCGAGCTGCCCGTAGCCGACGTCGACGGCCATCACGTGGGCCACGCCCGCGCGCAGCAGAACGTCGGTGAACCCGCCGGTGGAGGCGCCGGCGTCCAGCGCCCGGCGGCCTTCGACGGCCAGCCCCCGCGGCTGGAAGGCCGCCAGTGCGCCGGCCAGCTTGTGGCCGCCCCGGGAGACGTAGTCGGGGTCGCTGTCGTCCTTGAGGACCACCAGGGCCGCGCTGGTCTCGACCTGGGTGGCCGCCTTGGTCGCGGTGGCGCCGCCGACGGTCACCCGGCCCGCGGCGATCAGCTGGGCGGCGTGCTCGCGCGAGCGGGCCATGCTGCGGCGTACCAGTTCGGCGTCCAGGCGGCGGCGTGCCACTCCTGCCACGTTCGGTTCAGCTCCTGTTTTCGTACGGTCTGGGGACGGGTGGTGCGTCCAGCGCGCTCAGCGCGTCACGCAACGCCCTGTGCACATCCTCGTACACCGCGACGTGTCCGTCCGCCGGGAGGTGGTCGGCGTCGGCCAGCCGCTCCAGGTGTGCGTCGACCCCGGCGTGGCCGGTGGGCGTGCGGACGAGGCCGAGGGGCTCGGGGCCGGCGGGCCCGGCGGAGGGCTCCGGCGCGGCTTGCCCGCGCGCTCCGGCCGCCCCGGGGTCCCCTGCGGCCGGGGAGTCCCCTGCGGCCCCGGGGTCCCCTGCCGCCCCGGATGCGCCGGGTTCTCCGGACAGGCCCGGTTCGCCCTGTTCACCCGGTACATCCGGTGTGCCCGCCGCCGCGTCGGCGAAGTCGTCGGTCATGCCCCGACGCTACCCCGAAGCGCCCGGGCGGCCGAGCACGGCTCTGCGGTACGGTCGAGATCACGATGGCTACGATCGATGAGTGCCGAGCCGCACTCGACCGACTTTCCGACAACCTCGCACAGGCCGACGGCAGCGTGCGCGGTGCCGCCGCGCTGGACCGCTCCCTGAGCTGCCACATCACCGACCTCGACCAGACCTTCACCGGCCGCCTCGACGGCGGCAGGATCCGGGTCGACACGGTCTCCCCCGGCCCGCCCGCCACCAAGGCCGAGATCCGGCTCGCGATGACCGGGGACGACCTGGTGGCGATGGTCGCGGGGGAGCTGAAGTTCGCCAAGGCCTGGGCTTCCGGCCGGGTCCGTCTGGAGGCCGGGTTCCGCGACCTGCTCCGCCTCAAGAGCCTGCTGTGACGCGTGGGGCCCGACGTCAGCCCGCGCCGCCCTCGCCCGTCGAACGCCCGGCCAGGGCCCTGCGCGCGGCCGGGATCACCAACGGGGTGCCCGTCTCCGGGTCGTCGATGATCTGGCAGCGCAGCCCGAACACCCTCTCCACCAGCTCCGCCGTGACCACCTCCGACGGCGGCCCCTCCGCGACGACCTTCCCGCCGCGCATCGCGATCAGGTGCGTGGCGTAGCGGGCCGCGTGGTTGAGGTCGTGCAGCACGGCGACCAGGGTCCGGCCCTGGTTCTCGTGCAGTTCGGCGCACAGGTCCAGCACGTCGATCTGGTGCTGGATGTCCAGGTACGTGGTCGGCTCGTCCAGCAGCAGCAGCGGCGTCTGCTGCGCCAGCGCCATCGCGATCCACACCCGCTGGCGCTGCCCGCCCGACAGCTCGTCCACCGACCGGTCCGCGAGCTCCGCGACCCCGGTCGAGGCCATCGATTCGAGGACGATCCGCTCGTCCTGCGGCGACCACTGCCGCAGCAGCCCCTGGTGCGGGTACCGGCCGCGCGAGACCAGGTCGGCGACGGTGATCCCGTCCGGCGCGATCGAGGACTGCGGCAGCAGGCCCAGCGTCCTGGCGACCTTCTTGGCCGGCATCGAACCGATGGCCTGCCCGTCCAGCAGCACGCGCCCCGCGGACGGCTTCAGCATCCGCGACAGGGCGCGCAGCAGCGTGGACTTGCCGCAGGCGTTGGGTCCGACGATCACCGTGAAGGAGTGGTCGGGGATCTCCACCGACAGGTCCTCGGCGATGACCCGCTGCTCATAGCCGAGGGTCACGTTCTGCGCGGTCAGCCGCTGCACCTGCGTACTCCTTGAGTTGCTCATGTCCGTGCTCATATACGCCCCGCCCTGCGCTCGGTGACGAGCAGCCAGAGCAGATAGACACCGCCGACCAGTCCGGTCACCACACCCACCGGCAGCTGGTCGGAGCCGAAGGCTCGCTGTGAGGCCCAGTCGGACACGAGCAGCAGGAGGGAGCCCGTCAGCGCGCCGGTGAGCAGGTTCGACCCGGGTGAGCGGGTCAGGCGCCGGGCCAGCTGGGGCGCGGCCAGGGCGACGAAGGAGATGGGTCCGGCGGCCGCGGCGGCCGCGGTGGTCAGCAGGACCGCCGCGAGCATCAGCAGCATCCGCGTGCGTTCGACCCGTACGCCGAGGGCGTACGCGGCGTCGTCGCCCATCTCCATCATCCGCAGGGCCCTGCCCTGCCCGAGGACGAGCGGGAACAGGACCGCGCAGGTCCCCAGCAGCGGCCAGACCTGGCTCCAGTCCCGGCCGGCGAGCGAGCCGGTCAGCCAGACCATCGCGCGGGTGGCCTCGACGAGCTGGGCCCTGGTCAGCAGGTAGTTGATGACGGCGACGAGCATCGCCGAGGCGCCGATGCCGACCAGCACCAGCCGGTAGCCGTGGATGCCGCGCTTGTACGAGAGCAGGTAGACGAGGACGCCGGTCAGCAGTCCGCCCGCCAACGCGCCCCCCGCGACCGCGTTCGCGTCGCCCTTGAACAGGACGATCACGGTGAGCGCGCCGACCGACGCGCCGTAGCTGAAGCCCAGCAGGTCCGGCGAGCCGAGCGGATTGCGGGAGACCGACTGGAAGACCGCCCCCGCCATCCCGAGCGCGGCGCCCACCAGCAGGGCGACCAGCACCCGCGGCAGCCTCAGGTCGTTGACGATGAAGTCGTGCGCGGGCGTGCCGTTGCCGAGCAGGGTCTGCACGACGTCCCAGGGCTCGATCTCGAAGTCGCCGGTGCCGATGAGGACGACGGCCATCGCCAGCGCGGCCACGGCGAGCAGCAGCCCGGCCACGAGCGCTCGGGGCTCCAGGCGCAGGGACAGCGCGCCGGGGCCGCGCAGGGCACGGGGGCCCCGGGAGCCGGGCCGGTCCGCCCGGAGGTCGACGGTCACAGCTGGGCCATCCTCTTGCGCCGGACGAGATGGATGAAGACGGGTCCGCCGATGAGTGCGGTGATGATGCCGACCTGGAGTTCGGCGGGCCGGGTGACGACCCGGCCGATGACGTCCGCGCCGAGCAGCAGCACCGGCGAGAGGACCGCCGAGTAGGCGAGCACCCACCGCATGTCGGGACCGGTGAGCAGCCGCACCAGGTGCGGGATCATCAGCCCGATGAAGACGATCGGCCCGCAGGCGGCGGTCGCCGCCCCGCACAGCAGGGTGATGGAGACCATCGCGGCGATCCGGGTCCGCGTCAGGTGGGCGCCGAGGGCCCGCGCGGTGTCGTCACCCATGGCCATCGCGTTCAGCGGCCGGCCCAGGGACAGTGCGATCACCGCGCCGAGCAGCAGGAACGGGGCGACCTGCCGGACGGTCTCCATGTTCGCGGAGGCCAGCGAGCCCACGGTCCAGAAGCGGAGCTTGTCCAGCGCCTTGCTGTCCACGAGCTGCACGGCGTTGATGTAGCCGACCAGCGCCGCACTGGCCGCGGTACCGGCGAGCGCGAGGCGCACCGGCGTCGCGCTGCGGCTGCCCCCGAGCACGTAGACCACGACGGAGACGACGGCGGCGCCCAGGAAGGCCCACCACACGAACGCGCTGAGTGAGGAGACCCCGAGGAAGGTGATGGCCGAGACCACGGCGGCCGCGGCGCCCGCATTGACGCCGAGGATGCCCGGTTCGGCCAGCGGATTGCGCGTCAGCGCCTGCATCACCGCGCCGGAGAGGCCGAGGCCGAGCCCGACCATCAGCCCGAGGAGGGTGCGCGGCACCCGCAGGTCGCGCACGACGACGTCGGAGGGCGTACCCGCGTAGTGGAACAGGCCGTGCCAGACCTGGTCGAGGGGCATCTGCCTGGCGCCGACGGCGATGCTCGCCACCGCGATCAGGGCCAGCACCGCGAGGGCGCCGAGGAGACCGGCGGCGCGGGCCGCGTGCCGCGGACGGGCGGCGGCGACCGGCGCCGCGCTCTGTTCAGGAGGACTCTCGACCAACACGCAGGTTAGGTTAGCCTACCCTGCGCCCAGCCGCGTGCCGTTCGCCCTGATCAGCCCGTGCGCAACCCCGTCGGAACCCGTCAGGCCCCGTCGGGACCCGTAATGACCCCGCGGACCGCGCACCGGGAACCGCCGCCGGCCACCAACCGCCCCCGCCTACAGCCCGATCCGGGCCAGCGCCTTCCCCGCGTCCAGCGTGCAGGAGCCCTCGCCCGCCTGCGTCCAGGCCGCCGCGCACAGCGCCCGCAGCCCGTCGAGCGGATCGCCCTCGCCCCGCAACTCCAGTACGTCCGCAGCCGCGACCGCGGTCCAGCCCCCGCACCGGAAGCCCTCACCCTCCGCCACGACCTCCGGCTGCCCCGTCAGCAGCCCCCGCAGGTCCCGGTCCACGTACGTCGGCCGGTGCCGCGGCTCGGCCCGCAACAGCTGGGCCCCGTCCGTCACCCCGGTCAGCACCAGCAGCGAGTCCACATCCCCGTTGAACGCGCCCTCGATGTCCGTGTCCAGCCGGTCCCCGACCACCAGCGGCCGCTCCGCCCCGGTCCGCAGCACCGTCTCCCGGTGCATCGGGGGCAGCGGCTTGCCCGCCACCTGCGGCTCCGCACCCGTGGCGATCCGCACGACCTCGACCGCGGCCCCGTTCCCGGGCCCGATCCCGCGCGCCCCCGGAATCGTCAGATCGGTGTTCGACGCGTACCACGGCACCCCGCGGTGGATCGCGTACGAGGCCTCCGCGAACCGCGACCACGGCAGGTCCGGGCCCCCGTACCCCTGGACGACCGCCGCGAGCCCCTCCTCGTCGGCGGAGTCCACCGGCACGAGCCCCCGCTCGCGCAACGCGACCCGCAGCCCCTCCCCGCCGATCACCAGCACCTTCGACCCCGGCTCCACCTGCTCCGAGATCAGCCGGGCCACGGCCTGGGCCGACGTGATCACCTCACCGGCCTCGGTCGGGATCCCCAGCTCCCCCAGGTGCTCGGCGACCGCCTCCGGCGTCCGCAGCGCGTTGTTCGTGACGTACGCGAGGTGCATCCCGTCGGCCCGGGCCGCCGCCAGCGACTGCGCCGCGTGCGCGATCGCCTCGCCGCCCGCGTACACCACCCCGTCCAGGTCCAGCAGGGCCGTGTCGTACGCCTGGTGCAGGCTGCGCTCGCTGCCCGCCGGACTCGTCCTGCTCCGGGTCATCCTGTCGGCTCCCTGTCCGTTCGATCCCCGACCGGTCCGTGACCGATCCCGACTGCCTGTGCTGCGGTCTTGCTCACCCGATCATCCCGCATCGCGAGACGCGTCTTACCATGCACCAATGACCACATCTGGTACCGCGGACGACGGGCTGCGCCTGATCCCCTTCCATGGACTGCGCTATGACCCGGAGCGTGTCGGCAGCCTGGCCGCCGTCACCTCACCGCCGTACGACGTGGTCGTTCGCCCCGATGGCGTCGACCACCTGCAGTCCGCCGATCCGCACAACATCGTCCGCCTGATCCTGCCGCAGGCCGACACCCCCGCCGAACGCAACGAACAGGCCGCGCGCACCCTGCACGACTGGCTCCGCAACGGCATCCTCAGCGCCGACCCCGAGCCCGCGCTCTACGTCTACGAGCAGCGCAAGGGCGGCCTGCTGCAGCGCGGGCTGATCGGCGCCCTCGCCCTGTCGAAGCCCGACGCCGGCATCGTCCTCCCGCACGAGGACGTGATGCCGGACGTGGTCACCGACCGGGCCGGTCTGATGCGTGCGGCTTCGGCCAATCTGGAGCCCCTCCTCCTCACCTACCTCGGGGACGACCCCGCGGCCGGTGCCGCCGAGGTCGTCGAGCGGACCGCCGCCGGCACCCCGCTGCTGGCCACCACCACCGAGGACGGCTTCCGGCACCGGCTGTGGGCCATCACGGACCCCGCCGACCTGGCGGCCGTCACGACCGACCTCGGCCACCGCCAGGCGCTCATCGCCGACGGACACCACCGCTGGGCGACGTACCTGCGCCTCCAGGAGGAGCACCAGTCGCCCACCGCCTGGGACTTCGGGCTGGTCCTCCTCGTCGACACGGCCCGCTACCCGCTCCAGGTCCGCGCCATCCACCGGATGCTGCGCCGCATCCCGGTCGCGGACGCCCTGGCCGCCGTCGAGGGCAGCTTCCGCGTCCGCCCGGTCGACGGCCCGCTGCCGCTCGCCCTGGAGGCCCTCGCCGACGCCGCGGAGCGCGGCAACGCCTTCCTGCTCTCCGGCGACGGGACCTTCCACCTGGTCACCGACCCGGATCTGGACCTCCTGGAACGCACCGTGCGCCGCGACCGGCCCGAGGCCTGGCGCCGACTGGACGCGACCGTCCTGCACGCGACTCTGCTCGACGCCGTGTGGCAGATCCCGGACACCCCCGACCAGATCACCTACATCCACGACGCGGCGGCCACCGTCGCCATGGCCGAGCGGCACGGCGGCACCGCGGTCCTGCTGCACCCGGTACGGGAGCAGGTCGTCCGGGACCTGGCCCGCCAGGGCGTCACGATGCCCCGCAAGTCGACCTCGTTCGGCCCGAAGCCGGCCACGGGTCTGGTCCTGCGCAGCCTGAACTGACCCCGCCCGGCGAACCGGCGCAACCGGCCGCGGATACGGGAAAGGGCGGCACCCCCGGAGGGGTGCCGCCCTTGCTCAGTTCAGCCGGTCCGGCGTTCAGCCCTTGTCGCGGGCCTGCGCGTCGTCCTGGTCCTCGTCCTCGTCCTCGACGACGGCGGTCTCGCCGGTGACCTCGACGTCGGCGTCCGCCTCGGAACGCTCGAGGGGCTCGTACTCCTCGTCGTCCTCGTCGTAGTACTCGGCCTGGTCGGACGCGCGCTCGGCGGCTGCCACCTCGGCGGCGTCCTGCTCGTCGTCCTCGTCGTCGACGTCATCGACGTCGTCGGACTCGTCGCCCGCGAGCGCGTCGACGAACTCGACCCCGTCCAGCTCGGCGAGCCGGTCGGAGGCGTCCATCGAGCCGTCCTTGTCCGCCTCGACCGTCTTGGCGAACCACTCGCGCGCCTCGTCCTCACGGCCGGCCGCCAGCAGCGCGTCGGCGTAGGCGTACCGCAGGCGCGCGGTCCACGGCTGGACGGAGTTGGACGCCAGTTCCGGGCTCTGCAGGGTCACGATGGCGGCGTCGAGCTGCCCCATGTCCCGCCGGGCGCCGGCGGCGACCAGGCGCATCTCGACCTGGCCGGCCTTGTCCAGCTTCTGCACCTCGGGCTCGCCGGCCATGGCCAGCGCGCGCTCGGGGCGGCCGAGGCCGCGCTCGCAGTCGGCCATGACGGGCCACAGCTCGACGGATCCGGTCATGCGCTTGGCGGCGCGGAACTCCGCGAGCGCCTCGCTGTACTTCTGCGTGGCGTACGCGGCGAAGCCGGCGGCCTCGCGGACGGCGGCGACGCGGGAGGCCAGCCGCAGGGCGATGCGCGAGTACGCGTACGCCTGCTCCGGGTCCTCGTCGATCAGCCGGGCCACCATGACCAGGTTGCGGGAGACCTCCTCGGCGAGCCCCTTGGGCAGGCTCAGGAGCTCCTGGCGGACATCGGAGTCGATCTCCAGACCGGTGACGTCCTCGTCGATCGGAAGCCGCTTGACCGGGTCCCGGTCGCGGTCCGCACGGTAGTCGCGGTCACCGCCGCGGTCATCGCGGCCGCCACGGTAGCCACCGCGGTCGCCACCACGGTCATCACGGCCGCGGTACCCGCCGCGGTCGTCGCGGCGCGGGTAGGACGGGCGGTCGCCACCACGGTCGTCACGACCGCCACGGAAACCACCACGGTCGTCATCCCGACGCGGGTACGAAGGACGCCCACCACGGTCGTCATCACGACGCGGGTACGCGGGACGCTCGCCCCGGTCGTCGCGACGGAAACCGCCGCCCGAGGGGCGCTCACCGCGGTCGTCGCGGCGCGGGTAGGACGGGCGGTCGCCACCACGGTCGTCACGACCGCCACGGAAACCACCACGGTCGTCATCCCGACGCGGGTAGGAAGGACGGCCACCACGGTCGTCGTCGCGACGCGGGTACGCGGGACGCTCGCCCCGGTCGTCACGACGGAAACCGCCGCCCGAGGGGCGCTCACCACGGTCGTCACGGCGCGGGTACGACGGACGGTCGCCACCACGGTCGTCACGACCACCACGGAAACCACCACGATCGTCATCCCGACGCGGGTAGGAAGGACGGCCACCACGGTCGTCATCGCGACGCGGGTACG
>LJCW01000385.1 GCA_001298555.1 Actinobacteria bacterium OV450
CATCGTCCGCGAGCTACAGACCCTCCTCGCGACATGGACCGGCGTCTGCCTCACCTGCCACCGCGGCATACCCACACCAGCCCCAACCTGACCAAGCACTACTAGGCTCCGGGACGGTGCCCGGCCAAGGTGTTCACGTACGAGGTGCCGTTGGCGTAGAAACCCTCGACCGCTTGGTGGACGGCGGCCAACGGCACGGCCTGACCGGCCTGGTAGTAGACCCAGTTGACGCGCATGTCCCAGGTACGCGGTCCGGGGAAGGGGAGGTCGACGAGCCAGGCGCTGAAGTGGATTCCCATGGGCTGCCGGGGGGAGTAGGCGCCGTCGTGGCTGAACACCTCGCGCCCGTCGACCGAGTAGGTGACCTTCTCGTTCAGAGCGGTGATCATCACGGTGTGCCAGCCGCGGAGGGACTGACTCCCGGCGCGGGTGATCCGGTCTCCCTGCTTGCTGCTGCGCCAGCTCGTGGTGTCGAGCCGGGGGCCCGGGGCACCCCAGCCACCGTTCGGCATGTACTCGTAGTCGAGTTCGCTGTACTTCGACGACCCGTCCCGGGGCGACAGCGCGAAGAAGGTCTCGTTGATGTGGTCGCCGTCCCCGCCGCTGGTCGGGGCGTCACTGAAGTAGATCCGGGCCGCGTAGGTTCCCGTGAGGAATTCGGGTGTGGTGCTCTGCAACTCGGCCTGCCTAGTGCCCTTCTTCGTCCCGTCCGTGGTGAGCCGCAGCTGTAGCGCCTGCCCTCCCTGGGCAGTGGGCTCGGAGGGGAAGCCGACCCCGTCAGCCGACCAGGTGTCGTGGATCCCGGGACCGCCCCCGCCGGTCCGGACCGACCAGCCGTTGGAGGCGAGCGCGGGGTCACCGGGACCGCTGTAGCGGAAGCGGTCGAACATGACGCCTGCCGGCGGCGCGGCCACGGCCGGTGGCGGGGCGGGCGAGTCCTGGCCGGTGCCGGGGGCGCTGCCGGAGGGTTCCTCGCCCCAGGCGAGGGTGCCGTCGAGATACGCGGTGACTCGCTTCGACGGTGCGTAGTGCGTGGCCTTCGCGTTGAACGACCGGTCGTTGGACTGGTTCAGCGCCTTGTGGTCGAGGCGGAAGAGCTGGAGTCCGATCCCTTCGGTGCTCCCGCCCGGCGGGAGAGTGCCCGCCCCACGCGTGAAGCCGATCTGGAGGTAGTGGTCGGCCTGGGGGACGGGCCGGCTGGAGGCGCCGGTCTTCTGCGTGATGTTCGTGCATCCGAGGCTCGACTGAACGCAGTTGCCGGCGTACTCGGAGGCGTCGTCGGCGGTGAAGTAGTACCGAAGGGTCACGTCGCTCAGTGCCACCGTCTTCTTCGAGTCGTTGATCACCTCCAGCCACGGCCTGGCCGTCAGGGCCGACGCCGGGCCGTCGGTCCGGTACCGCACCCTCAGCCCGGCGGGTCCGGAATCGCCGGAATTCTTCGAGAAGACGGAATCCCGGAGGAAATGGAAGGCTGCGCCGCCGACAGCGGTGGCGATCAGGATCAGGGCGAGCGCCAAGGCCAATCCGATCCCGCTCCGTCTGCGCCTGCGGGACCGCTGGAGGGTACGACTCACAAAAGCTCCTTCGAGATAGGTGGGCGATACCGCCGCAGCGCTGATGCGAGGCGGTCATCGTAATCGGAGCATCGTAGCCATTGTTTTCGGTAGGCCCGGATGGGCAGAGCGCGGGGTTCCACCAATCCGTTTCTGCCATGTTTTGCGGCGGAACTCACACTTCACACGCCGGAAGATCCAGTTCCGCAGACATCGAAAGTGTTCCTGGTCACGACCCGAGGGCCGATCAAACCCCAATTGCCCGAGTTGCCATACTTTAGCGATCGTTCGACGGGCCGAAAGGACATCCGGCAAGCCGAGCCGGTCATGTATCTTCACTCCAAGTGCAACTACCTGGTCTGGCGCCGTGAGGCCCACCACGGGAGGTTGTTTTTTAGCCGGGGGTCTGTTTTGTCAAGGAAAACCGCGCGCCGCACACGTCATGAAGCGCGACGCGCAGCACGCAGTCGGCACCGAAGAGGTCGCGTCTCCAGCGATCGGGTGCGCGGCACGGCCGTCTACGGGACGGTGGTCCTCGTTCCCGCACGGAACGAGGAAGTCGGCGTATGGACCTCGCTGAAGTCCCTGGCCTCCCAGAGCCGGCGCCCCGATCTCATCATCGTGGTGGTCAACAATTCGACCGACCGCACGGAGGAATTCGCCCGCCGGTTCGCAGACGACGAGCACACGCCGCCCACCATGGTCCTCGTCTTCCCCGACAACCCGCACAAGAAGGCGGGAGCGCTCAACCACGGGCTCCGATGGCTCGGTGAGGCGGTCGGCGGCAGGCTCGCCGACCGGGTGGACCACGTGCTCGTCATGGATGCTGACACGGAGCTGCACCCGAAGTTCATCGAGCGCGCGTGCAACGTCCTCGCATCCGACCCGGAGATCGGCGGCGTCAGCGCCGCCTGTCTGGGCCGAACGGGCCTGTGGCGCAACCCGTGGCAGCGCTTCCTCCTCGGCATGCAGATCATCGAGTACGGCCGGGCCGCGAACGCCCGCTACCGCCGCGACGTCCACACCATGTCCGGGGCCGGATCCTTCTACCGTGCCGAAGCCCTGCAAAGCCTGCTCGACTGGCGGGACGAGGTCTTCTGGGAAGACCACAGCAATCTCGTGGAGGACTACGAGACCACGCTGGCGCTCAAGGAATCCGGCTGGAAAGTGACGGCCAATCAGCTCTGTATCGCATACACCGATCTCATGCCCACGCTGCGCGAGCTGATCCAGCAGCGCGAACGGTGGAGCCGGGGAACGGTGGACACACTGCGGCGCCGCGGCTGGACGAAATTCACCTGGCATTCCATCAGCACCATGATCATGGGTCTCGTGGGGTCCGCCTATATTCTCGGATGGGGCTCCACCCATCTTGTCAAGGCGGCGATGCACGGCTTTGCACAGTCCCCGCTCCTTTTGGCACTCCTTTCCTTCTGGGTGATCTATCCGGCGCTGCGGGTGCGGAATCTCGGCTGGAAGGCCATGCTCGTCGAGGCGATACTCGTTCCAGAGCTGATATTCACCGTGGTGCGGACTTACTGGCTCGTCTCGTCCCTCGTGAAGTCCTATGCGACCCGCGTATCCGCATGGAAATGAACCAAGGAGAGCAATGAACACCCTCAAGGGATTCGGGGCATGCGTCGTACTGGCCGGGATCGCCTGCGCCGTGACGCTGGTGCCAAACGCCGACCAGTTGATGCTCGGAGCCACTGTCGTGATCATCCTGCTGTCCCTGATCGGTTACGCGGGATCGGTCAGCCGGCGCAGAAGGGACTCACGCGTGGCTGGCGACTGAGCCGGCGCGGCCACGGCCCGGTGGCCCGCACGGGTGTGCCGATGCCGAACGGGATGTGTCAATTTGGCCGTGCACGGACGAGGTACCCACGGAGCCGGACCCCTGACGGGGTCCGGCTTCCCGCTTTGCCGCTCGCCGCCCGGCACCGAGCCCGGCCCGAAGCACCCGATGAGCCAGACCGCCGGTCGCCGACTGGGCGAGCGGGCTGGTTCGGGCGCCCGGGCTTCTATGGGCGGGGGTCTTGTTGACCGCACGCCAGTCGGTGGCAGGGACTGCGCGCCGTACCCGATCTCGCTGAGGGAGTCGGCGTTGCCCCGAGTACTACTTGCGCTCGATGCCGCCGTAATGGGTCCCGGGCTGGCTCCTGCCGTCAGATGGGGTTCGCAGGCTGTCATGGGCTGGGGATCGTGCTGGCCCGGTATCGGTCACGGGTGAAACCGTGGAGAACCCGTTGCGTTGAGAGACGCACGGGGGTTCGGCCGTCGTGGCTGAGCACACCCGTTCCGAGCAGAGCGCCGCCATCCGCAATCCCGGTGACGAAACCGGGCCAGGTCACCGGCACTCGCTGCGGCAACAGGGATCGCCTCCTGGCGTGCGCCCTGGTCGCGCGGGGTCGCGTCCTCCCTCACTTGGGAAGAGCGGACCCCCTCAACTCCGGGTGCAGGCCGCGCACTACCAGCGGTACCGGCGGCCGCTGTCCGCTTCGGACGGGCCGCGAAGCCGAGCAGTCGGATGGCCAGGACAAGCGATCGTGAGCCCCACAGGATCTTGACCGCGAAACCGGCGCCGAAGACAATCAGCGCGAGCAGCAGGACCAGAAGCAGGGGGGCCATGGCGATGAACCTCGGGAACACCGTGTGCCCGGACGGTCGTTCGATACGCGTGGCGCCTTGACCGGGCGTCGGGTGAGCGCCTTGGTGATGGGCGCATTGCTCGTGTTCACCGGGTGCGGCAGCGGCGGCGACGAGGCGCCCGTCTCCTGGAAACGCCCCTGCGACATGCTGCCGAAGGCCGTGGTGGAGAAGTCGGTCGGTGTTCCGCTCGTGGCGGCTGGCTCGGAAGGACGGTACGGGTTCGAGTGCCGCTACCGGCCCCCGAAGTCTTCCGAGGATTTCTGGACGGTCTCCTTCAGGTCGGATAGTGCGGGGACGTACTGCCCCGAACCGAAATCGCAGCCCGCGCCGGAGGTCGACGCCGACGCGTACAAGATCGACGACAACGGACGGGTGGTCGTCGGGGGGCCGTACCACGGCCACTGCCTGCGCATCGCGGGCTACAGCAACCGGATCGACGGATCGGAGGTCACCGTCGCCTCCGCCCTCGACCTGCTCCGCACGGCCAGGGGCCGCATGGAGTGACGGCGCGGCCGTAGAGTGCCCGGCCCCATCTCACGCCGCCGGCAGTTGAGACCCCTCGCCGGCCGCTGGTCCAGAACCTGGAGGCCTGACCTGGTGGGCCGCCGAAGAGTAGTTGCCGTGAGGCCTGATTCTGGGTGGCGATCGTCGGCGCCGCCACAGGCTCCCTGACCCGCCCCCAGCTCCTGGTCTTCGGCCGCCACGACCCGGGGGCCGACTGCGTGCGGTCGGCCGGACCGTACCGCTGGGGGCTGACCGTGCCCCTGTCGCGATCGGTCACCACACGGAGGAGAGAGACGGGTTCATCCACTCGTGGGGTGCGCCGGAGCCCCCTCCCCGCCCATCGGACGGCCGGGTTTCACCACGGTCACCGCCAGTGCTGCGCCGGGTGGGCTTGGCCGAGTGCGGCGGCGTCACCGCGATGCGGTCGGCGGCTGCGACCAGTGATACCGCGCTTGGGGCCGGTGCCTGCCCCAATGGAGTGAACTGACCGACGCGGCCGTTAGCGCGCAGTCCCCCCGAGGCGTCCGCTCGGGCAGGCTTCCCCTCGGCTGCGCAGCGCAGTGTCCACTGCACACTCCATGTGGTGACAGGCCGTCACGTAATAGGAGCGAAGTATGGGTATCAACACGTACAAGCGTCGGCTTCCCACTCTTGTGACCCTCGGGTTGGGCAGCCTCCTGCCGCTCACCGTGGGCGTCGCCCCCGCCCACGCACAGCCCCAGTACCAGATCACGAAGACCCACTCCGACTCCTTCGTCCGGGGAGGCGGGCAGGCGACTTATGTCATCACGGTCAGGAACACCGGGGATGAGACGCCCGCGGGCGGAACGTCTGTGCGTGACACATTGCCGACTGGGCTCACAGCGGTAGCGGCGAGCGGGGGACCCCTCGGGGGTAATGGCAGTACTGTCAGCTGCCTTCTTCTGGACGGCGGGGCCACGGCTGACTGTTCCGCAACGTCGCTGGAACCCGGACAGGGCATCGAGATCTTCGTGACCGTCACGGTTGCTGCCGATGCACCGTGTCAGGTCACCAACGTGGCCCGCCTCTACATCGGCGGTTCCCCGGCGGGCAGCGCGAGCGACCCGACAACCATTACAGGCAGCGGATGCGCCAACGGCGGTGGGAGCGGGAGTGGCGGATCCCTGCTGCCGATCAACCTCAGCGGAATCCTCCCCCTCTTCAACAACATCTCCACCAACAGCAACATTCACAGCCCCGGCGCCAGCAACTCCAGCCACCAGGACTTCGCGTTGAACCCCTGAACCCCGGAGGCCCTGAACCCCTGAGGCCGCGGGCGGCGTCTACTGCGCGTACGTGCCGCAGTTTCTGCCCGCTGAACCGCCGAGGGGGTAGCGCTACGAAGGCGCCGCTGGTCTCGTCTCTACCGGGCATCGCCGGCCCCCCTTGACCGGGCGAGCAACCTCGTCCAAGGTGTCCGCGGCTGCCGGTGCCGGTGCCGGTGCCGGTGCCGGTGATCGGCCAGCAGCAGCGGTGAGAGTTTCCGGTAGCTCGCATCATCGTCCGCGCTGCTCTCCGGCCTGCCGCGGAGCGCATGGGAGGGGGTGTCCGTAGCGTGCGGTCATGCCCGATGCTCTGCCCGCCCGGAAACGGTCGACGCTCTTCGACCGGCTGTGGAACGGGCAGGACGTTGCCACTGCCGCGCCCACTGCAGGCATCGAGTGACCGAGCACTTCACTTTGCGGGTGAGCGCTTGAGTTGGCGAGTTCGAAAAGCGATCTCGACGCCTTGCCACTCAAGACACGATGAGTACGGGACGGGCCGGAACTGAGTACGCGGACGCAGGCGAACCCGTGGCGGAGCCGCTTGGCTGTATCCATGCACGAGACGACCGAGACGACCCTCACTCTGACCACCGAGCGCGCCTCCGAGACCCCGGTCATCGGCAAGGTGTCGATGTGGAGCACTGCTGTAACCGTGGCTCTGATCCCGGTGGCCTTCGCCTTCGGGTGTCTGGCCGGGATGGCCACAGAGGTTCACCCTCAGACCGCGGCCGTCCTCATAACCTGCTGGTGGGCGTCCTGGACAGTTACCCCTTTGCTCGTGGTGGTCTCCCGCCTGCCCGTGCGACACCCCGTCCTGGCCAGGGCGTGCCGCTGGGCGGGGTGGGCCGCGCCGCTCCCGCCGACGGTCACGATCCTGCTGACCCTCGGCCTGTAGACGGCGACATGCCGACGGGCGCGCATGACCGCTGGCCGCGTCACAAGACCGCCCGCTCCCTAGGGTGCCCTCGACGCCGGGTGGCTTCGTTCACCTTCAGTGACAACGGCTGTCGACCAGTTTGAGCGGCGCGGCGGTTTGCGATCTCCTGGGCGCACCCCGCCGCCGCAAGCCAGCCGACGGCGCCGGGCGCCACGCCCGGACCCGTCATCCTCGAGTCGGACGACCTGCGTGGGGACTTCAAGGTGTTCCGCGACCGCGGGGTGACCTTCGACGAGCCGGAGCCGGAGAATTACGGCTTCGGGGGCCGCATCGAAACGGCGGACCCGGACGGCAACCGCATCTCCCTGCGTGAGCGCGCCCGCGCACCCCGCGACAACGGCTGACGCCCCACACGACCGGCGCGGTTCGGCGCGGCGCTGCGACGCCGGACCGCGCCGGCTGACGGTGTTGAATGCTTCCGTCAGCGCGAGCTTGGCGGGGTCGGTCACAGCCGTGATGTCCGTGATCCGCCCGTCCACGACGGTGAACGCGAGGACCGAGAGCGGGGAGCCGTCCTCGCACCAGGAAATGACTCCGCGGAGGCCGTTGACGAGCGCCGCTCGCCCCAGCGTGGCCGCGCCGGCGGCCAGCTGGGCGCCGGCGGCGACCTTGGTGGCGCCGAGGACGACGACCATGCCGTCGGGAGTGTCGACGGTCAGTCTCACCTCAGGGTCGAGCAGCCGCAGAAACTCCTCGAACTCGCCGCCGCGGGCCGCCGCCAAGAAGGCCTGGACCACCTCTCGCTGCCCCGTTCGACGCCGGTCGGCCGCTCGGTCGTCTGCAACTTCCTGCGGGCGCGGCTGGCCAGCATCTTGGCGGCGGCGGTGGACTTGCCGAGCATCTTGCCGATCTCGTCGAACGACACGGCGAACAGGCCGTGCAGCACGAACGCCTGCCGTTCGTTCGGCCGGAGCGGTTCGAGGACGACGAGGAGCACGAGCCCGACCGAGTCGGCGAGCACCGCGTCCTCCTCCGGAGCAGGAGCATCGTCGAGCATCACCACGAGCTCGGGCAGACGGTCGTTGTAGGACGCCTCGGGATGGGCCTGGCGCGATCGCAGGACGTCGAGGCTGATCCGGCCCACCACCGTGGTCAGCCAGCCGCCGAGGTTGTGAATGGTCGCCGCGTCCTGGCGGGAGAGGCGCAGCCATGCCTCCTGGACCACGTGCTCGGTGTCGGCCTGTGATCCCAGCATGCGGTAGGCGACCGCGCGGAGTCGGTCGCGCTGAGACTCGAACGCCTCGACTATCGAGGTCGTGGGGCCAGTGTCGGACATGTTGCCACCTTCCTCGGATCCGCTCCGTCATGGGTGATGACGGGCCGGGCCGGGCGCAGGTAACCGATGAACTGACGGTGGAGAGCCGGCCTGTGGGGCTGGTGGTCGTCTGCTCGGTGGCGTCGGACACGTTGATCGTCGTTGCCGGAAGTGTCCTCTGAGGCCCAGTGGCTCCCCTGCGGCAGCCGGAGCGGCCGACCATCAGGGTGAATGCTCCGTAAGCTGCCGAGCGAATGGGTGAAGTGCACGCTGCGCGGCGTGATTCCGCGGCCGTCGTGGCGTTGCAGTAGTACTCGGCGTTCCGCCCATCTCGGACAGGAGAGATTCCGTTATGGCCGTGTCCCATCGCGCGGGGAGGCGGATCTCGTCCTTGCGGTTGTTCGGAGGGGCGCTGGACCGCTTTTCACCATCGGCGTCACTCCGGCGTATGTCCTGGCCGGCCTGAGCGTCACGAATGCCTACGCGGGCGACTCCAACGTCGGCATCAGCGCGGGACGGTCTTCGGTGAATCGGCATGACTCCCGGTCGGCCTTGACCGGGCGTGTTCCGTGGCCTCTGGGGCCCGTCACTCATGTGTTCCTTTCCCGTACCGCACTGTCGGGCTGCTGCGGGCGGCTGGGCACGGGCTTCCGTGGCGGTGGCCGGCGTGCGGCAGAAATAGGAGGTCTGCAAGTGTCCACTGCAACGAACTCTGTCATCCCGCGTCATAGCCGGCCGCGAATCCGCTCCCTGGCGGCTGCGCTCCTGGCGACGAGTGTGTCCATCGCTCTCGTACCGGTCCTGGCCGGGACAGCCCGCGCACAGGGCTCGTGCGTGCAGAACGGCAGCCAGGTCGTGTGCACGTTTGACTACACAGGGGCGGCCGACACGTTCACCGTGCCCAGTGGGGTGACGCAGCTGTCCGTGGAGGCGAGGGGCGCTTCCGGAGGTCCGGGAGCCGGTGAGACAGCCCCGGGAGGGGCCGGGGGTGCCGGTGCCGTGGCCACCGGCAGCGTGGCCGTCACACCTGGCCAGACGTTGCAGGTCAACGTCGGCGGCGCGGGCGGTGCCGGCACGGATGGCTCCCCCGGCGCCGGTGGCTTCAACGGCGGCGCCACCGGCGGGTCGTCGGACTCCTCCTATGGCGGTGGCGGCGGGGGCGCCTCGGACGTTCGCTCCGGCGCGTTCGACCTGCTCTCCCGGCTGGTCACGGCGGGCGGCGGAGGCGGCGGCGGCGGAGCCGCCAGGCTGGCCGGCGGCGCGGGCGGTGCCGGTGGCCAGTCGGGGTCGGACGGCGCCGACGGCGCCTCGGGCACCGACACCACCGGTGGAGGTGGCGGCGGGGGCGCGACGCCCAACGCACCCGGTACGGGCGGGACCGGAGGCATCGGCGCCGACGACACCGGCGGGACCGGCGACCCCGGCGCACTCGGCACCGGAGGCACCGGCGGCCCCGGCGAAAGCGGGAACCCGGGCAGCGGGATCACTGCCGGCGGGGGTGGCGGCCGCGGAGTCTTCGGCGGTGGCGGCGGGGGCGGTGGAGGCATCACCAACACGGAGTTCTCGGGCGCGGGCGGTGGCGGGGGAGGGTCCAGCGCAGGACCAGCCGGCAGCGCCTTCACCACGGGCGCGAACACCGGCAACGGTCGCGTCATCCTCACCTACGCGCTGCCCGGGCCTCCGAGCGGCGGTGGCGATACGTCGATCCTCCCGATCAACCTCAGCGGGCTGATCCCGATCTACAACAACATCGACACGAACACCAACGTAAACAGCCCCAAGGCCAGCAACCACAATCACCAGACCTTCGGGACCACCGCGCCCTGACCCAGCGCCACCCAAAGAAGCCCCTCCACCCAGGGAGCCCCAGCCGCTTGGCCCTCCCGTGTCCCTGACCCGCTGCGACGACCGCACCGGAACCCAACGACGTGGTCAGCGCTGTCCCTGTCCGGGGCGGTACTGGCCACGCAGGGCGATGCGTTGGCACCGGTCTGGCCATCGGCTGCACCGCCCTTCACCGTGGGTCCACTCGGCGCCTTCCCACCTGCGCCCGATCACCCCCACAGGCATCGTCGCGTTCTGTCGCCGGCACCGCACCGCTCGCCGCAGTTCCCCGACCCCCTGAGGGACGAGAAGGGCCCCCGCGCTGCACGCGCGGGGGCCCGGTGACGGTGGCTCGGTCCTTGCCGGGCCGGCGGGGAGGGATCAGGAGCCCTGATGGGTCGGTCAGCCCCGTGTTGTATTCGGTGCGGCTCCGTCCGTGGCCGGTGCGGTCAGCCGATGAGTTCGGCGAGGATCCACTCGGCGAGGCTCTCGGTTACCAGGCTGTGCGCGGAATTGGTGTCGTCGCAGTGGAAGGCGTCCAGCTCACTACGGCCGGAGGGGAGGTCGTTGAGGTGGGTGGTGAGGTCGACGTCCCAGGTGACGGGGTCGTACTTGAGGGCGACGGCGCTGACCGAGGGAACGAAGCAGCCGGAGCGGTGGCGCTCGTCGATCGTGGCGCCGAGCGCGTCGGCGAGCATGCCGTAGGAGGCGAGGGTGCCGCCGGGCGCGCCGTCGAGCGGGGGGATCTCGCTGGTTCGGCTCGTACGGTAGCCGAGGATCAGGGCCGACATCCGTACGACTTCCTGGTTCTGGCCGAAGGCGGGCTGGGTGCGCAGTACCGCGCGGGCGATTCCCGGGGCCCTCCAGTCGAAGACCGGCTCGTCGGGCAGCAGCGGGCCCGGGGTGCCGTCACCGGTGCCGTTGGCGACGCCGATCCTGCGCAGGCCCGGCTTGGACGGGAACCATCCGATGTCCTTCAGGTCCTGGAGGAACCGGACGCGCTTCTCGCCCCAGGTCGCGACGGCGCCGGAGTCCTTGGCGTTCGGCACCCAGGCCCACAGGAGCTGCTGGGCGGCGGCGCTCCTGATCAGCTCGGCCTGCTTCGGCTTGCCGGAAGGGTCGGGAACGGACTCGAAGAAGTACGCCAGCTGCTGCAGTGCGACCGGGATCCAGGCGCCGTTGTGCGGGGAGTCGTAGGAGAGGTAGATGCGGCTCTCGTGGTCCTCGCCCTCGTTTTCCATCCAGGCCAGCGCGTACCGGGTGATGAGTCCGCCCATGCTGACGCCGCCCACGATGAGGGGGGCGCCGCCCTCCTGCCGGTCGGCGATGGCCCTGCGGATGGCGCTGACCGCGACGGCGGCGTTGGCCTGGATGTGGGTGTGGCGCTCCTTGAAGCCCAGCAGGATGACGTCCACGCCCGCGGCAAGCAGCTGGCTGAGCAGCCGCTTGCCGTCGGCGTTGTAGGGTGCGTCGAGGTGGGAGTAGAGGTCGTCGAGGCGGCTCTCGCCGTAGTTGAACCCGTCCGCGAAGATCATCGGGTTGACCAGGCGCTCGTGGGGCGTGCCGTCGGCCTCGAGGCCGTAGTAGACGGCGGCGGTGCCGGTGGCCGTCTCCCCCTCGTACGCGAACGCGCCGGTGAGCGGCCACACCGTATTCGGCTTGTTCACCTTGCGGGCCGTGTCCCCCCGCAGTACGGGCGTGAACAGCACTCCCTGCCGGAGCGGTTCCGACGCGCTGCCCTGCTCCCTCCCGGCGCCCTCCGCGCCCGTCCACGGTTCGGTGCTGACATCGACGCTCGGTTCGCTGCCGTGCGTAGCCATGTACTGCCGCCTTCCTCGTCTGCCGGATGAGTCACCGCAGGGACCGCCGTCGGCCAGGTGGTGCCGCGACCCGGTGGCGGTTCTGGCTGCCCGGGGACGCCTGGCGCCGGCGCCGGCTTCGGTGTCGCACGACCGATGACTTGCGCGGTCCTGCCAACAGGGAAAGCTATGTGGACTGATCGGGTCCGGGTGGCAACGACACCTGGCGCGCGCACCGCGCCAAGGGGCACTGGCCCATCGGACTCCGCGCCCCCCGTGCGCCTCCGGAGCAGGTCCACCCGACGGCTCATGAGCCGAACCGTTTTTTCGGGTCAGTAGGGCGCTTCTTCGACCGTGGCCTTCCACTGCCGGTGGAGGCTGTGTGCTTCCGGGAGGACTGCGTCGGTGACGAACACGGCCCGGGAGGAACCCTGGTAGCTGATGATCAGCACGGAGACGGGGGCTCCCAGCGGCAGTGCGGTGATGGGCTCAACAGCGTGTATGGGGTCGCCTGCGAAGGACAGTTGGTGCCGGATCACGAAGTGGGAGGAGAGCACTGCGGCGCGGGCGGGGGACAGTAGCGCCTCGAAGGACCAGTTCATGAGGGTGGGTGGGATGTTCTGGGAGAGTCGGCGGATCGCCTCGCGGTGGGGTGCCTGCTTGAGTGGTCGGGTAGCCGCCACCACGTCCGCGAGCGCTTGGGTGAGAGGCTGGTTGTGGCCGGGGAGGTTGAGCTGTCCGGCAGTGGCGTCGTTGCCCGGGGCATCGGCCGTTGCGGGCCGGCGGTTGTTGATCGCCAGCGTCACGGGTAGGCCGTTGCCGTCGTAGTGCGGATGATGCTGGCCGGCCCAGAGACATGTGGCGCGCGCCAAAGTGGTGAGGAAGGCGTCATTGGCGCTGCCTCCGTGCGGGTGGGCCAGGTCGCGGAGCGCGTTGGTCGGTACTGCCGTCCAGTGGAAATCTCGGTCGGAGGAGTATCCGTGGTCGGGGTGTGGCCACAGGGGGGACTTTCTCGTGGACCTGGCGAGCAGTGCGCCTGCGCGCGCGTAGTCGCGCAGGGAGGAACGCGAAGGCTGGCACAGGGTGCGGACCGTCGCGGAGGACGACGCGGCTTCGATCGGGTGGTGGCTGAAGAGGACTTCCAAAGTCCGCGTCATGCCTCCGATGTCCTGGAGTCCGTGGGTGATCCGGTAGACGATGACGTACGTGCCGGGGGCGTGTCCGTGGAGCAGCGTGATCGTCCACGGCGGCTGGTCCTCGGCGAACACCTCCCGGTGCAGCTCACGAACCGCGTCGTGTACGTTCGCGCCTGCAGGGAGCTTCCGGGCCTGTACGTGATGGTCGAGGCCGGGGGACTGGGGGCGCCAGGCTGCTTTCGTGCCCCGGCCTTTGATGGTCAGGGAGAGGACCGGGAGCTGGGCCAGAGATTTGCGGACGTGTTCGGCCAGGCGGTCCAGTGATGGTGCCTTCCCGGTCAGGTGGAGGACGAGCCCGAGCCGCATCGAAGGGTCGTGGTACATGAGGGCGTCCAGCGGGGACGGTGCGCCGTGGTTCAACGGGCTTCCCTTCTTCGGGTGGCGGGGTCGTAGCGGGTGCTGATGACGGTGAGGTCCCAGGCGTAGGCGGCGCAGACTCGGCGTTGCAGCAGGACCAGTTCACGGTGGATCTTCGGGGGGCACTCCGGGAGGATCTCGTCGATGGTGTGCTGGAAGTCGCGCATCAGGACGTCGATCAAGGCGAGGACGGCGCGGGCGGCATCGGCGGGCGCCAGATCATATTGCGCGGCCATCGCCGCGAACACCGTGGGACTTCCCTCGACGGATTCTCGGTGGGCGCCGATCACGTCGTTGGTGAGACGGATGATGTCGGTGGCCAGTCGCCACAGCGGCGGGAGGAATGCCGGGGGGATCTCCCCGGGAAGCAGGCCGCCGGGGGCGAGGCGGCCGAGGGCGATGGTGTCCTTGATACCGATCAGGTCGGCGGCGTAGTGCAGGTACTGCCGCAGGGTGGGCACTGTTCCGGTGGTGCGGTAGTGCTGCTCGGTCAGTGATCCCTGGAGGAGAGCTACCGCTTCGTCGGCCATGGTGGGCAGCAGGGTGGGGCCGCCGTCGATGTCAGCGATGGCGTCGCGCAGGTCCAAAAAGGCGAGGTGGTGCCGGTCCGGCTCGCCGGGCAGTACGCGGTTGCGGAGGATCTGGTCGACCTCACTGGGGAACGACGCGGTGAGCAAGCCTGGTTCCACGGTGGAGTCGTCGTGTCGGATGATCCGTTCCCACCAGAGTATCTGCACACGGAGAACCTCGACGGGGGCGTCGTGGAGGATGGCGTAGACGTGGTGGGCGAGGCGGGGGTGGGGGTAGGTGCGGCCGGGCGGGTTGAGGCCGTGGTGGTCGATCCAGGACTGGACCTCCGCGTCGATCTTGGCGATGTGCTCGGGCAGCGGCGGGAAGGTGTACTCGCCGGGGATTCCGCCGGGGATCGGCCACAAGTTGAGTTCGTCGGCGAGGGCGCTGGCCATCGGCCGGTAGATTTCGGCGAGCCGTTGCCTCATCCACGGGGCAATGTCCCCTACGGCTTGCGCGAAGTCCGCGGGGCTGCAGCCGTTGATCACGTACTCGCCGGACAGAGCGGTGTCCATGTGTCAGCCACCCGTTCCCTGCGTGGGAGAGATGCGCCCTCGGGGGATGATCGAGAATCGGCCCGGGAAGACGATGGTGGTGGCTTTCGGGCGGGGCAGGGGCGAGACGAGGTCAAGCTGCTGCCACGTCTGCATCATCACCCCGAGCGTGATCGACAGATCCACCCAGGCGAGGTTTTCCCCGATGCAGTTGCGGCGGCCGGCCCCGAAGGGGACGTAGGCGGCGCGCATGGCGTCGGTTTTCCTCTCCTCACTCCACCGGTCGGGGTCGAAGCGGTCCGGATCCGGGAACGCTGCAGGGTCGCGCTGGAGGAGGTATGGGCTGTAGACGATGGTGGCGCCGACGGGGATGACGTGCCCGCCGAGAGTGACTGTTCGAGCGGTGATGCGGGTGAGGAGCCAGCCGAACCCGTACAGGCGGATGACTTCCTGGAGCACGTTGCGGATGTAAGGGAGGCGGTCGAGGTCTTCGTGGTTCATCGGACGGGTGCCGCACACACCGGCGATTTCTGCGCGTGCCCGCTGTTGGACTTCCGGATGCCGGATGAGTTCGACGATGGTCCAGGCCAGGGCGCTGGAGGTGGTCTCGATCCCGGCGGCGAGCAGGGTGAGGATCTCGTCCTGGAGCTGCTTGCGGGACATGGGGCCGGTCTGCGGGTGGCGGGCGGTGAGCAGCGTGTAGAACAGGCCGCCCGGTTCCTGCGAGGTGGCGTGCGGGCAGCCCGGTGCCCTCTGGTCCGCTCCCTGGTTCACGTCGATGATCTGGTCGATCAGTGTGCGCATGCGGGCCATGAGGCGGACGTACTTGACGTTGCCCGGTAGTGGCAGGCCGGTGAACCAGGAGGGCAGGACCGCGTACCGGCCGACGCCCCGGAAGATGAGGGGCAGTAGCCGGACGAGTTCGCGCTGCATTCGTGCGGGAATGTCGGCGCCGAACACCGCCGCCAGGAAAAGGCGTAGTGCGAGTTCGCTCATCTGCTCGGGCACGTTCTCCTGGGCCACCCCCTCCTTCCAGGCGCCGAGGAACTCTTGCGCTGTCCTGGTCAGGGTCTCGCCGCGGGTGGCTATGCTCGACCTGTTGAACATGGGCTGCATCAGCCTGCGGTTGGTCATATGGACCTGGTCGTCGGCGATCGTGCCGATGCCGTCGCCCATGAAGGTGCGCAGCCCCTCGATGAAGCTGCCGCCTTTGGGGTAGTCCTTGGCGTCCGTGACCAGGACTTTGCGGGTCAGGGCCGGGTCGGTGACCACATATGCTGGCGTCGGCCCGAGGAAGATGCGTACCAGGGAGCCCTGTTCACGCAGGGATTCCATGAACGGCAGCGGCCGGCGGGCCAGGTGGTGGGCGTGCCCCAGGAAGGGCAGCCGACCAAGAGCGGTGGGTGCGGAAGAAGCGGCCACGAAGTGCACTTCCTTTCGTCAGGTCTTCGTCGCGCAGAACGCGGCGCCGGCCTCCGTGGTGGACTTCGTGAAGATCTTCGGGCGGAAGTCCATCGCCCTGACGGCACCGCTCGCGAGGGCGCAGGCGTCACCGCGTTGTCGTTGAAGGCCGCCATGGGGTTCTGCTCCTTGCGCGCGCAGTGAGGACGCGGACCGCCGACGAGCCAGGCAGCGCGCCTGGTCGGCGCCCGGCGCGCGGAGATGATCTTCCCCAGGAGGAGGCTGGTGGCGGCGAGGCATCAGTGCGTGTCCTGCGTGCACGGGGGAGCGGTGACCCCGTCGCGGAGGTCGTGGGTGTCTCCGGCGCGGGAGCAAGCAGCCGGCACCTCCCCGCGCAGGAACCCCTCCAGCACCCTGTCGACCGCCGTACGAAGGCCGGCCGGATCCACTACGGGCACGCCCTCCACGACTGGTATCCCGGCCAAGCCCGATGAGCTGGACATCCACCCGCCCTTCCCCTGTCCGAGCTGCATGAAGGTTTCTGTCGCAGCGCCCCAGTCGTGCCCGTCCCGCTGACCACACCAAACGGGGAGAACGCCGGAGAGAGGAGCACACGGGGGCATCATGAGCATGTCGACTCACCGCCCATGCCACCGGCCACCCCCGCGCGCTCCACGCTCTTCCTTGCGCCCCCGCGCGCCGGGCGGGATCAGGCCGGATGTCGATGGAGCCCAGCCAAAAGTGAGCATCGAGGTTGTCCATCCGGGCCATTGAGCGCCCACTGATGCGAATCCCGAACCATCTGCAGGGGCCGCTCTTCGTTCCCGGCCGGTTGCGGCTCGCAACGGGGATCGGGGCCGTCCCGTGCGGTGGCGGTCTGTTCTGCTGGATCTTCGCGAGGGCCTTCACTGCTCGGTACGGCCCGCGCACTCCATGATCCGGCGACGTGCGGCAGGTTACTCGACACCTCTCGCGTACGACATCGGCTTCGAGGTCAAGACCGTCGAGTTCCGTGAGCCCCGTGTCCAACTTCGCCAGGCTCGAGCTGCCTGTCCGCAACCTCCCTTTGCGACCCGGGGGTCCGGCCGTCGAAATGTCAGGCGTCGGGTGATCTACAAGAACTCCGAGGTCCTCATGGGTGTCAAAGGGGACCTTGCGCGCGAGTACCGACGGACATTCCGTAGGTCTACTGCCAGGACATCACCGAGCGGGTGCATGGCCGCCGGGACCTGCGAACAGATCTATGGAAGGCCCTCCGTCTTGAGAACAAGACGCTGTTCTCGCACGTCGGAGGGCTGGTGCTCGCGCACGGCTACACCGGAAGGGACTACCGCCGACACGAGACAGGAAACTCGAAAGCACCATTCGTGCCGTGCGAGGTCATCGTAGGTGGGATGCCGTGCCACGGGATACGGACAGGTCGGGAACCCTGTGCACGCGGACTCGCCTCCGGGGATGCTGGTGCGCTGCGCGCGACCTTACCTGTGCGTGCACGGAATCTGTCACGCGCGCCAGATAGTCTGGCAGTACTCCATCCGGAGGCTCGTGCAGCTTCTGGGGAACCGGGTTTGACGGACCGTCGCCCCGGCTCCCTGGTTGCAGCGCGGCGGTCCTGATTGGGGGGCTCCCATGCCGGAGAGCGACAAGCCGACGTCCGAAGATTTCGAGGACGAAGGCCGACCGCCTGTCCGGGGTGAGAGTCGCACCACTGCTCGCGATGTGCTGCTCGCCGGCGCAATCCAGGCCCTGATGGCTGGCGTTGCCGATGAGACCGCGCACTGGTTCCACCGGTGCCTGGTGTGGCTGTACGAGATGCTGGTCAGCCGCCTGTAAAACGCGACGCGCCCCCTGGTGGTAGGACACCAAGAGGCGCGAGGTGCGGGTACATCCCGCGGCGGTCTCTGTCCCACTTACACAGCCGGGCAGGGGCCGCCGTACTGCGTGACCTCAGTCTGCCGCGCACCACCGACCATGCTCAGGAGCACGATCAATATGCGCGCGTGCAAGTTGCGCAGGGCTCCACTGTAGCGAGTGGCCTCCGTTGTCGCAGCTCCGGGCGGGCGCCTGGGCAGGCCGGCGGAAGAGGCATGCGCGGGCATCCGCTTGCCAGCTACCCGCCACGCCTCAACGGGCGGCGACGGTGACGACGAGGCCGATGATCAGCAGCGTGACATTCAGGGACTTGCTGAATGCGTCACCGGCCCGGGAAAAGGCCGAGGCGGGACTCGCCCCTCCTATGCGGGCCGCCAAGCCGACGACGGCCGCGAACAGGGCGCATGCCAGAAGGGCAAGGCAGATTCCGAAAAGCAGCGTAATCATCGCGGTGCTCATGGAAGACTCCTTCTCTCGATCGGAAGCGTTCGGAAGCCGGTCCGCACCAGTGCAGCGGGATCTGGGCCGCCTCGGCTGCCTCTGCTCGCCTCACCCGATCGAACGTGCAGGTCAGAGCGGCTGCCGTGAATGTCCGGCCCGGACGGGACCGGACCGGACCGGACGGCAGGACGCGCCGGAGGGGGAGTCACATGGCAGGCGGAAGTGTCCCGAGCACAGCACGGCTGGAGTTCGCCAAGCGGCTCCAGGAGTTGTACGAAGCAGCCGGATGCCCCGACCTGACAGCGGTGGCGAAAAGGTCGGGGGTCACCGACCGCAAGGGCAATCCGAGCAACAAGCCGATCAGCGCCTGGAAGAGTCCCAGCGGCCACCATCCGGGAAGTTGGCGCACCTTCCGTCCCGTACTTCGAGACTTGATCAGGCTGGCGGCGGAAGAGCGCGCATTCACGGCGCGGAACGCGGCACTGGGGGACGAGGATCAGTGGAAACGCTGGTACCAGAACGCCGTTTCCGCGAGCCGCGCCCGCGCCGCGCCGGCCGGGTTCGACGCCGCGCGGAAGACGTACTTCGCCCAGCTGCGGCGACGGCACGTACAGCTCGCCGTCGTCGCCTCCCCGCATTCGCCGGTCCGTCCCGATCCACTCCGGCTGGCCGACGTGTTCGTCGCCCCGGCTGTTCGTCCGGAGACGTCGGCGCAGGGTGGGGGGCTGGGTGCACCGCCGGCGCGCCGCGCCGGCGCATCGCCCTCCGACCGTTGGCCGCTGGACGACGGCCGGACCCGCCCCGCCTTCCAGGTTCTGGCCCAAGAAGACGCGCGCCGGATCGTGCTGCTCGGCGACCCGGGCCACGGCAAGTCGACACTGGCTCGCTACCTCGCGCTGACGCTCGCGGACGCGATGGACAAAGGCCATGAGGTGGACGCGGATCTCGCGCCGCTCGCGGGGGCGTTGCCGCTCCTGGTGGAGCTCGGCGCGTACGCCGACCCGCAGTGGCGCACCGGCACACTCCTCGACCTCGTCGACCGCCTCCACCACACCCAAGGGCCCGGCCTGCCGAAGGACGTACTCGACGCGTACCTGCGTACCGGCGGCCGCGCGGTACTGATCTTCGACGGGCTCGATGAGGTCTTCGACCCACGGCTGCGCGAGGAGGTCACCGGCGAGATCGCGGGGCTCGCGGAACGCTACCCGAGCGCCCGCCTCGTGGTGACGTCTCGGATCGTCGACTACCAGCACGCCGTACTCGAACGCGAGGGTTTCCGCATCCATGTACTGCGGGACTTCGACCGGCCGCGGATCGACGCGTTCGTGACTCGCTGGTATCGCTTGGCTTTCCCCGAACAGCCCGCCGAGGCGGCCCGCCTGCGGGAGCGGCTGCTGGCCGCCATCGACGACACACCAGCGGCGGCTGAGCTCGCGGGCAACCCGCTGATGCTCACCATGCTGGCCCTTCGCGGTGAACACCGGGACCTGCCGAGGGACCGGCGCGCGGTGCTCGAACAGACCGTGAGCACGTTCATCGCCCAGTGGGATCCCGGCCGGTTCGCGCGCGACAAACGGGTGGCCGAGGACGCGGGGCGCCTGCGCGCCAGCGAGCGGATGGAGCTGCTGCGCCGCGTGGCCCATCGGATGCAGACCGGGGCGGGCGGGACGGCGGGAATCCTTCTGACGGACGCGGAGTTGACCGCGGAACTCGACGGTTACCTGCGCGACAAGCTCCCACCCGATCGCTCACCGGCGCTCACCCGCGCGATGCTGGAGGAGTTCCGCGTACGTAACGGGATCCTCAGTCACTTCGGCGGCGCGATGTACGGATTCCTCCATCGCGCGCTACTGGAATACCTCGACGCGGCGGATCTCCACCACCGGCTCACCGTCGAGCGCAGCTTGACCGAGGACGCGCTCGTTCACCAGGAGTACGGCGAGCACTGGAACGACCCTGCCCGGCACGAATCCCTCGTCCTCACCGCAGGCATGGTCGAACCTCGGGTCGCCGGACGGATCGTCGACCACCTCCTGGCGGCCGATCCGCTGTGGTTCGTCCGCCTGTCCGGGGCGTCCTCGCGCGAGATCCCCCACCACATTGTGCTCGCCGCCCGCTGCCTCGGTGAGGTCCGCGACCCCGGCGCACTGCCCGCCCAGTGCTCCGCCGTCGTCAGCGCGGTGATCGCGCTGATCGAGCACGTGGTCGCGGAACAAGCACAGGCGGGTTCGCCGGTGACGCTCGCGGTGGAACAAACCCTGCCGCCCGTGTTCGCCCGGCTCGGCGCACGCTGTCCTGCTGTCCATCGGCTCTACTACGACTGGTACCTGGCGCGCGGTCAGTTCCTCAGTGTCATGAGGGAAGGGGAGAACTTCGCCTGGTTCGAGGTACCACCGGCCGCACAGGTCGGCGCCGCACTGCTGGGCGACCACCCGGAGTTCTACGAGAACCTCTACAGCCAGGCGGTCTTCGGCCCCACGCCAGCCACCAGGCTGGAGGCCCTGCGCGCGCTCGTCCAGGAACGGCCCGATGACCCGCGACTGACTGAACTGCTGCGCGAATGCGCTGAGACGGACCCCGATGGAGATATGAGAGAGGGCTGGGTCCGGTTGATCGCCCTGGCCCGTCGCACAGACCCGTCCGCCGCACGCTTGCTGCGACACTGGCTCGGCGACGACGACACCTACCTCCGCCGGGGAGCCTTGGGGGCACTGGTCAACGGCTGGCGTGACGAGCCCGAGACGTTCGCCGCGATATGCCGGTACGCAGCCGATGACCCGGATCCCGAAGTCCGCCTCACCGCGGTGCGGTGTCTCGCTTCCGGTTGGCCGGGCGACTCAGACGCCGGGGCCGCCGTCCGCGAGCGGACCGCACGCGACCGGGACCCGGATCTGCGGGCTGACCTGTTTTCCGTCCTGGTCCAGGGCTGGCCCGACGACCCGCGGACCGCGGAGCTGCTGGAGGACGTTGCCGCCGATCAGGCTGAGGAGAGGTGGCTGCGCGACGTCGCGAAGCAGGCACTGCACCAGATGCGGGCCGGGCCCGTCCGCCCTGACGCTGCCCTCGCGTCCTACCCCGCACCGGCTGAAGATCCGCGCATCACGGCACTCGGGCCACTCGTCGTCGGCCGCCGCGCCGACGTGCGGACTCCCCTGCTGCTGCGCGAGCGTGCCGAGGGACACCCGGACGCGGAAGTCCGCGTGGCCGCCGTGCGGGTCCTGGCCACGGGATGGCGCGAGGATCCGCTTACGCTGCCGTGGCTGAGCGGGTTCGCCGCCTCACAGGCGAGCGAGTCGGTGCGGCAGGCCGCGCTGTGGGCCCTCGGCTCTCTGTGGCCGGGAGATCCCGAGGCCGGGGTGGTGCTGCGCCGCATCGCCGAAGGCGAGGGCGAGCCGAGGACGCGCGAAATGGCTGTTCTCGCCGTCACCGCCGGATGGCGCGACGACCCAGACACCAGGCTGCTGCTGCGCAGACTCGCGGTCGGCCAGGACTCCACGTACGTCCGGACGACGGCGGTACGGATACTGGGCGCGAGCCTTCGCGACGACCCCGCGACCGAGGAACTGCTTCATGAGCGGGCCGTGAAGGACCCCGATTCGTACGTCCGCACGGCCGCCGTCCGGGCACTCGTCCTGGGCTTTCGTACCGCGCGGACCCGCGATCTGCTGCGTCGGCTCGCCGTCGACGACCCCGACGAGTTCCTGCGCGCTGGAGTCATCCGCCTCCTGGCCGCGGGCTGGCGCGAGGACCGGGCGACCGGCGAGCTGCTTCAGCGCATCGTTGCCGACGGAACCGAAGCGACGAGCCGGCGCGCGGCGGTCAATGCGCTGGCCGGCGGCTGGCGCCACGACCCCGCCACCGAGGTGCTGCTTCGGGAGCGGGCCGCCGACGACTCCGATTGGCGACTGCGACAGGCGGCCGTGCAGGCGCTCGCAGACCGGTGGCCCCATGACCCGGAAATGCACGCCCTGGCCGAGTTCCTCGCCGACGACATGTGACGGCCCGTCCGGACCGTGACAGGTCTATGGCGACCCGTCACGCTGCTGTTCCCCGAGCACCTCGGTACCGATCAGGCAGGTGTCGTCGTCGATGTCGGACTTGCTGTACGTCAGCAGGCGGTCCAGGCGCTGGCAGAGGCTGTCGACCGGGGTCTGGGCGTTGGTCGGCAACCGGGTGAGGGACGCGTGCATCGCGGGCCCCCGGCTCGACGAGGCGTCGGTGTACATGAGCAGGGTGTCCTGCTGCTGGGGGCCCTCCCGGAGGTCCTCTACGAGGAGGGCGAAATGCAACTGCAGCCGGGGGGCCGCCCGTGAGCAGCAGGGCACTGACCTGGCCCGTGCGGATCCGGACCGGCGGCGACCTGGAGCGAGCCGTGGGTCGGCGGCATGATGGCGTGCTGACGGCCGGTCCCGAGCAGGGAGTGCGTGGCCACTGGTGGGCGAGGGCTGCGGGTGCAGTGAATCCGCTGCCTGCTCTTCACGCCGTGGCAGTGGCTGCGTCCGGTGCCCTCAGCTTGGTGCGCCGGCGCAGGTCGTCATCGGCGAGGCAGGAGGGGCAGGATGTGCGCGGCGGAGCGGTCAGTCGCCTTGAGATGGTGCAGATCCGTTGAACCATGGCGTTGACGGGAAGTCGAGCCAGTACGCTCCTGCCTCGTCATGGTCATGAGGTGCACGGCTGATCGGGGGGCGTCATGGTCTGGGATACATCCGCTGGCGGTATGGAGTCCGGACCAGTCAGGGTCCGGGCGGTGGTCCGCGATGTGGTGGAGGCGGTCGCCCCGGCTGAGCTGGTCCTGGTGGACGGCTTAGCCCTGTTCGACGACACCACGGCGGTGCGGCGGCTGAGTGGCCGTAGTGGGCGCCGGGAGCCTCTCGGGTTCGGTCTGGGCGAGATGGCGGCCCTGGTGACACCGGTGGTGTGGCTCGTGCTCGACCAGACCGCGAGGAAGTTCGCGGAGTCCGCCGTGGACAGTTCCCTCAAGGGCGCCCGGGAGTTGTTGCGTAGGGCCTTGCGCAGGAATGACGAGCCGCTGACCATTTCCTCGTTGACCGCAGGGCAGCTTGCCGAGGTGCGCACCCGCGTACTGGAGAGCGCGTCGCACCGCGGGCTGACCATGGAGGTGGCTGAGGCGGTCGCTGATGCGGTGGTGGCCAGGCTGGCCACCACGTCGGCGGATGCGGGTAGACGGGAGGATCCGGCTGGCGGCAGCCCCTCGAACGGAAGCTGAGGGTCATGGCTGCTGACAGATCCCTTCGAGCATGGTGGGATGAGCGGTCGCTGCCTGCGGGCACGACCATGCGTTTCGTCCTGCTGGTCGTCCTGATGCTCGCGAGCGGAACTTCTCTGGTACCGGTGGCGTTCACCGCCGCCGGGCTCGACAAGGGCCGCAGGTGTCTGAGCGCGGCCGGTGTCGGCACGGGCGAGGTGCCCCCTGGTGACGTACTTCGCAGCGCCGCCTACCGGGCGTGCGTCGAGGAGCACGGGATGGTGCCCTGGTGGGTGGGGCCTGTGACGCCTGGTGTTCTCGTGGTCCTGGCCTGCGGGCTCTTCTTCGTCCTTCCTGTCTGGAAAGCACGCAGGACGCGGGCCGTCCCGCTTGAAGCAGTGGATCACGACGGCCGGATTCTGCGGCACTTGCAGCACCTGGCGCAGGTAACCGGGCTGAAGCGGATGCCTCGCGTCGTCGTGGACCCGTCTGCCGCCTCGACCGGCGCCGCTGTCTTCGGACGCACCGGCCGTCCAACGGTGTGCCTGCACGGTGGTCTGCTCGCCCGCAGAACGGCGGTACCGGAGGACTTCGACGCGGTGCTGCTGCACGAACTGGCCCACATCCGTAATCGTGACGTCACGCTCACCTACGCCACCGTCGCGCTGTGGAGGACGTTCATCGCGGCCGTACTGCTCCCGTACGCGGTGGGCTTCGCGATCCTCGTCTTCAACTCGTACGCCCCGCAGGCGCCAGCCTATGAGGTTCAGCTTCCCGCGTGGCGTGCCCTCGTCCTCCCTGTGTTCATGACCCTGGTCGTCTACCTCGCCAGGTCGGATGTGCTGCGTAGCCGGGAGCTGCATGCCGACCTCACCGCTGCCCGTTGGGGTGCGAATCCACGCGTCTGGGGTTTCGTCGAGCCGGCTCCGCCCGCGCGGATGCTGCCTCGCGCGCTGCGCTCGTTCACGGAACTCTGGCGTGCGCACCCGCGGTGGGACTTGCGGCGGGAGGTCCTGGCCGACTCCGCGCCACTGTTCGAGGTGCCCGGTCTGCTGATGTTCCTGACGGGAGCCGCCGTTGTGATGACCAACGGGCAGCTGTGGTTCTTCGTCGCACATTCCGGCGGTGTGGGGCAGTGGGAGTGGGACGTGGTGACGGCGCTTCCTTGCGCCGTGCTGGTCACCGGGATCGCGGGCACGGTCCTGTGGCGTTCGACGGTACATCGGCTGCTGAATGGGCGTCGCAGGCTCTCCGGGGCGTGGGCGGGTCTGTGGCTCGGCATCGGAATGACGGTCGCTGAATTGATCGGGAACCGGATCGCCATCTTCCGGTGGCTGCCCGGCGAGCCTGTGGTGCTGCTGCTGTTGGCGCTCTCGGGGCCGACGTTCGCCTGGTGGGTGACCCAGTGCTCCCACCTCTGGGTCACTGCCGGGCGAGGTCGGACGATCCGCACGCCAATGCTGCTGACGCTGGCTGGAGCGTGCCTGGCCCTGTGCGCATGGTTTTGGTGGTGGCAGGACTACGGCGTGGTCCTCGCGAACGTACCCGGACTCCTGGGCAACCCCCTGGGGGCAGGAAACGACGGAGTGGTGCTGGACCCGACAGGGGAACACACCGCGACCCTCACCACGGCTGAACACGCGGTGGCGCTGCTGAGCACCACGGTCGCCGTCCCGCTCGCGCTGCCGGCGGTCGCCGTGCTGTGGCTGCTGCCGCTGCTGGCCTGGACGCTTCACCCTCTGTCCGCAGTCCGTCGGCGCGACGCGGCGCCGGACGGCGACAAGCCGTTGATCCCCGACCGGCCTCTGCCGCCACTGCGCCGAACCTTGTCCGCCGGACTGTTCGGCGGAGTTGCATGCTGGGCCGGCATCGTGGGGGTCAAGGCCTCTATGCATGACTGGCAGCCACCGGTCCGGCTCCGGGGGATCGCCGGTGCTCTGCTGTACCAGTACGGGATGAGCGCTGCTCTTCTTGCGGGAGCCGCGGTCGCGGCTCTCACTGCCAGTCTGCTCGTCGGCCGCTACCGGCTGATCGCCGCGCTCGCCGCGGCCCATACCGCCGCGCTGGCGGGCTACGGCGGAGTGTGGGCGCTGACTGCGTCGGACGGTTGTCTTCAGGGCATCAGCACGTTCCTCTCCACGTGCAGCTGGAGGCCGGCCGGGACCTGGCAGGCATTCCAGTACCTCCTGGGCATCCTCCTCATCCTCGTCACCATCGGAGGCATTTTCGCGGCCGCGGCCATATCCGTTGCCCGAAGGGCATTTCGGCGGTCGACCCGCCCTGCGGCCTCCGCCCAGGCCAAGTACGAGCCCCGGAGACTGAACCTGCGCCGCCTGGCCGTAGGGGCGCTGTGTGCGGGAGCCATCGGGGTTCCCGTTGCTCTTCTGTCCTACCCGGAACTCCATGACAGCAGTGCCACAGCGCCGGACAGATTGACGCCCGTTACACACCCGTGGTTCGCAGCCCAGGAAGCGTGGCACCAGGCAGAAGACTGGTACAACTTGGGCGGCCGGGCTCTCCTGGTCCGCTACGACGACAACCTCGGGAAGCTGCGTGCTCTGGGGCCCGAGGCACAGAAATCCTCGGACAGTGCCGCGCTGATCACGTCCCGACTGCCCGCGATCTGCACCGAATTCGGGAAAATCGCCAAGGACGGCGACGTCTACTTCCCCGTCCCGGACCCTCGTATCCAGCCGAGCTGGAAGACCTTCACAACGCAGGCGGCCAAAGGCAGCGAGGACTGCCTTACCGGTCTCCGTCAAAGTGATGCCGCCCTCCTTACCGCCGGGGTGCAAGAGATCAATCAGGCGACACGTGCCGCCGACACGATCAAGGCATGGATAATCGCGGCCAGGACAGGGCGCCCCTGACCTGAACGGATGGCGCACGGCCTCCCACGGCTGGAGGGCGCCGAGTTGCTGCTCGCGGCCGGTGACCCGCTGATGGAGTGGAGCGGCGGGGCCCGAGGCGTTGTCAGTACGTGGGGAAGGGCGGTGAGAAGTGCGCGGCGGCCTGGGTTGCGGTGACAGCCACGACGGTAAGGGCGGCGGTGAGGGCTGCAAGGGCGGTTCTGATCTTCATGGCTACTCCGTAAAGTCGACTGCTGCTTGGTCCAGTTGACCTTAGCGGTGTCCGTACCTCGTACTCGGAAGCGTGAGGCGCCGTCCATCATCTTTCAAGTCTCGCCTGAGTCGATGCCAGCCCAGATCGCGGCCAGGGTGCCTCCGTGCGGTCGGGTGTGCTGGGTGCCTCCCGACGGACGACCTCGCGGTCGATTTCCTACGGAGCGATCATTCGCAATTCCTCATCGAGCGGCCACGGTGGTAGCCACTGGCGGCAGAACTTTGAAAGTCACACCCGACGCCCCTGGGTGGGAGAACCATACGAAGGGCTCGCCCCGTCCCGCAGACAACGCAGGACACTTTGAGAAAGGGACCGTACGTGACGGAGCTCCACATTCCCGGGGTCTATTGGGACGCCGACGAGTCGGTCCGCCTGCTGCGGACGTATTTCACCGGGCGGCGTTCCAAGGGAGACCTCTACTACTCCGGCGCTCATTTCGAGCGGCTCGCAGGCGGCGGGGACCGCGAGGGCGCGGCGTACGGGTTCGAGGCGGCCGATCTGGTCGCCGTAACCATGCTCAAGGTCTCCGTCGCCTCTCACGGCGCGGTGAACCTCATGACCGATCCGGAAGGGCACTGGCACCGGTTGCTGTCCGCCATACCGCGCGACGCCCGGCTGGAGGACCCGGCCAGTGACCCGCTCGTCGCGGAGGGCGGACCCGCGTGGGAGCTCTGGGAGCGGTTGGTGGACCGGGACAAGACGTACCCGTCCAGCCCGGACGGTGTGCGCTCCGTCGTCGCCGGCAAGCTCATGGCCCGCAAGCGTCCCCACCTGATCCCCGTCTACGACACCCGAGTCAAGACGCTGTTCCGGCGCCCGAAGAACGACCACACCTTCTGGGCCTCGCTGGCGGCCGCACTCCGGGCGGACGGAGGGGCGTTCCGTCGGCACCTGGAGACGCTCCGGACCAAGGCGGGGATCGGCGAGGATATCGGCGTCCTGCGGGTGCTGGACGTCATTGCCTGGATGCACCAGGGAGAGCGGACGGTCACCGCCGCGGGTGCGGCCACCACCGCGGGCCGCTGAGCGAGTCACCGCGGTGGAGCCCGCCGGCCCGATCCACAGCCGAGTGGAGGTGTGGTTCGATGCCGCATCGCCGCCCTCGACTCATGCTTCCGGGCGCGTCGGCGAGCCGCCCGGCTCCAGCCCGTGGGGCCACTGCCGGTCGAAGGTGGAAAGAGATTGACCGACGTCAGCCGCCTGACGATAAATCGCTTCGGCCGGCGCGTGGCTGGCGGCGCCGACCCTGTCGTACACGGAGGGCGTCGATAACGGCGGGCTCTCCCGGTTCCAGGGCGAGGAGGGTCGGTGGGTGGGCAGCAGTTCGACGCAAACCAGTTGGCCAGCGGCTGGGCCGTCATCGCCCACGACGCACTCCTCACCGCAGGCTGGCCATCCGCCACGCCATCGACCCGCCCCAGACCCCGCCATCGTGCACGTGGTCAGGGCACATCTCTACCTCTTCGACATCACCAACGTCGTCGACGGAGCCGGAGGCGTCTTCCGCATCGACCCGCAGACCGGCAACCGCAAGAGCACCCACGCCCCCCAGGTCATCCGCCTCGGCGCCCCCGCCGCATAGCCAAACGCACCCGCACCCTGCCGGATCGGAATGCCCACCGGCACGGTTCAGGTAGGTGCCCGCAGGCGCGCGGGCGAGCGTCCACGAACTCGACAGGCCGTGGCCAGTGAGTGGGGAACGGTAAGCCTTCTCCGGCGCCGACCGGGCGAACTGCGGCTGGCGTTCCCAGGGCAAGCTTCCGCTCCTACCCGGCCGCGGGCATAAGAACCGGTTAAAAATCGAGCGCATGACCGTCGCAGGGGCGGGCACCAGCCGCTTCGGAGGTTGCACTACACGGC
>LJCW01000386.1 GCA_001298555.1 Actinobacteria bacterium OV450
GGGGTGCTCGGGGTGCTAGGGGTGCTCTGAGTGCTGAGGGCGTTGGGGGTGTTGGGGGTGTTGGGGGTGTTGGGGGTGCTCATGTTCTCTACCAGCCCAGTTCGTTCGCGGTGGTCTCGGCTATGGCGGGCGAGCAGGTCATTCCCCGCCCCCCGGGACCGGTCATCAGCCAGACGCCGTCGGCCACCTGCTGGCGGTGGACGACGCGGGTGGTGTCGGTGCACTGCGCGTACACGCCGGCCCAGCGGTGCCTGATCTTCGGCAGCGGGCGGCCCAGGAAGGACTCGACGACCCCGGTCAGGTGCTCGTACGGGTCTTCGAGGGTGTCGAACGCGAAGGGGTGCTCGTACTCGTGGGTGTCGCCGATCGTCAGCCCGCCGTCCCGGCGCTGGACCATCAGCAGCTGCATCTTGTGCGCGGCGGCGACCGGCGCCTGCGCCTGCTCCGCGTCGAGCGCGTCGAGGGCGTCGCTCTTGTAGGCCGGGTAGTAGCGGAAGCTGTCGGCGTCCGCGACGGAGGTGGTGAGCGCCTCGCCGAGCGGGGCGGTCTGCATCATCTGGAGCCGGACGCGGCGCACGGGCAGGTCGGGGACCAGTTCCCGGACCAGTCCGGACAGCCAGGCGCCGGTGGCGAGGACGACGGCGTCGCCGCGGTGGACGTCGCCGTGGTCGTCGCGGACGGCGCCGGCGGCGACGACCTCGCGCACCTCCCGTCCGGGCAGGAAGGTGTACCGGCCGCTCGCCCGGAGGGCCTCGCGCAGGTGGAGCTGGGCGGTGCGCGGTTCGACGGCCGCGTCCCGCTCGCACCACAGGGCGGCCTCGAAGGATCCGCGCAGGGCCGGGTTGATCTTCCGCGCCTGCTCGGCGGTGACGAGTTCGTACCCCCGGGCGGCGGCGTCGGGGCGGGCGGCGGCCGCCTCGGCGACCGCGTGTTCGCGGGCGTTGCGGACGGGGGTGAGGGAGCCTATCGCCCGGAAGCCCAGACCGGGCACCTCCGCGCCGATCCGCTCCCAGAGCTCGCGGGCCCGCAGGGCGGTCTCCAGTTCCTCTCCCCCGGCGCGTCCGCTGACCCAGATCTGGCCGAAATTGCGCAGTGACGCGCCGCGTGCCTCCGCCTCCCGTTCGATCTGGACGACCTCGTGGCCGCGTTCGACTGCTTGCCAGGCGTGCATGGTGCCGACCACGCCGCCTCCTACGACTATGACTCTCACGCGCTCCACGGTGGTGGTGGCCCGTGGACCGGGGGGATTCCGGCGGCAACGGGACGGTGAACACCCCTCGACGGTTGGACTAGACCCGTTACCTTCTCGTGACCGATATCGGCCCACATACGTCCCTTTTCCGGCGCCTTGGCGGTGATCCGCTCGGGCTAGCCGGGCCGCAGACGGGTCGTGAAGCTGAACCGGTCGCCACGGTAGAGCGAACGCACCCGCTCCAGAGGGCGGCCGTCCTGGTCCCGCGAGAAACGGTGGATGAGCAGCATGGGCAGGGCCGGCGGGGTGCCGATCAGCAGGGCCTCGCGGGGGGTCGCCAGGACCGTCTCCAGCTTCTCGTCGGCGTCCCCGAAGGAGATCCCGAGCCGGTCGAGGAGGTACCCGTAGAAGGAGGAGTCCGGCGGGAACTCGCTGTCGAGGCGGGGCGCCCGCGCCACCCGGATGTACGTGCTCTCCAGGCCCACCCGCTCGTCGTCGGCGAGCAGGACGCGCTCCAGGTGCCAGACGGGCTCGCCGGGCTCGGCTCCGATGCCGGGGGCGAGCTCGGGCGGGCAGGGGAACCGCTCCAGCCCGATGAGGTTGCGGCCGGGCCGGCGGCCCTGGCGGCGTACGCCCTCCGTGTAGCTCGCGAGCGACAGCGGCTGTTCGAGCTTCGGACCGGCGACGACGGTACCGCGGCCGGAGCGGCGCAGCCGGCCCTCCAGCAGCAGCTCGCGCAGCGCCTGCCGCACGGTCTCGCGCGACACCTCGTACCGCTCGGCGAGATCCCGCTCGGTGGGCAGCAGGCCGCCCTCGCCGAGGTCGTCGAGAAGGTCCGCGATCAGGGCCTTGACGGCGTAGTACTTCGGGATGCGGCCGTGCTCCGGGATGCCGGAGCGCACGGGCGAGCCGGGGCGGTGCGGCAGGTTCTGTTCTTCCACCCTGGGACTGTACGCGGGCCGGGTGTACGGAGATCAGCGCGCCGGAGTACCGGGGGTGCGCGGGGCGCCGGCGGATCCGCGGGTCCCCGAAGCGGCCTGCGTACCGGCGGTGCGCAGTCGGCGGGACGCCAGCAGGAGCCCGGCGCCGGAGGCCACCGCGACGGCCGCGCCGGCGCCGAACGCCCAGTCGCGGGGGCCGGTGTGGGCGAGGGACCCGGCCGCACCCGTGTCCGCCCCCTCCGGGCCCTCCACCGAGAAGCGGTAGGCACCGGCCTCGCCGACCCAGTCGCCGTCGTCCCCCTTGCGCTGGACGAGTGCGGCATCGGCGACGACCTCCCCGGCAGGGGTGCCGGGGGCGAACGCCAGGCGGACCTTGACGGTCAGGGACCCGCCGGCCCGGACGGCGAAGCCCGCAAAGGCCTCGCCCCCGTCGAAGACGGCGATGATCTCGTCCCGGTCGCTCCGCTCCAGGGTGACGGGGAGCGTCCCGCCGGGTGCCTCGAACTCCATCCGGAAGTGGTCGGGGAGCAGCGCCCGGGCCTTGTCCGTGAACACCACGACGGGGTGGATGGCGGTGCACTCGGAGTTCGTCGTGTTCGTGAGGTCCAGGTACCAGGTCTGCGGCCCGCCGCCGGTCCGGTACACCGCCGGTCCGCCGCGGATGCGCGCGCCGATGGGAAAGGCGCTGCTCTTCCCGTCGCCGCAGGTGGCCTCGATCCGGGACGGCAGCGCGGGGGCGGGCCGGGCGCCGCCGCCGTTGCCGACGTCCGCGGCGGCCTGCGGCACACAGACGGAGAGGGCGGTGGCGGCCAGGACGGCGGAGAGGGCAAGGGCTTTGCGCAGTCGCATGGAAGACCTTCGCTTCGCTGCTCGCCGGACGGGACGGTACGGGGACGGACGGGACGGGCCTGCGCGGGCCGGGGGGCCTGCTCCGGCCCTCCGGCCGGGCGTGGGCCTGCGCGGGCCGCGGCGGGCCGCACGGCCCGGGTGATTCCGGTTGATCATCGAACGAGACGACAATCACCCCGGCCTGCCCGCACCCTCCCACGCCCCCGGCACCCCCTCCGGCCGCCACGCCTGCCGACGCACCGCATACGCCTGATCGGCCCCACGGCGCGGGGTTCAGCCGAGGAAGAGCGGCAGCCCCGTCGCCCGCGGGCCGAGTTCGGCCAGCTCGGCGGCGGTCGGCGCCCGACGTCCGGTGCCGACCAGCAGTGCGTCCCGGTCGGTGAACGAGGAGGGGAAGGCGGCGCCGGCGATCTCCTCCAGCAGTCCACGGGACCGGGCCAGGCCCTTCGGGGGCGGGGGTGCGGCGTGCGGGAGGTGTGCGGTCAGGTCGAGGTGGTGGAGCGTCCATTCCAGGACGTACGCCGTGAGGTAGTCGGCCACGGTGAGCACCTTGTCCTGCGTGCGCACCCGCAGGCCCTGGTCGGCGAGTTCCGCGGCGCGGGCGGCGGCGGAGCCGAGGTCGTCGAGGTGGAACGTGAGCAGGTGGGGTTCCCCGTACGCGGCGGCGAGCCGGACGATCAGCGCGTCCAGCGGGTCCTCGCCGGTCGGCGGGTGGTCGAGGACGGTCCAGTAACGCGCGGCGTCGGCGGTCGGTTCGGTCCCGGCGGGGGTGACGAGGGTGATGAGGACGTCCTGGGCGTCGATGACGAGGTGACACACGAGATCCCGCACCAGCCAGCCGGCGCAGCCGGACGGTCGCTCGAAGTCCCGCTCCGCGAGCCCCCCGACAACCGCCCGCAAGGCCCCCCATGACTCCAGGAATTCCTCCACGGTCCCAACCTATTGCCCCCGCCCGCTGGTCCGCCCGGATCCGGCTCCCGCCCGGCCGTGTCCGGCCCCACCCGCCCGTGCCCGGCCCCATCGGCCCGGGTCCGGGTCCCACCCGCCCGGGTCCGGCTCCCACCCACTCGCCCGGGTCCGGCCCCCGCGGGGTGCCGTGGCGGCGGCCGCGCCGGCCGTTCAGCCCACGCGTCCGAAGAGCGGGGCCAGGGCCAGTTCCGCCGCGCCCTCCGCGACGCCGTCCTCGGACGCCGCGACGTCCGGAACCGGGCCGCCCAGCGTGCGGGCCTCCAGGACCCGGCGGACGCCCGTCGTGAAGACGTCCGGGGCGGAGTCCACCACCCGGCCACCCAGCCACACCCGGTCCACGTCCAGGAGCGCGACGACGTTCGCGGCGCCTTCGCCCAGGATCCGCGCCGCGTCCGGGAGGTCCCCGCGGGCCACCGCGTCGAGGCACAGCACCTCCGCGCACCCGCGGCCTCCGCACCGGCAGGCCGGGCCGTCCAGCAGCAGGACCTGGTGCCCGAACTCGCCCGCCGCGGACCGTTCCCCGCGGAAGACCTCGCCGCGCAGCCGGAGTCCTGCTCCCAGGCCCGTGCTCAGGTGGAGGTACAGGGAGGTCCCGGTGGACCGGCGGCCGGGGACCGCGGCCCCCGCGTTGGTGTCCTTGTCCAGCACCACCGGCGGAGCGTCGGGCCCGAGCCGGCCCGCCACCGCCTGCCGCAGCGGGAACCCCTCCCACTCGGGGTATCCCGTCACCCGGCCCAGCACTCCGGCCCGCCAGTCGAGCGGTCCCGGCGTGGCGATGCCCACGCCCAGCAGGGATCCCGCGCCCGCATCCCCGCACAGCCGGTCCACGGCCCGCACGATCTCGTCCGCGACGGCGTCCGGGCCGGCCGCGAAGTCCAGAGGGCCGCGGAACCGCTCGACGACGGTGCCCAGCATGTCCACCCGTACCGCCCGCATCTCGTCGCGGTCGGCGTGCACCCCGACGGCGTGCCGGGCGCCGGCGGCCAACTGGAGCAGCGTCCGCGGCTTGCCCCCGGTGGACGCGCCGCGCCCCGCATCCGAGACGAGTCCCTCCGCACGCAGCCGAGCCGTGATCTTGCTGACGGCCTGCGGGGTGAGGCGTGTGAGGGCGGCCAGATCCGTCCGGCCGAGGCCCTCGATGCCCGCCTCGCGCAGCAGGGCGAGTACGAGCGCGTCGTTGTGCCCGCGCACCGCCGGCAGGTTCGCGCCGCTTCCGTTGCTCCTGCTTCCCCAGTCCACCTCTCCATTGTCCACCCTCCTTGCACTTAAGCAACAGTGTTGTCAAAGTGGGTCCATGAACGCCTCCCCCTCCGCCTCCCCCTCCACCTCTACCTCGGCCTCCCCCACGCGCCCCCACGGCCCCCTCCGTGTCGGCCTCATCGGCTACGGACTCGCCGGCTCCGTCTTCCACGCGCCGCTCGTCTCGGCCACCGACGGGCTCGTCCTCGACACGGTCGTCACCTCCGACCCGAGCCGGCAGGCCCAGGCGCGCGAGGCGTACCCGGACGCCCGGATCGTGAGCACCGCTCAGGAACTCTGGGACCTCGCTCCCGCCCTCGACCTCGTCGTCATCGCCTCCCCCAACAAGACCCACGTCCCCCTCGCCACGGCCGCGCTGAACGCCGGCATCCCGGTCGTCGTCGACAAGCCGCTCGCCGCCACCGCCGCCGAGGCCCGCGAACTCGCCGCGCTCGCCGACAGGACCGGCACGTTCCTGTCCGTCTTCCAGAACCGCCGCTGGGACAACGACTTCCTCACCCTGCGCCGCCTCATCGCGGACGGCGAACTCGGCGCGATCCAGCGCTTCGAGTCCCGGTTCGAGCGGTGGCGTCCGCAGCTCAAGGGCGGCTGGCGCGAGTCCGGGGCCCCGGAGGAGATCGGCGGCCTGCTGTACGACCTCGGCAGCCATGTCGTCGACCAGGCGCTGGTGCTGTTCGGGCCGGCCGTGCGCGTGTACGCGGAGACCGACGTACGGCGCCCCGGCGCCGAGGCGGACGACGACACCTTCATCGCCGTCACCCACGCGAACGGCGTCCGCTCCCATTTGTACGTCAGCGCGACCACCGCGCAGCTGGGTCCGCGTTTCCGGGTCCTGGGCTCCCGGGCGGGCTACGTGAAGTACGGGCTCGACCCGCAGGAGGCCGCCCTGCGCGACGGGCAGCGGCCGGGCGGCGAGGGCCCGTGGGGCGAGGAGCCCGAGCACCTGTGGGGCCGGGTGGGTTCGGGCGAATCCCCGCTGACCGGCGGCGGGGCCCCGGTTCCGACCGTCCCGGGCGACTACCCGGCGTACTACGCGGCGGTGGCGGCGGCCCTGCGCGAGGGCGGCCCGGCGCCGGTCACCGCGCACGAGGCGGCGCGGTGCCTGGAGGTGCTGGAGGCGGCGCGGACGTCGTCCCGGGACGGGGTGACCGTGGAGCTGAGCCCCACCTTGTCCTGAATATGGACAGTTTGAGGGTCGCGGGCGATCTATCCTGCACAGGTTGTAGATCATCACGCATGTGAAGAATGGAATTCGTCTGTGAAGCTGCCCCGGATCGCATCGGTCGTCGCCACCGCCGCGATAGCCCCGGCCGTCCTGCTCTCGTCGCCCGCCTTCGCCGCCGACGCCCCGTCGGGGGGCACGCCGGCCGGGCCGAGCGTGCCGGACCGGCCCACGGGCGGGGCTGCGGGCGAGCAGGCGGGTGTGCACGGCGGCGAGCGGGCGAGTGAGCCGGCCGTGAACCCCGCGGACCCGCAGACGGAGAGCCCGCAGGCCGAGAGCCCGCAGGCGGCGAAGGACCGGGCCGCCGTCGAGGCGATCCTGGCGGACCCGGCGAGCGGGCCGGGCGTGCGCGAGGCGGCCGAGAAGGCGCTCAAGGGCTCGGCGGCGGACCTGCGGACGTTCCTTGAGGTGGAGTGGGCCCGGCAGCAGCTGGAGGACGACCGGGTGCGGGTCGCCCAGATGACCGAGGCGGGCGGCCGAGCCGTACGGCAGGCCGGCAGGGAGGCCCTCAGGGCGAACACCCGGGCCGCACTGACCGAGTTCCTCCAGCACGGGCAGCACAAGGCGCGCTTCGAGGACGACAAGGTCGAGATGCTGCGGATGCTCGACGGGGCGGGCCGGGGGATCACCGAGGCGGTCAACCGGCTGCTCGACAGCGGAACGCCCGAGGAGGTCCGCGCGTTCGTCGCGACCGGTCAGCACAAGATCCGGGCGGTGGACGACCGGGTGGCGCTGTTCGCGATGCTGAACGGCGCCGGCCCCGGCCTGAAGGAGGGCATCGTCAACCTGCTGAAGGGCACCCCGAGCCCTGCGGAGCTGCGTACGTTCATGACGACCACGCAGCACGAGCTGCGCGACGAGGACAACATGGTCCTGATCTGGGCCATGCTGAACGGCGCCGGCCCGGAGCTGAAGAAGGCCGCGATCAACGCGATCAACGGCACGCCCGCGGACCGTGCCGAGTTCCTGAAGACGGGGCAGAACACGGCCCGCGACAAGGACAAGGCCGCCACCGGACAGACCGGCACCGGCACCGGCACGGGAACCGGCACGTCGACGACCGGCACGGGAACCGGCACGTCGACGACCGGCACGACCACCACCACGGTCGCGACCGCCAGCGGAACGTCCGGCACCGGCAACACGCACGTGGGGGCGGCGGGTGGTTCGGGCGCGCTCGCGAGCACGGGCGCCGGGACCGCGACCGCCCTGATCGCGGGCGGCAGCGCCGCCGCGCTGGGCGCCAGCGCGGGTCTGGCCTACGCCGGCCGGCGCCGCCGCGCGGCCTCGCGGGGCTGAGCGACGGACGCAGCGTGACGGACGCAGGGTGACGGGGCGGCCCGCGCTCGGCGGGCCGCCGCCGCTCCCGTACCTCGTGCCCCGCGCCGGAACTATGCGCTCTTGAACTCCTGGCGCTGGCGGCCGAGGCCCTCGATCTCCAGCTCCACGACGTCACCGGCACGCAGGTACGGCTTCGGCTCCGGCTGGCCCATGGCCACGCCGGCCGGGGTGCCGGTGACGATGACGTCGCCCGGGTACAGGGTCATGAACCGGCTCAGGTACCGGACGACCTCGCCGACCGGGAAGATCTGGTCCGCGGTGTTGCCGTCCTGCCTGAGCTCGCCGTTGACCCACAGCTTCACGTCCAGGGCCTGCGGGTCCGCGACCTCGTCGGCGGTGACCAGCCACGGGCCCAGCGGGGTGAACGTCTCGCAGTTCTTGCCCTTGTCCCAGGTGCCGCCGCGCTCGATCTGGAACTCGCGCTCCGATACGTCGTTGACGAGCGTGTACCCGCCCACGTGGGCCAGGCCCTCCGCGGCGGAGGACAGGTAGCGGGCGGTGCTGCCGATCACGACGCCGAGCTCGGCCTCCCAGTCGGTCTTCACGCTGCCGCGCGGGATCAGCACGGTGTCGTCCGGGCCGACCACGGTGTCCGCGGCCTTGAGGAACAGGATGGGCTCGGCAGGCGGCTCCGCGCCGATCTCGGCCGCGTGCCCGAAGTAGTTCAGCCCGATGCCCACGATCTTGCCGATCCGGCCGATCGGCGACCCGATCCGCAGGCCCTCGCCGTCCAGGACCGGGAGCTCGCCGGATGCCGCCGCGTCCCGCACCCGGGACAGCACGGAGTCGTCGGCGAGCAGGGCGCCGTCCACATCCGTGATCAGGCCGGACAGGTCGCGCAGGGTCCCGTCCTGGTCGAGCAGCGCGGGGCGCTCGGCCCCGACCGGTCCGACACGCAGCAGCTTCATGGGCATTCTCCCGTGGTCGTGGGTGGTCGGCCGGGGACGGGCCCGGGCCTGCCGATGGGTTGCGGCCATCGGAGAATTGGTTGATCCTCCAAGATGGCCACCCAATCCGCAAGACCCTGTTCACAGGCTGGAACGCTCACGCCCTTCGCCTGCCCCTGCGGCCGGTCCTGCGACCGTCGCTTCGCCCGTCCCTTCGCTCGCTCCTTCGCTCGCCCCGTCGGCCGCCTCCTTGCGGTGCTGGAGCCAGGCCCGTTCCGCCACGGACCAGGCGGTGGTGGTCACCAGGTACAGCCCGGCGGCCAGCGGCACCACGGCCGCCGTGATCAGCGTCCCGAACGACAGCAGCGGCAGTACGCCGCCGATCTTGCGCACGGCCTCCTGCTGCTCGGCGGTCAGCCCGGCGGGGGCCCCGCCGGGCCTGCCCTTGGCGCGGGGCGCGGCAGGTACGGGAGCCGTGGCGGCGACGGCTGCCGCGGCGGCCGCGCGCCGCCCCCGTACGGCACTGCACGCGGCGCGGGCGGCGACGGCCGCGAACAGTCCCAGGAAGACGAGCCCCTGCTGCCCGAGGAGGCCGCCCGCTCCGAGGGCGTCACTCCAGCTGGCCCCGAGCGGCGTGGTGAGCAGCCGGTGGTCCAGCAGCTCGCCGGACGAGGAGAAGGCCCGGTACATGAGGAAGAACACCGGCAGCTGGAGCAGCACGGGCAGGATGCCGGCCAGCGGGGTCGCACCGCGGAACGCGGCCCGGTTCAGCGGATGCAGGGCGAGCCGTACGAGCACGGTGAACAGCACGATCGCGGCAGCGGTCGCGGACTCGGCCAGCACGGGTTCCAGGAGCCGGCTCAGCTCGGCAACAAGACGGGCGAAAACGGACACAGGGGCCCTCCGGGGGGTCTCGTCGAACGTCGAAAGAACTGCATTTCGGCGCGACGACCCACGAGGGGCGCAGCAACTCGCGACTAGAGCTCGCGGCGGCGAGCTCGCGACAACAGAAGGAAGGGGCGCCCCTACGCGGCCGTCGGTACGAGACGACCGGGCGCCCTGGGCCGCGACCGGCCCGAGGCATCGGGATCACGCTGCGGCAGGAACGCCGTGCGCTGCTCGCGATCACGGATCGCGGTGCGTATGCGGTGCGGCGGCACGGGCCGTACGAGCCGGGCGGCCAGGACGGCGGCGCCCACGGCGACGGTGGCGGCCAGGACGACCACGACGGCGCCCAGCCCGCTCCCCGGCTCCCCGGAGGACATCCCGAGGAAGGTGAGGAGCCCGAGGATCCCGGCGAACAGCAGCAGGGGCATCAGCAGCCGCCCACGATCGTGCCGAGCCATGCGACGCCCCTCCTTCCCGAGATCGCGAGATCGATTGCCTGCCGAAGACAAGAACGCAGGTTAGCGCTTGAGGGTTCCCCAGACCACGAGCCGATATCTGGAGGTGTACTCGGGCGTGCAGGTGGTGAGCGTGATGTAAGCGCCGGGCCCGCCGTACCCGTAGTCGGGCCGGACCGTGCTGCGCGGCACGGGCGCGATCACGCCGGTGTCCCGCTCGCTGGTCTCCGCCAGCACCTTGCCCACCTCGTACGTGTAGCGCTGCCCCCGTACCTCGACGGTCAGCTCGTCCCCGGCCCGCAGCCTGTTGATGTACCGGAACGGCTCGCCGTGGGTGTTGCGGTGCCCGGCGAGCGCGAAGTTCCCCTCCGCCCCGGGCTGCGCGGTCCCGGGGTAGTGCCCGACGTACCCCCTGTCGAGCACGGCCCGCTTGTCGACGCCCTGCGCGATGGGCACGACGACCCCGATCCGGGGGATCCGCAACACGCCGTACGCCGAGTCCTGCGCGGGGGGCGCGGAGCGCTCGGCGGAGGCGGAAGGAGAAGCGGACGAGGAGGAGGAAACCGGACGAGAGGAGGAAGGAGAGGCCGAGGGAGTGGAAGAGGAAGAAGGGGTGAGGAGCTCAGGGGCGGGTGAGGACCCGGCCGACCCGGCCCAGTCCCTCTCCAGCTCGCGGACCTGCTCGTGCGCGGCGGCCAGGGCCTGCCGGTTGGTCCACCACACCTGGTGCACCACCAGCAGCAACACCACCACACCGACCGTGACGGTCAGCTCGGCGGCACCCCACAGCACCCCGGCGAGACCGGGCCGGCGCCGCCGCCGGCCACCCCCCTGCACCACCACACGCATGTGATCCCGCACGGGCCGCACCTTAAGACCTCCCCCGTCAACAGACCAGCCGCAGTACGGTGTGAACCATGCGCCCTGACACGCCTGCCGAGCACATCGCCGAAGCCGAGCGCCTCATCCGCACGGCGACCCGTTACCCCGAGGACCAGGAGCCCCTGCTCCTCCAGGCCGCGGCCCACCTCGAACTGGGCGACGCCCGGGAACGCGCCAGCGCGCTGTACGACCAACTGCTCGCGGCCTCGCCCGCCGATCCGCACCTGATCAAGGCGCTCCAGGCGGCGAACCTGTGGGAGTACGGCCACGAGCCCGAGGCCCGCGCCCTCATCCAGGGCATCCGCGCGGCGGCACCGACGGACCCGGCGCCCTGGGAGGTCATCGCGGAAGCGCTCGAAACGCACGACGAGTTGACCGCGTCGGAGGAGTGCTTCACCCAGGCGGCCACGCTCCTGATCACGGAGGACACCCCCCTCACCCCGGCCACCACGGCCCTGCTCACCGGCCGCCACCGGGTCCGCCGCCTCCTCGGACTCCCGCACGACGACTGGGACATGGTCGCCGACACCCGCCACATCGGCCCGATCCCGCTGGACGAGCTCCACGACCCCAAGCGCATCTGGGCCCTCGGCTCCGACGACCCGGCCGAGCTGCGTGCCGAGATCGCCCGCCTGCGCGCGGAGCTGGGCGACCGCCGCGCCGCCCTGTCCCGCCCGTTCCCGGTGGCCATCCTCCACTGGCCCGCCCGGGAACTGGCCGAACTCCTCACGTCGTACCCCACCCTGGCGGCGGAATACCCCACGCACGAGGCGCACCTCACGCACATCGAGGCGTCCCTGCGCGCCCTGGCGGCGTCGGGCACGACGAACCTCGGCATCGTGACGGCGAGCGTCCCCTCGTACGAGGCCTTCGCGGCGTCCGAGAAGACCTCCCCGGCCTCCCCGTCCCTCCTCCCGGAATACGCCACGACCCTGGCCGCCCGCGGCAAGGCCACCCCCTGGCCCCCCGCCCCCAACTCCCCCTGCTGGTGCACATCGGAAAAACCGTACGCGGAGTGCCACGGCTCCTGAGCGTGCGCCGTCTGAGACGGGCCCGATACCGTTCGCCATTTCCCCTGCCCAACGGTCTGGCATGAGCACTACTCTCATGCCAGACACAGATCGACTTCAGGGCAGGAAATGACCGATCGTTGGCAGTTCGAGGTACCGACCAACGGAACCAAACATCTTCCCCCGGATGCCCGCTACATGAAGGCGCTGAGCAGCCAGGGATACGGGTTCGAGGCGGCGATCGCCGACCTGGTCGACAACTCGATCGACGCCGGTGCACGCGACGTGGTGATCCACTTTCTGCGGGATGCCGACCGGCTCGTGAGTCTGCTCGTGATCGACGACGGCAAGGGCATGACCGAGGAGGAACTCGACGTCGCCATGACCGTCGGGGGCCGGCGCGACTACGACGCGCAGGCATTGGGCATGTTCGGAACCGGCCTGAAATCGGCCTCGCTGAGTCATGCCTCCGCGGTCACCGTCGTGACCAAGACGCGTCGCACCCGAGCATTGGGACGGCGGTGGCTCATGGAGCGTGCCGTGAGCGGCCACCAATGCGACATCGTCGACCCCGACTATGCGCAGACGCTGATCGACCGCTACTCCGAGCGGCCTATCGTCTGGCAGGGCACGGTCATACGCTGGGATGGGGTGAAGAACTTTCCCCAGCACGGCGGAGGCGGACAAACCGACCGATATCTGCATCGCACGATCAATCGACTGGGGCTGCAGCTGGGGCTTTACCTCCATCGCTTCCTCGCCCGCGACGACTTCAACATCACGATCGCCGTTGAGGACGTCAACACCGGTCTCGAGTACATGAACTTCGGAGTCGACCCGCTGGACCCCTTCGGATACCCCAAGGCCGGGCACCCCGAATACCCGAAGACCTTCACCGCATCGATCCCTTCGGTGGGCAACGTGCCCCTCCGGGCGCATGTCTGGCCCGCAAAGTCCACCCTGGACGAGTACAAGGCAGTCGGCTCCGTGCTGGACCGGCAGGGGTTCTACTTTTACCGCCACAACCGCCTGGTCCAGGCGGGCGGCTGGAACAACTTCCGACAGCCCGACCAGTACCTCTCACTTGCGCGCGTGGCCGTCGACCTCCCCGACGCAGCAGAAGACGTCTTCCGCCTCACCGTGAAGAAGGAGGGAGTCGACACTTCTCCGGAATTCGCAGACGCTCTGAACGAGGCGGTAGACACGGAAGGGCGTCGTTTCACCGAGTACATCGGCGCCGCCGATGCCGCGTACCGCGAGGCCCGGAGGAGGGCCGGCACGACACGCAAGGCAGTGATCGGACCGGGAAAGGGATTCGATCCCTCGCTTCGCGAGGCCATGGAGGACGAGCTCCCGGTGCTGCAGGGCGAGGAGCCCATCTCCGTCCGTTGGCAGAAGCTCGACAACGGGAAGTTCTTCGACATCGACCGCGAAGACCGGGTCATCGTGCTCAACCAGCACTACCGTTCCGCTGTACTAGGTGGGCGACGTGGCGGGCTCAACGACGCCCCGACGGTCAAGTCGCTGATGTTCCTGCTACTGCACCAGGTTTTCGAAAAGGAGTACAGCGGCTCAAGGGAGAAGGACAACCTCCAGTTGTGGCAGTCCATCCTGGTCGCCGCAGCACGCGCCGAGCTGGAGCGCATGGCCGACGATGAGTGACCCCGCATCGTTCCCGCAGCTCGCGTGGTCCACCGTCGAGCACTATCTCGGCGTACGGCAGGGGACCAGTTACCCCCTGTCGCCGCCCGGGTCGAAGCGACTGGTCGCCTACGAGATAGGCGACGGTGGCCATGGGATCTCACTCCATGTCGAGCTGGCCCGGAACCAGTCGCCGCCACGGTCTCCCGTGCCGTCGATCACGATCGATCAGGTGGCCCACCGCGGCAGGCGGATGGCTCGCGTCCGGACAACCCAGACCGAGCTGATGCGCGACTTCCATGATCTGCTCATGGCGGTCGCCGATCGAGTCGTCACTGGTGACCGTGACCTGGGGCGGGCTCTGGACGAGACCGTCGACGCCTGGGCCGGGCTCCTTCATCGGCCCCGCGGCCTCGGAGCCGAACAACGCATTGGCCTGCACGGCGAGCTGGCAGTGCTGCGCGCGGTGGCCCGTGCACTGGGCTGGGAGAGTGCGGTCGACGCCTGGACCGGGCCACGGGGAGAGCAGCACGATTTCGGCCTGCCCGACTCGGACGTGGAGGTGAAGACGACCTCGTCCGAGGACCGGCAGCACACCGTGCACGGCATTCGTCAGCTCGAGGAATCGCCCGGGCGCCCGCTCTGGCTGGCTTCCCTGCAGGTGACCCGTGGGGGCGCCGGCGGTCGGACCCTGGGCGAGTCCGTGGCCGCCGTCGCCCGGGACGCCCACGCCGCGAGCCACATCGCCGGTGCACGTCTCGAAGCAGCCATCGATCGATCCGGTTGGAGCCAGACCGAGCAGGACGACGAACGATGGACCTTGCGTGGCGACCCGCTTCTGGTCCCCGCCGACAGGGTTCCGCGTCTCACCCAGGCCATGCTGCCGCCGGATATGCGTGATCACATTCTTTCGGTCGACTACCGCATACGCCTGAATCACCTGTCCCCTGAGCCGGGGGCTCCGGTTGACCTGACCGACTTCCGCCTCCCGTGACGAACCGAGGACCCGCGATGACCGCCCCCGACGAGCTGCGACTCGAACTGCACTGCGCAGTGTTGGCCGACCTGGACGGCAGCCGACCGAAAGGCCTTGAGAAGGCGCTCGCCTATCAGGTCGACGACATGGCTCCAGAGGCAGGAGCTCACGCCACGGAGACCGACTTCCGGACGGCCTTGTCGTCGGCCCACGCCACCGACCGATTGGTCGAGCTCTGGCGACGCCAACTCACCACGTGGGACTACGCCGAGGCGCCCGCCTGGTCGACGACCGCACCGCGTACCGATGAACGGCGGGCGGAGGTCTATGGTCTGCTGAGGATCGAGCGTGCCACCTGCGCCCTCCTCGACAACCTCATCCCTGTGGTGAAGGCCGCGGGCCCCGTGGTCATCAGTGACACCTTCACACCCTGGTACACCCCGAAGTCGCAGCTCAGCCGCTCTTACTACTGGCCGGCGTATCGCCGGCTGCTCACGGACAAGGGTTGGTCCGCACAGGCCGTCGCCGATCTGGACACCGCCACCGACCGGGTGGTCGAGCGGCTCTCCGATCCGACCGGAGAGGAGGCCTACCAGTCCAAGGGCCTCGTCGTGGGGTACGTGCAGTCAGGCAAGACGGCGAACTTCACCGGCGTGATCGCGAAGGCGTTCGACGCCGGGTATCGCCTCGTGATCGTCCTCGGCGGCACCATCAACACGCTCAGGGCCCAGACACAGCGGCGGCTGGACATGGAGCTCGTGGGCCGAGAGAACATCCTCCGCGGCAGCGCCGAATCGGAGTCGGACTATGCCGACGACCCGGCCTGGCGGGAGGGACGCTTCCTCGCCTTCGGGGATCTTCCGTCGGCCCTCGGTGCGTTCGACATCGTCCGGATGACCACGCGCGACAACGACTACAAGAGCCTGCTCCAGGGCATCACCGCGTTGGAATTTCACAAGCACAAGCCCGGTCGGCCACTGTACGACCCCGACAACCTCCACGGCTGCGCGGCTCGGCTCATGGTCGTCAAAAAGAACAAGACCGTGCTCGCGAAGCTGGTCAAGGACCTCGGCAAGATCAAGACTCCACTCGATCAGATCCCCGTTCTGATCATCGACGACGAGTCGGACGAGGCATCCGTCAACACGACCAAGCCGGAGGTGGAGAAGCGGAGCGCCATCAACGAGCAGATCGCGAAGCTCCTGAGAATGCTTCCGCGATCCCAGTACGTGGGCTACACGGCGACCCCGTTCGCCAACGTCTTCGTGGATCCGAGCGACACCGAGGACATCTTCCCCAAGGATTTCATTCTCTCCCTGCCGCGCCCGGCCGGGTACATGGGCGCCCGTGACTTCCACGACCTGGACTCCGCGCTGGAACCGGGCGAGGCCACATTCGCCAACTCCAACGAGAAGGCGCACGTCCGTGTCATCGGCGCCGGCGCGAATGACGACGACACGTGCCTTCAGGAGGCCATGGACATGTTCGTCCTCACGGCCGCCGTGAAGCTGTACCGGGAACGCGTGGACGGGCTCAAGGACGGCCACTTCGAGCACCATACGATGCTGGTTCACGAGTCCGTACGCACGAACGACCACAGAGAGCTGCACGACAGGATCCTCGGCCTTTGGGACAACGCCGGGTACACCGGGCCCCGCGGTCACGCCCGCCTGCGCAAGCTGTTCGAGACCGACATCGCGCCGGTGTCCGCCGTGCGCGCCGACGGCCATGCCGTGCCCGCGACGTACGAGGATCTGATGCCCTTCGTCGGTGTCGCGGCCATGCGCATCGGCAGAGACGGCAAACCGGTCATCGTCGTCAACGGCGACAAGGATCTGGAGACCGGTGAAGCCGACTTCGACAAACGGCCGATCTGGAAGATCCTCATCGGCGGTCAGCTGCTCGCCCGCGGCTTTACCGTGGAAGGTCTCACCGTCTCCTACTTCCGACGGAGGGCGGGCAACGCGTCATCGCTGATGCAGATGGGTCGCTGGTTCGGCTTCCGGCGCGGCTACCGTGACCTTGTCCGCCTCTACCTGGGACGCAGCGAGGTCATGGGCGACAAGGAGATCGACCTGTACGCCGCATTCCACGCGCTGTGCCTGGACGAGGAGTCGTTCCGCGGCGAACTGGAACGCTACGCGGTGCTGGTGGACGGATACCCGCAGATCACTCCGGCACAGGTTCCGCCGTTGGTGTCGCAACACCTTCCGTGGTTGAAGCCGACGAGCCCCAACAAGATGTACAACGCGCGCCTGAAGTTGGTGCGGTCTGCCGGGCGATGGGAGGAACCGACGGCCTACCCGCAGAAGAGGGCCTCCCTCGTTCGCAACACCGAGCTGTGGGTACCCGTGCTCGAGTCCCTCGACCGGGACGCGACCACATACGCGTACCACTTCGCCGAGGAGAACACGGTCCACCGCTACCGCGCGCTGACCGGAACGCTCGCTGCCGACGGCCTGCTGTCGGTCCTCAGCCGCCTGGAATGGGAGCATCCTGAGCACTTCTCCCCGCATCTGCACTACATCGAGGAGATCACCAAGAACGGTCTGGTCGAAGACTGGGTGGTGCTCGCGCCGCAGCACGCAGGTGCCCACGGGAAGGCCCTGAGGCTCGGCTCGGAGGAGCGTCGATACTCCTGGTTCGAGCGGGACCGCCGACGGGACCGCCACGGCCTCTTCGGCGCGATCAGTGACAGGAAGCACCGCGGGGTGGCGCACCGCATTGCCGGTGCGCTGGGCCACTCCGGTGACCCGACAACGGAGTCCCTGGTCGCGGAGCGGAGGGGGGCAGTGGTGCTCTATCCGATCGTGGAGCGCCTTCACCGAGATGCGTTCGACGGCGAGCGCATCGATCCGAGCAAGATCGTGTTGGCTTTCTCGTTCGTGGCGCCTGCCGCCGCCCACAGTGCCAACGGCCAGGTTGTCCAATTCACGACGATCTCCCCGACCGCTGATGCGATCATCGACGTCACTGAGATCGGCCACGGTTGATCTGCACGTGGGGGTTCGACGGAGATCACCGGGGGCGGGATGAACGAGTCGGGACGGGAGCGCTTGCGTTCCCTGGACGTATGCTCCGGCGCGGGAGGCCTGGCACTCGGGTTGGAGCGAGCCGGATTCGACCCGGTGATCCTTCTCGACAACCGGGACGTCGCGTGCGAGACGCTGCGACTGAACCGGCCACAGTGGGACGTGCACGAGACGGATCTGCTGTCCTTCGATCCGTCAGAGCACACCCAGACGTACGACGTCGACCTGTTGTCTGCCGGGCTCCCCCGGGTCAAGGCAACGGCCTCCGTCAACCGGAGGGACAGTGACGCCGAGACCAAACTGCTCAAGGCGACCATGCTGCTGCTGCACGGCGTACAGCCGCGAGCGGTGCTCCTTGAGAACGTTCCGCACCTGGTGACCAGGCCTGAATACCAGTCGGTTCGTGATCACATTGCCGAGGAGCTGGACCATCTCGGGTACCGGTACCGGTGGTTCGTGCTCAACGCTGCCGATTTCGGGGTGCCGCAGGTTCGCCTCCAGGGGATCCTGGTCGCGTTCAAAGGCGATGCAGACGCGTTCCTGAAACCCGCGCCGACCGTGGAGCACCATCGAACGGTCGGGGAGGCGCTGGGCCCCTCAATGCGTGCCCGTGGCTGGCCTGAGGCCGAACGATGGGCCCGACAGGCGAACGAGCCGGCGCGCACCCTCGTCGGAGGGTCGTGGAACCGCGGTGGTGGCGACCTCGGCCCGAAGGGCACGAAGGCGGCATGGGCCCGCATGGGCATCGACGGGGGCACCGTGGCCGACGCCGTGCCGGACGCATCGTTCGTGTGGGATCCCGCCCTGGGACGAAAGGGCATGCCGGCCCTCACCGTGGAACAGGCTGCAATTTTGCAGTCGTTCCCCGCGGACTGGACGTTCGCCGGTCGCAAGACGGCTCGGTATCGCCAAATCGGACACGCGTCACCTCCGCCCGTGGGGCACGCCCTGGGAGTGGCGATCGCCGCGGCACTCCGTGCCTGAGTCTTCGCCCCGGGCTCCGACAAGCCCACGATCACAGCCGTTGGTGGTGACTACACTTGGCCCTCATGACCAGCACGCAGCCCCCCACGTCACAATCCGGACAGATCAAGGTGATGGATCTGTTCGCCGGGGCTGGCGGTTTTTCTGCCGGTTTTGGAGCATATGCACCGGAAGTGGGGGAGAACCCGTTCACCTCCGTAGCGGCCGTCGAGTTCGATGCGGCCGCCGCGTCGACCTACGCAGCCAACTTCGGCGGGGCCCACGTCTACCCTGGCGACATCGCGCTGTTCGATCCCACGCCGTTCAAGGGGCAGGTCGACGTGATCATGGGCGGTCCGCCCTGCCAGGGCTTCTCCGGTCTCGGCAAGGAGGACCCCGACGATCCGCGCAACGATCTCTGGCAGGAGTACGTCCGCGTCGTTTCCAAGGTTCACCCCAAGCTGTTCGTCATCGAGAACGTCGACCGGTTCCTGAAATCCGCGCAGTACCGGGACCTGCGCACCGCGTCGAACACCCCCGGACATCCGTTGCATGACTACACCGTGATCCCGGCCCTGCTGAATGCCGCCGATTACGGTGTTCCGCAGGCTCGCAAGCGGGTCATAGTCATTTGCACGCACAAGGACTTCAAGACGCCGCTCCACCACCCCGAGACGACTCACGACAAGAACGGATACGAGTCCGAGGCCGCCGCCGACGCGCAGGCTGCGCTCTTCCGGCCCGAGGGCGCCGGATCTCGCAAGCCCCGCTGGGTTTCGGTGGAAAGGATCTTCCAGAGGTCCGAAAAGCTTCAGGTCGAGTCCCGTCTTCGCGAACCTCGCGAGGGAGAGGATCCGCTCGTGCACGGCGTACCGGGCCACTACCTCACGACCGATCTCCATTTCGGACGCAACCCGGTCGAACTTTCCAGGGCCCGGTACGCGGCGATCCCTCCGGGTGGGAATCGCAAGAATCTCCGAGGAATCCACTACCGACTCAACGGAAAGGACGAAATCGTACTCTCCACCGAGCCCGGATATCGACGCCTGAAAACTGAAGAGCACTACCTCTCCACGGAGAGCTGGGACAATCACAATTCCGGTTCGGGCGATGTAATGGGACGCCTTCGAGTGAACTCGCCCTCGGTCACCATTCGCACCGAGTTCTACAAGCCGGAGAAGGGGCGCTATTTGCACCCCCGGGAACCTCGTCCCATCACGCACTACGAGGCGGCGCTCATTCAAGGCTTCCCCGAGGGGTTCAAGTGGTTCGGGACGAAGACGGACATCGCGCGTCAGATCGGCAACGCTGTGCCCGTCGGACTGGGTCGGGCACTGGCCGAGTCGATCCACCGGTTCCTCGTGGACCAGGACTGACCTTCCGGGTCCGCAGTCAGTGTCCGTCGGTCGCCTTCACCAGCGACACTCCCTCGGGAAGGCGGGCCGCTGGGACACTCCGCCGCCTCGATCGGTCGCGCAGCGGCGCCTCGTCGAGGAGCCGCTCGAAAACCGGGATCAGATCGTCGATCGAGCGGCTCGGCACCCGTCCGTCGTCCGGCCCTTCGGGCAGGGTGTCCCAGGGCACCTGTGGGGCGTCCTCCGAGTCGTCGATCCAGTCCCGCAGGGCATCGATGTCCGGTGTCTCGTCAGGCGCCAACACGTCGTACACCAAGGTGCTTCCCGCTGCATTGACTGCTGCGGAAAGGGCGTTGACCTGATCCCCGGGGCGCGCGGCTCCCTTCGCGAGGCGGCCTTCGATGACCCTCAGCATCGCCTGGGCCGTCGGCCTGTGGTCGACCACGTCCATGCGCATCGTGGTCTGGAGGAAGTCCTGGACCCGGCACACGCCCTCCACCGGGCCGTAGTCGGAACCGTTGCGGAACAACTCGGCCGCCCACCACAGACGCGAGAACGCCTGCGTGTAGTGCGCTCCTCGGAAACGAGCCGCCGGTACTGTTCCCCGCTCCCCATCCGAGTCTGCACCCCGATGGCGCCAGACCACGTAGTCGGGGGCCACGACCATCGCGAGGAAGTTCCACAGCCGGCTGTCGGCGGCCTCCGCGCGCGTCATGCGCAAGGTCGCGTGAAGGCGCGGGGCCAACCAGCCATCGGCCTTGGTTCGTTGCACGTCAAAACGCTCCATGGCCTTGTCGACCAGCTCTCGCACAGGCTCTGCCTGCCACCGTCGGGCGCTTCCGAGCGCCTCCGATGCCCGGCGGAGCGCGACCTGCGGAGGTCGCTGTTCCCCGGTCTGCACGACCAGGGACAGGTGCCGGGCAGCCGCCATGTCGGGCAGCAGCCCAAGAGCAGACGGGATGTCGTGGATCCTCCGGCTCACCGGTGCTCTCCTGTCTCGCCTGCGGCGCCCAACGAGCGGACCGCGCTCGTCAGATGGCGCGTGTTTCGGCTGCGTCGACCTGCCGCGAATTGCACGCTTGTCTGAAGCTCCGCCCAGCCGTAGCCCTTCTCCCGACGCTGCAGAATTTCATGCAGGGCGTCGGCGGGCTGCTGCCCCGGCAGCACGTCCGGCAACATGGACCGCAGAACGGCCTCCCGCCAGCCGCTCGGCATGATCGGCGTCCCGTCCTCGTCCGTGTCCAGATCGCCCGCCGCACTGTGGAACATGGCGATCCAGGCATCCTGGGCAATCATGCTGTGGGTCATGTCCCGGAATGCGCGCTCGGACGGCATCCCCCCGCGGCTGTGCAGGAGCGCCATCAGCCCCTCCACGGAACCGGTGTTCAGGTAGACCGTGGGCATGTCACCGGTTGTATCGACGACCCAGGCCGAGTCCTGGTAGGCGCGCAGCCACTCGTGAGCACCCTCACGGAAATCGGCCTCGACGATCTCGATCTCCTGACGACGCTCCGGTGCCGACGCCCGAAGATCGACGTACCAGGAGTCCCTGGTGGAGCCGATCAGACGTCCCGGAACGTCGCCGACGGTCGCGACCACGGATATGGCCAGCGTCACCCGGTCGCGGTGCCGTGCTCGGTCCAGCTCGACTGTGCCCTCGACGGTCCCGTCGTCCTTCCGCTTCAGTACAGCGGTCGTCCGGGCATTGGTGGACTTCTCCGACAGGACCGCGAGGAAAACGACATCCGACCAGGGACCCTCGGCCAACTCGCCCTGCGGAAAATCGACTGCGACCCGGAGCCGGGCCCGTTCCCAGGACTCGCGCCGTGCCCGGTGGAGGGCTACGGTCCTGTCCGATGCGGAGATCATCGTGTAAGGGAGCTCATCACCGTCGACCCTCACTGACAGGACTCTGACGGTCACGTCGCCGAAGAGTACGGGGTAGGGGAAGGCAACGGTCACACGACACCTCCACGAGCCTTCTGGACCTCGACGACGAGACGGGCCAAAGCCCCGCGCACAGGGTGTGTGGCCGGGTCGGTGACAGCGTGGAATTCCGCCCGACGCACTCCGGCATCGACAACGAGATTGCCGCGCTCAAGGCGGCAGTTGTCCGTGGCAACCAAGCTCGCCCAGTCGACCACCGGCCTTCCCCCCGAACGCACGTCGAACTTCGCGACCGGCGTCAGCAACCAAGGGTCCTCGGCATCGGGAAGCTTCACCGTCACGGTCACGCTCCACGCTCCGGACGGCTCCAGCCTGGCGTCGAGCCGGTCCACGACGGGGAAAGGCACGGAACGGCGCTGCGTGGGTCCGCTGTAGTCCAGGCGCAGTAGTTCTCGCAATCCCGCCGGACCCTCCGCACGCGCTGCCGTCTCCCGCTGAACCAGGCCTCGTACGGCCGCGTCGATCTCGGCCCGAAACTCCTTCAGCCGAGTGATCGCCCCCCGCGCGTACAGCGAGGTGAGTTCCTCGGTTCGATCCCATCGATCGTGTTCCGGCGGTTCCGACGCCCGGAGGAACTCCTCGGCAAGAGCGACGTCCTGCCCGTCCCTCTCGGTCGCATATCCGGCAAGGAGCACCGCTTGGAAGGGGATGGAGCCCGGAGGCAGCTCCCGCGGACGATGCTCAGTGATCGTCATGCGGTTGCCCCTCATGCACACGACCCGGCTGTGCTTCTCGTCCCCGTCGGCAGCGGGCGTCAGCAGCAGCACCGCTGCGTGCCGGATCCCCTTCTCCCCAACCTGCCCCTTGCGAGGCGACACCACGATCGGGACCTCGACCGCGGCCACCTGTTCCTCGGAGGTGAGCGCGTCGACCGTCTCCTCGTCGAGGTACGCCCGGAGCGCCCGGCACAGAGCAGGGTGCCTCGCGAAGGGATCGACCCGCTCCTCGGGAACAACCACTTGGCCGTCCCTCAGCGTCCGCACGGTCGCCTCCAGCGACGGACCGGCGCGCCGGCCGCCGACCATGGCAGCCCAGAACCCGTCCGCCAAGGACCTGACGAGCTTGTCGTGAATATCGCGAAGATCCTCGGCATCACCCGACCGGTCATGGGCGCCGACGATGAGGAACGATGTACCCGGGGCGGCGCCGCTGCGTTTGAGATGCAGGTCCCGCACGGTGTCTTCGGTGGCCCACCACGAACGGGCCACGTTTCTGTGATCCGGGGCGGTGTCGGGCTCCCCGAACCAGGCGGGCCCGGCGTAGGCGGCACCGTCGACCTCGTGCCACGGAAGGTCGAGTCGACCGATCACCCGTCCCTCGGTCCGTCCCTCGTGGGCCTCGGACAGAGTGGAGTTGACGAGAACCAGACCGAAGCGGCTGGTCGCCCAGAGGGTGGCCTTGCCCAAGCCGTACGAGCCGCCCGCTCGACCGCCGGATGCCTTGTGGCTGTCCAGCTGTCGCCTGACGACTGCCGCGAAGCGGCCGTCCGCGTACTCCGGGCCGGTAAGGCCGGTCGCGTTGTAGTCGTCCACCCGAAGCAGGAGAAGGGAATCCTCGGTCGCGAGGTCGTCCAGCGCCGCACGAAGGCTCCGAGACACCTTCTGCGGCGCGCCCGCAGCGTGCTCGTAGTGCGGGAGGAGCTCGTCCCAGCGCAGCGCGTCGAGGAATTTCTTCAGGCGGCTGCCGGTGAGCTCGTGAAGCGTGTACTCGACCCTGACCGGGGCACCCGTGTCCAGTCGTTCGTCGAGCGAGTTCTGAGTGGCTTCACGGGTGAGGACCGCCATGTCTGCGTCGAAGGCGAAGGCGGCGGCGTTTCCGTACTCGCGGCCGCCGTCGGCATGCGCCAATCGGTGGTGCCAACGCAAGGGCAAAGGGGTGGGGACGTCACTCACGCGGGCCTCCAGAGATGCCGCATCCGTTCCGAATACCTCGGCGAGGAGCCGTTTCGTGTCATCCCTGGGTTCCGAACGGCCGTTCACCCAAGCAGAAACAGCCGCGCGTGTGAGGCCCAATCGGTCGGCCAGTTCGGCTTGGGACATGTCCATCCGACTCAACTGACGTGCCAGCCAAGGCCCGAACTCCTCGCCGCCCACTCCCACGGACCCCCCTCCCGCGACACCGCCATGCAAGACGATGAACAATGGGCAGCCTAGCAGCGGGATTTGACATCATCTCGCTGTCAAATAACTTCGCCTCGGCCATTTCTCACAGGGACACCGAGCGCCTCACGACGTTCCGCGACCCTGGCGATGACCCGCTTCGCCGCTTCGACCGGATCGTCATGCTCCCAGATCCGTATGGAAAGCCAGCCGGCATCGGAAAGGCGGGCATCCGTATCGATGTCTCGGCTCCGGTTGCCTTCGATCTTCTTCCTCCAGAAGTCCGCGTTGTTCCGAGGCCAGGTCGCATGCTCCGGGCAACCGTGCCAAAAACAACCGTCGACGAAGACCGCCACACGCGCGGGCCCGAACACGATGTCCGCCTCCCGGCGAACGCCCTTCACTGGGCGCCGGTGAATCCTGTACCGCAGCCCGGAGCCATGCAACAGCTTGCGCAGGGCAACCTCGACCCCGGTGTTACGGCTCTTCTGGCGGCTCATGCGCCGACGTACGACGGCCGTCGTCTCGAGTGTCTCCACACATCCATTGTCGCCGCCCCGAACCGCTTGATCACCACCCGAGAGGAAAGGACAGCTGTTGGTGGCCGCGGGCGCGGGCTGTGGGTGGGGTGGGGCGGGTTGTCGTGAGGGTGAGGAGGGTGCGGAGGGCCGCGATGACCTCCGTGGAGGTGTCGCGGATCATCGACGGGGTCGCGCTGACCACCAGGATCCCGTGGGACTCCAGGCGCAGGCGGCGCCGGAGGGTGGCGTGCCAGGCGTCGCGGGTGTAGTGGTACTCCGCCGAGTCGATCTCCAGCGCCACGCCCTCGTCCGGCCAGTACGCGTCCGGGCTGGCCAGGAAGGTGCCGTCCGGGGTGTGCAGGCGGGCGTTCCACAGCGGGGTCGGCAGGTCCGTCGCCGTGAGGGTGTCCCGGGCCAGGGCCTCGGCGATCGAGCGGACCCCGGCGATGAGCTCCGACGCGGCGGCGCGGACCTCCGGGCGGGTGAGGAGGCGGGCCGTCCGGAGCTCGGCGTGCAGGTCCTGCGGGTGGCACCAGCCCGCCTGGACCACGTGCGCCAGCGTCGAGCGGATCCGCACCGGATCTGCGGCCCGGGAGGCGAAGTCGGCCGCCGCGCGCACCGGGCGGGTGCTCGGGATCCCGGAGACCGCGATGGTGCGCGGCCAGCGGGCCGTGGCCAGCGGGCGGACCTCCGGGGTGCCGGTCACCCGGCGCGGGGCGCGGACCAGGACGTCGGCCGGGGTGTGCGGGACGTCGCGGATGCCGAGGAGGGCCAGGGCGGCGCCGCCGGTGAGGACGGCGGTTTCGCCGGACAGTGGGTCCGCTGCGGGCTCGGCGGCGTACAGGACGGCGGCGAGGGCGCGTTGGCGGTGGTCCGGGGGGCCGGTCTGCAGGAGGTAGACCCGGGGCAGTAACCGCTGCCAGGGCCCGCCCGGGCGGGTGCGGGAGGTGATGGTGCCGTCCGGGATGCCGGACGCGGTGAGCTGGTGGCGGGTGGCCAGGTTGAGTTGCCTGCGCAGCAGCGGCTTCGGTGTGATCATGCCGCGGGTATGCCCGGCAGGATCGGCGGGGACTCCTGCGGCTGTCCCGTGGTCCCCGGTGGATCAGCGCGCGGCGTCGGATGCGGGGCATCGCACGGCGGAGGGGCGTCCGCGTCCTGGGCGTAGCCGCGCGTATCCGGGCGTTCCGGCAACGCGGCGAGGTGCCGTAGCCGGCGTCGCGCGCCCGCTGGGTTTTACGGGACAACCCTCAGCGGCCGGGGTGGCCCGGGGACAGGAAGACGATCACCCCCGTCTGCGTGCCCGGCAGGGCGGCGACCTCGTGCCAGCCCAGACGCCGGTACGTGGCCACCGTGTCGGTGGCCAGCCGGGAGGTCAGCAGCCAGGCCCGCCGGTCCGGGGCGTCGGCGGTGATCTCGGTGAGCAGGGCCCGGCCGGTGCCGTGGCCGCGCGCGTAGGGGCGTACGGCGAGTTCGTCTATCTCCAGCGCGCCCGTGAGGAGTTCCCGTACCCGCTCCGGACCGAGCTGCGCCGCGACCTGGGCGTATCCGCGGCGCGTGGGGAACGCCGCCGGGGTGATCCAGCCGGTGGCGAAGCCGTCGACGCCGGCCGCGGACTGGGCGAGAGCCGTACGGAAACCATGGCGCCGGCTGTCGGCCTGGAGGCGGACCGCGAATTGGCGAATGGTTTCTTCGTCCTCGTTCCACGGTGGCGCGGAGAAGACGTCGGCGTAGGCGTCGACCAGTTCGTCCGCGAGGTCGAGGACGGCCCGTCCGTAGCAGATCACGATGTCCGAGCTCCTCTTTTTCCCGTTTGGGCTGGGAGAGTCAATTTATGCCCGTCCGGTTGCCTGGGCACGTATCGCACGGATCCGGCGAGTGTGCGACAAATCCCCTCCCGCCTTCCGTGTCGGGCGACGGCGGAGCGCGTTGAGCAGCCCGTGGACAGACTGCTTCGAGCGGCCGGCCGGTGCGTGCTCGCCTTCCTCCTGGTCCTGGGCGTGGTGGCGCTGCTGCCGCGCGCCGTGCAGGACGCCGTGCCGGATGGTGTCATCGGTGGGGCGGTGCTCGTCCTGGGGGCGCTGGGTGCCCGCCGGGTGGTCAAGGGCCCGCGTTAGCCTCGTGGTGACACACGTGAGGCCGATCAGTCGGATCACTCCGATCAGTCCGATCAGTCGGATCGGATGACTTGTGGACGCCCCCGGGCGAGTTGAGGAGTTGGGCAGCATGGTGCGCGTACCGAGTTCCGCAGTGGCGGCCGCCGGACTGGTCGGCGGTTACGCCGTCGCCCGGTGGACGAAGAAGCGCCCGCTGGGCGGTGTCGTGCTCGGCGCCGCCGGGCTGGCCGCCGGGCGGGAGTGGCACCGCAGCGGCGGCGCCCGGGTCGGGGCCGGGCTCGGCGCGCTGTACCTCGCCGGCTTCGCGGGCGCGCACCCGCTGGCCAAGAAGGTCGGAGCGTGGCCGGCCGTCCTCGGTGCCGCCACGGTGGTCGCGGCCGCCTCCTGGGCCGTCGCCGACCGCGGCTAGGCCGCTGCCAGACCGTCTCCCTCTGCCCGGTCCGTGAGCCGGGCGGCCCTCGCCGGACCAGCCGGGGGCGGCCGCCCGGGACGGGGCGGCCGCCCGGGCGGGCGCGGCCGCGCTCGCCGAGGCGCCTTCGGTCCGGGCGGGCGGGACTGCCGGTCGGGGCGGGATCGTCACCGTCGAGGCCGACCGGCTGCGCCGCACCCCCATGGTCGTGGCCCTCGCCGGCGGGCTCCGCAAGGCCTCCGCGATCGGAGCCGTGCTCCGGCCGGGGCGGGATCCCGCCCAGCCCCGGTCCGCGGGACGGGCCAGGGCCCGTGTTCCGGATCGGGCCGGGCCGGTCCGCGGCGTCCGGTGCGGTGCGGTGCGTCGCAAGGCCGAGGAGGGAGCCACTGCGGTGGGGGCACCTCCCGGCGGCAGCCGGGGGAGCGCCACAGGCCCGGGCTGAGCAGTAGCCACGGGAGCGCCGCGGGCCAGCTGAAGGGGCACCTCCCGGTGGTAGCCCGGGCGCCGCGGGCCAGGCTGAGCGGGGTTACCTTGCGGCGGTAGCCGGGGAGCGCCACAGGCCCGGGCTGAGCGGTAGCCACGGGAGCGCCGCGGGCCGGCTGAGCGGGGTACCTCCCGGCGGTGGCCAGGGGAGCGCCGCGGGCCCGGGCTGAGCGGAAGTACCTCCCGGCGGTAGCCGGCGGCGCGCCGCGGGCCCGGCTGAGGGGGGACCTCCCCCTACGGCAGCCGGGGAAGCGCCGCGGGCTGGGGCTGAGCCGGAAGACGGGCGCTAGGCGCCGAAGGCCTGGGACAGGGTGTAGATCAGCAGGCCCGCCAACGCGCCGACCACCGTGCCGTTGATGCGGATGAACTGGAGGTCCCGGCCGATGTGGGCCTCGACCTTCCGCGACGTGTGCTCGGCGTCCCACCCCGCCACCGTGTCCGTGATCAGCGAGGTGATCTCCGCCCGGTAGGTGGTCACCACGTACACCACCGCGCCCTCGATCCAGCCCTCCACCTTGTCCTGGAGCCGCCCGTCCGTCGCCAGCCGCGCCCCGAGCGACAGCAGCGACGACCGGACCCGCAGCCGCAGCTCGCTCTGCTCGTCCTCCGCCGCCGAGATGATCATCGACCGGATCGCGGTCCAGGCGGAGGTGATCGCCTCCTGCACCTCCCCGCGCTGGAGTATCTCGGACTTCAGCCGCTCCACCCGGGCCCGGGTGTCCGTGTCCGACTGCAGGTCGGCCGCGAAGTCCGTCAGGAACCGGTCCACCGCCCCGCGCGCTGGATGCTCCGGCATGTCCCGCATCTCCGTCAGGAAGCGGAGCAGTTCCTTGTACACGCGCTCGCCGACCTTGCGGTCCACGAACCGCGGGGTCCAGCCCGGGGCGCCGCCCTGGACCGCGCCCATCACCGAGTCCGCGTGCAGCACCAGCCAGTCGTGGGCCTTGAGGCAGACGAGGTCGACGACGCGGCGGTGCCCGCCGTCCGCGACGACCCGTTCCAGGGTCTTGCCGATCCCGGGCGCGATCTCGGCGGTCTCGGCCCGCCGGGTGATGGCCTCCCCCACGACGGCCTGCACATCGGAATCGCGCAGTACGGTCAGCGCTCCGCGCAGCGCCGTCGCCAGCTCGGCGGTGACCCGGTCGGCGTGTGCGGGCTCGGCCAGCCAGGCGCCGAGGCGGGCGCCGATGCCGAGGGCGTGGAGGCGGGTGCGGACCACGTCCGGGGAGAGGAAGTTCTCCCCGACGAACTCCCCGAGGGAGACGCCGAGCTGGTCCTTCTTGGTCGGGATGATCGCGGTGTGCGGGATGGGCAGGCCGAGGGGGTGCCGGAACAGTGCGGTGACGGCGAACCAGTCGGCGAGCGCACCGACCATGCCGGCCTCGGCGGCGGCCCGGACGTAGCCGGCCCAGGCGCCGGCCCCGGTGTGCTCGGCCCAGGTGGCCAGGACGTAAACCAGGGCGACCAGGACCAGCAGACCGGTGGCGGTGGTCTTCATGCGACGGACGCCGCGACGGCGCTCCTCGTCGGCCTCGCTGAGCACGAAGCCGCCAGGGCCGGCCCTGCCGGCCCCTGTGATGCGGTTGTCCACGTGCTCCTCCCTTCCCCGGGCGCCTGTTTTGTCTGCATAGCATCCGACTCCCCGGAGCGCCGAGGAGTTCCCGGCGCGCCGATTATCCGTACGGGCACACGTGGCGGCCCGCGCGCCGACGGGCCGCCTGCCGGCCCGCGCGGCCCGTCGGCCCACCCGGGCGCACCCGGATCAGTCCCCCCTGGCTGACGCCCGCGCCCGGCCTCACGCGGTGGCCGTGCGTCCGCCACCACCCGCGCCGTCCGCCCGGGCGAGCGGACGGCCACGACCTCGGCCGGGGCGCAGCCGGCTCCCACCCGGCGGGCAGGCCCGCGTGGCTGCGCTCGGGGTCACGTCCGGCAAGGCTCCGGCTCGGTAGCCTCCTGCTCCGGGCCGCCCGAGCACGGCCCTGCCCGCCCCGCCCCGTTGCGATCCGGCCCAAGCCTTGCGTACGGACCCGCCGCCGGCCCGGCCAACCACGTCCCCACCCCCGCCCCCGACTCCGGCAGCCACAAGCAAAGCCCCAGCCCGTCCCGGCCGCGGCTCCGGCCCGGCTCAAGCACTGACCCCGGGCCGACCGGCCCAACTCCGGCCCGGCTGCGCCCAGCACCCGCCCACCCCGGCGAGGGCTCGGCCCCGCAAGGGGCACGGCTCCGGGCCGCCCGGCGGCATGGCTCCGGGCTGCGTCGGGGTGCGGGCGCGGGGGCCCGCCGCCTACAGCTCCTTGCGGAGGTTGGCGCGGGAGCCCTTGAGGGGTTTCGGGGACTTGGGGGGCTTGGGGGGCTTCACCTTGACCTCCACGCCGCCCCAGAAGGCCAGGCCCGTCACGACCACCCTCGGGGCGCCCGGGTCGGCCGCGCCCGGGGTGTCGCGCTGGTCGAAGGCGCCCATGAAGCCGAAGCCCCGGACGTCGACCTCCACGCCCGGCGGGACGGTGATCTCGATGCCGCCCATGATCGCGACGCAGTTGATGACCACCTCCCGCTCAGCGAAGTTCGCCTCGCGCAGGTCCAGCTCGCCGCTGCCCCAGAACGCCACCGCGTCCAGGCGGGCGGGCACCGTCCAGTTGCCCTTGCGCTGGAACGTGGACATCACCGCCACCGCCGCCGAACCGGCCCCCTGCGCCCCGGAGCCGCCGATCCGCGACGGCCACGAGCCGTCCGCCGGCGCCGGAGCGGCCGCCGCGACGGGCATCGGCGCCCCGCCGGGCGCCGGCAGGTCCCGGGTCAGCGGCTCCAGCTCCGCGTACGTCTTGGACGTGTACGCGACCTCCAGCCGCTCCTCGAACTCGTCCATGTCGATCCGGCCCTCGGCGACGGCGTCCCGCAGACGCTCCACCACCCGTTCGCGGTCGGCGTCCGACGCCCTCAGCTCCGGCAACGGCTTCTCCGGCCGCTCGTCAGTCATGGGGAGCAGCCTATGCAGCCACGCAAGGGAGTTGTATGGCCCGACCCCTGCCCGAACCCCGGCCCCGCCCCTGATTTATCCCTGGCCCGGGATAAATCAGGG
>LJCW01000387.1 GCA_001298555.1 Actinobacteria bacterium OV450
AACGGGGGGCTGCCCCCGGGGTTCCGGCCCGGGCGCGCGGAGCGGCCCGGGCCCAACGGGGGGGGTGGGGGGGGGGCGCAGACCGACGACCGCCGTTACCGCCGGCGCCGCGGCGCGGGCGCCGGCGCGGAGCGGCGGGCGGACTTCACCCGGGGCGTCGCGATCACCTCGTCCGTGCACCCCGACGCCGACACCCACATCGAGCCCGTCCGGTACGGCAAGGGCTCCAACGCCATGGGGTTCATGACCGTCCTGCAGGTCCCGTACGCGAAGAACCGGGTACGGGCCTGGTTCGCCCGGACGGCGAAGCACCCGGTGCAGCTGGCCCGCTCGCTCTCCAACCGGCGCTGGTCTGAGCGGACGATCATCGGGCTGGTCATGCAGTCGCTGGACAACTCGCTGACGACGTACCGCAAGCCCGGCGGCCTCGGCAAGGGCCTGCTCACCGCCCGCCAGGGGCACGGCGCCCCGAACCCGGTGCAGATCAAGGAGGCCACCGAGGCGGCGACCCTGCTGGCCGAGGAGATCAACGGGTTCGCCGGCAGCAACATCGGCGAGCTGATGGGCACCCCGCTGACCGCGCACTTCCTCGGCGGCTGCCCGATCGGCGCCTCGGCGGAGCAGGGCGTGGTGGACCCGTACCACCGGCTGTACGGGCACCCGGGCATCTCGGTGGTCGACGGTTCGGCGGTCTCCGCGAACCTCGGGGTGAACCCGTCACTGACGATCACGGCGCAGGCCGAGCGGGCGATGTCGTACTGGCCGAACAAGGGCGAGCGGGACCCGCGGCCGGAGCAGGGCGCGGCATACGTACGCCTGGCAGCGGTGGAACCGGCTCGTCCGGCGGTCCCGGAGGAGGCGTTCGGCGCACTGCGGCTGCCGCTGCTGCTGCCGGTGCCGGAGGTTCCGAGGAAGCCGTGACCGCGTCGGACGTGTACCGGCGGCGGGTTCTGCGCTCCCCCTCCGAGCGCAGAACCCGCCGCCGTGTACCTAAGTGACAGGCGATCAGTCCGGATGGTTGCATGTGACGCCCGTCACCCCTTCAAGGGGGCAACTGTGACCCTCCTTCGGCGGTCTCGATCTTCATGGACAAGCGCATCTCCCTTATGGCGGCTGCGGGGTTGGCGACGCTGAGCCTCGGCGCAGCCGCCCCCGCGCTCGCCGCGGAACCCGCAATTCCCCTCAGCGGGCCCTCCGCCCAGGTGCTCCAGCCCTACCCGGACTCGGGCACCTCGAAGGAGCGGAGCCTCCGCTACGACCTCGACCACACCGGAACCGGCACCGGCTTCCCCGGCGAGCTCACCGTCACCGTCGACCTGACCAAGGTGGCCGGACTGGCGTCGGTGCGGCTCGACCCGGCCAAGCCGCGGCCGAACTGCACGACCAGCGCCACCGCGATCGTCTGCAAGCAGCAGGGCCTGTCCGCCGTGCCCGGTGGCAACGGCATCGACCTGCTCGTCTCCGCCGCCCAGGGCGGCAAGAACGGCGCGAGCGGTGAGATCACGGTCAAGGGCGCGGTGGCCGGGGCGAGCGTCACGCCCGTCACCACCAAGGTCACCCTCGGCGGCCCCGACCTGCACGTGGGCGAGGTCAGGCCCAAGGCGGAGGTGACCGCCGGAGAGCAGCAGGACCTTCCGCTCGCCTTCGCGAACCGGGGCACCCTGCCCGCCAGGTCGGTGGCGCTGGAGCTGGACGCCACGGCCGGCCTGGAGCCGGTGGAGACGTACGACAACTGCACCCGCCAGGACCGCGGCGGCGCGGGCGCCACCACGGTGTGCCTCGTCGAGGGCGAGTTCCTGCCGGGCGAGTCGTACCAGCTGTCGCCCGACTCCCCGCTGCACCTCAAGACGACCGAGCGGGCCTACCGGGACTCGCTGCGCTACGGGGTCGTCCCCGACCCGGCGCCGGCCCAGGGCGCCCCCGCCGCCAAGACGGCCACCGGCAAGAGGCTGGTGCTGGTCAAGGCGTCGGCGGCCGTAACCGTCACGGACTCCCACCTGGCCCCCGGCGCGGCCCGGACCGGGAACACCGACCTGAACCCGGACGACAACCAGCGCGCGTTCGACGTCACCGCCAAGGGCGCCACGGCCGACTTCGAGGCCGTCACCGCCTCGCCCGCCGGCAAGGAGGGCGACACGGTCACGGCCGAGCTCGGCTTCCGCAACAAGGGCCCGGCCGTGATCGACTACGTGCGGTCGGGCCAGAGCGCGGCCCGCACCGACATCGTGATGCCGGCCGGGGTCCGGGTCACCGACGTGCCGCGCGGCTGCCGCGCGGTCAACGCGGACGGCAGCGACCGCAGGGAGCAGCTGGGCGCGCCGCGCTACTTCTGCGACGGCGGGCCCCTCGCGGACGTGAGTGCCCCGTACACCCACACGTTCGGCCTGAAGATCGAGAAGGCGGTCGCGGGCGCCAAGGGCTCCGTCACCGTCGGCGAGCCGGCCGCGGCCGGCACCAGGCTGCACGCCATCGACCCGGTCGCGGGCAACAACACGGCCGCGTTCACAGTGGACGTCAAGGCCGGCGCGAGCGCGAGCCCGTCCGCCTCGGCCTCCACCTCGCCGTCCCCGTCGGCCTCGGTCTCGGCGTCGGTCTCGGCGAGCGCGTCCTCGTCCGTCTCCGCCGCCGGCGGCGCGAGCGGCAACCTCGCTTCGACCGGCAGCCCGGTCGGCCCGATCGCGCTGGGCGCGCTGGGCGCCGTGGCCGCCGGCGGTGCGCTGTACGCCGGGGCGCGCCGCCGCTCCGGCAGGCACGCGTAGCCGTACGGAGCCAAGAACGGCCGGCCGGGGGCGTCCCCCTGGCCGGCCGTCCTTTTCTGGGTGACCGGGCTGCTGTCCCCTGCCGTCCGGTCACGCGAAGGAGCGAGGTCCCACGACGCACGTTCCGGAGGGCCGTGCGTCTCATCGCTCCTGCGGAGCCACGCGTGGTGCTGCGGTCCCGCGCCTGGCTGACGCGGCCATCCACACCAACGAAGACCGCCGGGGCCGGTCACGGGCCCGGACGAGTGACGAACGGGCGTCAGACGCGGCCGCGGCACAGCTCCAGCAGGGTCATGGCGAGGGTGGTCCCGGGCTTCCCCAGTGCGTCGCTCCAGTGCGCGAGCACCTCCATCTCGCGCGAGAGGTGCACGCGGCGGCCGCCCGAGGCGATCCTGGCCTCCTGGATGACGGTGGAGACGGCCATCCGCTCCTGGATCAGGCCGATGATCCGGTCGTCGATGGCGTCGATGCGCTCGCGGGACTCGGCGATCAGCTGCGCGGGGGTGGTGGTCACGGTCATGTTCTTACTCCTGTGGGTCGTGCCGGCAGGAGCGGAAACGCCAGAGCGCCCCGGTCCTGTCGGACCGGGGCGCTCTGGGAAGTCAGCGGCTCAGGCGAGCATCACGAGGACCCATGGCGACCGGACCGGCCGGTGCCATAGGTAAAGAGGAAGCTCAGCTGCTTGCGCATGGTGTGGATTATGGCCGCACACCGTCTCCCGGACCAACCCGGCCCGGATCGTGAGACGGGCGGGCCGTGCGCGCGACGCGGGGCGTGGTGCCCGAGGGGTCGCGGGGCGTGACGGTGACGTGGGCCTCGGATGGTGCGACAAACCGGGGCCCGGCGCCACCGGTAGAATCGACAAAACAGCCACCTCTTCCGCCGGAAGGCCGTCCCGTGCCAGAAGCACCCTCCGCCGCCCACGACAGCGCCCCGGACACGGTTCTCGTCGTCGATTTCGGCGCCCAGTACGCCCAGCTCATCGCCCGCCGCGTCCGCGAGGCACGGGTCTACAGCGAGATCGTGCCCAGCACGATGCCCGTGGCCGAGATGCTCGCCAAGGACCCCAAGGCGATCATCCTCTCCGGCGGCCCGTCGTCCGTCTACGAAGAGGGCGCCCCGCGCCTGGACGACGCCCGCGGCCTCTTCGAGGCCGGGATCCCCGTCTTCGGCATGTGCTACGGCTTCCAGCTGATGGCGGTCACCCTCGGCGGCACCGTCGACAACACCGGCGCCCGTGAGTACGGCCGTACGCCGCTCGCCGTCTCCAAGGCCGGCTCCACGCTCTTCGAGGGCACCCCCGAGAACCAGTCGGTGTGGATGTCCCACGGTGACGCCTGCTCCGCCGCGCCCGAGGGCTTCACCGTCACCGCGTCGACGAACGTCGTCCCGGTCGCGGCCTTCGAGAACGACGAGAAGAAGCTGTACGGCGTGCAGTACCACCCCGAGGTCATGCACTCCACGCACGGCCAGCAGGTGCTGGAGCACTTCCTCTACCGCGGCGCCGGCCTGGAGCCCACCTGGACCACCGGCAACATCGTCGAGGAGCAGGTCGCGGCCATCCGCGCGCAGGTCGGCGACAAGCGCGCCATCTGCGGCCTCTCCGGCGGCGTGGACTCCGCGGTCGCCGCGGCCCTCGTCCAGAAGGCCATCGGCTCCCAGCTCACCTGCGTGTACGTCGACCACGGCCTGATGCGCAAGGGCGAGACCGAGCAGGTCGAGAAGGACTTCGTCGCCGCCACCGGCGTGCAGCTGAAGGTCGTCGACGCCCAGGAGCGCTTCCTGAACGCGCTCGCCGGCGTCTCCGACCCGGAGACCAAGCGGAAGATCATCGGCCGCGAGTTCATCCGCGTCTTCGAGCAGGCCCAGCTGGAGATCCTCCAGGAGGACGGCCCCGCGGTCGCCTTCCTCGTGCAGGGCACCCTGTACCCGGACGTCGTAGAGTCCGGCGGCGGCACCGGCACCGCCAACATCAAGTCCCACCACAACGTGGGCGGCCTCCCCGACGACATCGAGTTCGAGCTCGTCGAGCCGCTGCGCCAGCTGTTCAAGGACGAGGTCCGGATGGTCGGCCAGGAGCTCGGCCTGCCCGACGAGATCGTCCAGCGCCAGCCCTTCCCCGGCCCGGGCCTCGGCATCCGCATCGTCGGCGAGGTCACCAAGGAGCGCCTGGACCTGCTCCGCGAGGCCGACGCCATCGCCCGCCACGAGCTGACCGCGGCCGGCCTCGACCGCGAGATCTGGCAGTGCCCGGTCGTCCTGCTCGCGGACGTCCGCAGCGTCGGCGTCCAGGGCGACGGCCGCACCTACGGCCACCCGATCGTGCTGCGCCCCGTCTCCTCCGAGGACGCCATGACCGCGGACTGGACGCGCATGCCGTACGAGGTGCTCGCGCGGATCTCCACCCGCATCACCAACGAGGTCCCCGACGTGAACCGCGTCGTCCTCGACTGCACGAGCAAGCCCCCGGGCACCATCGAGTGGGAGTAGTCCCCACCCCCGCCCGTGACGAAGCCGCCGTTCCCGCAGGGGAGCGGCGGCTTCGCCGCATGTATGGCCACTTCGCGCGGCCGCCGGTACCTTGCGCCGCGACCCGAAGGAGGCGGTCATGCCGGATCAGCCCGCGCCCATGCCCGCACCGGTGCCCGCGCGCACGCCCGGATCCCCCGCCGTACCGGTGGACCGGCTGCGGTTCGCGCTGCCGCCCGTCCACACCGACCCGGCGGAGGAGCGCGCGTACCGCAAGGCGCGGCTCGCCGGGGCACTTCGGCTGTTCGGCCGCCTCGGGTACGAGGACGGGGTCGCCGGGCACATCACGGTGCGGGACCCGGAGTTCGCGGACTGCCACTGGGTGAACCCGTTCGGGCTGGCCCTGTCCGCACTCGGCGCCGACGACCTGCTGCTCGTCGACGGGGACGGGCGTGTGCACCGGGGCGCGCACCGGGTCAACGAGCTGGCCTTCGCCGTGCACGCCGCCGTGCACCGCGCCCGCCCCGACGCGGTGGCGGTGGTGCACACGCACGCCCCGTACGGCAGGGCGCTGGCCGCCCTCGGCGAACTGCTCGCCCCGCTCACCGAGGAGGCCTGCGCCTTCTACGAGGACCACGCGCTCCTGGACGGCTTCGCCGGGGCGGCGGACGCCGGCCGGATCGCCCGCGCCCTCGGCCCGTACAAGGCGCTCGTCCTGCGCAACCGCGGGCTGCTGACGGTCGGGGACTCCGTGGACGCGGCGGCCTGGTGGTTCATCGCGGCGGAACGCGCCGCGCAGGTGCAGCTGATCGCCCGGGCCGCCGGAAAGCCGGTGCCGATCGAGCACCGCAGCGCGCTCGCCGCGCGGGAGCGTTTCGGCACCGACCTCGCCGCCTGGGTCAGCTACCAGCCCCTGTGGCAGACCGTCGCCCCCTGACGGGACTGGGCCGGGCGGGTGACGTCAACATCATGAACGGTTAATCACCTGCTCTGACATCGGGCGCAATCCGGAGCACTGCCGCAGTGGTGCACAATTCGCTGGCATTGCACCGTAGTTCAGAGAGGCGGCACGCACGTGGCTGTCCAAGAGATGTCCCGAAGCACCCACGGCGGCGCCTGCACCTGCGACGACTGCCCGCACGGCGCCCAGGAGGGGCACCGGCGCGCGGTCGCCGCGTTCACCGAGAAGCGCGACGAGTTCGCCGCCGGCCAGGGGCTGCCGGCCGCGGTGGCCCGGTCCGCCGGAGCGTCCCGGCAGTGGGTCTCCGACGAACTGACCCTGTCCGCCCGCACGGTCGCCGACCGGAGCCGGGAGGCCGGCAACTCCTGGCTGTACCTGTTCTCCCGACGGGCCGTGCTCGCCGTGTGGATCGCCGCCGGGGTGCTGCTGGTGGTCCAGGTCGGTACCGCGCTCGGCACCGGCTGGTCCACGGCGCGCACCGCCGGGCTGCTCGCCGCGGTGGTCCTGGCCGGGCTGCTCACGGTCGCCGCCCGTGCCCAGTCGGTGCGCGGCGGGCTGCTCGCCCCGCTGGTCGGGGAGGACAACCGGCTGTCCACCTCGAAGGCGGTGCCGTGCGCGTGGGTGGTGCTGACGGCGTTCGCCGCCCTGCTGCCGGCGCTGCGGCTGGCGGCCTCCCGGCCCGGCCCGGAGCGCCAGGCCCTGTACGCGGGACTGGCGCTGGGACGGGCGCTGCCGCTGCTGGCGGTGGTCGCCCTGACCTCGGCCGTGGCGGTGCTGGTGCGCCGCGTGGTCACCGTACGGATCATGGGCCAGCGGCTGCAGAAACTGCCGGCGGACCGGCCGCGCGGGGTGGACCTGCTGACGGACGACGCGGGCCGCGGGAGCTTCCCGGACGCCCAGTACGTCCTGGTCTCCACGGTGGTGCTGGCCTTCGCGGCGGTGTCGATGGCCCGCTTCCCGGACCGGCTGCCGCGGCTGCCGTGGGCGCTGGCCATGCTGGTCGCCCTGTCGGCGGTGGTGTACCTGGCGGCGAAGTACGCGGAGGTGACCCGCCCGCTGGTGCTGTCCGTGGTCCGCAGACGGGAGCCCGGCGACCTCGACGCGGCGATCCGGCCCGGCGACGACATCGAGGTCCGCGGCGTGGGCTTCGTGCCGCCGGGGGCGCAGACGCCGGAGATGCTCGCCCGGCTGGTCGTACGCGTCGGGGCGGTGCACGTCCACGTGCCGCTGGTGCCCGTCGCGGGCGGGTTCACCAACCCCTCTGACTCGGTCCTGACGGTGCCGGTCCCGGCGGAAGTGGAACCCGGGCGCATCGAGGTCCAGGTGGTCACCGCCGCAGGAGTGGAATCCAACCGCTGCACCATCGACGTGGCCGAGTGAACGGGGTACACATGGGGGCGTGACCCGAACTGACGTCCCTTCCGCCACCCGGCCCGGACTGCGGGACCAGGCCGCCCGGTACGCACTGCTGCCGCTGCGGATCTTCCTCGGCGTGACCTTCGTCTACGCGGGACTGGACAAGCTGACCGACTCCGCGTTCCTGTCCGCCTCCGGCCCCGGCTCCATCGGCGAACTGATGCACGGCGTGCGCGACACCTCCGCGATCCCCGCCCTGGTGGACTGGGCCCTGCTGTCGCCCGTCGGCTTCGCCGTGGTGCTCGCCATCGGGGAACTCCTCGTGGGCCTGGGCGTCCTGGCCGGGCTGCTGACCCGGATCGCGGCCACCGGCGGAGCGCTGATCTCGCTCAGCCTGTGGCTCACGGTGTCCTGGCAGGTGTCCCCGTACTACTACGGCAACGACCTGATCTACCTGATGGCCTGGATCCCGATGATCCTGGCCGGTGCGCCCTACCTGTCGCTGGACTCGCTGATCCGGTCGCGCCGGTCCCGGCGGACCGCGTAGGTGACCACCCCCACCAGCGCGGCCAGGCAGAGCCCGCCCATGGTCATCGGGATGACCAGGAACCACGGCAGGTCGGCCCTCCCGGTCGCATCGAGCAGGTACAGCACGCCCGCGGCCACCAGGACCAGGCCGGCCAGCAGCCGTCCGGGCTGGAACTCATGACGCCGCACGGGCCACCTCCACCTGTCCCACACCCGCGTTCAGGTGCAGCTCGATCGTCCCCCCGGCCTCGGTGCCGGCGGACGGCTTCAGCGTCGCCTGCTGGGTTTCGCCGCCGCTCTTGATCCGTACGTCCTGACTGGTGTCCCCGGGCAGCCTGATGTCACCGAGCTTCACCGACACGTCCGCCTGCGCCGTGACCTCGCGGGGCACGATCACCTTCAGCCGGCCCGCCTTCACGCCGGCCCGGACCGAGAGGGAGCTGCCCTTGGGCACGTCCAGCCGGCTCAGGTCGAGCGTCGCCAGCCCGGTGCCCGCCGTGTACACGGGCTTCACGTCGGCCACGGCGGCCGGCCGCCACTCCACGGCCTTCCAGTCGGTGCCGATCTCGCGGGGCAGGGCGGAGGCGCCGGCCAGCAGCCCGGCGGTGATCATCGCGAGCAGGACGGTCCCGAACCCCGTCCGCCCCTTGACGGAGCTGACGGCGAGGCCCAGACCGAAGACGGCCAGCGCCGAGGCCAGCCCGATCTGCAGGGCGTACGAGAGGGTGCTGCCCTGCCAGACCGAGGCGGTGGCGATCCCCCCGGCCAGCAGGGCCAGGACGAACACCCGGCCGCCGATGCCACCGCGCGGGACCGGCGCGGCCCCGGCCCGCAGCGCCACCGCCGCGCCGCGACCGCCCGCGATGTTCCGGGCGGCGTGGGCGTCCGCGGAGTCATCCGGGCCCCACAGGTATCCGGAGGCCCCGACGGGGCCGGTGGTGCCGTCCTTCACCAGCGGGTCCCGCCACCACGACGGGCTGCCCGGCGCAGGCGGGGCCTGGGTCTCCGGCGGCCCGGGGCGGTGCGCCGCCTGCGGCTCGGCCTCGGGGGCGGCGGTGCTGCGGCGGCGCTGCGACCAGTGCGAGGCCGCGCCGAGGGCCAGGATGACCAGGACGGAGAACACGGCCAGCCCGCCGTTGTCCAGCATCGACAGGAACAGCGCGCAGCCCACCAGGGCCGCGAACACCGCGGCCAGGGTGGCGCCCTCGACCCGGCCGGTCAGCAGCTTCTTCGCCTCGCTGTCGTCCTCGCCCTCCACCGGCAGCAGCAGCCAGGCGAAGCCGTAGAAGATCAGCCCGACACCGCCGGTGATCGCGAGGACGCCGAGCACGATCCGGAAGATCACCGGGTCCAGGTCGAAGTACCGGCCGAGACCGCCGCACACGCCCGCGAGGACCTTGTCGCGCCTGCTGCGGCGCAGCGGCGGCCGGTCGGCGCGGTCGGCGGGCCGGTCTGCGGGCCGGTCCGCGGTGCGGTCGCCCGGCGGCGGTGCCGCGCCGGCACCGGAACCGGCCGGAGACGGCGGGGAGTCGTGCTTGGTCATGCGTCCATGGTGACAACCCGCCGCCCCGTGCGGCACCGGGCCCGACCCTGGCGCAACCCTGATATCCCCCCGACGGAACTGGGGGGATGCCCTGATGCCGCACGCACCACGCCCGTGTGACCATCAGTGACATGCCCGTTTCCGCCGCCCCCCGTACCCCGCACACGGCAGACGCCGACGAACCGGCCCCGCGCAGGCTCTACCGCAGCGCCGACGGCCGGATGCTCGGCGGTGTCGCGCGCGGTCTCGCCGGGCACCTCGGGCTGCCCGTCGTCTGGGTCCGGCTCGCCTTCCTCGGCCTGTTCATGTGGGGCGACGGACTGGGCGTCCTGCTCTACGCCGCGTTCTGGGTCTTCGTACCGCTGGGAGTCGGCGGCCGCACCGGCCACCGCTCCTTCTTCGAGACCCTCCCCGACGGCACGCGCCGCCTGCGCAAACCCGACAAGGGGCAGATCACCGCGCTCATCGCCCTGTGCATCGGCGCCGGGATCTTCATCTCCAAGGTCCAGCTCGGCGGCACCTCCGGCCGGTACGTGTGGCCGACGCTGCTGGTCGGCGCCGGCGTGGTCCTCGTCTGGCGGCAGGCCGACAACGCCCGCCGCGCCCACTGGGGCGCCGCAGGCGGGCGCAACGCCCGACTGCTCCAGATGGCCCGCGGGTTCGCCGGCGTCGCCCTGGTCGGCGTGGGCCTGACCGTCTTCATCGTCGTCCGCGGCTCCGCGGCGCAGCTCGGCAACGTGCTGACCGCGGCCCTCGCCGTGCTCGTCGGCATCGCCCTGCTGGCCGGACCCTGGCTGATCCGCATGACCCAGGACCTCTCCGAGGAACGCCTGATGCGCATCCGCGCCCAGGAACGCGCCGAGGTCGCCGCCCACGTGCACGACTCGGTGCTGCACACCCTCACCCTGATCCAGCGCAACGCGGAGGACGTCGGCGAGGTGCGCCGCCTCGCCCGCGCGCAGGAGCGCGAGCTGCGGAACTGGCTGTACAAGCCGGAGGGCACCGGCAAGGACGAGGCCGATGAGCCCGCCACCCTCGCGGAGGCCGTCAAGAAGACGGCGGCCGAGGTGGAGGACCACCACGGCGTACCGATCGAGGTCGTCGTCGTCGGCGACTGCCCGCTCGACGAGAGGCTGGCCGCACAGATGCAGGCCGCGCGCGAGGCGATGGTCAACGCCGCCAAGTACGGTGGCGAGGGCGGACCGGTGCAGGTGTACGCCGAGGTGGAGGGGCGGCAGGTGTTCGTGTCCGTACGGGACCGGGGACCGGGCTTCGACGTCGACGCGGTACCGGACGACCGCATGGGCGTACGAGAATCGATCATCGGCCGGATGCAGCGCAACGGCGGGACCGCACGACTGCGGTCCGCGCCCGACGGCGGCACGGAAGTCGAGCTGGAGATGGAGAGGGCGGCGAACGCAGCATGACCGAAGAGACCGGCGTCGGGGGAGTGGCCAGGCACGTTCGGGTGGTCCTCGTCGACGACCACCGGATGTTCCGTACGGGCGTGCAGGCCGAGATCGGCGAGACCGCCCGGACCGGGGTCGAGGTCGTCGGCGAGGCGGCCGACGTCGACCAGGCCGTCACCGTCATCACCGCGACCCGGCCCGAGGTGGTCCTGCTCGACGTGCACCTGCCCGGAGGCGGCGGGGTCGAGGTGCTGCGGCGCTGCGCCCCGCTGATGGCGGCGTCCGAGGACCAGGTGCGGTTCCTGGCCCTGTCGGTGTCGGACGCGGCGGAGGACGTCATCGGGGTCATCCGGGGCGGCGCGCGCGGGTACGTCACCAAGACCATCACCGGGACCGACCTGGTGGACTCGATCTTCCGGGTGCAGGAGGGGGACGCGGTGTTCTCCCCGCGTCTCGCGGGCTTCGTCCTGGATGCCTTCGCCTCGACGGACGCCCCGCCGGTCGACGAGGACCTGGACCGCCTGACGCAGCGCGAGCGCGAGGTGCTGCGGCTGATCGCGCGCGGGTACGCGTACAAGGAGATCGCCAAGCAGCTCTTCATCTCGGTGAAGACCGTCGAGTCGCACGTCTCGGCGGTCCTCAGGAAGCTCCAGCTCTCCAACCGGCACGAGCTGACCCGCTGGGCGACGGCGCGCCGGCTGGTGTGAGCCGGGCCCCCGCCCCGGGACCCCGGTCGGCGGTCTCCGGATCCGGCGGTCTCCGGTTCGGGAGGTCTCCGGTTCCGGCGGTCTTCGGACGGCGATCCTTGGCCTGTGATTTACGCCGCAGCCACCGGCGGGAACCCTTGCGTACGGCGCGGCCCTCTTGGGTGGCGTGATGAGCTTGACCGGGATCCCCCTCTTCGCGACGGCGATCGTCCTCACGGCGATCGCCGTCGTCCTTCCGCTGGCCGTGTGGAGCAAGGTGCGCGGCCCCGTCGTCGTACGGGTCTCGACCCGGGCCCTGATGGTGCTGTTCGCCCAGGTCACCGCCGTGGCCCTGGTGTTCATCGGGGTGAACCGGCAGGAGACCTTCTACAACTCCTGGGGTGATCTGCTCGGCACGGGCAAGTACGTGACCGCCGCCCCCGACCTCGGCCCGGACGGGCTCGGCGGCAGGAAGGCCACGGAGGTCAAGGCGGAGCCGAAGGTCCACCAGGACTTCCAGCCGGTCGAGGGCCTCGGCGGCCGCGTCAAGAAGACCGAGCTCAACGGCAAGATCTCCGGGGTCAAGGGCGACGTCATGGTGTGGCTCCCGCCCCAGTACGACGAGCCGGCGTACAAGGACAAGAAGTTCCCGGTGGTCGAGCTGATCCCGGGCATACCCGGGACGGGCAAGTCCTGGTTCCAGGGGCTCAAGGCGGCCGAGGTGCTGGAGCCGCTGATGAAGAGCGGCAAGGTGCAGCCGTTCATCCTGGTCTCGCCGCGCGCGATGCTGCTGGGCAACGGCGACACCGGCTGCGCGAACATCGCCGGGAAGGTCAACGCCGACAGCTGGTTCAGCGTCGACGTCCGCAAGATGGTCACCGACAACTTCCGGGCGTCGGACGAGGCCCGCACCTGGGGCGTCGCCGGGTACTCGGCGGGCGCGTACTGCGCGGCGAAGCTGGCGATCCTGCACCCCGACCGCTACAGCGCGGCCGTCTCCCTGTCCGGCTACAACGACCCGGGCCAGGAGCCCACCTCGCTGGTCGCCCAGGACCCGGAGATGCGGCGCACCCACAACCTGAAGGCCCTGCTCAAGGCCGCGCCCGCGCCGCCGGCGGTGGCGCTGTGGATGTCGGGCGCCGAGCAGGACGGCTACCTGTCCGGCACGGATCTCAAGTCCATTGCACAGAATCCGACCACGGTGCACGCGGAGAAGGTCACCGGCGGGCACAACCTCGACTCGTGGTCGAAGCAGATCCCGCAGACCTTCGGCTGGCTGAGCACGCAGATCAAGACGCCGTAGGTCCGCTCACCCCCCACGTCCCGTCACGCCGGGCGGGAGGCGCCGGCCCAGGGCATGGAGTCGACCGGGGCCACCCGGACCGTCGAACCGGGCCGCGGGGCGTGGATCATCTGGCCGTTGCCGATGTACAGGCCGACGTGGGTCACCCCGGAGTAGAAGAACACCAGGTCGCCGGGGGCCAGCTGGTCGCGGGAGACGCGCTGTCCCGCGTTGATCTGGGTGTAGGTGGTGCGGGGGAGGGACACCCCGGCCGAGCGCCAGGCCGCCTGGGTCAGGCCGGAGCAGTCGAACGAGCCCGGTCCCGTCGCGCCCCAGACGTACGGTTTGCCGATCGCCCCGTACGCGAAGGCCACCGCGCGGGCCGCGCGCGAGCCGTCCGCAGGCGCCGGAGCCGTGGCGGCCGGACCGGCCGGGGCCGCGCCCGGGACGGCCGCGCCCGGAGCGGACTGCGCCTCGTACGAGGCGCGCTCCTCGGCGGTGAGCTTGGCCAGCAGCTGCTTGGCGGCGGTGAGCTTTCCCTCGACGGTGGCCTTGGCCGCGGCGAGTTCGCCCTCGCGGGCCCGCAGGTCGGCGAGCCGGCCGGCCGCCTGGTCCTTGAGCTGCCCGACCTCCTCCAGCCGGCGCCGTACCGAGGAGATCCCGGAGGCACTGCGGTCGCCGGTCCGGGTGAGGAACGAGGCCCGGTCCAGGTAGTCCTGCGGGTCCGCGGCCAGTGCCAGCTGCATGGCGGGTCCCAGCCCGCCGCTGCGGTACTGGCCTGCGGCCAGCGAGCCGAGCGCCCGGCGGGCGGTGTTGAGCTGGTCGGTCTTGCGGGCGGTCTCGTCGCGCAGCCCGTCGAGCGAGCGCTGGGCCTCCTCGGCCTTCTCCTTCGCCCCGTTGTACCGCTCGGTCGCCTCCTCGGCCTCCTCGTAGAGCCGGTCCACCTCGGCCTTCACCTGGGAGGGCGTCTGCTGGGGGTCGGCCTGCGAGGTGCCTTCGAAGGCGGTGGCGGTGGCAGCGCCCGCGAGGGCGAGCGTGGCGGCGGTCCGTACGGTGCCGCGGGAGAGCGGGCGCTGCCTGGGCTTTCGGTGACTGGCCACGCGGGCCTCACGTCCTTCCTCGCTCGGGAGCTCGGTGCTTGGAGGAGGACGCTAGACCGGAAGGTAACGGCCGGATGACGAGATGATCGCAAGTGCCCCGACCCGACCGGATGTGGCGGGTTCGGATCAGTGCCAGAGGACGGCGATGAAGATATTGACCACGGTCAGTCCGCCGACCGCGCCGAACAGCGCCTTGTCCACGTGCTCCTCGTCCCGCTTCACGTAGACGAGCGCGAGGATCACGAAGAGCACGGCGAGCTTCACGCCGATCTTGATGTTGTTGACGTGGCCGCCGTCCACCTCGCGGAAGCCGACCAGCAGGACGCCGGTGACGAGCATCGTCAGCGCGCCGTGCAGCATCGCCGGGACGAAGCGGGCGGTGCCGGCGCTCATCGCCTTCATCTGGGTCAGGAACCCGCCCAGCAGGGCGGCGATACCGATGATGTGCAGGCCCACGAAGACACTGATGAGTACGTCCATGGCAGCGAGCGTACGGGGGCTCCAGGTCAGCCCAGGAAGCGGGTCAGCTCCTCGATGACCACCTCGGGCCGCTCCTCCGGCAGGTAGTGCCCGCTGCCGTCGACGCGGACCACGCGGGTGTCGGTGCCCAGGGCGGGGACGGCGGTCACCAAGCTCTCGTAGTTGCTGTACTCGCCGCCGAGGGCCAGGATCGGCGCGTCCACCGGGGCGTACGTGGCCAGGTCGGCGATGTCCCGGGTGAAGGTCCGATACCAGTCGTTGGCCGCGCGTACGGCCTCCGGTGCGTCGTAGGCGCGGGCGTACACCTCGCGGGCGTGGGCGTCGACCGCGGCCGGGTCGGCGGTGGCGTTCTCGAACAGCCAGTCCAGCAGCAGGTGGAAACGGCCGGCGAGCAGCTGCTCGGGGAGCCCGTGGACCTGGTTGAAGGCGAACCACCACTTGTGCGGCTCGCCCTGCCGGGGGAGCAGGGTCTGCCGGGCCCAGCTCTCGTCGGGGTGGGACACGTCCAGAAGGGCGATCTTGCGGGTCGCCTCGGGGTGGTTGGCGGCGTACGCGTAGGCCACCATCGCGCCGATGTCGTGGCCGGCGAGGTGCGCGGGGCCGACCCCGAGCCGGCCGAGCAGTGCATGGATGTCGCGGGCCAGGGTCTTCTTGTCGTATCCGGTCGCGGGCTTGCCGGAGCCGCCCATGCCGCGCAGGTCGACGGCGATCACGCGGTAGCGGGCGGCCAGGGCGGGCAGCACCTTGCGCCACTGCCACCACGTCTGCGGCCAGCCGCCGAGCAGGACGAGCGGCTCGCCGCTGCCGCCCTCGACGTAGTGGAGGCGGGTGCCGTCGACGTCGGCGTGGTGGCTGGTGAAGCCGCCGTCGAGGGAGGCGGCGAGCGCGGCGTCGTCGAACGGCCGGGGAGCGGCGGTGTCGGGCATGGGAGGTCCTCACGGGCACGGTGACGGATGGACCGCGACCGTTCGAATATTTCGTATGGTCGCGGCGTGTCGACTGTACGAGATCTTCGAACGATCAGGCAAGGTCCGTACGAGATCCGCGTACAGTGAGGACATGGCTGCCGCTGCTGAGCTGACCCACCCCCGCGCCGAGGACATCGGACTCGCCGAGGTCCTCGCCGCCCTCGGCCACCCCGTCCGGCTGGAGATCGTCCGCAGGCTCGCCTCCGGTGGGGAGACGTCCTGCGGCGAGGTGGTGCCCGACCTGCCCCGGTCGAGCGTCACCCACCACCTCAAGACGCTCCGCGAGGGCGGTGTGATCTGCCAGCGCCCGCAGGGGCGCAAGCTCTCCCTCACGCTGCGCCGCGACGACCTGGAGCTGCGCTTCCCCGGCCTGCTGCACCTCGTCCTCACGGAAGCCCGGGGTGAGCCCGGAAACGAGCCCGGAAACGAGCCCGGGGTGAGGGGGCCACAGGGGCGGGAGCGGCCGATTTCCCGCGGCCGGGACCGGGTGTCCGTCCCGACCCCTAGACTCGGAAAGCGATGAGCAGCCTCTTTGACGACAGCTTCCTGGCGGACCTCTCCCCCTCCGACGAGGTCCCTCCGCCGCCCGAGGACCACGCCGCCCCGGAACCGGGCGCGGACGACCTCTTCGGGGGCCGCTTCGACGTGCCCATGACCCGGGACGCGTACTACCGGGACGGCGCCCCCAAGCCCGTCATCGACCCCGCGAGGCTCCTGGACGGGCTCAACGAGCAGCAGGCCGCGGCCGTGGTGCACGCGGGCTCCCCGCTGCTCATCGTGGCCGGCGCCGGCTCCGGCAAGACACGGGTGCTGACCCACCGCATCGGCCACCTGCTGGCCGCGCGGGGCGTCCACCCGGGCCAGATCCTGGCGATCACCTTCACCAACAAGGCCGCCGGTGAGATGAAGGAGCGCGTCGAGGGCCTGGTCGGCCCCCGCGCCAACGCCATGTGGGTGTCCACCTTCCACAGCGCGTGCGTACGCATCCTGCGCCGCGAGTCGAAGCGCCTCGGCTTCACCTCGTCGTTCTCGATCTACGACGCGGCCGACTCGAAGCGCCTGATGGCGCTCGTCTGCCGGGACCTGGACCTGGACCCGAAGAAGTTCCCGCCCAAGTCCTTCAACGCCAAGATCTCGAACCTCAAGAACGAGCTCATCGACGAGGACGCCTTCGCGGCGCAGGCCGCCGACGGCTTCGAGAAGACCCTCGCCCAGGCGTACGCGATGTACCAGGGGCGGCTGCGCGAGGCCAACGCGCTCGACTTCGACGACATCATCATGACGACCGTCCACCTGCTCCAGGCGTTCCCGGACGTCGCCGAGCACTACCGGCGGCGCTTCCGGCACGTCCTGGTCGACGAGTACCAGGACACCAACCACGCCCAGTACACGCTGGTGCGCGAGCTCGTCGGCACCGGCTACCCGGACCTGCCGCCGGCCGAGCTCTGCGTGGTGGGTGACGCCGACCAGTCGATCTACGCCTTCCGCGGCGCGACCATCCGCAACATCCTCCAGTTCGAAGAGGACTACAAGGACGCGACGACGATCCTGCTGGAGCAGAACTACCGCTCCACACAGACGATCCTCTCCGCCGCCAACGCGGTCATCGAGCGCAACGAGAACCGCCGAGCCAAGAACCTGTGGACCCAGGCCGGCAGCGGCTCCGTCATCACCGGCTACGTCGCGGACACCGAGCACGACGAGGCGCAGTTCGTCGCCGACGAGATCGACCGGCTGACGGACGCGGGCGACGCCAAGGCGGGCGACGTGGCGATCTTCTACCGGACGAACGCCCAGTCCCGCGTCTTCGAAGAGATCTTCATCCGGGTCGGCCTGCCCTACAAGGTGGTCGGCGGCGTCCGCTTCTACGAGCGCAAGGAGGTCCGGGACGTCCTCGCGTACCTGCGCGTCCTGGCGAACCCGGAGGACAACGTCCCGCTGCGCCGCATCCTGAACGTGCCCAAGCGCGGCATCGGCGAGCGCGCGGAGGCGATGATCGACGCCCTCGCGATGCGCGAGAAGATCACCTTCCCGCAGGCGCTGCGGCGCGTGGACGAGGCGTTCGGCATGGCCGCCCGCTCGACCAACGCCGTGAAGCGGTTCAACGTGCTGATGGAGGAACTCCGCACGATCGTCGACTCCGGCGCCGGTCCGGCGGTGGTGCTGGAGGCGGTGCTGGAGCGCACCGGGTACCTCGCCGAGCTGCAGGCCTCCACCGACCCGCAGGACGAGACGCGGATCGAGAACCTCCAGGAACTCGCGGCCGTGGCCCTGGAGTTCGAGCAGGCCCGAGCGGAGGACGCCGGGACGTCAGCGGCTGCCGCCGCGGGCGCCACGCTCGCGGAGTTCCTGGAGCAGGTCGCGCTCGTCGCCGACTCCGACCAGATCCCGGACGAGGACGAGGACGGTTCGGGCGTCATCACGCTGATGACCCTGCACACCGCCAAGGGCCTGGAGTTCCCGGTGGTCTTCCTGACCGGCATGGAGGACGGGGTCTTCCCGCACATGCGGGCGCTGGGCCAGACCAAGGAGCTGGAGGAGGAGCGCCGTCTCGCGTACGTCGGCATCACACGGGCGCGCGAGCGGCTGTACCTGACCCGCTCGTCGATGCGCAGCGCGTGGGGCACCCCCTCGTACAACCCGCCGTCGCGGTTCCTCGAGGAGATCCCTGCGGAGTACCTGCAGTGGAAGCGCACGGGCGCGGCGCAGAAGCCGGCGGGCCCGATGCGCAGTTCCGGCTCGGGGTACGGCTCCGGATCCGGGAAGACGAGCTTCGGGACCTCGCCGGAGGCGTTCCTGTCCTCGGCGCGTACGAAGTCGGGGCCGTCCGGGTTCGCGACGCGCCGGGCCAACGACAAGCCGGTCGTCGCGCTCGCGGTCGGGGACCGGGTCACGCACGACCAGTTCGGGCTGGGCACGGTCATGGAGGTCAAGGGAGCCGGCGCGGACGCGCAGGCCACCGTCGACTTCGGGGACGACAAGCCGAAGCGCCTGCTGCTGCGCTACGCGCCGGTGCAGAAGCTGTAACGGCGCGGCCGGGCCGGCCGCGGCCGGCCCGGTGGGCTCAGCTGGGGTCCAGGCCGTGGCTGCGGAGCCACGGCAGGGGGTCGATCGCCGAGCCGCCGCCGGGCCGGACCTCGAAGTGCAGGTGCGGGCCGGTGGAGTTGCCCGAGTTGCCGGAGTAGGCGATGACGTCGCCCGCCTTGACCTTGCCGGACCGGATCTTGGTGCTGCTGAGGTGGCAGTACCAGGTCTCGGTGCCGTCGGGCGAGGTGACTATGGCCATGTTGCCGTAGGCGCTGTTCCACTGCGTGCGCACGGTGCCGTCGGTGGCGGACATGACCGGGGTGCCGTAGGAGACCGGGAAGTCGATGCCGGTGTGCACCGACATCCACATGCCGCCGGCCTGGCCGAAGGTGGCGCTGAGGCCGTGCTGTCCGACCGGGATCGCGAACTTGGGGCGGGCCGCTTCCTTGGCCGCCTCCTCCTCCGCCTTCTTCTTCTTCTCGTCCTCCTGGCGCTGGCGCAGGTCGATGCGCTCCTGCGTGCGGCTCGCGCGGTCCGCGAAGTCGCCCGCGTCGGCGCTGAGCGCCGTCAGCTGGGTGTCGAGCTTGCTGTTCGCCGCGACCGGCTTCACCGAGGCCGGGTCGGGTGCGGCCATCGTCGTGGTGTCCTCGGCGGGCTTGTCCGCGCCCGTGAGTCCGCCGACGGAGGCGGCCGCGACACCGGCGACGCCCATCACGCAGGCGGAGGGCACGGCCACGGTCAGCAGGGCGGAACGCTTCGCCGGGGTGCGGCGCCGGCTGTTGCCGCTGCCCGGGGCGGCCGTGGCCGTCGACTTCGTCCTGCCTGCGGCGCGGCGCGAGGCGCGGGGCGCGGGGGCGTCGGCCGGAGTAACCGGCATGGCCTGGGTGGGCAGGTCGTGCACCGGGGCGGCCGTGAGGTCGGTGTCGAGGTCGAACTCGTGGCCGTGGCCGTGGCCGTGGTCCGGCTCGGGGCTTTCGTCGCCCAGGACTTCGAAGACGGCGGTCTCGCTGTAGGCGTCGGCGGCGGGGGCGGCCGGCGCCTCGTAGGAGTAGGCCGTGTCCTCCTGCGGCTGCTGGACCTGGTGCTCCGCCTGCTGCTGGTACTCGTACTGGTAGTCGTACGAGAAGGTCTGCGTCTGCTGCTCGTGCTGCGGGACGGTGTTCCAGGCGGTGGCGTCGTACGCGCCGGTCTCGGTGCCCGTGGTGCCGTAGCCCGGCATCGCCCACTGGCCGGTCTGTCCGGGCTGCTCGTAGCCGAACCCGGCGGCCTGGTAGTCGGTGCCGCCCTGCTGGTTCCAGGCGCTCGCGTCCCACGTACCGGTGCCGGCGTCCTCGGAGACCCCGCTCTGGGCGGGGATGCTCGACAGGTAGCCGCCGTCCTGCGCGTAACTGCCCTGCGCGGACCAGGCGGTGGCGTCGTACGTACCGGTCTCGTACGAGGCGTAGGCGGCGTAGTCGTACCCCTGACCCTGCGTTTCGTAGGAAACATGCGCCGAGTCACCAGCGAAAGTGGTGTTGGAAAGGCCGTCGTACCCGGAATCGGGGTACAGGCCCGACGAGGGGCGGTCGTTCACCAACTTCTCTTTCGCCTCGGCAGTGGGGGGCCTGGGTGGCCAGGGAACTCAAGGTTCCCTGGGGAGAGCAGTGGCGTGACTGTACCCGGCGGTTACTGGCAACGACAATCTTCCAGGGGTTCCGGGCTTTCCGGAACCGGGCATTCGGCCGTCTTTCGGTCGTGGCAAAGCCGAGCCTTGGCCTTGAGTTCGAAATTCGTTCGAGTTTCGACGGGTTGGTGTTCACGCGACGGAAGCGGCGTCCCCCAGGCTGTCGGCGGCGGCCCGGACCGGCCCGTCGAGCGCGCGCCGGACCGCCGCCGTCACCGCGGGATGGGCGGCCAGCGCGAGATGTCCGATGCCTGTGACCTGCACGTTCTCCGCGACGAGGTCCGGATGCTCGATCCGGGCCGTCTCCGTCGGATCCATCAGCTCGTCGAACTCGCTCCAGAACGCGACGCATCGGGTCCGGCAGCCGGGCGCGGGTGCCCGCAGCTCGGCCAGCACCTGCGAATCCGGGCGTATCTGCCGGATCAGCGGGTGGGCGTCCATGAAGGGGGCGACCCGTGTACCGGAATGCGGAGTGCCGAGCGTGACGAGGGTGCGTACGCGGGCGTCGCCGCCGAGCCGCTGGACGTAGTACCGCCCGACCAGCCCGCCCAGGCTGTGTCCGACGAGGTCCACCCGCTCCTGCCCCGTCCGCTCGCACAGTTCCTCGACGCGCCGGGCGAGGTGGCGGGCGGTGGCGCGCAGGTCGCGGGTGAAGGGGGAGTAGTTGTACGCCTCCACCTGCCGCCCGCCCGCGGCGAGGGTGCGGCGCAGCAGGACGAACACCGACCGGTTGTCCGTGAACCCGTGCAGCAGGAGCGCGGGCGTCCGTCCCGGGTGCTTTGCGCCGGTTGCGGCGGGTTTCTCCTGGAGCATCCCGGTCGGGTACAGAAGCAGGTGCCCGCCGAGGACCACCACCTCCAGCACGCCGGCCCGCAGCGCAGCTACGGACACGGGTACGGGTATGGACAGCCCCATCGACGGCCTCCCCTAAGCCTTTTGGGACTGCGGCAGGCCGCGCCACCGTGCCGTGCGGCTGTCGGTACGGTGGCGCGGCGCCCCCGGTGCGGCTCCCCTGGCGGTGAATCAACGCCGTCCCACGTGTGATTTCCCCCTCGTGGTTGACCGTGAAACGGGGGTGTGCGCGATGCTGTACTTAACGTTCGTTCACTCGGGAGGCAGTGCGATGGGTGTGACCGGTCCGATCCGTGTGGTGGTGGCCAAGCCGGGTCTCGACGGCCACGACCGCGGGGCCAAGGTGATCGCGCGTGCGCTCCGGGACGCGGGCATGGAGGTCATCTACACGGGCCTCCACCAGACTCCCGAGCAGATCGTGGACACCGCCATCCAGGAGGACGCCGACGCGATCGGCCTCTCGATCCTCTCCGGCGCCCACAACACGCTGTTCGTGCGCGTCCTGGAACTCCTGAAGGAGCGCGAGGCGGAGGACATCAAGGTCTTCGGCGGCGGCATCATCCCGGAGGACGACATCGCCCCCCTGAAGGAGAAGGGCGTGGCCGAGATCTTCACCCCGGGTGCGACGACGACGTCGATCGTCGACTGGGTCCGCGCCCACGTCCGCACCGCGTGACCGCGTGACCGCGTGACCGCGTGACCGCGTGACGCGTGACCGAGCACCGGCACCTGCCGCGGCCCCGCACCCCCGCCCCCGTCAGGGCGCGGGCGCGGCGGCCGGCGGGGTCAGTTCGGCGAGCATCGTGGCGCGGAGGCGGAGCGTGGCGACCAGGCGTTGGAAGGCCTCGGCCCAGTACGCCGCCGCACCCGGGGACGCGTCCGGCAGGCCGTCCGACGCCGCCGTGAGGGACTCCAGGTGGTCGGCCGCCGCGGGGTCCAGGCAGCGTTCCGCGAGGCCCATCACCCCGCTGAAGCTCCACGGGTAGCTGCCCGCCTCCCGCGCGGCGTCCAGCGCGTCCACCACGGCCCGGCCCAGCGTCCCCGCCCACGGCACCACGCACACACCGAGCAGCTGGAAGGCCTCCGACAGGCCGTGGGCCCGTATGAACTCCGCGACCCACTGCGCCCGTTCCCCGTCCGGCAGGACCGACAGCAGCTTCGCCCGCTCCGCGAGCGACGCCGTGCCCGGGGCCGTCGCGGGCGGCGCCGACGCCGCGCCGAGCAGGGCCTTCGACCACTGCGGATCGCGCTGGCGCACCGCCGCCCGGCACCACGCCGCGTGCAGCTCCTCCCGCCAGCTCTCGCCCCCGGCCACCGGCAGCGCCACGATCTCCGCCGGGCCGAGCCCGCCGAACCGCTCCCGCCAGCAGGACAGCGGCGCCGCCTCCACCAGCTGGCCCAGCCACCAGGCCCGTTCCCCGCGCCCGGCGGGCGGCCGTTCGACCACCCCGTCGCGGAGCATCCCCGCATCGCAGTCGGCCGGCGGGGTCACCCCCTCCGGACCCACGCAGGCCAGCGCCCGCTCCGCCATCCGCCGGGCCAGTGCGGACCGCGGCAGTGCGGACAGCAGCTCGGCGGCCGTTGCCCGGACGTTGCGGCTCCGGTCGCCCAGGGCCGCCTCCAGGAACGGCTCGTCCCCTTCCGACAGCCCCACCCGCAGCGAGTCGAGGAACATCAGCCGGTCCTCGGCCCGTTCGGTGGCCCAGGTCGTCGACAGCAGCCGCGTCGCGGCCGCCGCCTCATGCGCCCGCACCGCCCCCAGCAGGGCCACCCGCTCCGCGAACAGCCCCTCCTGCCACAGCCGTTCCACCCCGGCCCGGTCCCCGGGGCCGGGCAGCTCCCCGCCGGCCGCGCCGCCGCGCAGGGCGAAGCGCCAGTCAGGGTTGAGCCGGGCCAGCCACAGGCCCCGCACCCCGGCCAGGGCCAGCGCCTGCGCCCGCAGGTCCGTGCGGGCCCGGGCCGCGTCCAGCAGCGCCGGCAGCAGCGCGGCCGGAGCCCGGTAACCGTGCCGGCCGGCGGCGGCCAGCCACTGCGGCAGCAGCTCCGTCAGATCCGGAGCCGCCCCGCGGCGCCCGCCGCCGCTGCCCGCACCGGTCCGGCCTGCCAGCAGCTGGGCCAGCCGCCGCCGGGCCGGCTCCGGCGGATCCGGGCGCGGATCCCCCGGCGCGGGATCCGGCCGCGGGCCCGCCTCGGCGGGCCGCAGCCCGGCCCGCCGCCGTACCGTCTGCACGGCCGCCGCATCGAGCAGCGCCGCCGGGCTGCCCTGGCTCCGGCCGGTGCCCAGCAGTGCGGCGCCGACCAGCTCCTCCCACTCCCCGTGACCCGTGCCGGCGTCCCTGTCCGCCTCCGTCGTCCTCGTCACCGCGCGCCCCTCCCTCTCATCCGGCAGTGCTCCGGTCCCGCCCCCTCCGCGGGACCGGAGCAGTTCTCGTTCCCCGTCGGTCAACCCTTCAGCTTGCGTGGTTGTCGTTCACAAAAGCCCCCCGGCTTCGTCGTTCGTGCACGTCGGCGCCCCCGCGCCGCCGTTCCCTCCCCTACGGGACCCCCGGTCCCGTCACCCCAGCGCGACCGGTTCCGGGCAGCCCGGCTGCCAGGCCGTCAACGGGGTGAATCCACGGTGTCCGCATTCGCCGAACACCGTGACCGGGCCACCGCCCGAGAGCGCAGCCAGCTGCCAGAGCCCGGACCGCGACCCGCCGCCGGTGAGCGCGACCGGCAGCGCGGAGGTGCCCTCCGCGTCCGCCAGCTGCCAGCCCAGTTCCCCCGGTATCGGGATCACCGGGCCCAGCACCACGGGCCACGAGTCCAGCCACGGGTCCTCCCGCAGCGCCGCCCCGTACGCCTCCAGTGCCGCCCCCGTACTGACACCGGCCGGGACCCGGCCGTCCGGTGCGGCAGGCGCGGACCTCTCCCCGAGATCCGCCCGCAGCCCCGCCGTACCGGGCCGGAAGCGGGCCTCCGCCTCCAGCACCAGCCCCATGGGCAGTGCCAGCGACGGGGGCCGCCCGGGCGGGCCGAAGTCCAGCACCAGGGCCGGGCGCCCGCTCCCCAGCCCGTGCAGCCATGTCCGGCGGGTGGTGAGCCTGCCGTCCGGTGACACCGAGTCGTACTGGGACAGCACCAGCCAGCGGTCCCGTACGGCCTCCCCCTCCGCGCCGGAACCCGGAAGCCCCACCCTGCTCCGGACCGTCGCGGCGAGCGGCTCAGGCAGGCCTGCCAATCCGAGCCAACCCCGGTTCAGCAGGTGCAGCAGCGCGCCCTCCTCCAGCATCCGGGCGGGCCATCCGGGACCGCAACTGGGTATCGTCCCCAACTCCCGCACCCGCGCCGCGAGTCCCGGCGCCTGGGCGTCGACCATCCGCGCGGCCGTCTCCTCCCAGGGCGCGTAACCCGCCTGCTGCTGACCGGCCAGGCCCGCGCGCAGCACGTCCTCCAGCCGCTGTTCCAGCCCGGTGACGCCGGCGCTGATCCGGGCCGCCCTCCGTTCGGCCCGGCGCCTCGCCGCCTCCACGTCCACCGGTCCGTTCTCCGCGGCGGCCGTGCGCCCGGCCTGCGCCGCCCGCCCCGCCTGCCATCCGGCCGCCCAGTCCGGCGCTTCGCCACCCCCTTCGAACCCCTCCGCCGCCCGGAGCAGCAGCAGCCCGAGCGCGTGCTTGCACGGGAACTTCCGGCTCGGGCAGGAGCACTTGTACGCCGGGCCCGTCAGGTCCACGACCGTCCGGTACGGCGTACTGCCGCTGCCCTTGCACACCCCCCACACCAAACCGGAAGCGGAATCTCCGGTCTGTGACCACGGCCCCGCGCCGCCCAGCCCGGCCCCCGCCTTGCGTGACGCAACGTCAGGAGCCAGGGCCAGTACCTGTTCCGCCGTCGGGCGGACCCCCTGCTCAGTCATGTGTCCCACCGTAGGGACCCCCACTGACAATCGCCCTGACCTGCAACAACCCCGCACAGGAGGGGCGTTGTCAGTGGGGTGGTGCACGGTTGTTGCAGCAGCCGGGAGCGGCTGCCGAGCATTGGAGGGGGACCATGAGCACGCCCGAGAACGGCATCGGCGCCCAGCCGCTGCGACCGCACGCCGAAGACGCCTTCGCGGACGAACTGAAAGCCCTCGCGGCCACCGACGACCGGCCCCGTCCGCCGCGCTGGAGGCTGTCCCCGTGGGCCGTCGCGACGTACCTCCTGGGCGGCACCCTCGCAGACGGCACCGTCATCACGCCCAAGTACGTCGGCCCGCGCCGCATCGTCGAGGTCGCGGTCACCACCCTCGCCACCGACCGCGCCCTGCTCCTGCTCGGTGTCCCGGGCACCGCCAAGACCTGGGTGTCCGAGCACCTGGCCGCCGCGGTCAGCGCAGACTCCACCCTCCTCGTCCAGGGCACCGCCGGCACCCCCGAGGAGGCGATCCGGTACGGCTGGAACTACGCCCGCCTCCTGGCCCACGGGCCCAGCCGCGAAGCCCTCGTGCCGAGTCCCGTCATGCGCGCCATGGCCGAGGGGTCCACCGCCCGCATCGAGGAGCTCACCCGCATTCCGGCCGACGTCCAGGACACCCTCATCACCGTCCTGTCCGAGAAGACGCTGCCCATACCCGAACTCGGCCAGGAGGTGCAGGCCGTCCGCGGGTTCAACCTCATCGCCACCGCCAACGACCGCGACCGCGGGGTCAACGAGCTCTCCAGCGCTCTGCGCCGCCGCTTCAACACGGTCGTGCTGCCGCTGCCCGCCACGGCCGACGCCGAGGTCGACATCGTCGCCCGCCGCGTCGACCAGATGGGCCGCGCCCTCGACCTGCCGGCCGCGCCCGAGGGCCTGGAGGAGATCCGCCGCGTCGTCACCGTCTTCCGCGAACTGCGCGACGGGGTCACCGGCGACGGCCGCACGAAGGTGAAATCGCCGAGCGGCACGCTGTCCACCGCCGAGGCCATCTCCGTCGTCACGGGCGGACTCGCGCTCGCCGCACACTTCGGGGACGGCGTCCTGCGGGCGTCCGACGTGGCCGCGGGAATCCGCGGCGCCGTGGTCCGCGACCCGGCCGCCGACGGCATCGTCTGGCAGGAGTACCTCGAAACCGTGGTCCGCGAGCGGGACGGCTGGAAGGACTTCTACCGCGCCTGCCGGGAGGTGACGGCATGAGCGGACCGGCCGCCGGGCTGCGGGGCCCGCTGCTGCTGGGCGTACGGCACCACGGGCCGGGCTCGGCCCGCGCCGTGCGGGCCGCGCTCGACGCGGCCCGCCCGGCGGCCGTGCTGATCGAGGGGCCTCCCGAGGGGGACGCGCTGCTCCCGCTGGCCGCCGACCCCGGGATGCGGCCGCCCGTCGCCCTGCTCGCGCACGCCGCCGACGATCCGGGCCGGGCCGCGTTCTGGCCGCTGGCGGCGTTCTCGCCCGAATGGGTCGCCATCCGCTGGGCGCAGCAGCAGGACGAACCGGTCCCGGTCCGGTTCATCGACCTCCCGGCCGCGCACACGCTGGCCGAGCGGGCCGAGCGGGCCGAGCAGGACGCCGCCGGCCCCGTACGGGTGGACCCCCTCGCGGTGCTCGCCGAGACCGCCGGGTACGACGACCCGGAGCGCTGGTGGGAGGACGTGGTCGAGCACCGCGGCGGCGCGCCCGCGGACCCGCTCGCCGCGTTCGAGGCGCTCGGGGAGGCCATGGCGGCCCTGCGCGAGACGTACGGGGACGGCGGACACCCCCGGGACGCGGTGCGCGAGGCGCACATGCGCCGGTGCATGCGGGCCGCCCGCCGGGAGTTCGGCGACGGATACGCCGTGGTGTGCGGGGCCTGGCACGTGCCGGCGCTGCGCGCGAGGACCACGGCCGCCGCGGACAGGGCGCTGCTGACCGGGCTCCCCAAGGCCAGGGTGGAGACCACCTGGGTGCCCTGGACCCACCGCCGGCTCGCCAGGGCCGGCGGGTACGGCGCGGGCATCACCTCGCCCGGCTGGTACGCGCACGTCTTCGCGGCCCGGGACCGGCCCGTCGAACGGTGGCTGACCCGCGTCGCCGGCCTGCTCCGGGAGGAGGACCGGCACGTCTCCCCGGCGCACGTCATCGAGGCGGTCCGGCTGGCCGGGACGCTGGCCGCGGTGCGCGGGCGGCCCGTGGCCGGGCTGACGGAGACCCTCGAAGCGGTACGGGCCGTGATGTGCGACGGCTCCGACGTACCGCTCGCGCTCGTCGAGGACCGGCTGGTCGTCGGCGACGTGCTCGGCGAGGTCCCCGACGGGACACCCGTCGTCCCCCTGCAGAAGGACCTGACCCGCCGGCAGCGCTCCCTGCGGCTCAAGGCCGAGGCGCAGGAGCGCGAGGTGGAACTCGACCTGCGCAAGGACACCGACGCGGCCAGGTCCCTGCTGCTGCACCGGCTGCGGCTGCTCGGCATCGACTGGGGCACCCCGGTCGCCCCGCGGGGCGGCACCGGGACGTTCCGCGAGACGTGGCGGCTGCGGTGGGAGCCGGAGCTGTCCGTGCGGGTCGCGGAGGCCGGCATCTGGGGCACCACCGTCGTGGCGGCCGCCACCGCCAAGGCCGAGGCGGACGCGGCCGGGGCGGCGGAGCTCGGCGAGGTGACGGCCCTGGCCGAGCGGTGCCTGCTGGCCGGCCTGTCCGGGGCGCTGCCCGCCGTACTGCGCGCCCTGGCGGACCTGGCCGCACTGGACGCCGACGTGGCGCGGCTCGCCAAGGCCCTGCCGGCGCTGGCCCGTTCGCTGCGGTACGGCGACGTGCGGGGGACCGACGCGTCGGCGCTGCGGACCGTCGCGGGCGGCCTCGCGGAACGGATCTGCGTGGCGCTGCCGCCCGCCTGCGCGGCGGGCCTGGACGCGGACGCGGCCGGGGAGATGAGGGGCCACGTGGACGGCGTCCACGGCGCGGTGGGCCTCCTCGACGAGGACGGGCCGAGGGAGCGCTGGGCGGCGGTACTGGGGGTGCTGGCCCGCCGGGACACCGTGCCGGGGGTCATCCGCGGCCGCGCGGCCCGGCTGCTGCTGGACGACGGGCGGCTGCCGGCGGAGGAAACGGCCCGGCTGATGGGACTGGCGCTGTCCCCGGCGGCCGCCCCGGCCGACGCGGCGGGCTGGATCGAGGGCTTCGCGGGCGCCGCCTCGGGCGGGGGAACGCTGTTGGTCCACGACGAGCGGCTGCTGGGGCTGGTCGACGCCTGGCTGACCGGGGTGCCGGAGGGGGCGTTCATCGACGTACTGCCGCTGCTGCGGCGGACGTTCGGGGCGTACGAGGCGGGCGTCAAGCGGAGCCTGGGGGAGCTGGTGCGGCGCGGGCCGTCGGCGAGGCGGGCGCCGGGCGCGGCTCCCGCGGGCTTCGCCCCGGCCCTGGACCCGGCCCGCGCCGACGCGGTGCTCCCCGTGGTCCGGCTCCTGCTGGCCGGCCCGGCGGGGTGACGGGGGTGTTCCGCCGGGGCCGAACGGCAGACACGGCAGGGGCGGCAGCGGCAGGGGCAGGGGGGGGGGCGGGGGGCCCGCCCCCGCCCGGGAGAGAAGGGCGCACACGCGCCGGGAGAGCGGCCGGGGGCCGGGACGGGCACGGGAGGGACGGGCAGATGACCAGTACGGGGAGCTCGGTGGCCGGCGGCGCCACCACCGCGGCGGACGCCACCGCCGAGGGCACCGCACAGGCGCGGCTGCGGCGGTGGCGGATGGTGCTCGGCGCGGAGGGCGAGGGGACCGGGTGCGTGCTGGACGGCCGCGACGCCGGGATGGACGCCGCGCTCGGCGCGCTCTACGGGGGCGGCGGGGCCGTGAAGCGCGGATCCGCCAGGCGCGGCGGCGGGCTCGGCGGATCCGCGCCGAACGTGGCCCGCTGGCTCGGGGACATCCGCACGTACTTCCCCGCCCCCGTCGTCCAGGTCATGCAGCGGGACGCCATCGACCGGCTGGGCCTGGCCGCCCTCCTCCTGGAGCCGGAGATGCTGGAGGCCGTCGAGCCCGACGTGCACCTGGTCGGCACCCTCCTCTCCCTCAACAAGGCCATGCCGGAGACCACCCGCGAAACCGCCCGTGCCGTGGTCCGCGCAGTCGTCGGGCAACTGGAGGAGCGGCTCTCGTCCCGCACCCGGGCCACCCTCAGCGGCGCCCTCGACCGCTCCGCCCGGACCAGCCGCCCCCGGCACGCGGACATCGACTGGGACCGGACCATCCGGGCGAATCTGAAGCACTACCTGCCCGAGCACCGGACCGTCGTCCCCGAACGGCTCATCGGTCACGGCCGGTCGGCGCAGGCGGTCAGGAAGGAGGTGGTCCTGTGCATCGACCAGTCCGGGTCGATGGCGGCCTCCGTCGTCTACGCGTCCGTCTTCGGCGCGGTCCTCGCCTCCATGCGGTCGATCGCGACGCGGCTCGTCGTGTTCGACACGGCCGTGGCCGACCTGACGGATCAGCTCGACGACCCGGTCGACGTCCTCTTCGGTACCCAGCTCGGCGGGGGCACCGACATCAACCGCGCCCTCGCCTACTGCCAGTCGAAGATCACCCGCCCTGCCGACACGGTCGTGGTCCTGATCAGTGATCTCCACGAGGGCGGCATACGCGACGAGATGCTGGGCCGCGTCGCGGCGATGAAGGCGTCGGGCGTGGAGTTCGTCGCCCTGCTCGCACTGTCCGACGAGGGTGCCCCCGCCTACGACCACGAGCACGCGGCGGCCCTCGCGGCACTCGGCGCACCGGCCTTCGCCTGCACCCCCGACCTGTTCCCGGACGTGATGGCCGCGGCCCTGGAAAAGCGCCCCCTGCCCACCCCGTGACCGCTGGCGGATCACACGAATTTCCAGTTCAACCGTGAGGTGTTCTGTGACAGGTATCACCGCTCAGGTGTGATCTGCGATTTAGGGACGCAGGTCCCGCGGGGATAACCTGCGGGACGGACATGCCGCGTCCACGGTCACCGTGTGCGCCTCCCTAGTGACAGCGCCGTCACGTTGCCCTCCGCGGCACGCCCACGCAGACAACCGCGAATCACTGCGAATCTTTGAAGACAAGGGACGGACGCGCGTGGACCTGTTCGAGTACCAGGCGAGGGACCTCTTCGCCAAGCACGGTGTACCGGTGCTGGCCGGTGAAGTCATCGACACGCCTGAGGCGGCTCGCGAGGCCACCGAGCGGCTGGGCGGCAAGTCGGTCGTCAAGGCGCAGGTGAAGGTCGGCGGCCGCGGCAAGGCCGGCGGCGTCAAGCTCGCCGCCACCCCGGACGAGGCCGTCGCCCGCGCGACGGACATCCTGGGCATGGACATCAAGGGCCACACGGTCCACAAGGTGATGATCGCCGAGACCGCTCCCGAGATCCTCGAGGAGTACTACGTCTCGTACCTGCTGGACCGCACCAACCGCACCTTCCTGGCCATGGCCTCGGTCGCGGGTGGCATGGACATCGAGCAGGTCGCCGAGGAGACCCCGGAGAAGCTCGCCAAGGTCCCGGTGAACGCCAACGAGGGCGTGACCATCGAGAAGGCGCGCGAGATCGTCGCGCTGGCGCAGTTCCCGGCCGAGGTCGCCGAGAAGGTCGCCGAGGTCCTCGTGACGCTGTGGCAGACCTTCATCGCCGAGGACGCGCTCCTCGTCGAGGTCAACCCGCTCGCGAAGGTCGCCTCCGGCGACGTCATCGCCCTCGACGGCAAGGTCTCGCTCGACGAGAACGCCGAGTTCCGCCAGCCGGGTCACGAGGAGTTCGTGGACCACGCGGCCGCGAACCCGCTCGAGGCCGCCGCCAAGGCGAAGAACCTCAACTACGTGAAGCTCGACGGTGAGGTCGGCATCATCGGCAACGGCGCGGGTCTCGTCATGAGCACCCTCGACGTCGTCGCGTACGCCGGTGAGAACCACGGCGGCGTCAAGCCGGCCAACTTCCTGGACATCGGCGGTGGCGCCTCCGCCGCCGTCATGGCCAACGGCCTCGAGATCATCCTCGGCGACCCGGACGTCAAGTCCGTCTTCGTCAACGTCTTCGGTGGCATCACCGCGTGTGACGAGGTCGCCAACGGCATCGTCCAGGCGCTGGCTCTGCTGGAGGAGAAGGGCGAGGCGGTCACCAAGCCGCTGGTCGTCCGTCTCGACGGCAACAACGCCGAGCTGGGTCGCAAGATCCTCTCGGACGCCAACCACCCGCTGGTGCAGCGCGTGGACACCATGGACGGTGCGGCCGACAAGGCCGCCGAGCTCGCGGCTGCGAAGTAAGGGCAGAGGTCAAAGACTCACATGGCTATCTTCCTCAACAAGGACAGCAAGGTCATCGTCCAGGGCATGACCGGTGCCACGGGCATGAAGCACACCAAGCTGATGCTGGCTGACGGCACCAACATCGTCGGTGGCGTGAACCCGCGCAAGGCCGGCACGTCCGTCGACTTCGACGGCACCGAGGTCCCGGTCTTCGGTTCGGTCGCCGAGGCGATGGAGAAGACGGGCGCCAACGTCTCCGTCCTCTTCGTCCCGCCGGCGTTCGCCAAGGCCGCCGTCGTCGAGGCCATCGACGCCGAGATCCCGCTGGCCGTCGTCATCACCGAGGGCATCGCGGTGCACGACTCCGCCGCCTTCTGGGCGTACGCGACCGCCAAGGGCAACAAGACCCGCATCATCGGCCCGAACTGCCCGGGTCTGATCACCCCCGGCCAGTCCAACGCCGGCATCATCCCGGGCGACATCACCAAGCCCGGCAAGATCGGTCTCGTGTCCAAGTCCGGCACGCTGACCTACCAGATGATGTACGAGCTCCGTGACATCGGCTTCACCTCGGCCGTCGGCATCGGTGGCGACCCGGTCATCGGCACCACGCACATCGACGCCCTGGAGGCCTTCGAGGCCGACCCGGAGACCGAGCTCATCGTCATGATCGGTGAGATCGGCGGCGACGCCGAGGAGCGTGCGGCGGACTTCATCGCGAAGAACGTCACCAAGCCGGTCGTCGGCTACGTCGCGGGCTTCACCGCCCCCGAGGGCAAGACCATGGGCCACGCCGGCGCCATCGTCTCCGGCTCCTCCGGCACCGCGCAGGCCAAGAAGGAGGCCCTCGAGGCCGCCGGCGTCAAGGTCGGCAAGACGCCGACCGAGACCGCCAAGCTCGCGCGCGAGATCCTGAACGCCGCGCAGTAACGGCTTCCGTTGCCGTAGGCGTGTGTACGGGCGTGGCCCGCATCCCGAGGGATGCGGGCCACGCCCGTTTCCGTGGTCCGTCCGCCGCTATTCGAGGCTCGGGGCGAGCCGGTCCGGCTTGTGCGCAGGGTGTGCGCGCAGTTTGTCGTGGAGCCGGCGGGTCTCCTCGGTGAGCCGCTGGGGGCCGCTGAGCGGCGGGACCCCCGAGACGCTGGCGCCGGGCGCGACGGGGGGCTCGTACTGGCGGGGCGCGGTCACGGTGGTGTACGCGGTCGCGACGGCGATCACGGCCGTCAGACCGAGGAACGCGCGCGTCCACCGCGTGACACGGTGCTCGGCGGCCATGCGGACGACGGCCGCGGGCCGGGGCTCCAGCCGGACGGCCGGTGTGACCGCGCCGAGCCGCTCGCGCAGCACCGCGGACTCCTTCCCGGGCGGCGCGGCGGCCAGTTCCGGGATCCGGTCGGCGAGGGCGGCGTGCGCGCACAGCAGGCGGTTGCCGGCGGTGGCGGTGGTGGCCTCCGTCTCGGCCGCGGTGTCGGGCAGGTCGAGGCCGACGCCGTCGTAGAGCAGCACGGTGCGGCGGTGGGCCGCGGGGAGCGCCAGCATGGCGTCCATCAGGATCCGGTCGGCCGGGGCGGCGGGGGCCTTGTCGGGGTGCTTGTGGGCGCGGCGGAACCGGTGCCAGGGGGAGAGGGCGTACTCGTACACGGCCGCGCGCACCCAGCCGACGGGGTCGGGATCGACGGCCACCTCGGGCCACCGCGCCCAGGCCTGCTGGAACGCCTGCTCGACGGCCTCCTGGGAGAGGCTGCGGCGTCCGGTGAGCAGGTACGCCTGCCGCGTGAGGGCGGGGGCGGCGTAGTCGTACATCGCGTCGAACACCTCCCGCGGCCCGGGCGGCCGTTCGGGCCGCGGCGGGATCGGCTCCTGCGGGGCCGGGACCGGGCCCGGGTCCGGGAGGCGGACGGGCGACCAGGAGGTCCCGGGGCCGGGCACGCCGATGCCGCCGGCGGCGGCCCTGGCGGTGAACCCGGCACCGTGCCGCGGCAGGGTGCCGGGTTCGGCCGGGACGGGCGGCCGGGGCTGCTGCCCGTGCCCGCAGACGCCGAAGGGCCGGTAGGCCGCCGCCATCCGCGACGCCCTCCCCTCGACCCCGTCCGACCCGACGTCAGCCGCCGCGCACGCCGGGCCGGGTACGCCGGCGCCCACGGGGCCGGGCGCCGGCGCCTCGCCGGGGGCCGGGGAAGCCGCCTCCGGTGAGCCTGCGCCTCCCGCCGGCGGGAGGTCCGCGTCCGCAGCCCCGGGGGATCGCCCGTCGCGGGCGTCGGCCTCAAGGCCCTGAGGCGGTGTCAGGACGGTGGCCGCGGCCGGGGTCCCGGGCAGGGGTCCGTACGGCGGCGTCGCGGGCGCCGCAGCGGTGGCACGGGGCTCGGGGTCCTGAGGCGGCGTCATGGGCGTGGGCGGAACACGGCCCTCGGCCGGGGTCGGTGCCGGGGTCGGTGCCGGGGCCGGAGCAGGGGCCTCGGGCGGCGGGGGCGGGGCGGTGAGGGAGGCCAGGAAGAGGGCGTACGCCGCGCGTTTGCGTCCCCGGGGGCCCGTGCGGCCGGCCTCCCAGGAGCGGACCGTGGTGACGGTCACACCCACCGCCGCCGCGACGTCCTCGTACGTCAGGTCCGCCGCCTCGCGCAGTCTGCGGCGTTCCTTGGGCGAGGGGAGCTTCGGCTCCTCGACGCTTGCAGTCATGCCACACTCCCCTTGACCTGCCGACAGACCCGGGCGGAAAAGTACATAAAGCGTATATTGGGCGACACCACGGACATTCGCCTGTTACCCGCCCATAGCGCGTGTCGTTGGCACCATGGCGGAGTGACCCAAGTGACCGAACGCGGGACCCCTTTGCCGACGGCCCGGCGGGCCGCCGCCGGGCGGCGCCGTTCGCCGGCCGCCGCCGCCTGTGTACTGGGCGGAGCCATGGCCGCCGGGCTGGGGCTCGGCTTCCTGGCCGTGCTCGTCATCGTGCTGTGGATCAGCTCCCCGTACCCCGACAGCGGCCCGGGCGGAGCCCTGCACCTGGCCGCCGGGCTCTGGTTGCTCGCCCACGGGACCGAGCTTGTCCGCTACGACACGCTGTCCGGGGTACCGGCGCCCGTCGGAGTGACCCCGCTGCTGCTCGTCGGGCTTCCCGCGCTGCTGATGCGCCGCGCAGCCCGCCTCGGCAGCGCCTCGGGCGACGGCCGTGACGGCGGCGAGGAAGGGGACGGCGACGAGATCCTGCCCGCCGGCGCCGTCTTCTCGGCCGTGACCTGCGGATACCTCTGCGTCGGATCGCTCGTCACCGTCTACGCGGCCGGCGGCCCCATGCCCGCCGACCCGTTGAGCGCCGCCTGGCACGTACCACTGGTCGCCGTGCTCGCCGCCGCCGGCGGGGTGTGGGCGGCCAAGGGGCGTCCGGCCGGCCCGCTGCCGCACCGAGTCCCCGAAGCCGTGCGCCGGGCCGTCACCCGTCCCCGCTACGCGGTCGCGCTGCGCGCCGGAGCCGCAGGGACCCTCGTCCTGCTGGGCGGCGGCGCGCTGCTCGTCGGGGCCTCGCTCGCCTGGCACGCGGCGGAGGTCCAGGGGTCCTTCCTGGCGCTGACCGGGGTCTGGTCCGGCCGCTTCGCGGTGCTGCTCCTCGCGCTCGCACTGCTCCCGAACGCCGTGGTGTGGGGCGCGGCCTACGCCCTCGGTCCCGGATTCGACCTCGGCGCCGGCGCGACCGCCACCCCGCTGGGCTTCGCCGGATCGCCCGCGCTGCCGAGGTTCCCGCTGCTGGATGCGCTGCCGCCGGAGGGGCCGGGGACGCTGCTGACCTGTGCGGCCGCGGGGGTGCCGCTGGTGGCCGGGCTGGCGGTCGGGTGGTTCGCGGTACGCCGGGCGCGTGAAGTCCGGTACCGGGAGACCGCCCTGACGGCGGCTCTGGGCGCGCTGGTGTGCGCCCTGCTGATGGCCGGGCTCGCGGCGGCCGCCTCGGGGCCGCTCGGCTCGCGGGGGCTGGCGAGCTTCGGTCCGGTGTGGTGGGCGACCGGGGCGGCGGCCTTCGTCTGGACGCTGGTCCCGGCGGTGCCGGTGGCGGTGGCGGTGCACTCCTGGCGGACCAGGCCCGCCCGGCAGCCGGACGCCCTCGCGATGGAGGCGGAGGACGACTGGCACGACAGCGGTGTACGGGAGCTGCGCGGGGAGGCGCTGCGCCGGGCGGCGGGCTCGCTGATCCCCGACCTGGCCCAGGACGCCCCGCCGCCCCCGCCGGAGCCGCAGCCGGAGCACGGGCACGGGCCGCAGTCGGAGCAGGGGCACGGGCCGGAACGGGAGCAGGGGCCCGGGCGGGAGCCGGAGCCCGTGCCGACGGCGCCCGAGACCCAGGCCGCCGCCACCGGCCCCGCCAAACCCCCTCGCCGGCTCACCGTCGTGACGGGGCTTCACCTGGGCCTGACGGCGCTTCCGGCCCCGGCGAAGCCGGCGCCGCCGGCCGGGCCGCCCCGGCCCGCCGTGGCACCGGTGGCCGGCGCCCGCGTGC
>LJCW01000388.1 GCA_001298555.1 Actinobacteria bacterium OV450
AGTGGAACACCGCCCTGCGCACCGTCACGGACAACCACCCCGACCGGTTCGCGGCCGTCTGCCTCACCCACGCCCCGCCGCCCCGCGCCGCCGCCGCGCCGGCGACGCCCGCCCCGCGGGGCCCGGCCCCCTCCTTCCTCTGCCACCGCCGCACCAGGAGAAAGCGAGCACCGCACCATGTTCGAGACCGTCCGCGAGGACCTGCGCACCACCCTCGACGAGATCCGCGCCGCCGGCCTGCACAAGCCCGAGCGCGTCATCGGCACCCCGCAGAACGCAGCCGTCGCCGTGACCGCCGGCGGCGCCCCCGGTGAGGTCCTCAACTTCTGCGCCAACAACTACCTGGGCCTCGCTGACCACCCCGAGGTCGTCGCCGCCGCCAAGGACGCGCTCGACCGCTGGGGCTACGGAATGGCCTCCGTCCGCTTCATCTGCGGCACGCAGGAGGTGCACAAGGAGCTGGAGGCGCGCCTGTCCTCCTTCCTCGGCCAGGAGGACACGATCCTCTACTCCTCCTGCTTCGACGCCAACGGCGGCGTCTTCGAGACCCTGCTCGGCGCCGAGGACGCGGTGATCTCCGACGCCCTCAACCACGCCTCGATCATCGACGGCATCCGCCTGTCCAAGGCCCGCCGCTTCCGGTACGCCAACCGCGACATGGCCGAACTCGAAGCCCGCCTGAAGGAAGCCACCGAGGGCGGCGCCCGCCGCAAGCTGATCGTCACCGACGGCGTGTTCTCCATGGACGGCTACGTCGCCCCGCTCGCCGAGATCTGCGACCTGGCCGAGCGCTACGACGCCATGGTCATGGTCGACGACTCGCACGCCGTCGGCTTCGTCGGCCCCGGCGGCCGCGGCACGCCGGAACTGCACGGCGTCATGGACCGCATCGACATCATCACCGGCACCCTCGGCAAGGCCCTCGGCGGCGCCTCCGGCGGCTACGTCGCGGCCCGTGCCGAGATCGTCGAACTGCTGCGCCAGCGCTCGCGCCCGTACCTCTTCTCCAACTCCCTCGCCCCGGTCATCGCCGCCGCCTCCCTGAAGGTCCTGGACCTCCTGGAGTCGGCCGGCGACCTGCGCGAGCGGCTCGCCGCCAACACCGCGCTCTTCCGCACGAAGATGACCGAGGCCGGCTTCGAGATCCTCCCGGGCGACCACGCCATCGCCCCGGTGATGATCGGCGACGCGGCCGAGGCCGCCAGGATGGCGGAGCTGCTGCTGGAGCGCGGCGTGTACGTGATCGGCTTCTCCTACCCCGTGGTCCCGATGGGCGCGGCCCGCATCCGGGTCCAGCTCTCCGCCGCCCACTCCACGGCGGACGTGGAGCGCGCGGTGGCCGCCTTCGTCGACGCGCGAGCCGCCCTGACGGCCTGAGGCGCCCGACCTGCCCTACCGGCCCGACCTGCCCGACCGGCCGGGCGGCCGGGTCGGCCGCTCCACCTGCGAGAATGGTGGGGTGATCGACCCCCGCCGGCTGCGCATCCTGCGGGCCGTGGCGGACCACCGTACGGTGACCGCCGCGGCCGCAGCCCTCTACCTCACCCCCTCCGCCGTCTCCCAGCAGCTCGCGGCGCTGGAACAGGAGACCGGCCACGCACTGCTGACCCGCAGCGGCCGCGGCGTACGGCTCACCGCGGCCGGCGAGATCCTGCTCGGGCACGCCCACGAGGTCCTCGCCCAGCTGGAGCGCGCCGAAGCCGAGCTCGCGGCGTACGCGGGAGGCACGGCGGGCGAGGTCACCGTGGCCGCCTTCGCGACCGGCATCACCGAGGTCCTCGCCCCCGCGATCGCCCGCCTGGCCCGCGAACACCCGGGCATCCGCCTGCGCGTCCGGGACGCCGAAGGCGACGAGAGCCTGCCGCTGCTGCTCGACGGCGAAGCCGACCTCGCGCTCGCGGTCGAGTACCGCGGCGCCCCGGGCGCCGACGACGGCCGCCTGTCGGTGCTCCCGTTGTACGCGGAGCCCTTCGACGCGGTGCTCCCCTCCGGACACCCGCTGTCCGACCTCCCGGAGGTCCCGCTGGCGGACCTCTCCGACGCGGACTGGGTGGGGCAGTATCCGGGGAACCCGTGCCACGACGTGACGCTGCTCGCCTGCGAACTGGCCGGCTTCCAGCCCCGGTTCGTGCACTCGTCGGACGACTTCCGCGCGGTGACGGCCCTGGTGGGAGCCGGGGCGGGGGTGGCGCTGGTGCCGCGCTCGGCGCTGCGGGGCATGGACCTCAAGGAGGTCCAGGTCCGCCCGGTATCGGGATCGGCACCCACCCGCCGGGTCTTCGCGGCAACCCGCCGCGGCGCGGAATCCCACCCCCTGATCGCCCCGATCCTCACGGCCCTGAACAGGGAATCGGGCCGCCTCCCGACCAGCTGACGCCCTGGGCCCAGGGCGCTGGGCGCTGGGCTGGGGCTGAGGTTGGCGGCGGGAGTGGGGCCGGGGGCCCCGAGCCCCGCCGCCTACACCCGTCGTACCTCCACGCCCGCCGCCTCGAACTGGGCTGCCACGGGGTCCGGGAGTGCCGTGTCCGTCACCAGGACGTCCACCGCGCGGGTCGGGCAGATGCGGGCGAAGGCGCGGACCGCCAGTTTGCTGGAGTCCGCCGCGATGACCACCCGCCGGGCCCGCTCGCACAGCAGGCGGTTCATCGCCGCCTCGTCCTCGTGGCGGGTCGCCGCGCCGTCCTGGGGGTCGAAGGCGTCCACGCCGACGACCGCCGTGTCCATCGTCAACTGCCCCAGGACCTGCTGCGCCAGCGGGCCGGTGAGTTCGTACGACTGGGGGCGGGCGACCCCGCCCGTCAGGACGATCTTGAACTGGGGCCTGATGACGAGCTCGCCGGCGATGTTGAGCGCGTTGGTCACCACCGTCAGGGCCGGCGAGCCCGCCGCCAGGTCCGGGCGGCCGGCCAGGGCGCGGGCCACCTCCGTGGTGGTGGTGCCGCCGGTCAGGCCGATCACCTCCCCCGGGGTGATCAGCTCCGCCACCGCTTCGCTGATGCGGTGCTTCTCGGCGGCGCGCCGGGACGTGCGGTAGCGCAGCGGGAGTTCGTACGAGACGCCGTGGACCACCGCCCCGCCGCGGGTCCGCACCAGCAGCTGCTGTTCGGCCAGCTGGTCCAGGTCGCGCCGGATGGTCGCTGCGGACACGCCGAGCGTCTCCGCCGCCGGCTCGACCTCCAGCTCGCCCCGCTCCACCAACAGGTCCAGCAGCGTCTGCCAGCGTTCCTTGCGGGTCATGGACCCCACGGCGATCGACCCCCTCGCGCTCTCTTGGCCTACGCGTCGACACTAACTCAGGGATCAACCCCCGAGATGCTTGAAGTTGCGTGAAAAGGACCGCTACCTTGCAGGAAAACGCATATGCATCGCACCCGCCGCGCTAGGGAGCCGCCATGAGCCACGTCGCGTACGAGTTGGGCACACAGCCGGAGTGCTGGGAGCGGGCCGCCGAACTGGCCCCGGCCCACCGGGCGGTGCTGCCGCAGCCGGGGGAGCGCGCCGCGATCGTCGGGTGCGGGACCTCGTACTACATGGCGCAGGCGGCCGCCGCCCTGCGCGAGGGGGTGGGCCACGGGGAGACCGACGCCTTCGCCGCGTCGGAGTTCCCGCTGCACCGCCGCTACGACAGGGTCGTCGCGCTCACCCGGTCGGGAACCACCACCGAGGTGCTGGACCTGCTGGCCGGGCTGCGGGACGTGGGGATGCGGACGACCGCCGTCATCGGGGACCCGGCGACCCCGGTGATGACCCTCGCCGACGAGCTCGTCGTCCTCGACTTCGCCGACGAGCAGTCCGTCGTGCAGACCCGCTTCGCGACCACGGCGCTGACCCTGCTGCGCGCCCACGTCGGCCGGCACACCGCGGCCGCCGTCGCCGACGCCCGTACCGCCCTCGCGGAGCCGCTGCCCGAACAGGCGGTCGACCGCGGTCAGTTCACCTTCCTCGGCCGGGGCTGGAGCGTGGGCCTGGCCCACGAGGCCGCGCTGAAGATGCGCGAGGCCGCGCTGTCGTGGTCCGAGTCGTACCCCGCCATGGAATACCGGCACGGGCCGATCAGCGTCACCGGCCCCGGCACCCTCACCTGGTCGCTCGGCGAGGCGCCCGAGGGACTCGCCGAGCAGGTGCGGGCCACCGGCGGCCAGTGGGTGGCCGGCCGCCTCGACCCGCTCGCCGAGCTGGTGCGGGTGCACCGGCTGGCGGTCGCGGTGGCGGCCCACCAGGGCCTCGACCCCGACCAGCCGCGGAACCTGACCCGCTCGGTGATCCTCGCCGCCGGCGAGGAGGCGGTCCGGTGACCCTCGTCTCCGCCGGGACGCTCGTCCTGGAGGCGGCGGCCGCGGGCCGCGCCGTCGCCGCCTTCAACATCATCACCCTGGAGCACGCCGAGGCCGTCGTCGCCGGGGCGGAACGGGCGGGCCTGCCCGTCATCCTGCAGCTGAGCGAGAACGCCGTGAAGTTCCGCGGCGGGCAGCTGCTGCCCATCTCGCGCGCGGCCGTCGCGTGCGCGGAGGCCGCCGGGATCCCGGTCGGCCTGCACCTGGACCACGTCAAGAGCCCCGACCTGCTCCGGCAGGCCGCGGACGCCGGATTCAGCTCGGTGATGTACGACGCCGCGCAGCTCCCGTACGCGGAGAACCTGGAGGCCACCCGCTCCGCGGCCGACTGGGCGCACGCCAACGGGCTGTGGGTCGAGGCCGAGCTGGGCGAGGTCGGCGGCAAGAACGGCGCCGCGCCGCTCGACCCGCACGCGCCGGGTGCGCGTACGGACCCCGACGAGGCCCGCCGGTTCGTCGCCGACTCGGGGGTCGACGCGCTGGCCGTGGCGGTCGGCAGCAGTCACGCGATGACCAGCCGCACCGCCGAGCTGGACCACGCCCTGCTGGCCCGGCTGGCCAAGACCGTGGACGTGCCGCTGGTGCTGCACGGCTCCTCGGGGCTGCCGGACGCGGAACTCGCGGCGGCGGTGGCGGGCGGCATCCGCAAGGTCAACATCGGCACCGCCCTCAACCTGGCCATGACGGAGGCGATCCGCACCCACCTGACCCCGGCGGACCCCCGTCCCTACCTGACGGCGGCCCGTACGGCGATGGCGGCGACGGCCGCGGCGATGATCACCGCGCTGAACTGACCGCGGGGCGTACGGCTGCCGCCCCCGGCGTGCACCGACGCCGACGCATCGACGCCGACGCCGACGCATCGACGCCGACGCCGACGCATCGACGCCGACGCCGACGCATCGACGCCGACGCCGACGCACCGGGGCCGACGCCGACGCACCGGGGCCGGCGGGCCGGCGGGTCAGCGGGGGACGAGCCGGGCCCGGTGGCACGTCAGCGCGTGCCACCGGGCCCGGTCCGGTGTGGCGCCCCGGTCCAGGGTGCGGCGGCCCTCGACGGCGGTGACATGGCGGTCGCTGGACAGGCACAGCATCACGAAGAGGGCGGTGTGCGCGGGCTCGACGGTCTCCTCGTAATACCACTCGGCCGTGACGACCCGCCGGTCGGGCAGGAAGTGGCGCTGGAGGAAGTCCTGTACGTCGAGGGGGAAGTGGCCGAGCACCCCCTGTGCCTCCGGCGGGTTCAGGGCCAGGCGCTCCACGGGCGAGCCGGACCGGCCCGGCGCGGCCGGGCCGCCCCCCGGCTGCGGCGGCCGTGCGTCGAACGAGCGGGTGTGCAGCGAGCCGGGCTCCACCCGGGCCCGCTCGCCGCGGTGCTCCTGCGCCCGGCCGGCCCGGTACACCGGCTCGACCCGGCACAGTCCCCGGTCACCGAGCACCACGGCGAACGGGACGCCGTCGGAGTAGACGCGGGCCCACCACATCAGGGAGCGGCCCGCCTTCTCGGTGGCCTTGGTGCGCGTGTCGGCGGGCAGCAGCTCCCAGCACCTGTGGCGGTCGGGAGTCCGCGGGTCGACGGGCAGCGTCCCCGGTTCGTGGACCTGTGTCACGCCCTCGGAGTGCGCCGGACTTCCGTCGGCCGGCCGGTCCCCGTGCCGGGGGAGCCGGTCCCGGGGTTCCGGCGTCCGGTCGCGCTGCCCGGGCGTCCGGTCGCGGCGCTCCGGCATACGGTCCCGTCCGGCGAACTCCTGCTCCCAGGCCTCGTCCATGTGTCTCCCGGTTCCTCGAAGTCCCGTGACGCGCAAGCCCATTGTCGGTCACGGACCGGCGCCGTGCCGGTGGTCGGGGGAAACCGCCGACCGCGAGTCCTTCCCCCTTCTTGGAACACGTTCTACTCTGTGCGCCGCCACCACAGCGACCGGCTGGACCCGCGAGACACCCGGAGGGGCCGTGCACCTCGAATACACGCCTGAGCAGCAGCAGTTGCGCACCGAGCTGCGCGCCTACTTCGCCGAGCTGGTGCCTGAGGACGTCTACGCCCGCTACCAGGATCCGGCCGCGCAGAAGCGCTTCTACCGGGAGACCATCCGCAGGCTCGGCGCCGACGGATGGCTCGGCGTGGGCTGGCCCGAGGAGTACGGCGGCCGCGGGATGTCGCCCATGGACCAGTTCATCTTCTTCGACGAGGCCGCGCAGGCCGTCGTACCGCTGCCGCTGATGGCGCTCAACACCGTCGGGCCGACCATCATGCAGTTCGGCACCGACGAGCAGAAGGCGTACTTCCTGCCGCGGATCCTGTCCGGCGAGATCGACTTCGCCATCGGCTACAGCGAGCCGGACGCCGGTACCGACCTCGCCGCCCTCAAGTGCAGGGCCGTCCGCGAGGGCGACGAGGAGACCGGCACCTACGTGGTCAACGGGCAGAAGATCTGGACCACCAACGGGGACACCGCCGACTGGGTCTGGCTCGCCGTCCGCACCGACCCGGACGCCCCCGCGCACAAGGGCATCACCATGCTCCTGGTGCCGACCGCCGACCCCGGATACTCCTGCACCCTGATCAACACCCTCGCCTCGCACGACACCACCGCCAGCCACTACGAGAACATCCGCGTTCCCGCGAGCCGCCGCGTCGGCCGGGAGAACAAGGGCTGGCGCCTGATCACCAACCAGCTCAACCACGAGCGCGTCACCCTCGCCGCGCACGGCACCATGGCGATCCGGGCGCTGCACGACGTCCAGCGCTGGGCCGCCGAGACCAAGCTCGCCGACGGCCGCCGCGTCATCGACCTCTCCTGGGTCCGCGGCCGCCTGGCCCGCACCCACGCCCGGCTCGACGCGATGAAGCTGCTCAACTGGCAGATGGTGGGTGCCGTCCAGGACGGCACCCTGACCCCGCAGGACGCCTCCGCCGTCAAGGTGTACGGCTCCGAGGCCCGCAGGGACGCGTACGCCTGGCTGATGGAGGTGGTCGGCGCGGCCGGCTCCCTCAAGGACGGCTCCGCGGGCTCGGTCCTGCACGGCGAACTGGAACGCGGCTACCGCAGCGCCGTGATCTTCACCTTCGGCGGCGGCAACAACGAGATCCAGCGCGAGATCATCTCCTGGATCGGCCTGGGCATGCCCCGCGTCCGCCGCTGACCGGGTGCGACTCGCCCGCACCGTCAGGTGGCACACAACGACCCGTCGTCGTCACCGGAAACGTGTCTGGTCGGACTTCACGCCTCGGCCGGTGCGCCCAGCCGGCAGCGGACGTCGACCACGCCTTCGACGGAGTGGGTGAGGCGTTCGGCCAGAGGGATCAGGTCGGCATCGCGGACCGCGCCGGTCAGGGTGGCGATCCCTTGTACCACGGTGACCTTGACCGCTCCGTGGGACAAGGGGAAGAGGCGGTCGACGACGGTACGGCGGATCTCGGTGGCGAGCTCCTCGTCGGTGCGGAGGAAGACCTTCAGCAGGTCTGCGCGGCTGACGATGCCCTTGAGGGTGCCGTCGGCGTCGACCACCGGGAGACGCTTGACGTGCCGGTCGGCCATGAGGCGGGCGGCCTGGGGCAGGGTGGCGTCGGGGCGGATCGTGACGGCAGGGGTGGTCATCAGGTTCTCGGCCCGCGTGGAGCCGGCCTTGGCGGTGTCGCCGAGACGGCGCATCTGCTCGATCAGGCCCGGGCGGTGCTCGTGGAACTCCTCCTTGGGCAGGAGGTCGGCCTCGGAGACCACGCCGACGACGTGGCCCTCGCCCTCGATGACGGGGAGGGCCGTCACCTTCCACCGCTCGATCGCGGTGGCGATGTCCTTGAAGCCGGTCGAGGCGGTGACGGCGATGACCTCGGTGGTCATGACGTCGGCGACGGTGTACGGGGTGGAGGTCACGGCGGGCTCCTCAGCGTGCCTGGGCGAGCAGGGCCTCGCGGGCATGCGGTGGCATCGCTTCGAGGGTGCTGTGCAAGGTGCTCATGGAGTGCCTCCAACCCTTCGCATCCACCCTGCCGGGCGGGCCACCGTGTCCGGGAGGGCCGCGCGGTGCACACCGCGGGGACCGTCCGGCCCAGGCCGGCGGACCTTCACCGTCGCGCCGGACGGGCCGGACGGGAGGGGCCCTACCGGTCCCCGGTGAGGGGCCGACCGGCCCAAGCGCGGCGGCGGGACCGGGGCCCAGGCTGGCGGTGACCCCCATTTCCGGACAGCGCACAGAGAGAAGGCCGCGCCATGAAGGCACTCGTCTTCCACGGGCCCGGACAGACCTCCTGGCAGGACGTCCCGGACCCCTCCGTCAAGGACGCCGCCGACGCGATCGTCCGGGTCGACGCCGTCACCATCTGCGGCACCGACCTGCACATCGTCAAGGGCGACGTCCCCGAGGTGATCCCCGGACGGGTCCTGGGCCACGAGGCCGTCGGGACCGTCGTCGAAACCGGCGGCGACGTCCGCAGCGTCCGCCCCGGCGACCGCGTCCTGATCTCCTGCATCTCCGCCTGCGGCCGCTGCCGCTTCTGCCGCGAGGGTCACTACGGCCAGTGCCGCGGAGGCGGCGGCTGGGTCCTGGGCCACATCATCGACGGCACCCAGGCCGAATACGTACGCGTCCCCTTCGCCGACCTCTCCGTCCACCCGCTGCCCAGCGCCCTGGCCGGCCACGACGCCGTACTGCTCGCCGACATCTTCCCCACCTCCTACGAGGTCGGCGTGCTCAACGGCGGCGTGCGCCCCGGCGACACCGTCGTCGTGGTCGGCGCCGGACCCATCGGCCTGGCCGTCATCGCCACCGCACAGCTCTACAGCCCCGGGCGGATCATCGCCGTCGACCTCGCCGCGTCCCGGCTCGCCGCCGCGCGTGAACTCGGTGCCGATGCCACCGCGAGCGCGGACGAAGAGCCCGAGCAGCTCGTCGAGGACCTCACCGAGGGGCTCGGCGCGGACGTGGTCATCGAGGCCGTCGGCGTGCCCGAGGCATTCGAGATGTGCACCCGCATGGTCCGGCCGGGCGGCCGTGTCGCCAACATCGGCGTCCACGGAAAGCCCGCCGTCCTCCACCTCGAAGACCTGTGGATCAAGGACGTCACCATCACCACCGGCCTCGTCGACACCCACTCCACCCCCATGCTGCTGCGCATGATGGCCGCCGGCCGCCTCCCCGGGGCCGCCATGGTCACCCACCGCTTCGAACTGGACCAGATGGAAGAGGCGTACGACGTCTTCTCCCGCGCCGGCGAAACCGGCGCCCTCAAGGTCGTGCTCGGCGGACCGCAGCACGACACGGTCGCCGTACCGCCCGAGGAGCGGTGAGTGACGTGAAGAGCACACCGGGCACCCACCCTCAGCAGTCCGGCGAGATGACCGGGCGCACCGACCTGGGCCGCCGCCTGGCGGCCCGCCGCGAAGCCCTCGGCCTGAGCCGCGACGAACTGGGCCGGCGGTGCGGCGCCGACGGGACGTACATCGCCTACCTGGAGGAGCACGCCGCCAGTCCTGCCATCGGCACCCTCGTACGGGTGGCCGACGCCCTCGGCCTCACCGTCGACGACCTGACCGGCGCCGGCGTCCACCACGTCGCCGGCCGAGCCACCGCCCGGCGCGACAGTGCGCTCGTACCCCTGGACGAGGCCGAATGCCGGCGGCTGCTGAACACCCACGGCGTGGGCCGCATCGCAATCCTCACGCCCGAAGGCCCAGCCGTCCTCCCCGTCAACTACCTGATCGCAGGCCCCGACGTCGCCTTCCGCACCTCCGCGGAAGCCGTCACCGCCAGAGCGGCCGGAACCGAGGCCGCCTTCGAGATCGACAACATCGACGACGTGACCGCCACCGGCTGGAGCGTGCTGGCCGTGGGTGAACTGGCGGCCGTCACGGACCCGGACGAGATCCGCCACCTCAACACCACAGCCCGCTCCCAGCCCTGGGCCGGCGGCCCCCGCGACCACTGGATGAAGCTCACCCCGGCCCGGATCACCGGCCGTCGCGTGGTGCACGAAGGCGGCCGCCGCCCGTGACCACGCCTTGGCGCTGGGAGTACCACCGCTACGACCCCAAGACCGAGCGGCTGGTCGAATCCCTGTGCACCCTGGGCAACGGCCGCTTCGCCACGCGCGGTGCGGCCCCGGAAAGCGTCGCCGACGCCATCCACTACCCGGGCACCTACCTCGCCGGCTGCTACGACCGGCTCACCTCCACCGTCGGCGGACGAACGGTCTCCAACGAGGACATGGTCCGGCTGCCGGACTGGACCGCCCTGCGGTACCGCTGCCTGCCCGAGGGCGCACCGCCCGGCGACTGGCTCACACCCGACCACCCCGCGCTACGCCACAGCAACGTGTCGCTGGACCTGCGGGCCGGAACGCTCACCCGCCGCATGCTCTTCCACGACGCCGAAGGCTGCCGCCTGGGTGTCACCCACACCCGCCTCGTCCACATGGGCGACCCGAACCTGGCCGCGCAGAACACGGTGTTCCGCGCGTACGGCTGGAGCGGCCGGATCGAGATCGAGTCCGTACTCGACGGCGAGGTCACGAACGCGGGAGTCGACCGGTACCGCGCCCTGGCCGGGCGGCACCTCGTCGAGCACCGGGCCGGGGTGGAGGCGGAGGGCACCGCCTGGATCACCTGCACCACGACCACTTCCCGGGTACGGATCGGGCTCGCAGTCCGGACATCAGCACGTCCTCTGGCGCCGGTGCGCCGGGCATGCACGGCCACCACCGCCACACAGACGTTCGTCCTGCCCATCATGCGGGCCGCCCCGGTCGTCGTCGTGAAGACCGCCGCCCTGTGCACGTCGCTCGACCGTCCCCCCACCGAACCGCTGCGGCGCAGCATCGACTGCGCCATACACGCCCCGGACTTCCCCTCCCTGCTGACCTCACACCGGGCGTCCTGGCAACGCCTGTGGGGCAAAGGGGAGTTGAAGGTACCGGGCGAGACGGGCAAGGTTCTGCGGCTGCACGCGTTCCACGTCCTGCAGACCCTCTCGCCGCACACCGCGGACCTCGACGTCGGTGTCCCCGCCCGCGGCCTTCACGGCGAGGCGTACCGGGGCCACGTCTTCTGGGACGAGCTGTTCGTCCTGCCGTACCTCGCCCTCCACCTCCCCGAGACCGCTCGCGCCCTGTTGATGTACCGGCACCGGCGGCTCCCCGCAGCCCGGGAGACCGCCCGCCGGGCCGGGGCGAAGGGAGCCGTCTTCCCCTGGCAGAGCGGCAGTTCCGGCGCAGAGGAGACGCAGCGGCTGCACCTCAATCCGCGCTCCGGCCGCTGGCTGCCGGACCACTCCCACCTCCAGCACCACGTGGGGTCGGCCATCGCCTGGAACGTCTGGCGGTACGGGCAGGCCACCGCAGACACCGGATTCATGCACGGCCCGGGGGCCGAACTCCTCCTGAACACAGCCCGTTTCTGGGCGGACGCGGCGACGTGGGACGGCGGCCTCGGCCGCTACCGGCTCCGTGGCGTCGTCGGACCGGACGAGTACCACGATGCCTACCCGGACGCCGCCGCCCCCGGCATCGACGACAACGCCTACACCAACGTCACCGCCGCATGGGTGCTGGCCCGTGCCCTCGACCTGTACGCGGAACTCCCGGCAGCCCGGCGCGCGGAGCTCCTCACGCAACTCGGCATGGGCCCCGACGAGCTCGGGCACTGGGAGGACGTCTCCCGCCGCCTGTACGTGCCGTTCCACCGCGATGTGATCAGTCAGTTCCACGGCTACGGGGATCTCGCCGAGCTCGACTGGAACGGCTACCGCGCCCGCTACCACGACATCCGCCGCCTGGACCGCATCCTGGAAGCCGAAGGCGACACCCCCAACCGGTACCAGGCTTCCAAGCAGGCGGACACCCTCATGCTCGGCTACCTCTTCCGCCCCACAGAACTTGAACAGCTGTTCCTTCGGCTCGGGTGCCGCCTCGACGACGACCTCTGGCGCAGGACGGTGGACTACTACCTGCGGCGCACCTGTCACGGCTCCACGCTCAGCAGCCTCGTCCACGGCTGGGTCCTGGCCCGGCAGCAGGGCCCGGACGCGTGGCGCTACTGCCAGGAAGCCCTGCTCGGCGACATCACGGACGTCCAGGGCGGCACCACCGGTGAAGGGATCCACCTCGGCGCCATGGGCGGCACCCTCGACCTGGTCGAGCGCGGCGTCATCGGACTCGAACCCCACGGCGACGGCCTGCACATCGACCCCGTGCCGCTCTCCGAGGTGCCCGGTTCCTCGTTCTCGATCTCCTACCTGGGGCACCGGGACATCCGTATCCGGTTCCGGCCCGGCCGGCTCGGCATCAGCGTCCCCCCGTCCCCCCTCGGCCCGGTGCCCCTGGTCCTGCCAGGTGACCGCCACGAACGCATCGCCGCAGGCCAGGAGCGGTGGTTCCGCCTCGCCAAGGGCTGACACGGCAGCCACCCCCTCCTCGCGTGGCGGGGCGATCGTGATGCGCACACTGTGGATGTATCAGCCGTCGGAAGGATGAACGGAATGGACAGGCAGCAGGAGGCTCCGCGGATCGTGGTGGGGGTCGACGGGTCGCCCTCGTCCCAGGCGGCGCTGCGCTGGGCGGTCCGGTACGCAGGGCTGGTGAGCGGGCGGGTGGAGGCGGTCGCAGCGTGGGACCTGCCCGGTGCCGGGTCGTGGTCGGCCCCGGCGGTGGACACCACGTTCGACGAGGAGGAGGCCGAGCGCCGGCTGGTCGAGGAGGTCCGCACGGTTCTCGGCGAGGATGGCGCCTCCTCCGTGCACCAGCGCCTGGTACGCGGCAATCCGGTCGACGTCCTGGTCGATGCGGCAGACGGTGCGGACATGCTGGTCGTGGGCAGCCGTGGTCGCGGCGGCTTCAGCCGGGCCCTGCTCGGTTCGGTGAGCCATCAGACGGCGCTCCACGCACCGTGTCCGATCACCATCGTCCGGGCGGATGTACCCGTGCGACCTTGAGGAGCCCATCGAATCCGGCACGGCCTCGCGGCATGGGCCGTGCCGTGACGAGCTGGTCGGCTTCGACGAGGACATGGCCCACGGGATGCCCGCTTGTGAGCGCGGCGGCGCATACGAGACCGCCTTCGCCGCCCGGAAGCGCGAATCGTTCGAGGAACGCCGGCCGAGCGGGCCACGGGCGGCCACGGCCACGGCCTGCGCACCCGCATCCAGGAGCAGTTCGACCGGATCCACGACGGTGTCGCGCTCGAAGCGCTGGGCCGCTCCGCCCCGCCTCCCTCTGCACCGACCGCGCGATCGACCACCTCAACGCGAACGCCCCGGACAGCTTCGCCGCAGTCAGGCAGCACGTCGCCGCCGCCGGGGAGCGGCGCTACGGGGAGGACCGAACGGCCCCCGCTGGGATCCGTCCGGCCCAAGCGGAACACCCGTCGGCCGCGTGACAGTGGCATCAGCCCCGCACCATGGAACCAAGGAGCACCCCGCCATGAGCACCAAGCGAGTCCTGGTCGCCTACGGCACCAAGCACGGAGCCACCGCAGGCATCGCAGAGCAGATCGGCAAGACCCTCCGCGAGGACGGTCTCGACGCCGTCGTGCTGCCCGCCGAAGACGTCCAAGACGTCCGCGCCTTCGACGCCGTCGTCCTCGGCGGCTCCCTCTACGCCGGTCACTGGAGCAGCAAGGCCAAGCACTGCGCAGAACGCAACGCCGAATCCCTCCGGCACCGCCCGGTGTGGATGTTCAGCAGCGGCCCGCTCGACCGCTCCGCCGAGGAACACGACATAGCCCCGGTCCCCGCCGTCGCCCGGGAGATGCAGCTGGTCGGAGCGCGCGAGCACATGACCTTCGGCGGCAGCGTCACCGCCCACACACCGGGCTTCCTCGCCAAGGCAATGACCCGTCAGGGCAAGGGCGGGGATTTCCGCAACCCCGAACGGATCCAGAAGTGGGCCCACCACATCAGCGCCGAGCTCGTCGCCGCCTGAGGGGACGGCCGGGCCCGGCACGCACCGCACCAGCACGTAGGCGTGCCATGCACCAGCGGACGAAAGGGGCGGGGGGCGACCCGCTCAGGCGGGATGCCGACCGCGCCCGGACCCGCTTGCGTGCCGCCTTCGCGCTGACCTGCCTGCTGGCAGTTGTCGTGGGCTTCGCCCTCGGGCGGGCCGCCTGGACGGACGGACACCGCACCGCCGAGAACGCCGCACGCCACCGGCACACCGTACACATCGTTCTGAACGCGGTGGGCATCGGCACCGGAGCGCTCGCAGGGATCATGCTCGTCGGCGGCGCCCTCGTCGCCGTGCGCCTGCGTGTCGTGGACGCGCACAGCGCACGGGCCTGGGAGTCCGAGTGGGCGGGCGTCGAGCCCCTCTGGTCAGGCCGCCTACGCCCAGGCCAGGGAGCCGGCGATGACTGAGACAGCCGCCGGCCCGGCCCTCACGCCGGACACCGCGCCGGATCCCCTGGAACCCCTTCCCCTGCTCCGTCGCGAGCTGCACACCGGCCCCCGGGGTCTGTCGAGCCGGGAGGCGGCGCGCCGGCTGGCCGTCTACGGCCCGAACGAGGTCCGGCGCACCGCCGGGACGAGCGTCCTGCGGGAACTGCTGAGGCAACTGATCCACCCGCTGGCCCTGCTGCTGTGGGCCGCGGCCGCCCTCGCCTTCATCGCCGCCATCGCGGTGCTCGGCTGGGCGATCGTCGCGGTCATCCTCGTCAACGCCGGTTTCGCGCTCGTCCAGGAACGGCAGGCCGAGAAGGCCGTCGAAACCCTGGCACGCTATCTCCCCGCGCAGGCCCGGGTGATCCGCGACGGCCAGGCACAGCACGTCCCGGCCCGGGACCTGGTCCCCGGAGACCTCATCGCCCTCGACGAGGGCGACCGGATACCGGCGGACGCCCGCCTGACCGAGGGAGGAATCGAGGCCGACCTCTCCATGCTGACGGGCGAGTCCACCCCGGTCGAGCGTCTTGCCGGCCCAGGCCTGGAAGGCCTTTCGCTGCTGCAGGAGCCCAACCTCGTCTTCAGCGGCACCACCGCCACCGGGGGCCAGGCGCAGGCGATCGTCTTCGCCACCGGCGACCACACGGAGCTCGGCCGGATCGCGGCCCTCAGCCAGCGCACCCGTCGTGAGCCGAGCCCACTGGAGCAGCAGGTCAAGAGGGTCGCGTGGCTGATCGCAGCGGTCGCGGTCGGTATGGGGGCCGTCTTCCTGGTGACCGGGGTGGCGGTCGGCCTGCCGCTGACCGACTCGCTGATGTTCGCGATCGGCCTGCTCGTCGCCAACGTGCCCGAAGGACTGCTGCCCACCATCACCCTCGCCCTTGCCGTGGGCGTACGGGTCCTCGCCCGCCAGGGCGCGGTGGTCAAGCGCCTGAGCGCCGTGGAAACCCTCGGCTCCACCAACGTCATCTGCACCGACAAGACCGGCACCCTCACCCGCAACCAGATGCGCCTCCACTCCACCTGGACGCCGCCGCACGGGGCGGCGGGTGGTACGGAGACCGCCGAACTGGTACGTGCCGCCGCCCAGTGCACCACCGTCACCCGCGAAAGAGACGGCGCGCTGCACGGGGACCCGACCGAGATCGCACTGGTCGAGGGAGCCTCACAGCACGCTGCGCCCCTCGACCTGGCCGACAGGGACGCCCACCGACGGGCCTGCTTCCGCTTCGACCCGCGCCTGCGCCGCATGTCGGTGATCCGCGACGGAGAACACGGCACCCCCCTCGTGATCGTCAAGGGCGCCCCCGAAGCCGTCCTGACGCTGCTGGCCGAAGGTGCAGCGGCCGGTGAGGCCCAGCAGGCTGCCGACGCTCTGGCAGCGGACGGCATGCGCGTGCTGGCCGTCGCGGTACGCGAGCTGCCGCCCGGCAGCGAGGCAGTACCCTCCCGGAGGCAGGACGCCGAACGGGACCTGCACCTGCTCGGCCTCGTCGGCCTGTACGACCCCCCGCGCCCCGAGGTCGCCGCCGCGGTCCGGCGCTGCCACGGGGCGGGTCTCACCGTCCACATCGTCACCGGCGACAACGGGGCCACCGCCGCCGCCGTGGCCCGCGCCGTCGGCATCGGCACACCGAACCTCCAGGTGGTCGGCCAGTCCGAGGCGATCGACGACCACGAGCTCGACCACCTCCTCCGCCAGGACCGTACGGAGATCGTCTTCGCCCGCTCCTCGCCCGAGACCAAGCTGAAGGTGGCCGACGCCCTGCGGGCGCACGGCCAGATCGTGGCCATGACGGGTGACGGAGTGAACGACGCTCCGGCCCTGCACCGTGCCCACATCGGCGTGGCCATGGGGCTCTCCGGCACCGACGTCGCCCGCGAGGCGTCGACGATGGTCCTGACCGACGACAACTTCGCGACCATCGTCACCGCCGTCGAGTCCGGCCGCCGCGTCTACGACAACGTCCGGAAGTTCATCGTCTACATCTTCGCCCACCTCACCCCGGAGGTCGTGCCCTTCCTCGTGTTCGCCCTCTCCGCCGGGGCCGTACCGCTGCCGCTGACCGTCCTGCAGATCCTCGCCATCGACCTGGGGACCGAGACCCTGCCGGCCCTTGCCCTCGGCCGTGAGCGCGCCGAGCCGGGGATCATGTCCCGACCGCCCCGGCCCAGTTCCCAGAGCGTGATCAACAAGGACATGCTCGTGCGCAGCTGGGGCTGGCTCGGCACCGTCTCCGCGGCCCTCGTCATGACCGCCTTCTTCTACGTCCTGTGGCGAGCGGGTTGGCACCCCGGCGACCCCACCGGACCCGGAAGCCCCCTGCACCACGCCTACCTCACCGCGACCACCGCCACCTTCGCGGGCATCGTCACCTGCCAGGTCGGTACAGCCATCGCCGCACGAACCGACCACGCGGCCCTGCGCGACATCGGGTTCTTCACCAACCCGCTGCTGCTCGCCGGTATCGCCTTCGAACTCGTCTTCACCGCGGCGCTCGTGTATGCGCCGCCGCTCCAGAACCTCTTCGGCACCGCCGCCCTCCCGCTGGACGTCGTCCTGCTCGTCTCGGCCTTCCCGCCGCTGGTCTGGGGAAGCGACGAGCTGCGGCGCTGGGCCCGACGCCGACACCACCGCTACTCCTGATCCGACGGAGGCACACCATGTCGCACACGAGCGAATGGAAGACCCACCTCTACCTCTTCGAGGAAGAGCACACGACCATGGTCCGCGTCGAACTCGACACCGGCACCACGCGTCTCACGGGCCACGGCACCGCACGCTGCAACCCGACGGACAGGGACGTGCCCGAGATCGGCGACGAGCTCGCGGCCGCCCGGGCCCTGGAGAACCTGGCGGACCAGCTCAAGCGCGCCGCCTACGGCGACATGGCAGCGGCGGGGGCCGCACCGCAGCACGCTCCGCTCGTGGCCTACGACTTCGGGTGAGCGGGCGGGTCCCCGGCAGCGGGCTCAGCCGGGCTCCCGCGCCGTCGATGCCGTCGACCGGGGCACCGGCCGATCCCGTGCCGGGGTCCGGTGCCGGTTCAGTACGGCCAGGACCACTCCGCGATCTCCGGCAGGTCCGTACCGTGCTCGCGGATCCAGCTGTGGTGGCGGATGCGCTGGTCGTCCATCGCCTGGCGCACACCCTCGGCGCGGCCGGCCAGGCCCGGGACGCGGTCGATGACGTCCATGACGAGCCGGTACCGGTCCATGTCGTTGCGCACGACCATGTCGAAGGGGGTGGTCGTCGTTCCGGACTCCTTGTACCCGCGGACGTGCAGGTTCGGGTGGCCGGTGCGACGGTAGGCGAGGCGGTGGATCAGCCACGGATAGCCGTGGTACGCGAAGATCACCGGCTTGTCCGTGGTGAACAGGGCGTCGTACTCGGTGTCCGTCATGCCGTGCGGGTGTTCCCCGTGGGGCATCAGGCGGGCGATGTCCACGACGTTGACGACCCGGACGGCCAGCCACGGGAGGTGCTCGCGCAGGAGGGCCGTGGCGGCGAGGACCTCCATGGTGGGTACGTCGCCGGCGCAGGCGAGGACGACGTCCGGTTCGCGGGAGCCGTGGTCCGTTCCCGCCCACTCCCAGATGCCGGCGCCCCGTGTGACATGCACGAGGGCCTCGTCGGCGGACAGCCAGTCGAAGGCGGGCTGCTTCCCGGCGACAATGACGTTGACCTGGTCGCGGCTGCGCAGGGCGTGGTCGGCCACGGCGAGGAGGGTGTTGGCGTCCGGCGGCAGGTAGACCCGGACGACCTCGGGGCTCTTGTTGAGGACGTGGTCGACGAACCCGGGGTCCTGGTGGGAGAAGCCGTTGTTGTCCTGGCGCCAGACGTGCGAGGTGAGCAGGTAGTTGAGGGAGGCGCCGGGTGCGCGCCAGGACAGCTTGCGCGAGGTCTTCAGCCACTTGATGTGCTGGCCGGCCATGGAGTCGACGATGTGGGCGAAGGCCTCGTAGGTGGAGAACAGCCCGTGGCGGCCGGTGAGGAGGTACCCCTCCAGCCAGCCCTGGCAGACGTGTTCGGACAGGATCTCCATGACGCGGCCGTCCCGGGACAGGTTCCTGTCCGTGGCTTCCGTCAGTCCCTGCCAGGCTTTGCCGGTGACGTCGTACAGGTCGTCCAGCCGGTTCGAGGCGGTCTCGTCCGGACCGACGACCCTGAAGTCCCGCCGTTCGGCGGTGTCGCGCATGATCTGGCTGAGGAAGCGCCCGAGGACCCGCGTCGGTTCGTGGAGGCTGCTGCCCGGCTTGTCGACGGGGACGGCGTACGCACCGGGGGCGGGCAGCGGGAGGGGCCGCAGCAGCCGTCCGCCGTTCGCGTACGGGACGGCGCCCAGGCGGCGGTCACCCCGGGGGACATGGGCGAGTACCTGTTCGGAGGGCCGCCCGTCGACGTCGAAGAGCTCCTCCGGTCGGTAAGAGCGCAGCCAGGTCTCCAGCTGCCCCAAGTGCGCGGGGTTCTCACGCACTCCGGCGAGCGGGACCTGGTGGGCACGCCAGGTGCCCTCGACCGGGTCGCCGTCGACGGTGGCGGGGCCGGTCCAGCCCTTGGGGGTGCGCAGCACGATCATCGGCCAGTGCGCGTACTCCCGGCCCGGACCGGTGCCCGCCGTCCGGGCCTCACGCTGGATGGCCGCGATGCGGTCCAGGGCCTCGTCCATCGCACGGGCCATGGCCCCGTGCACGAGGGCGGGGTCGGTGCCGCTCACGTACAGCGGATCGTGGCCGTATCCGCGCAGCAGCGAGTCGAGCTCACCCTCGGGGATCCGGGACAATACCGTCGGGTTGGCGATCTTGTAGCCGTTGAGGTGCAGGACCGGCAGGACCGCGCCGTCGTGGACCGGGTCGAGGAACTTGTTGGAGTGCCAGGACGCGGCCAGCGGCCCCGTTTCGGCCTCACCGTCCCCGATGACGCAGGCGACCAGCAGGCCGGGGTGGTCGAAGGCGGCTCCGTAGGCGTGGGCGAGGGAGTATCCGAGCTCGCCGCCTTCATGGATGGAGCCCGGCGTCTCGGGAGCCACGTGGCTCGGCACGCCCCCGGGGAAGGAGAACTGCCGGAACAGTGCCCTCATGCCGGCCGCGTCCCGCGTGATGTCCGGGTAGGTCTCGGTGTACGTGCCCTCCAGCCAGGAGTTGGCGAGGACGGCCGGACCGCCGTGGCCCGGACCCCAGATGCACAGGGCGTCCAGCGAGCGGTCCTTGATCACGCGGTTGAGGTGGGTGTGGACGAGGTTCAGGCCGGGGGAGGTGCCCCAGTGGCCGAGCAGCCGCGGCTTGATGTGCTCCGGCCGTAGCGGCTCGGTGAGCAGGGGGTTGTCCATGAGGTAGATCTGGCCGACTGCCAGATAGTTGGCGGCGCGCCAGTGCGCGTCGAGCTCCGAGATGGGGTACGAGGTCATGCCCGCTCCTGAGTGCGACGGTCCGGGACGTTCGTCTGCTGAGTCGATGCCTCCACCCTGCCCTCCCCGAGGGGGCGCCGCGAGGGGAGGACCGGCCCTGGGGGAGGGACCGTCGGCCCCTGCGTGCCACAGTGCCCGGCCGGGAGGGTGGGGTCGCGCCCGCGCCGGCCCTGCCACGGCGTGCCCGGCTCCTGGCAATTCGGCGGCCGGCGCGGGGCGATCGCGTCAGGCGCCCGGTGGTGTCTTACTCCCGGATTTCGAGCACCTCGGTCAATGGGCGGCGGGGCGTGTCGGGGCCTGCGGGGCCGTAGCCGAGGCGGAAGACCATCTGCACGTATCCCATGGCCGCGACGGGGTCACGGGCCGTCCAGCGCAACTCCGGCCACTCCAGGGGATGGGACGTCATCGACGTGGCTAGGCCGTCGGCAGTGGCCTGCAGAAGGACCCGCTCCATCGCCTGGCCGGCGCGCAGCCAGTCGGCTCTCGTGTCCTGCGAGGTGCTCAACAGGGCCAGCTGCGGCCGCTTCTCGAACACGGCCCAGCCGCGATCCGGTATCGGGTTGGCCCAGCCGAAGTCGCGCACGGGAGCGGGGCCGCCCGACGCCTTCGGTCCGAACGCGACGGCGGGAATGCCGTCGCGACGGGTGCCCGCAGCGCTCTGCGGGTGGGAGGTCCAGGCCGTGGTCTCCGCCCGGGCGAGCGGATCGGTCTCCTCGCGGTGTTCGGCGTCCCGTACCAGCCCGAGCACGGTGTCGATGTGCCAGGTGTCCGGGACGGTGAGGCGGCAGCCCTCCCAGTGGGCCGCGGCCCGGAGACCGTCCAGCAGTGCCGTCGGCACCGGCTCCTCGCCGAAGGGGTACCGGCTGGTGTGGCGACGCCGGACGGCGTCGTGCAGGGGAGCCAGGTCGCGGTCCGGGTCAGCGGTTTCGTCGGGGGTCACCGTGGCGAGCAGCCACGGTTCGGCGTCGTCGGGCAGGAGCCGCACGCGGACCGGGAGGCCGATCGAGGCTGCGGACACGCGGAGGTTGAACAGTGCCGCAGCGCAGCCCAGGTGGAGGCTGCGGTGATCCGGGTCGGTTCGGGGCATGGCGCGGCCCGGGTCCCCGTACAGGGCGAGTGCACCGCTGCCCGCATGGAACACGAACCTCCACGGCTGGGCGTTGTGCATGGACGGGGCGGTGACGGCGTCCCCGACGAGCCGGACGACGGTGTCGGGGTCGAAGTGTGTGGCGGTCACGGGACTGTTCCTGTCTGTGCGGCCTCAGTCGCCCGATGCGGGCGCCGACGGCGGTGTGCGTCATCAGGTCCGCGACGCTGCGGTGCCTCATGGCGGCCGTGCCCTCATGCGGAGACGGGGGCGGTGAAATCCGCCTTGACGTCGACGACGCCCGGTACGGTGCCGGCGGCGCGTACGACGATGTCCTCCATCGCGGGGTCCGGCAGCGCACCGTTGAGGTAGGCGATGCCGTTGGCGACGTGGACGTGCACCTCGACGGGGCCGTGGGCGTGGACGTGTGCTTCGGCGGGAAGGTGCGGGAGCAGCTGGTACGTGATCAGTTCGCGGATCTCGGCGCCGATGTCCTCGTCCGGCCGCAGGAAGACCTTGAGCAGGTCGCCGCGGCTGACGACGCCGACGAGGCGGCCGTCGCCGTCGACCACGGGAAGGCGCTTGAGGTGCCTGCGGGCCATCAGGCGCGCCGCGGCGGGGATGGTGGCGTCCTTCGTGACGGTCACGGCCGGGCGGGTCATCAGCTGCTCGGCGGTGGTGTCGTGGGCCGTGTCGGTGCCTTGGGGCTTGAGGAGCAGGTCGGCTTCGGAGACGACGCCGACCACCCGTCCGTCCTGGGCGAGGACGGGGAGAGCGCTGACGTTCCACATCCGCAGCTCCTCCACGACGTCCTTGAACGCGGTTCCCCGGTCGACAGAGATCACGGCGTGTGTCATGACGTCCTCGACGGTGCGCAGGTGTTTCATGGTCCTCCTCCTCGAAGGCTCCTCGAAGGGACGGTCGGTACTCGCGATGGTGGGGAGGGCGACCCTTGCGTGGGTGGGGCCGTCCGGGGCCCGAGGCGGTCCGGTGCTCATCACCACGGCATTGCGTGCCGGGCCCGGTCCGCGTGGGGGGTTGCCGTGTCGTCGGTGCGGGCGGTGACACGCGATACCACAGCGATGACCCCTTCGAGCCGCTCCACGAGGCCGACGAGTGGGGGGAGCTGGCTCCGGTGCTCGACACGGCCGTCCAGGGTGACGATGCCGTCCACCACATGGACGTCGACGTCCTCGGCCGGCACACCGAGTGTCTGCGTGAGGATCTCGGTGTTGATGCGTCGGCGTATCTCGGAGTCCGGGCGCAGGAACATGCGCAGCAGGTCCCGGCGGGTGACGATGCCGACGAGCCGGTCCTCCACGTCCACGACGGGGAGCCGTTCGATGCCACGGCGGGTCATCAGCCGGGCGGCGTCGGCCACTGTCTCTTCGGCGCGGACGGTGACTGCGGGCGCGGACATGACGTCGCCCGCGGTGGGCGGCTCCACCGCTGTGCCGTTCTCCCAGGAGGAACCGGGGCCGGGGCCCGCGTGGGCCAGCAGGTCCGTCTGCGATACGACGCCCGATACGCGGTCCTCCTCGTCGAGTACGGGGACTCCGGAGATGTCGTACTGGGCCAGGAGCTTCGCGACGTCCTTGAAGGCGGTGCCGGGGGCCACGGAGACGACCTCGTCGGTCATCAGGTCCGCCACCTTGATGTGCTTCATGAGGCCCTCCTGCTCCGCCGTGTCACGCGAGGCTGATGTCCGGTGTGGGGTGGTGCCCCCCACCATCCGTCGACGACCGCCCCTGATCGAGGGCCGAACGGTCCCGTCCGAGGGCCCTTAAGGGCCCCGCCCGAGAGGCCAGGCAGTGGCGATGGGGACCTTTGGCCCCGTCGGCGGCCCCGGGCGGCCCTCTTCCCCGAACACCGACGGTGCCAGCGTGAGAGGTGCCCCTCATCGGCTTCTCGGTTGGGAGGAATCGTGGAAAGCACATCCCGCACCCCGGACACCAGCTCGGTCACCGTCGGCGTGGACGGTTCGCAGCCGGCGCGCGTCGCCGCCCTGTGGGCGGCCGGGGAGGCCGTACGCCGGGACCGTCCGCTGCACATCGTCTACGGCGCCGACACCGACGGCAGGGCCTTGTACCTGTCGGCGGAGACCATCGAACGGGTCCGCGTCAACGGCCGGGCGCTCCTGGAGGACACGGCCAAGGCCGTTTCGGCCGAGTACCCCGGGTTGAACGTGACCACCGAGTTCAGCCGCGCCGGCGCCGTCGACGCCCTGCACCGGGCCGGCGGAATCCACGGCACGGTCGTGGTGGGCAACCGTGGTCTGGGCGGGTTCGACTCCCTCATGCTCGGCTCGGTCGGCCTGGACGTCGCGGCCGCCGCCCAGACACCCGTCATCGTCGTCCGGGGGGTCGACGGGACCGAGGAGACCGGCACGGTCCTCGCGGCGATCCGCGACGAACACGACCTCCTCATCGCCCGGTACGCCGCCCAGGAAGCCGAGCTGCACAAGGCCTCCCTGCGGCTGCTGCACGTGTGGAACGTGCTCCAGTCCGTCGGCGAGGTGGTCAGCATGCTCGACGGCGTGGACGAGATCGCCGGCGGGCACGCAGAGACGCTGCGGGCCGTCACGGACGTGGTCCGCGACGAGTTCCCCGACCTGGAGGTACGGGCCGATGCGGAGAAGAGCATCTCCGTGGCCGGTGTCCTCGTCGAGGCGTCCCGTCACGCCGACCTGCTCGTCATGGGCGGCCGCCGGGTCCCAGGGCCCCTCGGACTCACCCCCCACCTGGGCAAGGCCACGCACAGCATGCTGCACCACGCCCACTGCCCCGTCCTCCTCATCCCCCGGACCGGCAGCGACTTCGGGAGCCGGTCATGACCAGCCACCCGGCGGGAAGCCGTGACATCGTCGTGGGCATCGACCCGGTCAGGAACTGGCACCTCGCCCTGGCCTGGGCCGCCGACGAGGCACAACGGCGCCGGCTCCCGCTGCGCCTGGTGCTCGCGGTACCGGCCCGGCACGACGCCCAGCACGTCGATGACACCCCCGGCCAGACGGGGCTGCGGCAGACCGGATCCGGCAGGCTCGAACAGGCATGCAACTGGGTGCGTGACCGCCACCCCGAGGTGAGCGTCACCGGTGATCTGCTGGGCGGCCTCCCCGCCCACGTCCTGGGCGGCGCGGCGCGAGAGGCCCGCATGATCGTCCTCGGCTCCCGGCACCTGAGCCGGACCGCCGAGTTCTTCAGCGCCGGCTCGCTCGTGGTGCCCGTCACCGCCCAGGCCCGTTGCCCGGTCGTCGTCGTGGGCGACGCCGAGCACATCAGCCAGCAGCCGCCCTACCTCGTCGCGGGCGTCGACGGCAGCGCGTCCGCCACGGACGCGCTGGCCTTCGCCTTCGACGAGGCCGACCTCCGGGGTGCGGCGCTTCGGGTCGTCTGCGTGTGGCAGCGGCCGCTGGTCATGCTGGACGAGGAGGTGGTGGCACTGCGGGCGCAACGCACCCTGCTCTCCGAAGCCACCGCCGGCCTGTCCGAGAAGTACCCGGACGTGCACGTCACCCACGAGGTCCTCACCGGCCACCCGGTCGAGGAACTGGCCCGGGCCGCCGAACACGCCCTGGCCGTCGTCGTCGGTCGTCGCGGCCGCGGCGGGTACACCGGCATGCGGATCGGATCCGTCGTCCACGGCCTCCTGCACCGTGCGCACTGCCCCGTGATCACCGTCCCGACCGACTGACCCCGCGATGACCGGCCGCGCGACCGAAACCCCGTCCGCCGTCCCCTCGGCCCCGGCGGGGCTGACACGGGCCGATGCCGCACGCCGACCGGCCCGGTACGGACGCAACGAGGTGGCACCTGCGCGACCCACACCCCTCCACCGCCGGGTGCCGGCACAGCTGCGCGACCCGCTGACGCCGCACCACCGTGTTCTCCCCGGCCCGGCCTCCCGCGTCCGACACCTGCACGACGGCACCGGCACCTCTCGGCACGAGCAGAGGCCATACGGGGCAATCACCCGCTGAACGGGAAGGCCGGGACCCCGGGGCGGCGATACCGTGGGAGCGATGGCCCTCACGCCATCGCTCCCGGCCGGAGGTGGGCATGAGCGGAGGCCAGCAGCCCGCCCGGAGCGGTGTTCCCCGGTTGCGCCTCGACGAGCTGCTCGACGAGCTCCAGGTACGGATCGACGAGGTCAGGGGCACCCGGGACCGGCTGAACGGCCTGCTCGAAGCCGTCATGTCGGTGGGCAGGGAACTCGACCTGCCGCAGGTCCTCCGTGGCATCGTCGAGGCTGCCGTGGTGCTCGTGGACGCGGAATACGGGGCCCTCGGCGTCATCGGCGACGACAGGAAGCTGGCGGAGTTCCTTCCCGTCGGCATCAGCGACGACCTTCGCGCGCAGATCGGCGACCTGCCGTCCGGCCACGGCATCCTCGGCGAGCTGATCCGCCACCCCGAGCCGCTGCGGCTCTCGGAGCTGTCCGGGCACCCCGCCTCGTACGGGTTCCCGGCCCACCACCCGCCGATGCACTCCTTCCTCGGTGTACCGATCCGGGTCCGCGAGGAGGTCTTCGGCAACCTCTACCTGACCGAGAAGCGCGGCGGCGCCGAATTCGACGCCGAGGACGAGGCGGTCCTGTCCACCCTCGCCGTCGCGGCCGGCATCGCCATCGAGAACGCCCGGCTGTTCGAGGAGGTCCGGCTGCGCGAGCGTTGGCTGGAGGCCAGCTCGGACATCACCAGCGCCCTGCTCAGCGGAGCGCCCGAGGGCGAGGTCCTCGAAGGCATGCTGGAGCGGGCCAAGGACATCACCGGCGCGGACATGGGCGTCTTCCACCTGCTCGGGTCCGGCGGTGAACTGAGGGGCTCCCTCGCTCTCGGAGAGGGGGCCGAGGCGCACCGGGGGATCGTCCTGCCCAGCGTCCGGGGCACCCTCGCCGAGGCCGCGCTGGCCCGCGACGGCCTCGTCACCGTCCCCGACGTGGCGAGCGACGAGCGCGTCACCGTGCAACCGGAGAGGTGGACGGGCTTCGGCCCGGCGGTCGCCGTCACCGTCGGCACCAAGGAAAGACTGAGCGGCGTCCTGATCCTGGCGAGGAGGCACGGCCGCCCCGTGTTCGCATCCGCCGAGGTCGCCGCACTTCCGGGCTTCGCGGGCCAGGCCGCCCTCGCTCTGGAGCTCGCCGACCGGCGCCGCGACGCCGAACAGATGAGCCTGCTGGAGGACCACGACCGCATCGCCCGTGACCTGCACGACCTGGCCATCCAGCGACTCTTCGCCACGGGCATGACCCTCCAGAGCGCCCAGCGTTTCGTCGACCATCCCCAGGCGTCCGAACGACTCGCGCGGGCGGTGGACGATCTGGACGCCACCATCAAGATCATCCGGTCGACCATCTTCGGACTCCGCGAGCACGAGGCGCGCGGCGAGACGTCCAAGATGCGCTCCCGCCTGGTCCAGGCCCTGGACGCGGCCTCGGTGGCCCTGGGCTTCACCCCCGCCCTGCGGATGGAGGGGCTGATCGACACCGACGTACCGCCGGCCGTCGCCGACGAGGCCCTCGCCGTGGTGGGGGAGGCCCTCACCAACGTCGCCCGCCATGCCGAGGCCACGCGGGCGGAGGTCTCGATCGCCGCGGCCGACGGGAGCCTGATCGTCACCGTGACCGACAACGGCGTCGGCTTGCCCGCGGGCGGCCGGCGCAGCGGTCTGCGGAACCTGGCGGAGCGTGCCGAAAGGCTCAGCGGCCGGATGGAGGTTGCGGCGCGGGGCGACGGGGAGCAGGGCGACGGGGAGCGGGGCACTCGCCTGGAGTGGCGGGTACCTCTCGTTCCCCCACGGTGACCGGCGCCCGCGTTCCTACTGCTCGGCCGCCCCGGTGTCGTGCTCGTGCACCTGGGCGGCGATCACGGCCGCCTGCACCCGCCGCTCCACACCGAGCTTGCCCAGCAGCCGGGAGATGTGGTTCTTGACCGTCTTCTCGGACAAGTAGAGCCGCTTGGCGATCTGCCGGTTGGTGAGGCCCTCGCCGATGAGCTCCAGGACGGCCCGCTCCCGTTCGGACAGCGCGGCGAGGCGTGCGTCCTCCGGTGCCTTCGCCGTTTCCGGGTCGCGCAGGGAGTGCATCAGGCGGGCAGTGGTCGCAGGGTCCAGCATGGACTGGCCGGTGGCGACCGTCCGTACGGCCGAGACCAGATCGGAGCCCTTGATCTGCTTCAGGACGTAGCCGGCAGCCCCCGCCATGATCGCGTCCAGCAGGGCGTCCTCGTCGTCGAACGAGGTCAGCATCAGGCAGGCCAGGCCCGGCATGCGCGAACGCAGCTCGCGGCAGACGGTGATGCCGTCGCCGTCAGGAAGCCGCACGTCGAGCACGGCGACGTCCGGACGGAGCGCCGGCCCGCGGGCGAGCGCCTGCTCGGCGGTGCCGGCTTCCCCCACGACGGTGATGTCCGGCTCCGCGTCCAGAAGGTCGTGCAGCCCGCGTCGGACCACCTCGTGGTCGTCGAGGAGGAACACCTTGATCGGCGCCTCTGCGGAGGCGTTCGGATCGTCGGACATGGTCGCCCCCGGCTCGGTCCGGTCTACGCGTTTCCATCAGAATTGTCGCAGCAGGGCGCACGAAGCACCCTGTGGCCGGCGAGGAGGGCTGCTAGGCCCTGTCGTCAAACTGCCGTCTGCCCCGCGACGCCTGGCACGCGCTCTCGCCGCACCGGGCGAAATCCAAGTACGTCCAGTACGCGGTCTTCCGCCCGGCACGCCGAGAGCACG
>LJCW01000389.1 GCA_001298555.1 Actinobacteria bacterium OV450
CCACCCCCTCAACAACCTGTCGAAGCTGCGCGATCTCATGTAAGTTCCCTTTGGGAACTAAACCCACTTACCGATTCGCCAGAACACAACGGGGAGCAGGAGCACTCATGGCTCAGCAGGCGACGTGGACTGCCGTGGACGACTACTTCAACGGGCTGCTCGTCCGCGAGGACGACGCGCTCGTCGCCGCCGGGGTCGACACCGAGGCAGCGGAGCTGCCCGCGCACCAGGTGGCTCCGAATCAGGGGAAGTTGCTGAACCTCCTGGCCCGCATCCACGGCGCCCGCACCATCCTCGAGATCGGCACGCTCGGCGGATACAGCACCATCTGGCTCGCCCGGGCGCTGCCCGCCGGCGGGCGGCTGGTCACGCTGGAGGTGGACGAGCGCTGCGCCGACGTCGCCGCCGCCAACATCGCCCGGGCGGGGCTGGACGAGGTCGTCGACATCCGACGCGGCCGGGCCATCGACCTGCTGCCCGGGCTCGTGGACCTCGCCCCGTTCGACCTCGTCTTCATCGACGCCGACAAGCCGTCCAACCCGGACTACCTGAAGTGGGCCCTCGAGCTCACGCGGCCCGGCAGCATCATCGTCGGCGACAACGTCGTCCGCGACGGAGCCGTCGTCGACGCCGACAGCACCGACCCCCGCGTCCAGGGCGTGCGACGGTTCACCGAACTCATCGCCGAGCACCCCCGGTTGACCGCCACCGCCCTCCAGACCGTCGGCAGCAAGGGCTACGACGGCCTGGTCCTGGCCCTGGTCACCGACTGACCTGCCGCAGGCCGACGGACCGCCGCTGCCGCGCCCGGGCGGCCCGAGCCGGGTTCGAGCCAGTAACCTCACCCGAATGACGGCACTTTCCCACCACAGCTCCGACCCCATCGAGCAGCCCGGGCGCGGCGGGGCCACCGCCACCACCGAGGCCGATCCGCACGCCATCGGGCCCGTGCGCACCGAGTACTCCCCCGCGTACGACGGCGATCCGGACCCCGGCGAGATCGTCTGGACCTGGGTCCCCTTCGAGGAGAACGACGGGCGCGGCAAGGACCGCCCGGTGCTGGTCGTGGCCCGGGAGGCGGGCGGGCGGACGCTGCTCGCCGTTCAGCTGTCCAGCAAGCGGCACGACAACGACCGGGAGTGGGTGCCGATCGGGACGGGACCGTGGGACAGCGCGGGGCGGGAGTCCTGGGTGGACGTCGACCGGGTGCTGCGGGTGCACGAGGCGGGCATGCGGCGTGAGGCGTGCGCCCTGGACCGGGGCCGGTTCCAGCTGGTCGTGAACCGGCTCCGGGAGCGCTACGGCTGGCGGTAGCGCGCCGGACGCCCGGGACGCGCCGGCGGATCAGCCGCCGAGGGCGGCCAGAGCCCGTTCGGCGTAGTGAGGCCAGCGGTCTGCGTGGTCGGCGGGCAGGGCGACCCAGTCCTTGAAGGGGCGCCCTGCACCGGAGGGGTCGAAGAGTTCGACGCCGGGCAGGGACAGGGCTTCGGTGTGGGCCGCGCTGGCCGCCCCGAGTTTGACGGCGAGCGTGTCGCCGTTGAGGCAGGCGAAGGCCTTGCCGTGGGCCTTGAGGGCGCGCGCACCGAACAGTGCGCCGGTGGTGACGCCGCGCGGGACGAGGTCGTCGGCGATGTCCTCGAACACGGCGTCGGGCGTGGAGCCGGGGGTGGGGTCGGGGGCGGCGTCAGGATCAGGACGGGTCATACGCCGCAGTATGGCGGGCCCACTGGCAGTCACCGAGCCCACGGCCCCAGCCGATAACCCTGCCCGGACCCCTTGAACCGACCCCTTCAGCCGAACCTTCGCCCCTCACAACCCGAACCCCGCGAAAGTCCGTTCGAACGCCTCCCGCGGGCCCGGATCGCGGTCCAGGATCCCGAAAACCACCCGTTCGAAGACTCCCGCGAAACGGCCGGCCAGCAGGGCCCGGAAGGCCTCCGCGACCTGCGCGGGGTCGTTCTGGAACACTCCGCACCCCCAGGCGCCCAGCACCAGCCGGGGATAGCCGTGGAGCACCGCCGTCTCCAGGACGCGCTCCGCGCGTCGGGCCAGGGCCGCCGGGATCTCGGCGGTGCGCTCCGGCTCCTGGCGTCGGATGGTGCCCGCGTTGGGGGCCGGGGAGGTGAGGAAGCCCGCCCGGAAGGGGGTGTCGAGGAGTTCGCCGCGGTCGTCCCGGAAAACGGGGACCCCGGGCGAGTGAATCACCCGGTCGGTGTAGAAGGTGCTGCGTCCCGCGCGGTGGACCTCGTAGTACTCGGGGGCCTCCAGCAGCGTCTCGTACAGCGCGGAGGCGCGGCACAGCGCCTCCTCCTGGGCCTTGGCCCCGCGGAGGTAGCCACCCCCGGGATTGCGGGCCGAGGCGAAGTTCAGGACGGCCACCGGGGGCTGCTCCGGGCCCTGCCCGGCGAGCCTACGGGCTGCGACCGTGCTGCTCTCCCCCGTGACCTCGATGCTCGTCTCATGGCGCCCGGCGGGAAAGTTCTCGTCTGGAATGACCGGGTTTGGCCCATATATTCTGGTTCCTGCCTTGGCGTCCGCCAGGGCGGCGGCGAGGGAGACCTCCCGCCCCGACCGCGTCCGGTAACCGCCGGCCGCCACGATGGACGCGTTCTCCCGCGCGATCTCGCGCAATCTGCTGCTCACGTCGCCATCATCGGCAGTACGGATCGCCCGCGGCCAGAGATTTTTCCGCGCGGTGCCCGGCTCCCACCTTTCAGGCCGAGAAGGACGGGTAGGCATGGTCAAGTCACATCATTGGACAGGAGACCCGGCCATGCCTCAGGACTCGTCCGCACCACCAGCCCCTCTGGCCCCGGGCGCCTCACCCGCGCTCAGTGAGACCGCCGCCGAGGACCTGGTCCACGGCATCTGCTTCAAGACCGGTCCGCCCCGCACCCTCGGTGCCGAGCTCGAATGGCTCGTCCTGGACGCCGAACGGCCCGGCGCGACGGTGCCGCCGGACCGGTTGACCGCCGCGCACGACGCGGCCCGCGCCCTGACCCTGAACTCCCGGCTCAGCATCGAGCCCGGCGGCCAGCTGGAGCTCAGCTCGGCCCCCGCCGCCTCCCTCTCCGGCTGCGTGGACGGCCTCCAGGCCGATCTCACCGCCGTACGCACCGCCCTGCGGGCCCGGGGCCTGGTCCTGTGCGGGACCGGCCGGGACGCGCGCCGGCCGCTGCGCCGGCTGCTGCACAGCCCGCGCTACGACGCGATGGAGATCTACTTCGACCGCACAGGTCCCGCCGGGCGGGCCATGATGCGCGCCTCCGCCTCCGTGCAGGTCTGCGTGGACGCCGGTTACGAGGAGCCGGGTCCGCTCGGGTACGGCCGGCGCTGGCGGCTGGCGCACCTGCTGGGCGCCGTGTTCGTGGCGGCCTTCGCCAACTCCCCCGCGCACGAGGGCCCGTACGCCGGCTGGCGGTGCTCCCGCCAGGGGATCTGGCGGGACATCGACAGCCGGCGCGCACTCGCCCCGCCACTGGACGCCGAACCGCGGGCCGGGTGGACCCGGCACGCGCTGGACACCGAGGTCATGTGCCTGCGGTCGTCCGACGGCGGGCCGTGGACGGCCCCGCGCGGGCTGACCTTCCGCGACTGGCTCCGGTCCGGCGGTGGGGCTGCGGGGCCCGACGGCACCCCCGGGTCCCCCGTCCTGCGGGCACCCACCGCCGAGGACCTGGAGTACCACCTGACGACGCTGTTCCCGCCGGTGCGCCCGCGCGGTCATCTGGAGTTCCGGATGATCGACGCGCAGCCCGGTGACGACGGCTGGCTGGTGCCGGTGGCCGTGGTGCACGCCCTGTTCGACGATCCCGAGGCCGCCGAGGTCGCGTACCGGGCGGCGAAGGCGCTGGCCGACGCCCACGGTCCCTGCCCCGCGCCGCGCAACCCGCTGTGGCAGGCTGCGGCCCGGCACGGCCTGGCCGATCCGGAGCTGCGTACGGCCGCGGCCGCTTGTTTCCGCGCCGCGGCGCAGGCGCTGCCGAGGCTCGGGGCGAGCCGCCACGTCCAGGACGCCGTCGGCGCCTTCAACGAACGCTACGCACTGCGCGGTCGATGTCCCGCCGACGACGACCGTCGGCAGCTGACCGGAACGGGGGCGCACTGATGACCACCTCACCTTCTTCTGCGGATTCCACCCGGTCCCCGGACCAAGCGCCCGCGGCGCTGCGCGAGCGGGCCTTCACGGCGCTGACCGCGGCCCGCGCCCGCACGGCGCTGCTCACCGACGCGGTGAACGACCGGGACCTGATCGCCCAGCACTCCCCGCTGATGTCCCCGCTGGTGTGGGACCTGGCCCACATCGGGAACCAGGAGGAGCTCTGGCTGCTGCGCAACGTGGCCGGCCACGCGTCCCTGCACCCCGAGATCGACCCGCTGTACGACGCCTTCCAACACCCGCGCTCGGAGCGGCCGAAGCTGCCGCTGCTGGGGCCGGCGGAGGCCCGCCGCTACGCGGCCGAGGTGCGGGGCCGGGTCTTCGACCTGCTGGAGCGCACCGCACTGGAGGGCACGGCGCTGCTGGACGACGGTTTCGCGTTCGGGATGATCGCCCAGCACGAACAGCAGCACGACGAGACGATGTTGATCACCCATCAGTTGCGCCGGGGCGAGCCGGTGCTCACCGCGCCGGATCCTGATCCGCCGCGGGGCGCTCCGCCGTCCGCGGCCGAAGTGCTGGTGCCCGCGGGCCCGTTCACGATGGGGACGTCGGCGGAGCCGTGGTCGCTGGACAACGAACGGCCCGCGCACACCCGGGAGACCGGGGCGTTCTGGATCGACACGGTGCCGGTGACCAACGCCGCGTACCAGGCGTTCATGGCGGACGGCGGCTACGGGAACGAGCGCTGGTGGGCTCCTGAGGGCTGGGAGCAGATACGCCGGCACGGGATCGGGGCGCCGCTGTTCTGGCGCCGGGAGGCGGGCCAGTGGCTGCGCCGCCGCTTCGGGGTGACCGAGCCGGTGCCCGCCGACGAGCCGGTGCTGCACGTCAGCTGGTACGAGGCGGACGCGTACGCCCGCTGGGCGGGGCGGCGGCTGCCGACGGAGCAGGAGTGGGAGAAGGCTGCCCGGCACGATCCGGCGACCGGGCGTTCCACCCGCTATCCGTGGGGCGACGAGGATCCGACCCCGGCGCACGCCAACCTCGGCCAGCGGCATCTGCGGCCGGCTCCGGCGGGCAGCTATCCGGCGGGGGCGTCCCCGCTCGGGGTGCGCCAGCTGATCGGAGACGTGTGGGAGTGGACGTCCTCCGACTTCCTGCCGTACCCGGGGTTCCGGGCGTTTCCGTACCGCGAGTACTCGGAGGTGTTCTTCGGCCCGGAGCACAAGGTGCTGCGGGGTGGTTCGTTCGCCGTGGATCCGGTCGCCTGCCGGGGCACGTTCCGCAATTGGGACCTGCCGGTGCGCCGTCAGATCTTTTCCGGCTTCCGGACCGCGAGGGACGTCTGATGTGCCGCCACATCGCCTTCGTGGGGCCGGAGGTGCCGTTGGCGCGGCTGCTGAGCGAGCCGGAGCACTCGCTCGTCCGGCAGTCCTGGGAGCCGCGGCGCCAGCGCCACGGCACGGTGAACGCGGACGGTTTCGGTGTCGGCTGGTACGCGGAGGGTGACCCGGCTCCCGCCCGCTACCGGCGGGCCGGGCCGATCTGGGGCGACCTGAACTTCGCCGATCTGGTCCGTGTGGTGCGCACCCGGGCGGCGCTGGCCGCCGTACGGGACGCCACCGTGTTCGGGGCGGACGGGGAGGCCGCGGCGGCGCCCTTCGCGTCGGGGCCGTGGCTGTTCAGTCACAACGGCGCGGTCCGGGACTGGCCTGACGCGGCGGCGCCGCTCGCGGCCACCCTGCCTCCCGGGGAGCTGCTGTCGCTGGTGGCGGGCACGGACTCGGCGCTGGTCTGGGCCCTGGTGCTGCACCGGCTGCTGCGGGGCGACGACCTGGGCACGGCGCTCGCCGAGCCGGTGCGGGAATTCGAGGCGGCCGCCCCCGGCTCCCGGCTGAACCTGCTGCTGACCGACGGCACGGACATCGCGGCGACGGCCTGGGGTGATTCGCTCTGGTACCTGGCCGACGTGGGGGCGCAGCGCACGGTGGTGGCGTCCGAGCCGTACGACGACGATTCCCGCTGGTGCGAAGTACCCGACCGGACCCTGCTGACCGCCCGTGGCACACGGGTCGACCTGACCCCGCTGAAGGAGAACCCCCTGTGAGCGACTTCCAGTTGACCCGCACCCTCGACGAGCACTCCGCCGACACCGCGCTGCGCGCGGACGTCCTGCACGGGCTGACGGTGTCCCCCAAGGTGCTGCCGCCCAAGTGGTTCTACGATGCGCGGGGCAGTGAACTCTTCGAGGAGATCACCCGTTTGCCGGAGTACTACCCGACGCGCGCCGAGCGGGAGATCCTGCTGGCGCGGGCCGGGGAGATCGCGGCGGCGAGCGGGGCGCGCACGCTGGTGGAGCTGGGTTCCGGCTCCTCGGAGAAGACCCGGCACCTGATCGAGGCGATGCCCGCGCTGCACACGTACATTCCGGTGGACGTGAGCGGGAGCGCCCTGGAGGGGGCGGCGAAGGTGCTGTTGGCGGAGCATCCGGGGCTGCGGGTGCACGCGCTGGTGGCGGACTTCACGAAGCCGCTGCGGCTGCCGGACTCCCCCGGGCCCCGGCTGGTGGTGTTCCTGGGCGGCACGATCGGCAATCTGCTGCCGCCGGAGCGTGCCGTGTTCCTGGCGTCGGTACGGGCGATGCTGTCGCCGGGGGACGCGCTGCTGATGGGGACGGACCTGGTGAAGGACGAGGCCGTGCTGGTGGCCGCGTACGACGACGCGCAGGGGGTGACGGCGGAGTTCAACAAGAACGTCCTGGCCGTCGTCAACCGGGAGCTGGGCGCGGACTTCCGCACCGACGACTTCGCGCACGTCGCGGTGTGGAACCGGGAGCAGGAGTGGATCGAGATGCGGCTGCGGGCCCGGTCGGAGCTGGTGGTGAAGGTCCGGGAGCTGGATCTGGTGGTGCCGTTCGCGGCGGGTGAGGAGATCCTGACGGAGGTTTCCGCGAAGTTCCGTCAGGAGGGTGTGCGGGCGGAACTCGCGGAGGCCGGGCTGGAGTTGACCCAGTGGTGGACGGATGCGGAGGGTCGCTTCGCCCTGTCCCTGTCGGTGGCGGACGGTGCGGCCGGCTGGGCCGGCACGCCCGGCAGCAGTACGGAGGAGGCGGGTACGGAGTCCGCGGCGACGGCCGCCTGAGCCGCGGCGGCGAGGTCCCGCCGGTCCGGGTGGCGGCCCGGCGGGATCCGCGGCAGCAGCCGCACCTCGGCCCGCACCCCGCGGGCGCGGGCGATCCGCCACAGGGAGGCGGTCAGCGGGTCGTCCCCGACGAAGGCGGTCGCACCGGCGGGGCTGCCGTCGGGCAGCCGGTAGGCGAGCCGTACGGGCTGGACGGGGACCCCGGCGTTCAGGGCGGCCTGGAAGGCGGCTCTGCGGAAGGTCCCCCGGGCGCGGCCGCACCAGGTGCTGCCTTCGGGGAAGACGGTGACGCGGTCGCCGGCCAGCAGGGCGCCGGTGAGGGCGTCGACGGTGTCGGGCAGGGCGCGGATCCGCTCGCGTTCGATGAAGAGGGTGCCGTTGTGCCGGGAGAGCGGGCCGAGCAGCGGCCAGTGGCGGATGTCGCTCTTGGCCAGCATCCGGCAGGGCATGACGGCGGCGACGAGTGCGATGTCCAGCCAGGAGATGTGGTTGGCGACGATCAGCCTGCCGCCGTCCGGCCCGGGGTTTCCGTGCACGGTGAGGCGGAGGCCGAAGGAGCGGACCAGGGCGGTCGCCCAGGCCCTCACGAGCACGCGGCGGGGGCGGTCGGGGAGCAGCCGGACCGGCTGGAAGCCCACGATCCCGAGGAGGACCAGGGCGGCGGCGGTGGTGAGCCGGAGCACCGCGCGGGCGGGGCTCGCGCTGTTCCCGTCGTGGCCGGCGCAGGCCTCGGGGGTACAGGGCGAGGTGGGCAGCCAGACGCTCATGCGGCCGGGACGAGCGAGAGGAAGTGCTTGAGGTAGCGGGGGTTGGTGCGCCGCAGGGAGAGCAGGACGTACAGGTCGGCGCAGCCGAACCCGGCGTCGAGGGCGGGCTCGCCGCACACCCAGGCGCCCAGGCGCAGGTAGCCGCGGAGCAGCGGGGGCAGCTCCGTGCGGGCGGGGAAGGTGATGCCTTCGGCGTTCCAGGGGAGGTGGGGGGCGACCCGGTACTCCTCGGGGGCGAGGTTGCGGGTGAGGACGCTGTCGCGGGTGGCGGCGGCCAGGACCCCGCCGTCGGCGAGTGGGATCGAGCAGCAGCCGGCGAGCCAGTTGTGGCCGGAGCGGTCCATGTAGCGGGCGAGGCCGGCCCAGATCAGGGCGATGACGGCGCCGTTGCGGTGGTCGGGGTGGACGCAGGAACGGCCGACCTCGACGAGGTCGGGGCGGATCGGGGCGAGGGCCGAGAGGTCGAACTCGCCTTCCGAGTAGAGGCGGCCGGCGACGGCGGCGCGCTCGGGCGGCAGGAGCCGGTAGGTGCCGATGACCTGCCCGGTCTCCTCCTCGACGACGAGGAGGTGGTCGCAGTACGCGTCGAAGGCGTCGGAGTCGAGGCCCGGCTCGGGGCCGTCGAGGCGGGCGCCGAGCTCTCCGGCGAAGACCTGGTGGCGCAGGCGCTGGGCGGCGCGTACCTCGTCCTCGTTGCGGGCGAGGCGGACGGCGTAACGGGGGGCGGCGGTGAGGGCTGCGGGTGACGTGGCGGGTGCGGCTGCGGGAACGGCCGCGGGGACGGCTGCCGGAGTGACGGCGGGGGTGGAGGCGGGGGGAAGGGTGGACGGGGACAGGGGGGCGATGGTCATGGCGGCTCCTGATCCGGGCCGGGGGGCCGGGCCGGCAGGCGTGCCGTCCTGGCTCCTTTACTTCTTCCGTGACTGGCTGGATTCGACATGACCGCCCAGCGGCGACCGGATGTGCGAACGCTGAACTCGCCGGGCTCGGTCCGGTGGGCCGGAGCGAGGGGCGGCGGTGCTCAGCGGTCGGAGCTGAGGACCTTGCTGATCGTGTCGGATGCCGCCTTGGCGGCCTGCTGCGGGTCCTGTCCCGTGAGCACGGCCGTCATGTAGGGCTTGATCGGGTTCTTGCCCTCGACCTCGGCCCAGCGGGCCGACTTCGGGGTGGCCCGGCCCTGGGCGGCTCCGGCGGCCATGGTGGCGGCGCCCTCGTTGCCGTCGACGAGGTGGGCGAGGGTGGTCTTGTTCGGTACGTAGCTCATCGTGCGGGCGAGCTCGGTCTGCCACCTCTCGCTGACGAGGGCGGTGATCACGTCGACGGCCTGGGGGCGGTGCCTCGTCCGCTCGGGGATGATCAGGTCGGAGACGGCGGTGAAGACGGCGCCGGGCTTGTCGGAGGTCTTGCCGGGGACGGGGAAGAAGCCGAGCTTGCCCTTGAGGGCGGGGTTGGCGGCTTCGATGGCGGCGGCCTGGCCGGGCGGGGCGATGATCTGGGCGACGTCGCCGCGGGCGAAGACGTCGGACTGCGGGGGCGTCTCCTCGTCCGCGTCCTTCGGGCCTTCGCCGAGGGCCTGGAGCTGCTTGTAGAACGCCATGCCGGCCAGCGCCTTCTCGTCGTCGAGGGTGCCGATCCACTGGCCGCCGGTCTCGACGGCGAGGTCGCCGCCCTCGTCCCAGACGAATCCCGACAGGACGTACCAGTTCTGCCCGGCCAGGTAGATGCCCTGGCGGCCGCCCCTGTCGAGCTTCTGGGTGGCCTGGATCCACTCCTGCCGGTTCTTGGGCGGGGTCTTGATCCCGGCGGCCGCGAAGAGGTCCTTGTTGTAGATCACCACGCGGTTGGCGGCGTACCAGGGGACGCCGTACTGGGCCCCGTTGATGCTCCCGGGGTCGGACAGGCCCTTGAGCCAGTCCCTGCTGCCCCATTCGCGCAGGCCCTCCAGGGTGAGTTCGGACAGTCCACCGGTCTCGATGTACTGGGCGACCTGGGTGTTGCCGACCTCGATGACGTCGGCGCTCTCACCGCCCTTGCCGGCGAGCACGGCATTGACCTTCTCTCCGATACCCGTCCATTCCTGGATCTCCACGTCCAGGTCGACACCGGGGTGCTCCCGCTCGAAGGAGGCGGTGAAGTCCGTGATGAAGGCGTCAGATGCGCTGCCCTTCATCAGCCAGAGCGTCACCTTCTGCTTCCCGCCCTCCGCTCCTCCCAGCAGGCTGCAGCCGGTGAGGGCGGTCGCGGCCGCGAGGGCCGTGCACAAGGCGAGGAAGCGCATCTTCACGAAGGTCACCTTCTGGAGGTCGATCCCGGATGGCTTGAAATTGGCATAGACCAATGGGCGGGTCAAGGGCCTTTCGCTCGGGACTGTTCAGACAAAGTTCGCGGAAACCGCCTTACTGGGGCACCGTGGAACGAGGCACAAGACCCCACCGTCGGGAGACCCCCATGTCCAACCACACCTACCGGGTGACCGAGATCGTCGGCACCTCCCCCGAGGGCATCGATCAGGCCATCCGCAACGGGATCACCCGGGCGGGACAGACACTGCGCAACCTCGACTGGTTCGAGGTCACACAGGTGCGCGGGCACATCGAGAACGGCTCGGTGGCGCACTACCAGGTGGGGCTCAAGGTCGGGTTCCGCCTCGACGGCGAGGACTGAGCGCGGGCTCAGGTCCGCCCTTCACCCTCCTGGGCGGACTTGAGCTCCGGCGCGTCCGCGGCCCAGTCCGCCAGGACCACCGCGAAGCCCGCGGCGCGCGCCGCCCGGCAGACGAGTTCGTCGTCGTCCACGAGCATCCGCACCTCCCGGCTCCGGGCGATCCGCTGCAGCACTTCCAGCTTGGTGGTCCGGGCGGGCCTGCGGTCCTGGTTCCCGCGCATCCACAGCCGGCCCTCGGGCAGCCCGTGCCGGGCCAGCCACTCCACCGTGTCGGCGCGGCAGCGCTCCGGGCGGCCGGTCAGGTACACGATCTCGCAGTCGGCGGCGCTCTCCACCGCCAGCGCCACCCCGCGGGTCAGCGGCGGGTCGGCCGGGGCCGCGCCGAAGAAGCCGTCCCAGTCACGCGGGCGGCCCTCAAGGAAGTGCTGGCGGTGGTCGGTGTCGGCCAGGGTGTTGTCGATGTCGAAGACGGCCAGCGGCCGCCGGTCGTTGCGCTCACTCATGCGGGTCAGAGTAGGCAGGGAATCCTGACGGCGCGCGTGCGTTACAGCCTGGTGTGATCCGCAGACTCTCCCTCCTCGACCGGTCCCGCACCCGTGAGGGGCAACCGCCCGCGCAGGCCCTGCGCGACACCGTGGAGCTCGCCCGCGCCGCCGAACGGCTCGGCTACCACCGCTTCTGGGTGTCCGAGCACCACAGCGTCCCCGGGGTCGCGGGCTCCGCGCCCGCCGTCCTGGCCGCGGCCGTCGCCGGGGCGACCCGGCGGATCCGGGTCGGCACGGGCGGGGTGATGCTGCCCAACCACCAACCGCTGGTGGTGGCCGAGCAGTTCGGGGTGCTGGAGTCGCTGTTCCCCGGCCGGATCGACATGGGGCTCGGCCGCTCGGTCGGCTTCACGGGCGGGATCCGGCGGGCGCTGGGCCGCGACACCGGGGACGCCGACCGGTTCGAGGAGCAGCTGGCGGAGCTGCTGGGCTGGCTGGACGGCACCCAGCAGGCGTATCCCGAGGTGCACGCCCGCCCGGCGGAGGGCCTGCGGATCCCGGCGTTCGTGCTGGCCACCGGGGAGGGCGCCGGGATCGCGGCCCGGGCCGGACTGCCGCTGGTGGTGGGCGACCTGCGGGCCCGCGCCAGGGTCACCGAGATCATCGAGCGCTACCGCGCGGAGTTCCGCCCCTCGCCCGGCGGCTCGGAGCCGTACGTGGTGGTCTCGGGGACGGTGGCCGTCGCGCCGACCGCGGAAGCCGCCCGGCGCATCCTGGTCCCGGAGGCCTGGTCCCTCGCCCACTCCCGCACCCGGGGCAGCTTCCCGCCGCTGCGTCCGGCGCAGGAGATCGAGGCGCTGCCCATGACCGCCAAGGAACGGGAGCTGTACGAGGCCGGGCTCACCGGGCACGTCCACGGCACGGAGGAACAGGTCGCGGCGCAGCTTGCCGAGGTGGCCGCCGAGACGGGCGCGGACGAGCTGCTGGTCACCACGTCCACGTACGACCGCACGGCGCTGCTGGACTCCTTCGAGCGGCTGGCCCGGGTGGCGGGGCTCTGATCCGGGGCGACCCGTAAACTGGGGCGAATGCACCACTCCACTGCACCCGAGGCCGACCGCGACTCCTTCGTACGGGTACGGGGTGCCCGGGAGCACAACCTGCGCGGGGTCGACGTGGACGTCCCGCGCGACGCGCTGACCGTGTTCACCGGGGTCTCCGGCTCCGGGAAGAGCTCCCTGGCCTTCGGCACGCTCTACGCCGAGGCCCAGCGCCGGTACTTCGAGTCGGTGGCCCCGTACGCCCGCCGTCTGATCCACCAGATCGGCGCTCCGAAGGTGGACTCCGTCACCGGGCTGCCGCCGGCCGTCTCGCTGGAGCAGCGGCGCTCCTCCCCCGGGTCGCGGTCCTCGGTCGGGACGGTGACGCTGCTGTCGAACTCCCTGCGGATGCTGTACTCCCGCGCCGGAACCTACCCGGCGGGTGCCGAGCGGCTCGACTCCGACGCCTTCTCCCCCAACACGTCCGCCGGGGCCTGCCCTTCCTGTCACGGACTCGGCAGGATCCACCGCACCAGCGAGGAACTCCTCGTCCCGGACCCGAGTCTGTCGATCCGTCAGGGCGCCGTCGCGGCCTGGCCGGGTGCCTGGCAGGGCAAGAACCTGCGGGACATCCTGGAGGTGCTCGGCCATGACGTGGACGCACCGTGGCGGGAACTGGCGGCGAAGGACCGCGAGTGGATCCTGTTCACCGAGGAGCAGCCGGTGGTCACGGTGCACCCGGTGCGGGACGCGGACCGGATCCAACGGCCCTACCAGGGCACGTACATGAGCGCCCACCGCTACGTCATGCGGACCTTCGCGGACAGCAAGAGCGCCACGCTGCGGACCCGCGCGGAACGGTTCCTGGCCGATTCCCCGTGCCCGGCGTGCGAGGGGCGGCGGCTGGGACCGGCGGCGCTGGCCGTGACCTACGCGGGCCGGACGATCGCGGAGCTGGCGGCGCTGCCGCTGACCGCCCTGGACGGCGTACTGGCCGCCGCGCCCCCGGAAGGGGAGGCGGCCCTGGTGCTGGCGCAGGACCTGCGGTCGCGGATCGGGCCGGTCGTGGAGCTCGGGCTCGGCTATCTGAGCCTGGACCGGACCGCGCCGACCCTGTCTGCGGGCGAGCTCCAGAGGCTGCGCCTGGCGACACAGCTGCGGTCCGGGCTGTTCGGTGTGGTGTACGTGCTGGACGAACCGTCGGCCGGGCTGCACCCGGCCGACACCGAGGCGCTGCTCGGCGTACTGGACCGGCTGAAGGCGGCGGGGAACACGGTGTTCGTGGTCGAGCACCACCTGGACGTGGTGCGGCATGCGGACTGGCTGGTGGAGGTGGGTCCGCTGGCCGGGGAGCACGGCGGGCGGGTGCTGTACAGCGGGCCTCCGCAGGGGCTCTCGGACGTGGCGGAGTCGGCGACGGCGCGCCACCTGTTCGCCGCGGACGGGCAGACGCCGCAGCGGCGGGTGCGGGAGGCGAACGGCGTCGTCCGGCTCACCGGTGTCGACCGGCACAACCTGCGGGACGTGGACGCGCAGTTCCCGCTCGGGGTGTTCACCGCGGTGACGGGCGTGTCGGGGTCGGGCAAGTCCACGCTGGTGGGCCAGGTGCTCGCCAGGGAGGTCGGGGAGCGGCTCGCGGATCCGTCGTTCCCGGTGCGGCGGCTGGTGGAGGTGGACCAGAAGCCGATCGGGCGGACCCCGCGGTCCAACCTGGCCACGTACACCGGGCTGTTCGACGTGGTGCGCAAGCTGTTCACGCAGGCGCCGCAGGCGCGCGAGCGCGGCTGGAAGGCGGGCCGGTTCTCCTTCAACGTGCCGGGCGGCCGGTGCGAGACCTGCCAGGGCGAGGGCTTCGTCTCGGTGGAGCTCCTGTTCCTGCCGAGCACGTACGCGCCGTGTCCGGAGTGTGCCGGGGCCCGGTACAACACGGAGACCCTGGAGGTGACGTACGAGGGACGGAACATCGCGGAGGTGCTGGCCCTCACGGTGGAGTCCGCGGCCGCCTTCTTCGCGGGGGTCCCGGCGGCGGCCCGGAGCCTGCGGGCGCTGGAGGACATCGGGCTGGGCTATCTGCGACTGGGGCAGCCGGCGACGGAGCTGTCGGGCGGCGAGGCGCAGCGGATCAAGCTGGCGACGGAGCTCCAGCGGCAGCGGCGCGACCACACCCTGTACGTGCTGGACGAGCCGACGACCGGTCTGCATCCGGCCGATGTGCGGGTGCTGCTGCGGCAGCTGCACGGGCTGGTGGACGCAGGGCACTCGGTGGTGGTCGTGGAACACGACATGGAGGTGGTGGCGGGCGCGGACTGGGTGATCGACCTGGGTCCGGGCGGCGGCGCCGAGGGCGGCCGGGTCGTCGCCGCGGGTCCCCCCGAGCGGGTGGCCCGTACGGCGGCGAGCCGCACGGCCCCCTACCTCGCCCGGGCCTTGGCGGGGGGATCCCGGTAGGGCCGTCCGGTTGCGGGGAGCAGGCTGAAGGCGGCGATGCTCGCGGCCCACAGCACGGCCAGCGCGAACAGCACGAGGAGCAGCCACGGCCAGCGGCTGCGGACCTGTTCCAGCTCCCAGGCGCGGATCCGGACCTGGCAGTGGGCGTTCGCCGCCTGGAAGGTCATGCCGCACAGCGGCTCGGGTTCCGCCGCCGCGGAACCCGTCGCCGGCTCCTGGTCCGGTGGCGCGGGCGGCAGGAGCTCGGGATGGGAGTCCAGCCAGGTGGTGAAGGCGGCCCGCATGGCTGCGTGGCCGCGTTCGTTCGGGTGCAGGCTGTTGTGGAGCCACTTGGCGGGGCTGAAGCGCTGCGCTGCCAGCCCGTTGACCGTCTCGACGTCCACGAAGTTGATTCCGGCGGCGCCCTTTCTGCGCTGGCACAGCTGGAGCCGCTGCGGTGCGAGGCTGTCCTTCATCTCGGCCATGTAGGTGATGCCGGCCGCGTGCGCGGCCTCGCGCATGGTGGTGTCGATCTGCTCCACGAACGAGCGGACGAAGTCGCGTTCTGCCTTCGTCAGCGCCACTCCGGAGCAGCGGTCGGCTGCGGCGATCGGCTGCGGGTAGGGGACGGCCACGACGGGCACGTCGGCCGGCACGGCCGCCCGGAGGTACCGGTAGGTCGCGACGAGGTCCCGGCGGACCTTCGCCAAGTTGTCCACGAAGACGGGTTTCTGGGTCACGCAGTCGCCGGGTGCGAGGCACGCCTCTCCGAGGATGGCGAAGCCGGCGTCGTTGCCGCCCACCGTGACGATGACGAGGGCCGGGTGGACGGGGGGCGTCCGGCTCGCCAGCTGATCGATCTGGGTGCCGGGCTCTCCCGGCTGCACCCGGGAGGGGCCGGGTGCCGAGGCCGGGTTGAGGTTGAAGGTTCGGGCGCCGGAACACGCGAGCAACAGCACGCGGTCGAACCGCCGGTCGGCGGTGGTGAGACCCACCGCGTAGGCGGAGGGGGAACGCCGGCATTCGTCGCGGCCGCCGTCGTCGGTTCCCTCGATGTAACTGCTCGCCCCCTCACCCGACATGTAGGAGTCGCCGAGGGCCACGAGGACCCGTCGGCCTCCGGCGGCGTCGGGCGGCTCGGGGTGCTCCGGGGGCGCCGACGCGAGCAGGCAGAGCGCCGCGAGTACGAGAGCGACATCGGCGTGGGTGTTGGAGACGACGGCGGGCAGCAGCAACAACGCCGCCGCCACGAGGACCGCTGCCAGCACCCAGTCGCGGTACACGAGCCACAGGCAGGCCAGGGCGACGGCCCCGAGCACGACGAGGGCCACGGCCCCGACGAGGCCCACACCGGCTCCGGGTCCCGCGGCGGAGCGCCGGGTGCGCAGCTGGCGTACGCCCCACTCGGACAGGAGGTTGAGGCCCAGCGGGAGGAGCACGAAGAGGGCCACGCCGAGGGCGATGAGCAGGCCGCCGAAGAGGCTGCCCTTGGCCTGGGGCAGCAGGAGGGCGGCGACGGCGGCGGTGAGCACGGCCATGGCGATCAGGGCCGTGCCCCACAGCAGCAGGGCCGTCCTCGGTCGGCCGGGTGCGGCTCCCCGCCATGCTTCGACGAACCAGCCCAGGCCGAACAGCAGCAGAACCGACCCGACGAGCGGCAGGGCGTCCCAGTCCACCCCGGCGACGTGGGCGGCGAGTACGGCCGCTCCGGCCGCGCTGAGCAGGGCGGCCGCCCGGATCAGCCAGCGCGGGGACTGCGCGCCAGGGCCCGGCTCATGCCCGATTCCGAGCTGTCGTCCGACGAAGACGGCGCTGCACAGGACGAAGAATCCGAGCGCCGCGTACAGCTCCGGGAGCGGTACTCCACGGCTGGATTCCACGACGAGGACCACCGCACCCGCGACGAACAGCAGCCGCGGCCCCCACCACAGGACGGTGCCGCGCCGGTCCCGCCAGCCCGCCGACCCCGCCGGAGCGTCACCGTGCATGTTCGTACGCCCTTCTGTCACGCGTCTCCGGGGAGCAGGTGCTGGGAGAGTTCGCGGAAGCTCCAGCGGCCCTGACTGCGGGTGAAGACCCACACCAGGTCGTAGCGGTCGGGCCAGGCGGCGGGCACACCGAGCACCTTGTCGGCCCCGATGGCCCGGATCAGACGGGGCATGCCGGTGTGCTCCCAGCAGACGAGGACGGGTATCGCGGCGGCCAATGCGGCGCGCGCCAGGGCCGTTTCGGCGCCGACGGCGAACTCGGTGCGGACGGGGGTCTTCAGGGAGGCGGCCAGCTCCTGCACCGTCTGGCGGCAGCGGGCGGGTGTTCCGGGCGGGCCGCCGGCCGCGAAGACGACGGCGGGTCGGGGCAGTGAGGAGCCGCCGGACGGCAGGAAGAGGCTGTGCAGTTCCTCGGCCCGGCGCCGGCCGCGGCCCGCGAGGAAGCCGGGGTCCTCGTTGCCCTCCGCGTCCTCGCCGCTGTCTCCGGCGTACGGCTTCTCCGCATGCCGGATGAGGAGGATCAGGGCGTCCTTCGCGGTACCGGCCGGGCCGGGGGCGGGGGTGCGCGGGTGGTCCTGCCCGGAGCAGGCGGCCACGGCGAGCGGACCGAGGGCGGCGGCCAGCACGGTGCGGCGGCGTGGCCCGGACCCGGCGGGGGCGTGTGGCATGGGGCCCACTGTCTCCCACGGGCCGGATCCGGCCGGGGCGCGGCGCGGCCTACTGTGCCAGGAGCGCCCGGTCGGCCGATCGTGGCGGACGGCGTCCGGTTGCCCCGGCGCACCGTCCGGCCTCCCGGGCGGTTCTCAGCTGCCGGCGCCCCGCTTGCGGACCGCGCGCAGCCATTCCCTGTTCATGGCGGCGATGGACGGCAGCGGGATGCCCTTGGGGCAGGCGGTGGCGCATTCGCCGGTGAGGGTGCAGCCGCCGAAGCCCTCGTCGTCCATCGTGGCCACCATGTCGAGGACGCGGGTCTCCCGCTCCGGCGAGCCCTGCGGCAGCACGTTGAGGTGGTTGACCTTGGCTGAGGTGAAGAGCATTGCGGAGCCGTTGGGGCAGGCCGCCACGCAGGCCCCGCAGCCTATGCACTCGGCGTGCTCGAAGGCGGAGTCGGCGTCGGCCTTGGGCACGGCGGTGGCGTGCGCCTCGGGGGCGGAACCGGTCGGGGCGGTGATGTAGCCGCCGGCCTGGATGATCCGGTCGAAGGCGCCGCGGTCCACGACGAGGTCCTTGACCACCGGGAACGCGGCGGCCCGCCAGGGCTCGACGTCGATGGTGTCGCCGTCGGCGAAGGACCGCATGTGCAGCTGGCAGGTGGTGGTGCGCTCGGGGCCGTGGGCGTCGCCGTTGATGACGAGGCTGCACGCGCCGCAGATGCCCTCGCGGCAGTCGTGGTCGAAGGCGACCGGATCCTCGCCGCGCAGGATGAGGTCCTCGTTGAGGGTGTCGAGCATCTCCAGGAACGACATGTCCCGGGAGATGCCGTCGACCTCGTACGTGACCATGGCGCCGGGGGCGTCGGGGTTCTGCTGGCGCCAGACGCGCAGGTTGAGCCTCATGCGTAGCTCCGCTGGGTGGGGTGGACGTACTCGAAGACGAGGTCTTCCTTGTGCAGGACGGGGGCCGCGCCGGTGCCCTGGTACTCCCAGGCGGCGACGTAGCCGAACTCCTCGTCGCGGCGGGCGGCCTCGCCGTCCGGGGTCTGGGACTCCTCGCGGAAGTGGCCGCCGCAGGACTCGGCGCGGTGCAGGGCGTCGAGGCACATCAGCTCGGCGAGCTCCAGGTAGTCGACGATGCGGTTGGCCTTCTCCAGGGACTGGTTGAACTCCTCACCGCTGCCCGGGACCTTGATCCGTGTCCAGAACTCCTCTCGGATCTGCGGGATCCGGGCGAGGGCCTTGCGCAGGCCCTCTTCGGTGCGGGACATGCCGCAGTACTCCCACATGAGCTCGCCGATCTCGCGGTGGAAGGAGTCGGGCGTGCGGTCCCCGTCGACGGCGAGCAGCTTGGCGAGGCAGTCGCGGGTCTCGCGGACCGCGGCCGCGGCCTCGGGGTGGCTGTCGTCGACGGCTTCCCGGTGGGGGTGGCGGGCCAGGTAGTCGTTGATGGTGGAGGGGAGCACGAAGTAGCCGTCTCCGAGGCCCTGCATCAGGGCGGAGGCGCCGAGGCGGTTGGCCCCGTGGTCGGAGAAGTTGGCTTCGCCGATGGCGAAGAGACCGGGGACGGTGGTCTGGAGGTCGTAGTCGACCCACAGGCCGCCCATCGTGTAGTGCACGGCGGGGTAGATCCGCATGGGGACCTCGTACGGGTTCTCCGCGGTGATCCGCTCGTACATCTCGAAGAGGTTGCCGTACTTCTCGGCGACCTTGTCCCGGCCCATGCGGCGGATGGCGTCGGCGAAGTCGAGGTAGACGCCCTGGCCGCCCGGGCCGACGCCGCGGCCCTCGTCGCAGACGTTCTTGGCGGCGCGGGAGGCGATGTCGCGGGGCACGAGGTTGCCGAAGGAGGGGTAGATCCGCTCCAGGTAGTAATCGCGCTCCGCTTCGGGGATCTCGGCGGCGGGGCGGGTGTCGCCCTGGGCCTTGGGGACCCAGATGCGGCCGTCGTTGCGCAGGGACTCGCTCATCAGGGTGAGCTTGGACTGGTGGTCGCCGGTGCGCGGGATGCAGGTGGGGTGGATCTGGGTGAAGCAGGGGTTGGCGAAGTAGGCACCGCGCCGGTGCGCCCGCCAGACGGCGGTCGCATTGGAGTTCATGGCGTTGGTGGAGAGGTAGAAGACGTTGCCGTAGCCGCCGGAGGCGAGGACGACGGCGTCGGCGTAGTGGGTGGAGATCTTCCCGGTGACGAGGTCGCGGGCGACGATCCCGCGGGCCACTCCGTCCACCGTGATGAGGTCGAGCATCTCGGTGCGGGCGTGCATCTCGACGTTCCCGGCGGCGATCTGCCGGGACAGCGCCTGGTAGGCGCCGAGGAGGAGCTGCTGGCCCGTCTGGCCGCGGGCGTAGAAGGTGCGGGAGACCTGGACCCCGCCGAAGGAGCGGGTGTCGAGGAGGCCGCCGTACTCGCGGGCGAAGGGGACGCCCTGGGCGACGCACTGGTCGATGATCTCGACGGATATCTGGGCGAGACGGTGGACGTTGGACTCGCGGGCACGGAAGTCGCCGCCCTTGACGGTGTCGTAGAACAGGCGGTGCACGGAGTCGCCGTCGTTGCGGTAGTTCTTGGCCGCGTTGATCCCGCCCTGGGCGGCGATGGAGTGGGCCCTGCGGGGGGAGTCGGAGAAGCAGAACTGGACGACGTGGTAGCCCTGTTCGGCGAGGGTGGCACCGGCTGCGCCACCGGCCAGGCCGGTGCCGACGACGATGACGGTGTGCTTGCGGCGGTTGGCCGGGTTGACGAGTTTGGCCTCGAAGCGGCGGCGGTCCCAGCGTTCGGCGATGGGGCCGGCGGGGGCCTTCGTGTCGGTGATCGGCTCGCCGGTGGCATAGTCGGTGTAGTCGGTGTGGGTGTGGTCGGTGTGGGTGTGGTCGGTGTGGGCGTGGTCGGTGTGGGCGTGGTCGGTGTGGGCGTGGTCGGTGCTCATGTCAGCTCACCACTCCGGTCATGACGGCGACGGGGACGGACACGAAGCCCGCGAAGAGGACGAGGGCCAGGGCGTTGGCCAGGAATTTCAGCGTCCGCTCGCGGCGGGCGTTGCCCGCGCCGAGGGTCTGGGCGGCGCTCCAGAAGCCGTGCCGGACGTGCAGGCCGAGAGCGGCCATCGCCACGATGTAGACGGTGTTGCCGTACCAGGTGGAGAAGGTCGCGAGGACGTTCTCGTAGGGGTGGCCGGCCCACGCGCGCTCGTTGACGGTGAGGGTGGTGAGGTCGAGGAGGTGCCAGACGATGAAGAGGGCGAGGATGATCCCGCCCCAGCGCATCGTGCGGGTGGCGTAGCTCGCGCTGCGGCGCTTGTGGGCGTACTTCACCGGGCGCGCCTTGATGTCGCGGCGGCTGAGCTGGTACGCGCACACCGCGTGGGCGACGACGGCGGCGACCAGGACCACGCGGACGATCCACAGGGCCCACTCGTGGTGCAGGAAGGGGGAGCCGAGGGTGCGCAGCCAGTGGGCGTAGCCGTTGAACTCGTCCGCCCCGAAGAAGATCTTGAGGTTGCCGAGCATGTGGACGACCAGATATCCGAGCATGATCAGCCCGGACACCGCCATCACGGACTTCTTGCCGACGGTGGAGTCCCAGAGCGTGCGCGTGGTGGACGGTCGTCGGCCCGTCCGCGTTGCCAGAGCCATGTCCTCGACGGTAAGGACCAAAGTCCCGAGAGGTCCAAGACATGATGACGCTGATCCCGATAGGCCGTTCCTATGTACGGGGTATGCTGGGCCGATGCAGTTCCAGCAGCTCCTGTACTTCGTGGCCGTTGCCGAGACCCGGCACTTCACCCGGGCCGCGCAGCGGGTGCACGTCGCCCAGCCCTCGCTCTCGCAGCAGATCAAGGCGCTCGAACGGGAGCTGGGGGCGGAGCTGTTCAGCCGGGCGCGGGGAAACATCGCGCTCACCGATGCGGGGGAGGCGCTGCTGCCACTGGCGCGGCGGATCCTGGCGGATGCGGACACCGCACGACTGGAGGTCCAGGAGCTTGCGCAGCTGCGCCGGGGGCGGGTGCGGCTGGGGGCGACGCCGAGCGTGTGCACGGGCCTGCTGCCGGGTGTGCTGCGCGCCTTCCACACCGCACACCCGGGGATCGAGCTGCTGATCGAGGAGAGCGGTTCGCTGGACCTCGTGCGGGAGCTCGCGCGCGGGGCTCTGGACCTGGCCCTGATCACCCTGCCGTTGCCGCCCTCGGCTCCGGCGCTGACCACCGTGGAGCTGTTGACGGAGGACCTGGTGGTGGTGTCCTCTGCCGAGCTGCCCCCTCCGGCGGACGGCGGCCCGCTCACGGTGTCCGCACTGCGCGACGAGCCGATGGTGATGTTCCGCCACGGTTACGACCTGCGGGACCTGACGGTGGCCGCCTGCCGGGCGGAGGGGTTCGAGCCGGTGTTCACCGTGGAGGGCGGGGAGATGGACGCGGTCCTGGGCTTCGTCCGGGCGGGGCTCGGCGTGGCGGTGGTCCCGGCGATGGTCGTCGACCACGGCGGACCGGGGCTGCGGGCGACGCCGCTGGCGGGCTCTCCCCTGCGCCGCACGATCGCCCTGGCGCACCGCACGGACGTCGCTCCCCCACGCGCGGCGCGCGAACTGAAGCGGATGCTCCTGGGCTGACCCCACCGCCTCGCGCACCTGAACCCGGGAGGGCGCCGGCCCGGCCACCCGGCTACGGGAAGGGCGCAGGCCCGGCCACCCGGCTACGGGAAGGACGCCGGCCCGGCTACCCGGCTATGGGGAGGGCCTTGTCGAGCCCGTCGGCCAGCATCGCGAAGGCCTCGTCGGCGTCGGCCACTGCGGCCGGGTGCGCTTCGTCGGCGCTCTGACCGGCATCCATGCGGCGATAGTTCTCCCTGCCCAGCTCATGGCGGACCGCCACCAGGTGCGCTGCCGCCAGCCGGGCGGCGAGCGGGCGGACCGACTCCGATTCGAGTACGGCGGCGAGCAGCTCCACCTCGCGGTCGGTGTAGTGGGACATCCGGCCCTCCAGACTGGCGGTGGAGTAGAGCAGCCGCTGGAAGGCGAGCACCCCGGGGTGGTCGCACAGTCCGGTGATCGGGTCACGCTCGGCGAGGGCCGCGAGGAAGTGCGCGCGCACCGCGCCCACCGGCGTCTGGCCGGCAGAGCGGTCGCGCACGATGCGGGCCGCCTCGTCCTGGTGGTCGGCGAACCGGTCGAGCACCAGGTCCTCCTTGGTGGGGAAGTACCGGAAGAGGGTGGGCTTGGAGACCTCGGCCGCGGCGGCGACGTCCGCCACCGACACGGCGTCGAAGCCCCGTTCCAGGAAGAGTTCCAGCGCCGTGGCCGCCAGCTGGCGACGCGTACGGAGCTTCTTGTTCTCGCGCAGACCCGTCGTGTTCTCCATGCGCACAGCGTAGCACGAATTCGTGACCGGGTAATTTTCTTAACCGGGTTGCATTTTTGGTGGGGAGCCGCTTTCCTTGAGACATCGACGAGTACATCGACGAGTACATCGACGAGGAGAGGACATCCGATGACCGACGTACTGATCGCGGGCTCCGGCCCCACGGGACTGACCCTGGCCTGCGAACTCGCCTTGCGCGGAGCCGCCGTCCGCGTCATCGAGGGACGTACCGCGCCGCACCGCGAGTCCCGCGGCAAGGGGCTCTGGCCGAGCAGCCTCGCGGTTCTCGAAAGGCTGGGCGTGGCCGAGCCCCTGACCGCCATCGGCAGCAGCGAGGTGGTCCTGCGCAAGTACTTCGACGGAGCACACGTCAACGACACCCCCATGCCCGGCGCCGGCCTGCTGATAGGGCAGTGGCAGATCGAAGAGGCTCTGCGCGACCGGCTCGCCGGCCTGGGCGTGCAGGTCGAGTACGGATCCCGGCTCGCCGGGATCACCCAGGACGCGGCCGGGGTCCGCGCGGAGCTGGCGGACGGCACTGCGATCGCAGCGGCCTACCTCGCCGGGTGCGACGGCGGGCGCAGCACCACCCGCAGACTCCTCGGCATTCCCTTCGAAGGCAGTGGGGAGGAGGAGCCCGCGATGGTCGTCGGGGACGTCAGGGCACCCGGGCTCAGCCGGGACTTCTGGCACCAGTGGTTCACCTCGGAAGGCGGCGGGATACTGCTCTGTCCCATGCCGGGGACGGACACCTTCCAGCTCCAGGCCTCCCCCGAGGCGGACGAGCACGGTGAACTGCTGCCGCCCTCGCTGGAGAGCTTCCAGCGGCTCTTCGACCGGCATGCCCGGATGCCGGGGATCCGGCTCGCGGATGCCACCTGGCTCTCCGCCTGGCGGGTCAACGTCCGCATGGCCACCCGGATACGGGAGGGCCGGACGTTCCTCGCGGGGGACGCCGCGCACGTCCACCCCATAGCCGGCGGGCTGGGCATGAACACCGGCATCCAGGACGCGGCCGCCCTCGGCCGGACGCTGACCGCAGCCCTCGCCGGGCAGGCCGGTGAGGAAGCGCTCGACGGGTACGGCGCGGAACGGCTGCCGGTGGCCGCCGAGGTCCTGGCCGACTCGTCACGGCGGTACGAGCGGGTCCTGGCCGCCGTCCGGACGCCCGGCCGGGGAACGGAGGCCGGCCTGGACTGACCGGCCCGGCCTCCGCGGCCGCTCCGGCCTCCGGATCGGGCCGCCGGCTCCGGAGGGGGCTCGGTTCCGGGTTCCGGCTCGTGCGCTGCGGGGCGGTGGCGTCAGGAGGGTGTGGGCACGGCGTCCGAGAGCGAGAGCGTGTGGATGCGGTCGGGGGCGCCGGGGCGTGCGTAGTACCAGCCCTGGGCGGTGTCACAGCCGAGGTCGCGCAGCTGGGCGGCCTGGGCGCCGGTCTCCACGCCCTCGACCGTGACCGCGAGTTCGAGGCTGTGGGCCAGGGCGACGATGCCCTCCACGATCTTGACGTCGACCGGGTTGGCGGGCTGCTGCTGCATCCCCTTGGTGAAGGAGCGGTCCAGCTTCAGGACGCTGACCGGCAGGCGCCGCAGGTTGGCCAGGTTCGAGTAGCCGGTGCCGAAGTCGTCGAGCGCGATATCCACGCCGAGGGCTGCGAGCCGGCGCAGCGGTTCCAGTAGTTCGTCGTCGGCGCCGATCAGGGCCGATTCGGTGACCTCCAGGCACAGCGCGCCCGGAGCGAGGCCCGAGTTCTCCAGCACCGCGACGGTGTCGGCGACCAGGCCGGGGTGGTGGAGCTGGGTCGGCGAGAGGTTGACGTTGATCCGCAGGGTGGACCCGCCGTGCTGGCGCTGCCAGTTGCGGGCCTGACGGACGGCCTCCTCCAGGACCCAGCGGCCGAGCGGCACGATCAGCCCGGTCCGTTCGGCGAGCGGGATGAAGCGGTCCGGGCCGAGGACCCCGTACTGCGGGTGCGACCAGCGGACCAGGGCCTCCGCGCCGTGGACGCTGCCGTCGTGCATGTGGACCAGCGGCTGGTACTCGATGAAGAACTCGCCGCGCTCCAGGGCCGCCGGGAGGGCGTTGGTCAGACCGTGGCGGGTGATGGCCCGGGCGTCGGCCTCGGCGTCGGCGAACTCGAAGCGGTTGCCGCCGGCCGCCTTGGCCCGGTACATGGTGATGTCGGCACTGCGGAGCACCTCCGCCGCGGTGCGCTCGCCGGCCGGGCCCTCGACGATGCCGATGCTGCCGCGGACCGACAGCTCGCGGCCCTCGATCCGGATGGGCACCGACAGGGCGGACAGGATCCGGACGGCCAGTTCGGTCACCTTCTCCTCGGTGTCCGAGCCGGTGGTCAGCGCCACGAACTCGTCGCCGCCGAGCCGTGCGACGACCTCGCCGGGGCCGGTCGCGCAGCTCTGCAGCCGGTCGGCGACCTCCACCAGGAGCCGGTCGCCCGCCGAGTGGCCGAGGCTGTCGTTGACCGCCTTGAACCCGTCGAGGTCCAGGTAGCAGAGGCCGAAGCGGCTGCCGCCGGCCCCGCTCAGGGCCTTTTCGAGGCGTTCGAAGAACAGCGTGCGGTTGGGCAGCCCGGTCAGGGCGTCATGGGTGGCCTCGTAGCGCAGGCGCAGGTTCAGCAGCCGGCGCTCGGTGGTGTCCTCCATCAGAGCCAGCTGGTACTGGGGCACGCCCTCGGCGTCGCGCAGCAGCGACACCGTCAGGTTGGTCCACAGCACGGTCCCGTCGTGGCGGTAGTACGGCTTCTCCACGCGGTAGCTCTCACGCTCGCCGCGGACGAGTTCGCCGTACATCCGCCAGACGTGCGGGGCGTCGTCGGGGTGGCCCCACTCGCTGACGTTGCGGCCGCGGACGTGCCCGCCCATGCCGCCGAACATCTGCAGCAGTGCGTCGTTGACCTCCAGGACGTTGCCTTCGAGGTCGGCGATGCCGATGCCGACCGCCGCGCCCTCGAAGACCGCCTTGAAGCGTTCCTCGCTGGCGTGCAGGGCCTGCTGGGCGTCGATGCGGGCGGTCAGCGCGGAGCGGGCGATGGCCTCCTGCTCCCGCAGGGTGCGCTCGCGCAGGGCGCGGGCGAATCCGGCCGCGATCCCGTGCTGCAGACGGGCGCAGCGCGAGCGGTACTCCTCGGTGCCCTCCACCCCGACGCCGTCGGGTCCGCAGTAGAGCACGAGGTACGACTCGACGACGCCGAGCGTGCCGGCCAGGGCCTCGGGGTCGGTGCAGTGCACGGCGACGAGTTCGGCCCCCACCCGCTGGGCGACGCCGGCGTCGAAGGGCCGGGCGTGCAGGGCTTCGGCGAGGGTCCGGGCGAGGGGTATGAGGTGCTGTTCGAACTCGACGCGGGTCAGCGAGGTCGCGGTGACGGGGAAGATCGCCCGTCCCCAGATGGTCGCGAAGCGCCCGATCCGGTCCTCCAGCCCGCTCCGCAACGCGGCAGGGCCCGCCGGCGTCGGCGGGCCTGTCAGCGGGACCGGGGGCTGCGCACCCTGCGCGGGTCCCGTGTTCTTCGGGGTCGGTGTGCCGGAGGGCACCGCGGCCGCAGATCTCACGCCTTGCGTCCCACTCCGCCGAAGCCCGAGAAGGCGTACGGGTCCTCGGGCGCCTCCGCGTCGTCCGGGTCCTCGGTGCCCTCGGGCTGCCACAGCGGCATGGACACGACGCCCGGCTCGACCAGCTCGAAGCCGTCGAAGAAGCGGGTGATCTGTTCGCCGCTGCGCATCACGAGCGGGTTGCGGATGTCCCGGTAGACGCCGACCGTCCCGGCCGCGACCTCCTCCGAGAGCGGGATCCCCTCGTAGGAGGCGTGCGTGAGGACCAGCAGGCTGCCGGGGGCCAGCGCGTCGCGCAGCCGGGCGACGGCGGCGTGCGGGTCGTCCGCGTCCTCAAGGAAGTGCAGGACGGCGACGAGCAGCAGGGCGACGGGGCGCTCGAGGTCGAGCAGCCGCGCGACCTCCGGGGCGGCGAGGATGTCGTGGGGCTTGCGCAGGTCGGCGGCGACGATGCCGGTGTGCTCGTCGCCGGCGAGGACGGCGCGGCTGTGGGCGACGGCCACCGGGTCGTGGTCCACGTAGACCACGCGGGCTTCGGGGCTGGCGGCCCGGGCGATCTCGTGGACGTTGCCGAAGGTGGGGATGCCGGAGCCGATGTCGAGGAACTGGGTGACGCCCTGGGCCACGGCGTAGCGGACGGCGCGGCGCATGAAGGCCCGGTTGGCCTGCATGATCTTGGGCAGGCCCGGCAGGAACTCCATGGCGCGGCGGGCGGCCTGGCGGTCGACCTCGAAGTTGTGGGAGCCGCCCAGGTAGTAATCGTAGATGCGGGACACGCTCGGCACCGATATGTCGATGCCTGGCGGGGCCCAGGCGGGGCGCTCCATCGGGGTCTCCAAGCCGTAATCCTGTGCGGTCGTCCGGAGTCGGACGCCTGTCCGAGCCGAATGTACTGATCATTGCCCAACGGAGCGAGCAAAAGCGGAAATTGGTGATCCGTTCTTCATCACACACCAAAGGCCTCCCCGGCCCATCCCGCAGCGAATGACCGAAACCGACAAGTCGCTTTTGGGAATGTGCATCCACATGACCGGAATAGTGCATTCCGTGGCTCAAACATCTACGGTCCCCGCGCCACCCGTTCAGGCGAACCAGGGCCGACCTCCGCGTGCGCGGGCGCACGTGGGCCCATGCTCCCCGGGTGAACAGAGCCTGTACCAGACGCCTGCTGGTGGTCCCGGTCCTGCTGTGGGCGGCGCTGTCCGCCACGCCGGCCGTGGCTGATAGCTGCGCCTACGCGACGATCGACGCCGGGGACGGCTCGGGCGCCGTCGAGCTGGTCGCGGTGGCCGGAAGCAGCTCCGCCGCAGGCGGCCGGGGTGGCGGACATCACGGCGAGGGGCACGGCGACGGGCACGGAAACGGCCACGGCGGACACCACGGAGGCGGCGGGCACGGCGGCCACCACTGCCCGTCGCCCCCCCCGCCGTGCCCGCCGGAGCCGACCCCCGCCCCGACGCCCACACCCACGCCGACCCCGCCGCCGAAGCCCGCGCCGAAGCCGACCCCCAAGCCGACTCCGCCGCCCGCTCCGGAACCCCCGCCGCCGGCCCCGAAGCCCGTGCCGCCGCCTGCGCCCTCGCCGCGGCCCGAGCCCAGGGCC